>NZ_CP102294.1:2085011-2780015 GCF_025144665.1 Alistipes ihumii AP11 | reverse complement strand
GCGACGGACCGCTTCCATATCCTCGGCGGCCAGAACCGCGAGGAGGAGGTCGAGAAAACGCTGCTCGGGCTCGGTTTCGAGCGAAAAGACTTCACGCGCGCGACAAGCGAGTTCAGCGGCGGCTGGCGCATGCGCATCGAGCTGGCCAAGCTGCTGTTGCGCCGCCCGTCGGTCTTCCTGCTCGACGAGCCGACGAATCACCTCGATATCGAGAGCATCCAGTGGCTGGAGGGCTACCTCAAGGAATACAACGGGGCCGTCGTGCTGATCTCGCACGACAGGGCCTTTTTGGACAACGTCACCACGCGCACGATCGAGCTGTCGCTCGGCAAGGCGTACGACTACAAGGTCCCGTACAGCCGGTATGTCGAGCTGAGGCGAGAACGGCGCGAGCAGCAGATGGCGGCCTACCTGAACCAGCAGAAGATGATCGAGCAGACCGAGGAGTTCATCGAGCGCTTCCGCTACAAGCCCACCAAGTCGAATCAGGTCCAGTCGCGCATCAAGCAACTCGAGAAGATCGAGCGCATCGAGATCGACGAGGAAGACACGAGCGCGCTGAACATCAAGTTCCCGCCCGCTCCGCGCTCGGGACAGATCGTCGTCGAGGCGAAGGACGCGGGCATGAGCTTCGGAGCGAAGCACGTCTTCTCGGGCGCGACGTTCACGATCGAACGGGGACAGAAAGTGGCGCTGGTCGGCCGCAACGGGGAAGGCAAGACGACGTTCGCCCGCATGGCGATCGGCGAACTGACGCCGACCGAAGGCAGCGTCCGCATCGGACACAACGTCCGCATCGGATACTACGCGCAGAATCAGGACGACCTGATGAACGGCGACTTCACCGTCTTCGACACGCTCGACCGGGTAGCCGTCGGCGACATCCGCACGCGACTGCGAGACATACTCGGAGCGTTCCTGTTCCGGGGCGAAGAGATCGACAAGAAGGTGCGCGTGCTGTCGGGAGGCGAGCGGGCCCGGCTGGCCATGGCGCGACTGATGCTCGAGCCGTATAACCTGCTTGTGCTCGACGAGCCGACGAACCACATGGACATGCGCTCGAAGGACATCCTGAAAAACGCCGTCAAAAAGTACGACGGCACGGTGATCGTCATTTCGCACGATCGCGAGTTTCTCGACGGACTCGTCGAACGGGTCTACGAGTTCCGCGACGGAACGGTCAAGGAACATCTGGGCGGCATCTACGACTTTCTGCGCGACCGGCAGATCGCCTCGATGCGCGAAATCGAGCGGAAGAAAGCCCCGGCAGCCGATACCGGCGCGAAAGCCCCGAAAGTCTCGGGCAAGGCCGAATACGAACGCAAGCGCGAGGCCGAGAAACAGTTGCGCAAAGCCGAGCGGGACGTGGAGCGCGCCGAGACGGAGATCATGGACTTGGAGAAGCAAATCGCCGAACTGGACCGACAAATGGCCGACCCGGCGGCTCACGGCATCGACCTGAGCGACGGAACGGTCTACGCCCGCTATAACGAAATGAAAGAGCGACTGACGAAGCAGACCTACCGCTGGGAGGAGTTGAGCATCACGCTCGAAAACCTGAAAGATTCGCTGAAAGCATAGAAAGCCGGAGCGGCCGATTCTACGGGACATCCCGCCGGGAAAGGGCGCACCGGTCCGGAATGCCGCATGCGGCCGGAATGCGGGGCTCCGGCCGGCGCTGCCGCCGGAGCCCGCTCTTCGGACCGGAGCCCGGCCGCAAGGAATATTAGGAAAAACCGCGTCATGGAAAACAAGAACATGCTGTTCGGCCTACGGCCGATCATCGAGGCGATCGAGGCCGGAAGGCAGATCGAGAAAGTCTATCTGAAGAAAGGGGCCGACGGCATACTGCTCGGCGAGCTGGCCGAACTGTGCCGGCAGCGCCGGATCCGGGTGCAGTGGGTCCCGGTCGAAAAGCTGAACCGGCTCGCGCAGGGTAACCATCAGGGCGCCGTAGCGCTGACGGCGTCCATCGAGTACGTCGGCCTGCACGAGCTGCTCGAATCGATTCCCGAGGACGAAACGCCCCTGCTCGTCGTGCTGGACGGCGTGACCGACGTGCGCAACTTCGGCGCGATCGCCCGCAGCGCCGAGTGCGCAGGAGCCCACGGACTCGTCACGTCGCTCAAGAACTCGGCCCCGGTGAATGCCGAGTCGATGAAAAGTTCGGCCGGGGCGCTGAGCCTGATCCCCGTATGTCGCGCAGGCAGCATACGAGGCACACTGAAAATATTGCAGAGCGAGGGGTTCCGGATCGTCGCCGCAACCGAGAAAAGCGACAAACTGCTGTTCGAGGCCGACCTGAGCGGCCCGACCGCGATCGTGATGGGGAGCGAGGACACGGGAATATCGAAGGAAGTGCTCAAGTTGTGCGATATGCGGCTGGCCATACCGATTCGCGGCAGCGTCGAGTCGTTGAACGTGTCGGCCGCAGCGGCCGTCATGCTGTTCGAGGCCGTACGCCAGCGGACAGGGACAAGCCGGTCCGACGCATAGCCGGGCGAGCGGAGCCGGGTAGCACCTCACCGGAAGAAAGCCGCGCTCCCGGCACACCTGTACGGCCGGATACGATGCCTTCCTTTGCCAATCGAGGCGGACCGCTCCGAAACCGGACAGGATCTCATTTCCCCGGACCGGCAACGGTGGCACGGCGTACCGAAAGCCGGAACGGAGCCGGCCGGAAAGGGCGCGAACGACAGGCGCGGAACGACGACTGCGGATGATTTGAACGAAACGGGCTCAGGTACAAGGAAAAGAGGATAGAAAACAGAGAAAAAGGAGCGAGAACCCCACACCCGCCCGGGATAGGAGGTCCGCAATACGGCAAGCCCGAAACGGGGGAGCGGCCGGCCGGGAACGGCACGAGCCGGAAACAAGGCAAAAAAACAGATTGCGAATAACTTGTACAAGGCCGGCATGACGTAGAGAGGGAGAGGGAGAGGGAGAGAAAAATAGAAACAAAACAAAGACAAGGTGAAACGCTGACACCTGCCGGTCGATAACATGGCAAATCCGGAGCGAAAACAGTTCCAAACGGTATCTCGGCGCAAAAGGGGAAAGGCCGGGGGAGCTCCAGTCCTCGCGCCCGAGGCCGAACGAAATAAGGACTCGATCATGAAACGACATACGGACATGAACACGGAAACTCTTTACAGCGATGCGGTCGCGCTGCTGCGCGACCTGATCCGCATTCCGTCGCCGAGCCGCGAGGAAGCGGGCACGGCCGAGCGGCTGGCGGCTTTTCTCTCCGACAGCGGCATCGAGACGCATCGGAAGAAAAACAACGTCTGGGCATTCAACCGGCATTACGACCCCGCGAAGCCGACGATCCTGCTCAACTCGCACCACGACACGGTGCGGCCCAACAGCGGTTACACGCGCGACCCTTACGATCCGGCCATCGAGGGCGACCGGCTCTACGGGCTCGGCAGCAACGACGCCGGAGCGAGCGGCGTGTCGCTGCTGGCGGCCTTCCGGCACTTCTACGACCGGGAAGAGATGAAATACAACCTGTGCGTGGCAATCACGGCCGAGGAGGAGAACAGCGGCAGCGACGGGCTGGAATGCGTGCTGCCCGAGCTGGGTCCGCTCGACTTCGCCATCGTCGGCGAGCCCACGCAAATGCAGCTGGCCATCGCCGAACGGGGACTGATGGTCGTCGACTGCACGGCGCGCGGACGTTCGGGCCACGCGGCGCGCGAGGAAGGCGACAACGCGATCTACAAGGCCATGCAGGACATCGAGTGGTTCCGGAGTTACCGTTTCCCGAAGGTGTCGGAACTGTTCGGGGCGGTCAAGATGACCGTCACGATCATTTCGGCCGGAACGCAGCACAATGTCGTGCCGGCCGAGTGCCGGTTCACGGTCGACATCCGAGTGACGGACCGCTACACGAACGAGGAGGTGCTGGACGAGATCCGCCGCCACGTCCGAAGCGAGGTCGCGCCCCGCTCGACCCGGCTCAAGCCGTCGAGCATCCCGCCGGCCCACCCGATCGTCCGGGCCGGACTGGCGTTGGGCCGCACGACCTACGGATCGCCCACGACATCGGACCAGGCCCTGCTCGACATCCCGTCGCTGAAGCTGGGCGTAGGCGACAGCGCACGGTCGCACAGTGCGGACGAATTCGTCGGTCTGAGCGAAATCCGCGAGGGAATCGATTTGTATATCCGGATGCTTTCCGCTATCTTGTAGGAAAATTCGGACCGCATTTTGGCAGCCTGCATAGCGACTGAAAGCGGATAGGAGAACCGTCGTTCCCGGCCGATGCAGCTCGTCGCTCCTTCGCAGAGAGACGGACACGGCGGTCCGCAGCGGAAATCGGCCGGTGGTGGCCGGCGCAGGTTCCGGCCGGCGTATCGGCTCGGTTTCGGGGCATGAAAATCGCGCACGGACGTACCGGTGCGCGGGAAAAGATACGCCGGGACCCGCTGCACGTGCGACGGACGGACTTCAAGCCGCCGTACCCCCGGGGAAGCGGTACGGCACATTCGACGAACGACAGAAAAAACGATACGGAAAATATGAAACTGTGGCAGAAAAGCAATGACGTCGACCGGGAGGTCGAGCGCTTTACGGTCGGACGAGACCGCGAAATGGACCTGTACCTGGCCGAAGCCGACGTGCTCGGCTCGCTGGCTCACACCCGCATGTTGCACGCGGTCGGGCTGCTCGGCAAAGAGGATCTGGACGCCGTACAACGCGGACTCAAGACGATATACCGCGAAATCGCCGAAGGAAAATTCACGATCGAGGAAGGCGTCGAGGACGTTCACTCTCAGGTCGAGTTTCTGCTCACGCAGCGCGTGGGCGAGGCCGGCAAGAAGATTCACAGCGGCCGCTCGCGCAACGATCAGGTGCTGGTCGATCTGCGGATTTTCCTGCGCCGCCAGCTACGCGAAATCGTCGGGCAATGCGGCGAACTGTTCGCCGTGTTGCAGCAACTGTCCGAAAAGCACAAGGAGGTGCTGATGCCGGGCTATACGCACTGGCAGATCGCCATGCCGTCGTCGTTCGGTCTCTGGTTCGGAGCCTATGCGGAGAGCCTGGTCGACGACGCGGAAATGCTGCTGGCCGCCTACCGCATCTGCAACAAGAATCCGTTGGGATCGGCCGCCGGCTACGGCTCGTCGTTCCCGCTCGACAGGAAAATGACCACGCGGCTGCTGGGCTTCGACACGCTCGACTACAACGTGATCTATGCCCAGATGGGCCGAGGGAAGACCGAGCGCGTGACGGCTCAGGCCCTGTCGTCGGTCGCCGCGACGCTTGCGCGGCTGGCGATGGACAACACGATGTTCCTGAGCCAGAACTTCGATTTCATTTCATATCCGGCCGAACTGACCACCGGGTCGAGCATCATGCCGCACAAGAAGAATCCCGACGTATGGGAACTGATCCGGGGCAAGTGCAACCTGCTTCAGGGACTGCCCAACCAGATCGCGATGATGACGACGAACCTGCCGCTGGGCTACAACCGCGACCTGCAACTGCTCAAGGAAGTGCTCTTCCCGGCGATTGCCGATCTGAGAAGCTGCCTGTCGATGGCGGCGTTCATGCTCGGCAACATCCGCGTGAAAGAGCATATTCTGGACGATCCGAAATACGACTACCTGTTCAGCGTCGAGACGGTCAACAATCTGGTCCTTTCGGGCGTGCCGTTCCGCGAAGCCTACCGCCGGGTGGGGCTCGACATCGAGCAGCGTCGGTTCAGGCCGCAAAGGCAAGTGCACCATACGCACGAAGGCAGTATCGGCAATCCGTGCAACGACGAGATATCGGCGCTGATGCAGCAGACCGTCGAGCGGTTCGATTTCGGGAAGGTCGTCTCGGCCGAGGCCGACCTGGTCAAATAGCCCGCTCACGCCCCGCATGTCCGAGTATGCACATCCCTCGCTCGGGACGGTCCGGATCGTCCGCTCGGAGCGCGCCCGCAGGCTGACTCTCAGCGTCCGAGCCTCCGGCGAGATCAGACTGACGATCCCGCGCGGCATGAACGAACGGGAAGCGCTGCGCTTTCTGGACGAGAAGCAGGCATGGGCCGAGCGCACGCGCGCCCGGCTTGCCGCGCGGCTGCCGCACGAAACGATCGGAATGCCCTACTCCACCCGCAAGCATACGCTGAGGCTGGAGCCGTGCGCCTGCATCGCCGCAACGGCACGGATCGACGGCGAACTGATCCGGGTACGCTACCCGGCCGATATGAACTATGCCGACGAGCCGGTGCAGGAGGCGATCAGGCGGGGAATCGAGCAGGCGTGGAGAATCGAGGCACAGCAATACCTGCCCGGACGCGTGGCCGAGCTGTGCCGCGAACTGGGATTCCGCTGCGGAAAAGTGACCGTCCGCAACAGCCGCACGCGCTGGGGCAGCTGCTCGTCGAGAAACGACCTCTCGCTGAGCCTCCATCTGATGAAACTGCCCGACCGGCTGATCGACTATATCCTGATCCACGAGCTGTGCCATACGCTGCACCGAAATCACGGCCCCGCCTTCCATGCCTTGCTCGATCGAATGACCGGAGGCAAACACAGGCTGCTGCAAAAAGAGCTGAGAGACTATTCGACCCGGTGGGGCCGATGATTCCATGCGACGGCTTCCGGCCCTTTTCCCGGTCCTGCACGGGAACCCGCCGGGCCGGAAACCGGGAGGCTGCCCGGACTATGTCTGCCCCTTGTCGTCGCAGTTCGCTTGCCGAAACAAGCCTAAATCGGAAAGAACAAGGGGATCGGGAAACGGCGGATAGTGACCTTTTCACGCAACCGCGCAATTCGTTGTAACCCCGCCTCGACAGTGAAACCCGGTAGCCGTTCCGGTCGCAGCCATGACACGGTCTATCCGCCGATCGACGAAATCCGGCGAAAAGAGCGACAGCCGGCATACGTACCCGTCGGCAACCTGCCGCGCCCCGTCTTCCGCAAGGCTTTGGCAGACAATACCCGTCAACAGCGGACCTTAACGATGCACTTGCGGACCTCCCCGCTGCCGATCAGCGGAGCATGGGCATCCGACGGGAAGAAAACGGCCATCCCGCCGGGCCGAAGCGTCAGGAAAGTATCGGGACGGTCGTCATAGAACAGGATGTCGCGCTCGGCGCAATAGGTTCCCCTCGGCGCCGTGCACGAAGCGACGCTTCTCCAGCCGTAGCCTTCCTCGCCGGAAAGCACGATCTGTATGTCCGCATAAAGGCGATGGGCCTCCAAAGGAGCCTCTGTCGCAAGGCGCAACGACGAGCGGGTCAGCGTCAGGAAAGCATCCTCGCCGGAAATTTCGTAGCGGCCGTCGGCCATCAGGTTCAGGTCGCTGCGCCGCAGGTACTCGGCTACGAGCAGAAAAAGCGGATTCAAGGCGGCATAGCGGCTCAAGCGGGAAACGGTGTCGAGAATCATGACTTTCTTCGTTTTTATGAACCCGGGACTTCCCGAGACAGGCAGAAACGGTTACCGGCACAGCTTCAGATCGACGATCACCGGATTGTGGTCGCTCCACAGAGGCTGCTCGCTGTCATAGTCGACCGTTTCGAAATCGTCGGAATGGAACAGGTAGTCGATCCGGAAAACGCCCAAAAATCCCCGGTAAGTGTAAATCATTCCGCGGCCCTTGCGGGCAAATGCGTCCGTCAGATCGCCTCGCAAGCGGCGATAGGTGTAAGACATCGGCGTATCGTTGAAATCGCCGCAGACGATCACCCTCGGCGTGCCGTCGTGAATGAAGCCGGCCACCGAATCGGCCTGCGTCGCCCGGACCCTGAAATTGCGTACCAGCTTGCGCACGATTCCCTTGGCCCGGTCGTCGCGCGCCGAGTCGGGAACGGCCGCCATGGCCCCGAGGAACTGCTTGTCGTCCTCGCTGATCTGCGTGCTTTGCATATGGTTATTGTAAACCCGCACCGTATCGCGGTGAACGATCACGTCGGCCCACATCGAGGAATTGGTCGAGCCCGGATAGCGGATGCCCCCCCGCGGAATCACGCGGTACTTGCTGAACAGGGCCAGTCCTCTCCCGTGCCGACGGTCGGCCGTGCTGTCGAGAAAAAGCGCCCGGTACTTCCACTCCCCGAGCGCCGACTCGAGGCTGTCCAGCGTATTGACCCGATTGTACTCGAACTCCTGCAGGCAGAAGATATCGGGATCGGTCTCGGCGATGAAGCGGACGATCCGCTGCATCTGATTTTCGCGTTTGCCGAGCGAATCCTTGCCGAAAAACCCTTCCACATTATAGCTCAGCACGCGCAGCGTTCCGGTCTCGCGAGGCTGCTCGTAGCGCCGGCTCAGCTCGGGACGGAAAAATTTGGAGACATGTCCCAGACCGAGCAACGCGGCAAACAGCAGCAACAGGGCGACCGGTCTCCAGCGCATCGTCCAGTAAAGCGCCAACACGACGTCGGCCACATAAAGAAACGGAGCCGCCAAGCCCAGAAAGGCGAACCACGCGGCCCGGCGAGGATCGACGTGAGGCGCCAGATAGGAAAGCATCAACGCCGCCGCGACCAGAAACGACAGCACGAGGACGACCGCATCCGCCGTCGCAAGCAGAATGCCCGCACTCTTTTTCTCCTTATCGCGTACTCTCATGGCTCTCGTATGACCGCTCGTTCGCCGGAGGCTTCCGCCCGGCATCCTGCTTCCGGCAGCCGGACAGGCAGCGATGCGTCGGCGCGCTCCGCCTTCTTCCGGTCGCGTCAATAGTAAATCTTACCTGTTTTCTTCCAATAACGAAGCAACAGCCATCCCCAAAGCATTCCGCCGACATGAGCGAAATGGGCCACGCCGCTTTGGCTGCCCGACATGCCGAGATACAGCTCGAGCAAGCCGTAGCCGATCACGAAATACTTCGCCTTGATCGGAATGGGCGGAATCAGCAGCATGATCATCGAGTTGGGATGCATCATGCCGAAGGCCAGCAGTACGCCGAAAACGGCTCCCGACGCCCCGATCGTCACGGCATGGATGCGAGACTGAAGCACATAGGGACTGACCGTGCCGGAGGCCACGCCATCGGCAAGCGAGCTGACCTCGATCCATGTCACGCCGAGCTGCAACAGACCCGCCCCGACGCCAGTCACCATGTAATAGAGCAGGAAGCGCTTGCTGCCCAGCTCGTACTCGAGCGTGCGGCCGAACATCCACAGCGCGAACATATTGAAAAACAAGTGTGTCAGACTCGCATGCATGAACATGTGCGTCACGAGCTGCAGCGGCTGGAAATTGCCGCTCCCCCAGTAGAACAGCCCCAGATGACGGATCATCCAGTCGCCCGCCCCGGCAGGCAGCACCATCTCGGCCAAAAAGAACAGGGCATTGAGGATAATCAGGTTCTTGACCACCGGAGGGGTCGAATAGGCAGCTTGAAATCTCATCGTCTCGGTCTATTTTAGTCGTTTAGCCAATTCTTCGACGGTCAGCACCGTCATCACCGGCCGGCCGTCGGGCGTATAGTTGAATCCTTCGCAACGGAGCCATTCGCGCAAAAGCTCCCGAGCCGCATCGGCGTCCATCGCATCGCGGGAGGTCATGGCTCCGCAGCGCGCCATCACGGCCGCCGTGCGCCGAATCCGGTCGTCGGGCGACAAACGTTCGCTTTCGCGGAATTCGGAAAGCATTTCGCGAACGGCCTGCCCGACACCGACGTCCGGCAGGTCGGCCGGAATGCCCGTCACCGTCATGGATTCCTCCCCGATCCGGAAATCGAACCCGACGGCCTCCAGATCCCCGGCTATCTCGCGTGCGATGCACGCTTCGGCGGCGGAAAGCGGAACCGTCTCGGCGAACAGCAGCCGCTGGGTCGCCGAGGTCTCGTTGCCGAGCATGCCCAAATAGCGTTCGTAGCGCACCCGCTCCCACGCCCGGGGCAGATCGACCACGGCCAGACCTTCGCGCAGACGGGTCGCGCAATAACGCCCTCCGAGCATCAGTACTTCGCCGACGACAGGCTCGGCCTCCCAATCGAAAGCCGCTTGAGCCGCACCGGACCCGCCGCCTTCGATGTACTCCAACTCGTCGCTGTCGAACTCGACCAACCGATCCGCGCCGGTTTCCCCGCTTTTGTCCGTCGGGAATATCGCCTGCGAGTCCACTTCGTAAAGCTGCTCCCAGTCGCTCACCCGATCCCGGGACTCGCGCCCGCGGCCGTATGCCGGAAAAGGGCGACCGGCTCCGGACGTTTTCCGCTCCTCATCGAACGGATTGAACGACGGATCGACGCCCAAATCGGGCTCACGATAAATCACTCCCTTGCGCGCGACCGGTATGTCGATCGACGGATCGATCTCGAAATCCATCAGCGGCACGACGCCCGTCTTGCCGAGCGCCTCGCGGACGGCGGCATTGAATATCTGCCACAAAGCCTGCTCGTCGTCGAAACGGATCTCGGTTTTCTGCGGGTGCACGTTCACGTCGATCCGCTCGGGATCGATCGTGATATAGAGAAAATAGGACGGCTGCGTATCGGACGGAATCAGCTTGTCGTAAGCCTGCAGGACGGCCTTGCGGAAATAGGGCGACTGAAAGTAGCGCCCGTTGACGAAAAGGAACTGCTCCCGGTTCGTCTTCTTGGCGGCCGACGAGCGGCCGACGAATCCCTCGACGCGTACCATCGACGTATCGACGGAGACCTCGAGCAGGTTCTTCGCGATCTCGCGCCCGCCGACGGCCGACACGATACGCTGCCGCAGATTCGTCGCCGGCAGCTGTACGAGCGGCGCATCGCCGTCGCACAGGGTGAAAGCAATCCCCGGATTGCACAAGGCCACGCGCTGGAACTCGGTGCGGATATGCCGGGCCTCGACCGAAGCCTCTTTCAGAAAGCGACGGCGGGCCGGCGTGTTGTAAAAAAGGTTTTTCACCGAAAACTGCGTCCCTTGAGGCATCTGAACCGGCTCCTGAGACTGAAAACGCCCGCCGTGAATGCAGACCTTCGTTCCCAGCTCGCCGTAAGGCGTGCGCGTGCGCAGCTCGACCTCCGCGACCGACGCGATCGAGGGCAGCGCCTCGCCGCGGAATCCGAACGAATGGAGCCGGTAGAGATCGTCGGCCGAGCGGATCTTGGACGTCGCGTGCCGCTCGAAAGCGAGCCGCGCGTCGGTGTCGCTCATACCGCAACCGTTATCGACGACCTGAATCAGGCTCTTTCCTCCGTCGCGATAGTTGACCGTCACGACCGTGCTGCCGGCGTCGACGGCATTCTCCATCAGCTCCTTGACGACCGAAGCGGGACGGCCCACCACCTCGCCCGCGGCGATCTGGTTGGCGACCCCGTCGGGCAACACTCTGATCTTGTCGTTCTCCATCTGTTCCTTGGTCGGTACGGCCTGCCGCCTCCGCCGAGAGGACGCGGCGTCCTAACGGAAAAAGCTGCGCATGCGGTCGAATATGTTCATATCGCGGCTCTGTCCCGCCTGCTTGAAATGCTCGGTCTGAGCGAGCTGCTCGAGCAGGCCCTTCTCCGAAGCGCTTACCGACGAGGGCACGTCGATATTGACGACGACCAGAATGTCGCCCCGCCCGTAACCGTTCACGTCGGGAATACCCTTGCCGCGGAGTCTCAGCACCTTGCCCGCCTGCGTACCGGGCTCGATCTTGATCTTGGCCCGGGCGTCGACCGTCGGCACTTCGACCGAAGCGCCGAGCACGGCCTGAGGGAAAGTTATATTCAGGTTGTATATCAGATCGTTGCCATCGCGCACGAGTTCCTTGTCGGGCTCCTCCTCGATCAGTACGAGCAGATCGCCGTTGACCCCGCCGTGACGTGCGGCATTGCCCTTGCCGCTGACGGTCAGCTGCATGCCCTCGCCGACGCCGGCCGGAATCCGTATCTCGACGATCTCCTCGCCCCGGACAATTCCCTCGCCGTGACACTTCGGACAGGGCGTCGTGATGATGCGTCCCTCGCCGTGGCAAGTGGGACAGGGCTGGGTTGTCTGCGTGCGGCCGAAAAAGGTATTGACCACCTGAGTCACATAGCCCGATCCGTTGCAGGTCGTACACGTCGCATAGGAACTTTTGTCCTTCGCTCCGGTACCTCCGCACTGATCGCAAGCGATCATCTTGTTGATCTTTAGCTTCTTCGTCGTACCGTTGACGATCTCCTTGAGCGTCAGCTTCACCTTGATGCGCAGGTCCGAACCCCGATTGACACGCTCGCGCGAGCGTCCGCCGCCGAAACCGCCCGAAAAGCCGCCGCCGAAATGGCCGCCGAAAATATCGCCGAACTGGCTGAAGATGTCCTCCATCGTAAAGCCGCCGCCGCCGAAGCCGCCCGCGGAGCCGCCGAATCCTCCGGCCCCGCTCATGCCCTCGTGGCCGAACTGATCGTAGCGCGCCTTCTTGTCGGGGTTGCTCAGCACGTCGTATGCCTCGGCCGCCTCCTTGAACTTCTCCTCGGCTTCCTTGTCGCCGGGATTCTTGTCGGGATGATACTGGATGGCCGCCTTCCGGTAGGCCTTCTTGATCTCGTCGGCACTGGCCCCGCGCTGCACGCCGAGCACTTCATAGTAGTCTCTCTTGGTTGCCATATCCGAATTATTCTCCTACAACGACTTTCGCGTAACGGACTACCTTGTCTTTCAATTTGTAGCCCTTTTGCACGACATCGATGATCTTTCCTTTCTTGTCGTCCTCGACAGGGAACTTGGCCACCGCCTCGTGCAGATCGGTATCGAGCTCGCTGCCGATCGCCTCGATCTCCTGCACGCCCTTGGCATGGAGCGTATCGAGCAGCTTCTGGTGGATCAGCTCGATCCCCTTGCGGACCGACTCGATGTCGTCGGTCTGACTCATCGCCACCAGCGCGCGGTCGATGTCGTCCATTACGCCGAGCAGCGACTTGATCACATCCTCGCCGCCGGAGGCGACCAAATCCATCTTTTCCTTGAGCGTCCGCTTGCGGTAGTTATCGAACTCGGCCACCAGGCGCAGGTATTTGTCCTGCCATTGCCGCTCGACGTCCGAAAGGGCGCCGTCCCCCGCATTCCGCGTTCCGGCAGTTTCGGCCGATTTGGCAGTCTCGGGCGCGCCATTCTCTGACATATTGTCAGCGGTCTGTTCCCGCTCCATTTCCGCCTCGGCGTCGGTCACGACCTCGCGGTTATCGTACATCGGGTCTGTATCAACGGATTGCTCTCTGGTTTCGGTATTTTCCATAACGCTTCTTTTAATTCGATTCCTAAGGTATCGCAAATTGTATACCACGCGCCGGGTCCCAAAAAACGGCTAAATCAGTGCAAAATAAATCAAAATTATCGAAACAAAAGAATCTTCGCGCGACAGTATCCGAATCCCTCCCCGGCAAAAGCCCGGACCTTCGGCTGCAAACCGATCGGCACACATGCGGACCGGACCGCGCACGAGGACATCCCGGCGGCCTCGGGCTCGGAGACCGGACGGAAACGAGGCATCCGAGGGAAAGCGACCGGCCCCGCTTCCTCCGGCAGCCGCTGCAAGCCGGACGAGGAAAGCAGAAAAACAGGTTGCAACGGCCCTCTCGGCACGAGTGCCGAGCGCAAGACCCGACGAAACGGACAAAACGGCTCCGAGCGACCCGGAAGGTCCCTGCGCGCAGAATTCGCCGGAACGGCCTCCGCACGGCCGTCAGAATCCGCTCCGTCCCCGATTTCGGGCCAGAACACCGGGCGACCTCCGGAACCGTGTCCGAGGCAAAGCACCGGATTACGAAAAAAAACGTATATTTGAACATTCCGTCCTAAACGCGGACACACAAAGCATATGAACCTTCTGGGCAATATCGTATGGCTGCTGCTGGGCGGCTTGGCCGTCGCAGTGGAATATTTCGTTTCGGGACTGGCGCTCTGCCTGACGATCGTCGGCATTCCGTTCGGAATTCAGGCGCTCAAGTTAGGATTGCTGGCCCTGCTGCCGTTCGGCCAAACTTCGGTACGGACAGATCAGGGAACGGGTTGTTTGTATACGCTGATGAACGTGATCTGGTTCTTTTTGGGCGGAATCTGGATTGTGCTGACTCATCTGCTGTTCGGCGCGCTGCTATGCATCACGATTATCGGCATACCGTTCGGCAGGCAGCATTTCAAGCTGATGAGCATGGCCCTCTCCCCGTTCGGGCGCAGCATTGTCCCGACTGCTACACTGTAGCGAAAAGACTCGAAAACCCGCATACGCTATGAAATATCGATTCTGGATCGTCTGCTTTCCGCTGGCCGCCTCGCTTGCGGGATGCCTCGCCCGTCAGGAGAAAAACGGGACCGGCCGACAGGACAGCGCCGCCGCAACGGCCGCCATAGGCGCCGACCGGGACGCCCACGGGTGCATCGGGTCGGCCGGCTACGTCTGGTCGCAGGTACGCGAAGAGTGTATCCGCCCGTTCGAGGCCGGTATCCGAATGACCCCGGCTGCCGAACCGGACGCTACGACGGCCGCGTACATCGTTTTCGCCGAAGACTCGTCGCGTGCCGAGCTTTTTCTGCCCGACGGACAGGAGACAGAGATACTCGACCGCCGAATGCTTCCGGGCGGAGGATCGGCTTGGAACGTCGAGGACGACGACACGAAAAACGTGCGCCTCGCGAACGGACGCTGGATTATCGAACAGCGCGGGAAAACCCTCTACGAACAGGACGAAGCCCCGATTACCGCCCTATTCGAGGGGACCGACGGCAAGAGCCGCCGCCGGTTCCGCGTCGAGGTCAAGTTCTCGGTCGGGCGCGCCGAAGTCACGCTCGACGGCACGGTGTTCGATCTGCCGCAATACCCGACCGGCAGCGGATACGGATATGGCAACGACATAGCCGACTTCCGAGGCAAGGGAAAGCATGCGACGCTCAAGATGCGCGACGGGCTGACCCTCTCGCTCGAACAAACGGGGACCCGTTGACCCGGCCGCCCGGCATTCCGACGGGCATACGTCAGGACAGCCTAACATACGAATCTGCTCAGGACGGCTCGTTGCAACCCATGTGTCATAAGGTCGTTCTTTATCTTCGCACATCGTTCCCTCGGAAAATTTCCTCCCGCTATCGAAGAAACGCATCGAATCGCCGCTTGACAGAGACACGCCGCAAGTCTCCGGATGCGGAACGCGACGACATCCCCGCGCTCGAAACTCGAACACGCCTTCCGCCATGCGCTTTTCCTGCGATTATGGACCCGATCCTGTGTAATCCGGGATGTTTTCCCCCGAACGGCAGAACCTCCCCCCGCACGAATGAAAAGCAGGTCATGCGGCACATCTGCGACGGACAAGACTACCGTATCGGACCGAAGGCCGCTATCGCCCGGACGGAAAAGCGGCCTCCGGCCAACGCACGACGCGAGCACGGTCTCCGGCCGATCCGTCACAGCAAGAGCCCCGGAGCAAAAACTCACGGGGCTCTATCATGTTCGACTCGATCGACGGGAGCTTTCTGTCACTCAGACCCGCATATGCGGTCCGACGCAGGAAAGCCCGCCCGGCAATTACCTATGCACGGTCAGCCAGTGGCCCGAAATCGACGGATCGACGTCGAGCACGAGCTGTCCGTCGGCTACTTCCGTCTTGATCGTCTTTTTCCCGAGCTTCACGACAGGTTTCTTCTTGCCTCCGGCCAAAGGCAGCGTCACGCGGCCCTGTCCCTCGACGAGCACCTCGGTCACCTTCTCGTCGGCCAAAGACGGAGCGAAAACGATCCGCGACACCGGCTGCTCGCTGAACGAATATCTGACGCCGTCGATCGTCACGCCGTCGCACTCGCGGCCGAAGAACGACACGAGCTTTCCGTCGGCGCCCGTGCGGAACGCCATCGAAATCTTGCCGTCGTAAGTCACTTCATGGCCGTTGACTTTCAGCCCGCGCAACTCCATTCTGTCGCAGGGCAGCGGATTGGCCTCGAGCGCCTTGACGTCCTCCTCGCGATTGCGCGAGAACCCGCCCGGCCAGCTCTCGGGATGCGTGCGGTAATGTTTCACGACAGCCGTCGCGCCGTTGGGGAACGACGTAGCGAAATAATCGGTCGTGCGCGACACATAGGAAGGATTGTCGTTGACGCCGGCGAACTTGCCTGTCGCCGGATAGGCTCCCACGGCGTTGAGCACCTCGAACAGCGTGCGCGTCTCATAGCCGAGGCTTTGCGACTGGTCGTCGCGCGGACGCATGCCTATATAGCAGAGCGCTCCGCCGCCGGGCAGTTTTTTCAGCGTACCGAGCACCTGATTGCCGCACTTGGCCACGACCTGCGCTCCGTCGGCCTCGACCGGATAGATGCGGTCGACCAGAAAGTCGGTCAGCACCGTCTGCTGGGGAATCGCGGCGAAATCGTTGCAGAACGACACGACGCGGCCCGGCGCCATTTCGCCCATATAGACGTCATGCTCGTATTTCGCGCCGAACAGTTCGGACCATGCCGCCGCGCAATTGCCGCCGGCCTTATCGATCAAGGGAGGAGCGCTGAACCAAACGACCTTGCCGCCCGCCTTGGCCAGCCGTCCCATCATATCGAGCAGTCCCTTCTCGGGCAGAACCTCGAACATCGCCACGAGCGTGCCGTAAGTCTTGTCGCCGACTTTGACTTTGCCGTCGGCGGTCACCTCGCCCATAGCAAGCAGCTTGTCGGCCGTCAGATAGTTGGCATATCCGTACTGGGCCATCCAGCTTCCGAAGCGCTCCTCGGCGGCCACCAGATTCATCGGATAGAGAATCAGCACGTCCACGTCGCGCGTCACATGCCCGGTCAGCATGTCCATCGGCTTGCCGGCCTTGGTTCCGAACGCGTCGTTGACCGACATCTTCCAGTCGTACACTTCGGCGGGCATGCCCCAAGCGGCCGCATAGGCCACCGGATATTCGTTCACCACCGCGATCGATGCGGCCATCGCAGCGCCGTAGTAGTCACGGTCGGCCCATCCTCCTTCGGCAAAGTCATTGCCCGTCGGCTCCAGATACTCGCTCCACTTGAAATAGTCGTAGCAGGCGGCCGCAGCCTGATGCACGGTATTGCCCCATATGAAATTAGAGGTATACTCGTACTGGTTCGCGCTGCCGTTGCGCTTCTCGTAGTTCCAATAGTCGATCGTCGGACTCTGGGCCCACGATGCGTGCGCGCTGGTTTCCAGCTCGCGTCCGAACAGCTCCTCGGCATAGTCCTTGGCCGCCTTGAACAGATCGACCACCTCGTCGTTGAGCATCCGGTAATAGCGGTCGCGCAGCAGGAAAGTACGGTGGATGTCCTCGGGAGTATCCCCCATCACGTATTGCACGTTGACCACGGCCTCTACCGTAGGCTGATAGTTCGGAGCGCCGTAAGCGAAATAGAGCATATACTTGTCGTCGAAAGGCTGGCCGAATTTCTTGCGGTACTTGTCGGCCATGCTCTCGGTCAGATAACGTTCGGCGAACTGGCCGTTCTCGTGGTGGCTGAAGTAGAACCAGTCCTGCTGAATGTGCATCTCGTCGGAATAGAGCGCCGTCAGATTGATGTCGTTGTCATGGTACTTCTTCATCAGCGCCTTGAGGAACGGCAGCGCGTCCTCGTTGAAATAGTCCATCTCCTGCGTCTCGTACTCGAGCAGCACCATCACTCGGTCGTAGCCTTCCAGCCCGCCGCCTTCGCCGTAAACGCGCAGCAGACGCATCAGATTGCCGGTATTGCCTACGCCGGGAACGAAATTATCCGAGTCGTAAGTGTCCATCGCCTCGTATTTTACCTCCTTCAGCTCGACGATCTCATCGGGATTCACGGCCCGGAAAGGACTGTTGCCGACGGGCTTTTCCTTGAAGGCATAAGCTTTGACCCCTTTGAGCTTGACAGGCGTCTTGCCCTTGTTGTTGGTCCAGTAGAGCTGCTCCCAGATCGGCACGCTGAACTTGCCGGTACTGCCGTCGCGCAGGCCCACCTTGTAAGCGAGCCAGCGACCGCTGTGCCCCGTCTGGTTCTTGTAGGCGGTCCCCAGCTCGAGCGGACTGAGCAGGCTCAGGCAAAGGCCGATGTCGTACTTCTTGGCGAAGTCGCTGACAAACTTGATTTTTTCGACGTACTCGTCCATATCGGGCGTAAGCCGCCGCTCCGTACCCGCATGCTGGCGGTATTGGCGGAAAAATTCGTCGAACGCGAAAACCATCTGCTTGGAGCCTTGTTTCTGGCCTTGCTCGCAGATGTCGCGCAGACTGGCATGGTAGGGCGTATAACCCAGCGAAAGATCGAGCTTCTTGTCGGGATCCATCAGATCGTTCAATTGCTCGTCGCTCGTAAGAATCAGCGACTGAGCCCCGAGCCTCGCCCCTCCGAGCAGCAAGGCCGCCAGAAGCAGGACGGCCGAAAGCTTGAAGTAAGTGTTTTTCATCAGGTAAAAAGTTTGGATTGAGTTTGATAAAGTTAGTTAGTTCGTATCAAAGATAGCAATATTATCCGACAAAAGCACGTCCTGCCACAACAAACTCCGTTCTCAACCCCCAAAAAACAAACCGACCTCGTCCATGCACGCCATCCGTACAAGCGGTCCCCGGAATTTCCTCCATACAACGTAACACACATATCATAAACAAGTTATACACGAAAACCGATAAAATTTAAAATTTAACACTACTTTGCATTGCATAATATTATTATTTTTCATAGATTTGTATTGTTCTTTTGACTGAAAACTCAACCCTCCCGGCGCGGAACGAACGACCGGACCCGCTTCGGACCCTACGCCCAAACCAATGCTCGCAGACAGTATGATCAGACTGGAAAACATCAACAAGACCTATTACAACGGCTCGCCGCTCCATGTGCTCAAGGGCATCGACCTCGAAATCGGGGAAGGCGAGATGGTCTCCATCATGGGAGCGTCGGGTTCCGGCAAATCGACCCTGCTCAACATACTGGGGATTTTGGACGACTACGACAGCGGGGAATACTTCCTCGACGGGAAGCCGATCAAGAATCTGTCCGAAACGAAGGCGGCCGAATACCGGAACCGGATGATCGGCTTCATTTTCCAGTCGTTCAACCTGATCAGCTACAAAAACGCGATGGAGAACGTCGCGCTGCCCCTCTATTACCAGGGAGTGCCCCGCCGCAAGCGCAACGCGATGGCCCTCGAGTTCCTCGACCGGCTCGGACTGCGCGATTGGGCCGACCACATGCCCAACGAGATGTCGGGAGGACAGAAGCAGCGCGTGGCGATCGCCCGCTCGCTGATCACCCGGCCGCAGATCATTCTGGCCGACGAGCCGACCGGCGCTCTCGACAGCAAGACGTCGCAGGAGGTGATGGACCTGCTCAGAGAGGTGAACCGCAGCGGCATGACGATGATTCTGGTCACGCACGCTCAGGAAGTGGCCGATCAGACCGACAAGATCATTCACATCAAAGACGGGCTGATCGGCTCGGTAACCGTTCCCGGGCGATGAGAGAGCAGCTTCAGGAGATATTCTCGACGGTCAGCCGCAACAAGCTGCGCACTTTCCTCACGGGCTTTTCGGTCGCATGGGGCATTTTCATGCTGATCGTGTTGCTCGGCTCGGGCAACGGACTCCGCAACGCGATGCAGGACAATTTTTCCGGCCGGGCCATCAACTCGATGTTCATCTACAGCGGGCAAACCTCCGTTCCTTACAAGGGATTCCAAAGCGGGAGGCACATCCAGATCAACCAGCGGGACATGGAAATCCTGAAAACGGAATTTTCGGACCGGATAGACAAAATCACCGCCTCGGTATGGCACAACGACGCGCATATCTCGTACGGAGGAGAGTTCACGTCGGCCACGCTGTACGGAGTGCTTCCGCAAACGCAGCCGATCGACGGCATCCAGATCGTCGAAGGACGCTTTATCAACGAGACCGACGTGAAGGAGAAACGCAAGGTGGTCGTACTGGACGATCTGGCCTGCCGCGTCCTGTTCAAAGACGGAGGCAGTCCCGTCGGGCGGATGGTACAGATCGACAAAATGGGCTATACGGTCGTCGGAACCTACAAAGGACTGAGCTACAGCTACACTTCGCAGATATACGGGCCGCTCTCCTCGGTTCTGCTGACATACATGGGCGACAAACGGGACGTGGCTTCCATCTCGTTCACCGTCCGGGGTATCGATACGGAAGAGCAGAGCGACCTTTTCAAACGGCAGCTCCGGACCCGTCTGGGCGCCGAGCACAGCTTCTCGCCCGAGGACAAGAGCGCGATCTGGATCAACGACCGCATGGAGAGTTACCAGCAGACGATGACGATTTTTCACGGCATCGCCCTGTTTATTTGGATCATCGGCATCGGCACGCTGACGGCCGGCATCGTCGGCGTCAGCAATATCATGCTCGTGACGGTCCGCGAGCGGACGTCCGAATTCGGCATCCGCAAGGCGATGGGCGCCAGGCCGTCGTCGCTCGTCAAGCTGGTCCTGCTCGAATCGGTACTGATCACGGCGGCCTTCGGCTACGTCGGACTGATCGGCGGCGTAGGGGTCATGGAAGCGGTCAACTTTTTCATGGACCGGGCCGCCGCCGCTTCGCCGAGCCAATTTTCCATGTTCAAGAATCCCACGCTCGACCTGTCGACCGCCGTCAGCGCCACGCTCGTACTGATCGTCGCAGGCATGATCGCAGGCTACGTTCCGGCTCGCCGGGCCGCACGTATCAAGGCGATCGACGCGATGAGGCACAACAAATAAACGACCCGCAACCAATCAACCCGAACCGCAACCACACGCCACGGAAACCATGTTCGACTTAGACCGCTGGGAAGAAATCTGGCAGACCATCAACCGAAACCGCAAGCGCAGCATCATGACCGCCTTCGGAGTCTTTTGGGGCATCTTCATGCTGACCGTCATGATGGGGTCCGGACTGGGCCTTCGCAACCTGCTTTACGCCAACCTGAACGGCATGAACGAGAACTCCTGCTTCCTGTGGGGCGGCAAGACGTCGATCCCGTACAAAGGACTGCCGGCCGGACGCTACTGGCAGCTCGACAACGACGACATGCGCATCATCGAGACCCAGATACCGGGCATCAAAGCCGTGGGAGGCGTCTTCTGGGGAAGTTCCTACAATTTCAGCCGCAACGATCGCAAGGGAACCTACTCGATCGTCGGCTATACCCCGAGTTTCCAGCAGATTCTGCCGCAACGGCTGCTGTTCGGCCGTTTCTTCAACGAAATCGACATGGAGCAGCAGCGCAAGGTCTGCGTGATTACCGAGCGAATCTGGCAGGAGCTGTTCCCGGGCGGAGAAAATCCGGTCGGCCGCACGATCCGGATGAACAACACCTATTTGACGGTCGTCGGCGTGACGGCCGTATCGAACGTGGGCATGAGTTTCCACTCGGATGCCTCCGTGCTGCTCCCGCTCGGCACGGTGCAACGGATGTACAACACGGGCAAGCGCCTGCATCAGGTCTCGGTGGCGGCCTATGACGGCGTTCCCATTTCCCGCGTCGAAGAGAGCATAAAACAGATCGTCAACAGCCGCCACACGCTGTCGCCCGACGACACGAAAGCGGTGATGATCTGGAACATGAGCGAACAGGTCGAGATGGCCAACAGCCTGTTTCGCGGGCTGAAGATCCTTACATGGATCGTCGGTCTGGGCACCCTGCTGGCGGGCATCGTCGGCATCAGCAACATCATGCTGGTGACCGTCCGCGAGCGGACGCAGGAGATAGGCGTTCGCCGCGCATTGGGAGCCAAGCCGCGCACGATCATCTCGCAGATCATGAGCGAGGCTTTCGTACTGACGTTCGTGGCCGGCGTTTTCGGGCTGGCACTGGCCGTCGGACTGCTGTCGGCGGCCGAAACGCTCCTCTCGCCCGGCATGCCGGTCCCGCTGAGGGCCCAAATCCCGTTCTCGACCGGCATGCTCTCGCTCGCGGTGCTGGTCGCCGGCGGCCTCGTCGCCGGTATCCTGCCGGCCAGCCGGGCCATGCAGATCAAGCCGGTCGATGCCATACGGGAAGAATAGAAACGAAACATAAACCGAAAAACTCGAAACAATGAAAAAGGTTCTGAAAATTTCGCTGGGCGTGCTTTTCCTGCTCATCCTCTGCGGCACGTTCGCATTCCTGTGGTACAAGACCCGTCCCGTCAAAGAGGTCTACCAGATCGTCGTTCCGCGGACCGACACGATCGAGAAACGGGCCGTGGCGACCGGGAAGGTCGAGCCGCGCGACGAGGTCCTGATCAAGCCTCAGATTTCGGGTATCATATCCGAAATCTACAAGGAAGCGGGCGAGCAAGTGCGACAGGGGGAAGTGATCGCCAAAGTGAAAGTGATCCCCGAAATGGCGACGCTCAACAGCGCCGAGTCGCGCGTCAACGTGGCGAGGATCAGTCTGGATCAAACCCGGCGCGACTTCGACCGCGTAAAGGAGCTGTACGGCTCGGGCGTGATCTCGAAGGAGGAATTCGAAACGAGCCAGACGACCCTCTCGAAAGCCGAGGAAGAGATGCAGAACGCCAAGGATAACCTCGAGATCGTCCAGAACGGCATAGCCAGCCGCAACGCCGAGCTGAGCAACACGCAGATCCGCTCGACGATCACCGGCATGATTCTCGACGTGCCGGTCAAGGTCGGCAACTCGGTGATCCAGTCCAACACGTTCAACGACGGCACGACGATCGCGTCGATCGCCGACCTGAACGACATGATCTTCCGGGGCAAGGTCGACGAGACGGAGGTGGGACGCCTGCGCGAGGGCATGCCCGTCAAACTGACGATCGGCGCGCTGCAGGACGTCGCGCTCAACGCCGTATTGGAGTACATCGCCCCGAAAGGAGCCGAGGAGAACGGCGTGATCATGTTCGAGATCAAAGCCTCCACGCAGATACCGCCAGATCTGTTCGTCCGGGCGGGATACAGCGCGAACGCGGAGATCGTGACCGACCGGCGGGCCGGCGTGCTGACGGTGCCCGAGAGCGCCGTCGAGTTCGAGGGCGACAAAACGTTCGTCAACCTGCTTACGAGCGACTCGACCGCTACCGACCAAACCTTCGAGCGCAAGGAAGTCAAGCTCGGCCTGTCGAACGGCGTCAACGTCGAAGTTACCGAAGGACTGTCCGGAGGCGAGAAACTGCGCGGCACGAAACAGCCTGCCATAAAATAACCGGTAACCGAACGATTTCAGAACCCGTTTAACCGCACAACCATGACCATACGAAAAACCATGCTGGCCGCCCTCGTCCTTACGCTTCCCGCGGCCGGAGCCTCGGCCCAGCAAGAACCTTGGACGCTCGACCGGTGCATCGAGTACGCGGTCGAGAACAACATCTCGATCCAGCAGTTCCGCCTGCGCGCCGAAGATCAGGACGTCAAACTGAACACGGCCCGCAACAGCCGGCTGCCGAATCTCAACGCAGGGCTCGGCGGAAGATTCGGCTTCGGCCGAACGCTCGGAGACAGTAACACGTACAAGAATGTCAACCAATTCACATCCAGTCTGAGCGTATCGACCAGCATCCCGCTGTTCAACGGCATGCGCATCAAACACGACATCGCCGCCCAGAAGCTGAGCCTGCAAGCGGCGATGCAGGACCTGGCCCGGGCCCGCGAGGACGTTTCGCTGAACGTGACGGCGCTCTACCTTCAGGCGCTGCTCAACAAAGAGCTCGTCCGCGTGGCCGAAAGCCAAGTCGCGCTGAGCATGGCTCAGGTCGAGCGCAGCTGGCTGCTCGTCGAAAGCGGCAAAAGTCCCGAATCGGAACTATACGAGAGCCGCGCGCTGCTGGCCAAGGACTCGCTGACGCTGACTCAGGCGCGGAACACCCTGACCCTGTCGCTGCTCGACTTGAGTCAAGCCCTCAACAGAGAAGATGCGACGGGCTTCGATATCCGAATGCCCGAACTGGGAGCGATCCAAATCGGCGCGATGAGCAGTATGGAATCCCCTTCGGTCATATACGAATACGCCGTCGGGAACCGCCCGAGCGTGCAGGCCGAAAAATACCGACTACAGAACAGCGAAAAAAATCTGTTGCTGGCCCGCTCGGCCCGCTATCCGCAGATTTCGCTCGGAGCCAGCTACGGGACCAGCTACTTCTATATGTTCGGCAATGAGAACAAGGTGCTGAACGCAGGCTTCGGAAACCAGTTCCGTAACCACGGAAGCGAAGAGGTCGGGCTGAACGTCAGCATACCGATCTTCAACCGGATGGCCACGCGCAACAACATCCGCTCGGCCCGGATCGCCATCCGCAATCAGGAGCTGGCGCTGACCGAAGCCCGGCAGGCGCTTCGCAAGGAGATCGAACAGTCGTACTACAATGCCGGGGCAGCCTATCAGAAATATCTGTCGGCCTCGCGCTCGCTCGAGGCGGCCCGGGAAGCCTTCCGCTACGAGGAGGAGAAGTCCGCCGCCGGCCGCTCGACGATCTTCGACTACAACGATGCCAAAACGCGCATGGAGCGGTCGGAGTCGGAAATGGTGCAAGCCAAGTTCGAATTCATCTTTCGCCGCAAGATTCTCGACTTTTACGCGGGCGAACCTCTGGGCTTCGAGAAATATTGACGGGAACTCTCTCGGACCGATGCCGCCGGAACCGCAACCTCATTGCTTACCGCAAAGGATACGGCCTCCGGCGGCTTTTCGGCAAGTGTGGCATCGACTTTGACGAAGACCGGACAACAACCGACTAAAACCGGAATGCCATGAAAAAACTTCTGTTCATACTGCTCTCGATGATGTCCGTCTCGGCGGCGCTTCGGGCGGGAAACGAGATCCGGACGACCGATCCGCAAAAACTGCCCGCAACGGCACGCGAATTCATCGCGACCCATTTTCCCGACACGCGGATCGCCCTGATCAAAATCGACCGCGAAGGAGGCCGGACCGATTCGTACGACGTCCTGCTCGAAAACGGTTGCGATTTGGAATTCGACCGTCGGGGCCAGTGGACCGAGATCGATGCCGAGCGGACGACCGTACCCCAGAGCATCATTCCGCTCCGCATCGCCGACTACCTGAAACGGAACTATCCCGACCGGCCGGTCGTCAAGATCGACCGGGACCGCCGCGGGTACGGCGTCGAGCTTTCGGACGGAACCGATCTCGAATTCAACGTTCGGGGCGATTTTCTGCGCATCGACTATTGACGCCTCTTCTTCGGTGGCAGGACTCGCTTCCGCGGATACCGGATACCGGACCGTTCGCGAACTTTTCGTACCTTTGCCGGGAACGACCGAAGGCCTTTTCGGGGAAAAGGTCGGCCGGTCGCAAGACAACCCGATGAATATGAACGAAAAGTATAAGATCCTGTTCGTCTGTCTCGGAAATATCTGCCGCTCGCCGGCAGCCGAGGCCGTTTTCCGCGACCGGGTCGAAAAAGCCGGGCTCGCCGGGCGGTTCGAGATCGACTCGGCGGGGCTGATCGGCTACCATGCCGGCGACGGAGCCGACCCGCGAATGAAAGCGCATGCCGCGCGGCGGGGCTACCGCCTCGATTCGATCTCCCGGCCCGTCGCGCCCGAAGACTTCGACCGTTTCGACCGGATCGTCGGCATGGACGACCGCAACCTGCGCGAGTTGCGCAGACTGGGCCGCAAAACGGAGTCCGAAGCCGCCATTTGTAAAATGACCGATTTCTGCCGGAAGTCCGACTGCACGGAAGTTCCCGACCCGTACTACGGGGGCGACGCGGGATTCGAGCTGGTACTGGACCTGATCGAGGACGCCAGCGACGGACTGCTCGAACGGATTCGCTCGGAGTGCAACTTATAACGAAGACACGACCCGGTCGGAGTTCGGCCGCCGCTTTCCTCAACGCACGGGAATACCGCTTCCGTGCATGTCGCCGCATCCTCTTCCCAGCCTCGACGCCGGAAATCATCGGTGCCGGAATACTCTGCCGGACGACTATTCGACGGCAATCAGCCGGCCCGACGATATGTTCGGGAGAAAGACGAAGCGCCGCTCCCTAAAACCGGAACGGCGCTCCAAAAACTAACGACCACATACCGCACGCCTCACCGCTCGCTCAAAGTTCCATGACGGAGCGCCGGCATCCGACCGGCCGATCGGCGCCGGAAGCGTTTTACTTCAGAAACTGCACGATCCGGCCGCAGGCTTTTCCGTCCCCGTAAGGATTGACCGCCTGACTCATGGTCCTGTAATGCTCGGGGTCGTCGAGCAGCGTGCTGACGCCCCCGACGATTCGGTCATAATCGGTACCGACCAAGCGGACCGTTCCGGCGTCGAGCGCCTCGGGACGCTCGGTCGTATCGCGCATGACGAGCACGGGCTTGCCGAGCCCCGGGGCTTCCTCCTGAATGCCCCCGCTATCGGTCAGCACGACCGCGCTCCGCTCCATCAGGCAGACGAACGGCAGATATTCGAGAGGCTCGATCAGGAACAGGTTCGGCAGGGACGAATTCCCGAACGCCTCGTGAATCGGCCGGCGCACGTTCGGATTGAGATGCATCGGATAGACGAAATCGACATCGGGATAGGTCTCGGCCAGATGCTTGATCGCCGAGCATATCCGCACGAATCCGTCGCCGAAATTCTCGCGCCGGTGACCGGTAATGAGCACCATGCGGCGCGATCCGTCGAGACGCGCCGTGTCGTACCCGCCTGCAAGCAACTCGCCGGCCAACCGGCCGGCCAGCTCCCTGTCGCTCCTGATCCGCTCCACCACCGTATGCAGCGCGTCGATCACCGTATTGCCCGTCACCAGAATCTTCCCGGGATCGACTCCCTCGCCGAGCAGATTCCGGCGCGAGAGCTCCGTCGGGGCGAAATGGTACGAAGCGATCCGGCCCGTGATCTGACGGTTCATCTCCTCGGGCCACGGGCTGTATATGTCGTGCGTGCGCAGTCCCGCCTCGACGTGTCCGACCGGAACGCGGCGGTAAAAGGCGGCCAGTGCGGCGGCCGTCGAGGTCGTCGTGTCGCCGTGAACCAGCACCACGTCCGGACAGGCCTCGTCGAACACGTCGCGCATGCCCGTCAGCACGCGGGAAGTCACGTCGTAGAGATCCTGTCCCTGCCTCATAATGTTCAGATCGTAGTCGGGCTCGATAGCGAACAGCCTCAGCACCTGATCGAGCATCTCGCGGTGCTGTCCGCTGACGCAGACGACCGTCCGGAAAGAGTCCGGATGCCGTCGGAACTCCCGTACCAGCGGGGCCATTTTGATCGCCTCGGGACGAGTCCCGAAAACCAGCATCACCTTTTTCATTAGATAAAGTCTATTTTCTGAATATTCCGCAAAAATCGAGTATCACGGCATCGTCCCGGTACGCCAGCGAACGGAAAGGAGCGTGAGCGACCAGAAACGCCACGATGTCGGCCTGCGCATAGGCTTCCACATAATCGGTCAGCTTATAGACCCGATGCTCGCGCACGTTCGGCTCGACGATCATATAGTCGGCGTCCTCGGCCTCCATCACCTTGGAAACGATGTACTTGGCCGGGCTTTCGCGCAAATCGTCGATATCGGGCTTGAAAGCCAGTCCCATCAGCGCCACGCGCGGAGGACGACCCTCGCGCACCTTGAAGCCGCGAACGGCCTCACGAATCCGCTCGGCGCACCAGAAAGCCTTGTAGTTGTTGATTTCGCGCGACTTGGCGATCAACTGCGATTCGACCGGAAACTCCGAAGTGATGAAATAGGGATCGACCGCGATGCAATGCCCTCCCACCCCGCTTCCCGGCTGGAGGATGTGGACGCGGGGATGCTTGTTGGCCAACTCGATCAGCTCCCAGACATTGATACCCGCCTTGTCGCAGATCAACGACAGCTCGTTGGCGAAAGCGATCTGCACGTCGCGCGAGGAATTCTCGGTCAGCTTGCACATCTCGGCCGTCTTCGCATCGGTCGCATGAAGCTTGCCCTCGACGAAACGGGCATAGAACTCCATGGCGCGCCGCGTCGAACGGTCGTCGATGCCGCCGATGACGCGGTCGTTATGCACCAGCTCGTAAAGCACGTTGCCCGGCAGCACCCGCTCGGGACAATAGGCTACGGACAGCTTCCCCTCCAGTTCGGGACGCTCGGCGAAAATCAGCCGCGCCATCCGGTCGGTCGTCCCCACCGGCGAAGTCGATTCGATGACGAACAGATCGTCCTCCTTGAGCAGCGGAACGACCGAGCGCGTGGCCGCCTCGACGTACGACACGTCGGGCTCGTGATTTCCCTTGAACGGAGTCGGTACGACCACGACATAGACATCGCCGGGCACAGGCTCGAGCGACGCGCGCAGACGCCCGGCCGACACGGCTTCGCGGACCGCCTCGGCCAAGCCGGGCTCGACGATATGAATCTCGCCCCGGTTCACCTTCCCGACAATCGCCGGATCGACGTCCACGCCGACCACTTCCAAGCCTCTCGAAGCGGCGAGAGCCGCCGTCGGAAGACCGATGTATCCCAATCCCAAAAACAGAATGCGCTCCATAGCTTTCGTTCGTTTGCGCCCGCGCCGGAGACGGCCCCATCCTCTCCTTTCGCGCGATGCGCCGTAAAGTTACTCAAAATTTCGTCCCGGCGCGCCGTGCTTCCGTCTATTTGCCGCCGGCGGTCGCCGTGAACGTCCCGTTCGCAGCGGCCCGGGGAAGTTCTCCGAGAGGAAAGAAGTGTGCCTGAACGGATTACTTGCAATTCCGATTTTTTTCATTTATTTTTGAAATACGCGCATCGCGCTCACAAATAAGGAATCCCACAATTCACCTAAATCCTTATTATATCTATGAAACACAATTCAATCACCCGACTGCAGACGCAGGCCCCGGTATGCCTCGGCATCCGGATTCGTCGCAGCGCATCCGGCGCAAGTTCTCTCCCGATCGGATCTCCGGATCCGGAAGTATCCCGGCTCGGTCCACGCCCTATGAAAGCCCTATCCGGCAACCGCACGGCCGTTCGGGAAAGCCGCACGGCCCCCGAATCCTCCACTATTTCCGCAACCGCCTAAAACGACAAACGATGAACAAACTGGGAATCATTTCCCTGCTGCTGATCTCAGCGGCAGGGTGCTCGGAACATGCCTCAGAAGAGGGAACCGGCCGACTGCAAATCCGTCTCGACGTCGATCCGTCGGTCACGGTGAGCCAAACCAAAAGCAGCGATGCGACTACATTCACGCTCGAAATCTCGCGCGACGGCGATATCGTCCGAACGATATCGCCTATCGGGGAGACTCCCGATCCGATCGAACTGACGGCGGGAGACTACCTGCTGACCGCCTACTCGGAACCGTTCGAGACCCCGCAATTCGACACGCCGGTCTACGGGGGATCGGCCCCAACCCGCATCAGCGTCGGCAAGCAGAGTGAGGCCTCCGTCTCCTGCGCCCAGACCAACGCGGGCGTGCGAATCTCCTATACCGACGACTTCGCGGCAGCGCATCCGGTCCGCTCGGCGAGCGTCCGGCAAATCGAGGGCATCCTGAACTTCGAAGGCGACGACGCGGAGCGGACCGGCTACTTCCTGCCGGGCAGCGCGACGCTCGTCGTGACGGCAGGCAAAGCGCAGTACGAACAGGAACTCACGTTGGAAGCCCGCAAACTCTATCTCATCGAAATCGACGACACGCCCGAGCCGACCTCCGGCAGGCTGAGCGTCAGCATCACCGTCTCCACCGACGTAACCGAAGAGCAGGTACAGATACTCTTTCCGTCGGGACGGATCGACTACCTCGAGACGATGGGAGCAGCGACGGTCTCCACGGCCACTCAGGTAGCCAAGTTCACCGGCTGGTCGTATGCCGAAGCCGAATATGCCGGAGCCGGCGTCACGGTATCGGCCCAAAACCCGTCGTCCGCCTACGTCGGGGCTTCGGGAGGCAACAATCTGACATTCAACTCGTCGGGAGCCTATTTCACTATTTCGGGTCTGAACGCGTCCTTGGCCTCGTCCGCTCCGGTCCTGCAGTTCGGCTGCGCCAACCCGGAACAGGGATACAAGCCGGGAGAACTGACCGTCAGCGTCAGCGACGGCGGCGGCACGTTCACGCCGCTGATTATCGGGGACGACGCGCGCCCGGCCAATAAAAGATGGGCTCAGATTACGCTGAGCGACGGCATTCCCCATGCCAAAAACCTGATCGTCCGCTTCGAGTCGCGCGCAGCGGGCTATCAGATCGACGACATCGCGCTGACGACGGCCGACTGATTCCGAAAGAGGCCGGCTTTCGGGCAAACTTTCGGACCGGGCGATGCGGATTCCGGAAAACCTGCAACGACCGGCTCCGATCCGGCAGACAGATCGACGGCTTTTCAGCATACCGATAGCCGTGCAATCCGCAAACTCGTCCGGACTCGCCGAATAAATACAGGAGGGCGTCTCACGTTTGTGAGACGCCCTCCGTATTTTTGCCGGACAACCGGGCTGTCCGCCCGAACGGTCCGAGCTAAAAGACGTAGCCGAAGCCTATATTCAGATACACGTTGTACATCGGGAAACCGATGCTCTTGAAGTCCTTCGGGAAAAGAGAGTTGAAAGCCCATGTCAGATCGGCGTACACCGTCAGATGCCTGTAAGCGGCGAACTCGGCTCCGATCTCGCCGCCCCAGTTGAACGTGCGCACGTCGCTGCTGAAATCGTAAGAGGCCGCCTCGACGCCCACCTTCGTGCCGACCGGATTGCCCTCGCGCATATATCCGTCGTAGGCGGTCCCGTCGAAGCCGCCCTCGATCAGGCAGGAGAAAAAGAGACCGGCTCTCAGGTCCCAGCGCGGAGACAGCTCGCGGAGCACCAGCACGGGCAGCGTGATATACTCGTTGCGGACTTTCGTATTGACCATGCCGGTGAACACGCCGCTGATCTCCCCCGGCTCGTCGCCGACGCTGACATTCATCGTCATCGCGTAATTCTTGACGCGCGCTTTGGTGGACATCCCCTTCGTTTCGAGACGAATACCGCTCAGCAGGGCCCACTTGTCGGTAAACCGCCGCATGATGTTGCCCTCGATCGAAAAGGCCATCGTCGGATTATAAGACTTGATTTTCCGTATCTCGGCAGGGAACGGGATCGGCAGCGCGCCGCCCACGTTGAATCCGGCCTTGACCCGATATTCGAACTTGCGTTGCGCGGAAAGCGTGCCGCACAGGCAGGCCAGCGCCAACAGAATGTATAGGTTTTTCTTCATATTCAATGGATTTTACTGCTCCCCGGCCAGCGGCTCCCGACAAACTACCTCCACGTCGTCGATCCACAGCTTGCTGCCCACCGCGCCCCGGAACCGGCCGCCGTCGCGGCTCGACGTGAAAACGACGGCCAGCTTGTACTTGAACTCCTTCGACTTCTGCGGATCGTACGGCTTCCGATACTCGAACTCGACATCGAACTTCTTGTATACATCCGTCTCCTCGGGCCGATCGACCAAGGCGACCGCTACCAGATTCGGAGAAGTCAGCACGTTGTCGCCATAGAGGCACTCCACTTCATCGTCGGTCTCGTAAAGCACGGCGTAGATATTGCACGAGTCGCGGCGCGCGGGAACCACCAATTGGTTGTTCTCATCGGTAATGTCGCCACCCGACTGATAGCGGTAATAGCCCGTGAGCCGCAGGGGCTCGCGGCCGAAAGTCATTCCGAAACGGGTCGCTTTCATCGGATCTTTCGTCGCGCTCATACCGTCGAACGTACCGATGAACAGGTTACCCGCCGCGATAGGCATCTTCAGATTGACGCCGAACGTTCCGGTAGCGCGCGTAACGAGCTTGGCCGCCCACTGACCCGAGTGAGACTCCTCGGTATAGGCCGTCGGGAACTTGTCGTACGACCCGCCGCCGCCGGTCAGCGCAAAGCCGGAATTGCCCGACGACCAGATGTTCTGGATCTGATCGCCCATGATCTCATAGGGAATCACGTAACTGCCTTGCTTTTTCCAGTTCTCGAAGTCGTATTTGGTCTGCATGTCGGACTGCGTGATGCTCACGCGGTAGGTTTTCTGCCATGCTCCGTCCTCGGAAGTAACCGTATACTGCTGGTCCTCGGTGAAATCGCGCTCGGTGCCCGACTCGGGCGAAATCGTCGCGCCGGGAGTCAGTTCGAATTCCGGCGCGAGCTTTTTCATATCCACGCCACCTACGACGAAAACCTGCACGCTGTTGTCGTCGATCGTCGGCTCCGACTTGAGTATATCGGCGGGAAGAATGCAACGGACGATGTCGGCTTCCGTATTGCGAGGTTCTCCCTTGATGCAGGAACTCAGCAGCAACAGCGACAGAGGGAAGATGCGAGTAAAAATTTTTTCCATAGAAGAGCATTTAAATTCACGCTCCCCGCATTCGGACAAAAACGGGGAATGGAGCAAAGATAATCCACATGGTTTCACTTTTCCAAATAAAAAACGGAAAAAGCGCACGGCTGTAACTTTTCGGCCCCGCCGGCGTTGTATGCTTTAGCGATTCGGAACCGAAAAGCAAGGAATATTCTCGTTATGAAGCGGATAAACAATAACAGCAAAATCGGAAAACCTTCCTCGGCCAGGATCGTCATCCGCTCGTAAACGACGAAAAACGGAAACAAACAGTGCATACGAGCACCATCATTAATTAAACTTAACTTAAAAATTCAACATGAAAAAAATTCTCCTGTCTGCCCTTCCCGTTCTGTGCGCGGCGCTTCTTATGACCGCATGCGACGACGACGACAATGCAACGGCCAACTACTCCGTTCCGCTGGACGAGGCCGTAGGCTCCTATACCGGAGACAAGCTGCAGATCAACGTGGGAGGCCAGAGCGTCCTGCTGCTCTCGGGCGAAACGGCCCAGATCAGCGGCTCCGACGCCAACCAGCTGACGATTTCGATTCCCGACTATGCGGTTCCGGGCGAAACCGGCCTGACATTCACCGACGTGAAGATGACCACGCCGTTGTTCAACGTCTTCGAAGGCACGAGCAGCAACGCCTCGCGCGACATCACGCTGAGCGGCGAGCTGCGCGACGGCCGGCTGACGCTGAACCTGACCCCGACCTACAAGTCGGACATCATCGGCGTGTGGAACCTGAATCTCGAAACGGACGACTTCGGTACGGCCACGCTGACCCCCATCTCGATCGAAACGGAGCAGGATATCAGCGGCTCGCAATTCATCGTCCAGATTCTGGGCGTACTGCTCAAAGGCTCGATGGCCGTCGTCAATATCGACTTTCAGGCGGACGGCAACCTGACGGCGACCTACAACTCCAACCTGCTGAACGACATGATGCCGGCCCTGAGCAACGACACGATTCATCCCGTATTCGTGCATAGCCCGCTGAACGCGATCAAATGGTACGTAAAGGACGACGCCCTCTATCTGGTACCGAACCTGAACCTGATGCTCAAGAACGATCCGAGCAAGGCTCAGCTCGGCCCGCTCGATCCGGGAACGATCACAACGGTGGGTATTCCGCTCTATTTCAAGAAGGAGGGCGACAAGATGACCGTATATGTCAGCAAGGAGCAGACCGCTCCGGTATTCGGCCTGCTCTCTACCGTTATCTCGATGATCGATCCGAGCTTCGAGTTGTCTTTGGGAGGTAGTAGCCTTCCGCTGAGAAGCTTGCTCGAAGCCTTGGTCAAGCCCCTGATCGACGCGGCGCTCGCTGCCGAGCGATTCGACCTTTGCCTGAATCTGGTAGCCGGAGCGATCCCCGAAGAAGCGCCTCAGCCGGGCGAAGAAGCATCGGCCGCTGCGGTCAAGCGTCTGGAGGCTTTCATTGCACAGCAATAGGCCGTCCCTTCTCTCCGCACCGATTTTCCCTTGACAAGGGACGGCAACGATTCCCGGCACAGGCCGCTCCCCCGGAACGACGAGTCCGCCCGTGCGCCGGAACCGGACAAACGGAGCGGACCGACCGAGAGGCTGTTCATTCAGTCCCTAAAATAGAAATCACCCCTGTCAGAAATCATGCTGACAGGGGTGAAATCGTAAAAGAGCGACTCGTCGGACTCCTCCCTTATTATCATGTCGGGAAGTCCTCAGACAACTCACAGCATGTTTCCGCTCGCATCGACGCGCAGCGTCGCCTCGGAATCGCCTCGTTCCAACTCTATCCGGTAATATTCGGTCCCGGACGTCTGCACGTATTCTATATCGTCCACGCGGTACGACGCATACTGCGACCCGGCTATGGCCGTCCTTACGGCATCAGGCAGTTCGGAAAGCCTCACGTCCCACTCGGTCTTCACCCACCGGCCGGCCCCATCGAAGCAAACGCTTTTTTCCTTACCCTCGTGGTAAATTTCCACTTCGAGCAAGCCGTCGTCCCAATCGAATTCCCGAACCAGGGCATTCGGATACTTTTCGGCGATGAACCGCGCAGCCGCATCGTCCAGCATCGAACCGTTCCCGGTTCCGGGCCCGGAAATCTCCGGCGTCACGACGCTCAGCGTCCCGTCCAAGGCAATGTCGATCTTCACGTCGCCGGAGGCCGATTCCAAATCGAAGCGATAGAACTCCTTCTGCGGAGTCTCGTAGCGATCGACGTCATCGATACGATACCCGCCATATTCCGAAGCGGAAAGGGCCTGCATGATCGACGCGGGGACCTCCCCTGCATTCAGCTCGGTCTTGGTATGCACCCACGAGTTCGTCGCGTCGAAAAGCAGCTCGCGGCATACGGTTCCGTCGAGGATTTCAACCTCGGTCATGCCGTTCTCGCGCTCGACATCCAAGATCCGGGCCCCGGGATAACGCGTCTGTACGAAACTCTCCGCTTCGCCGGTAGGCCGTGCGGGAATGTAATCGCCGTAATCGTAGTCGGAATCGGCGTCCACGACTTTCTTAACCAGCACGCCGTCAGAAGAATAATAGAGATCGACCTCGGTCTCCCGGCCTCCGGACCGGCCTTCCGCCTCGATCACATAAACCGTTTCGACACCTTCGCGCTCGAGCATATCCACGTCGTCGATCCGCCACCCGGCATACTCGCTGTCGCGGAACGCCGCCTGCACGGCTGACGGCAGGGAGCCGAAAACGATATCCGTCTCGGTCATGTACCACTCGCCCCCGTCATCGAACCAGGCAGCGTGGTCCCGCCCGCCGTGGACTGCGGCGCGCACGGCCGGCAAACTGAACTCGGCCACGGAATAATTGCCGCTGGTTCTCCATACGACATCGGTCGCCGCAGGGTATCTCGCCAACAGAGCCGCTTCCGCCCGGGGACTTACCGCCGGACCGCCTCCGTCTTCGCTCTTGTCGCATCCGTACAGCATACATGCCGCACAGGCTATCGTTGCAATGAAAACGAACTTTTTCATAACTTTCTCACATTCAGTATCGGGTATGTACGTAATTCCGTCGTCGCACGGCGTCAGTCGTCTATATCGATCAGATTGAACTTCAGGTCGAACGTCAGTTCCAATCCGTTGGAGAGTTTGACCTCGTAGTCGTGCTTGTCACGGTCGATCTGCACGATGGACGCATCGGGATAGTGTCCGGACACGTACTGCGCGATCTGCGCGGGGATCACCGCAGCGGGAACCGACGAATAACGGCAATCCACTTCTTTCCATTCGCCGTCCTTGTAGAACTCGGCCTTCGCGCCGTCGGTGAAGATCACCTCGTAGCGGACTTCCAGAAAATCGCGCTCCACCTTGGCCAGAGCGACTTTTTCGCCGGCGAAATGCTTCTGAATGAATTGCTGCGCCTTCTGGGGAAGCTGAGCCACGTCGATCGGGCGGTCGCTGTCGGCGCACGCGGTGGAAATTCCGAGGGCCAGCAGGGCGGCCGCGAGAAATAAGAACTTTTTCATAGCGTTTCAAATTTTATCGGGTTAAACTTCGCTTTGTTCGGTAGGACAAAGCTCCGCAACGATTTTGTAACGAATTTGAAACGGAGGGCCTTCTGAAAAAAATGTCGCCCGTTTTTTCATGACCGTCTCGCTGCGGCGGATGGAAACGGTTGTCCGTATTCGCAGTCAAAAGCCGCATGAAACGCCGGCAAAAGGATCATTTGGCCGGTCTGTTCGCCAAAACCGGTTTCGAGACCGCGGAGGGTCGGTCCCGATAAGCAAGAGCCTGACATCTCGGGCGGACATGAATTCGGCCGAATCTTGCGAAACGGCTTATGCAGGTTCGACTTCGAAACGTTCCGGCAGATGCCCGATTGCGGGCATTTTCAGATAGCGCGATGCCCCGGCTTCGGACCGGAGCATCGTGCTGTTTTCGGATTTTTTCCTCGTCAGGGAAACAGAGAGACGCTATGCGTGCTGCTGCGGCTCGCGGACCGACAGCGACAGCTCGTCGAGCTGGGCGTCGGACACGATCGAGGGCGAGTCGATCATCGTATCGCGGCCCGAGTTGTTCTTCGGGAAGGCGATGTAATCGCGGATCGAGTCGGCTCCTCCGAACAGCGCGCACCAGCGGTCGAACCCGAAAGCGATACCTCCATGGGGAGGGGCGCCGTACTTGAAAGCGTTCGTCAGGAAACCGAACTGCTTCTCGGCCTCTTCGGCCGAGAAGCCCAGTACGCGGAACATTTTCTGCTGGAGCTCCGAGTCGAAAATACGGATCGAGCCTCCGCCGACCTCGACGCCGTTCACGACGAAATCGTAGGCATTGGCACGGACGCGACCCGGGTCGGTGTCCATCAGCGCGAGGTCCTCGCTCTTGGGCGACGTGAAAGGATGGTGCATCGCATAGTAACGCTGCGTCTCGTCGTCCCATTCGAGCAACGGGAAATCGACGACCCACAACGGCGCGAACCGGTCGTGGGGACGAAGTCCGAGCCGCTCGCCCATTTCCAGCCGCAACTCGCACAAGGCCGATAGCGTGCTTTTTTTCGGACCGCTCAGAATCAGCAGCAGGTCGCCCGGCTTGGCTCCGCATCGGGCGGCCCACCGGACCAGGTCCTCCTGTCCGTAGAACTTGTCGACGCTCGACCGATAGCTGCCGTCCGCTTCGCAGCGCACGTAAACCAAGCCCTTGGCTCCGATTTGGGGACGTTTGACGAATTCGGTCAGGGCGTCGAGCTGCTTGCGCGTGTATCCGGCGCAGCCCTCGGCGCAGATCGCTCCGATATACTCGGCCGAGTCGAATACGCCGAATCCTTTGCCCCGGGCCTCTTTGCTCAGGTCGTTGAACGTCATGCCGAAGCGCAGGTCGGGCTTGTCCGAGCCATACTTTTCCATAGCTTCGGTCCAGCCGATGCGGGGGAAGGCTTCGGTGAACTCCTTGCCCAGAATCGTTCGGAACAGGTACTTGGCCAAATCCTCGAATACGTTCAGGATATCCTCGCGGTCGACGAACGACATCTCGCAGTCGATCTGAGTGAACTCGGGCTGACGGTCGGCCCGCAGGTCCTCGTCGCGGAAGCAGCGGACGATCTGGAAATAGCGGTCGTATCCGGCGACCATCAGCAGCTGCTTGAAAGTCTGCGGAGACTGCGGCAGCGCGTAAAACTCGCCCGGGTTCATCCGCGACGGCACGATGAAGTCGCGCGCTCCCTCGGGCGTGGACTTGATCAGGTAAGGAGTTTCTATCTCGAGGAATCCCCGGCTATCCAAAAAGTTACGTATCTCGTGAGCCATCCGGTGACGCAGCATCAGCGCGTTGCGGAGCGGATTGCGCCTCAGATCCAGAAAGCGGTATTTCATCCGCAGTTCGTCGCCTCCGTCGCTCTGATCCTCGATCGTGAACGGCGGAGTCAGCGAAGCGTTCAGCACGTCGAGGCTTTCGAGCACCACCTCGATTTCGCCGGTCGGTATCTTGGCGTTCTTGGATGCCCGTTCGACGACGCGGCCCGTCGCGCGGATCACGTATTCGCGGCCCAGATGCGAGGCCGTTTCGAGCAACTCGGCGGACGAGTGCTCCTCGACGACCAGCTGCGTGATGCCGTACCGGTCGCGCAGGTCGATGAAGGTCATCGCGCCCAGGTTGCGCACTTTCTGTACCCAGCCGGCCAGCGTGACGGTCTGATTCAGGTTTTCCATGCGGAGTTCTCCGCAGGTGTGTGTTCTGTACATCGTTTCGTTTTTCATAGCCTGTCTTTTGGGGCGAGATATACCCGGTCGGCGCCGCACGCCCGCAAACGGACTTCAAAGGTAGCAAATTTAGTCGAACCGGAATCTTCCCGGCCGTTTTTTTTCCGGACACGCATGGCGGAACACACGGCCCGAACCGAGCGACCTTTCGGCTCATGTCCGCTGCGGAACCGTACCGGCACCGAGGAATCGGAATATCTTGCGCGAAATCGATAATTATATTACACTGATTATCAAAACAATAATTGTTCAACTAAATTTTATAGTTAAAATAATGTATTTTTCGTTTGTAAACTAAAAAATATAGTTATATTTGCATTGAGAGCCTTATGAAACGAATGGAAACCAACTGTCGACGAGATGAAACATCTGACTAATCGAGAAGAGGAGATTATGGAGCGGTTCTGGGATCGGGGAGCGCTGTTCGTTCACGATCTCATTCGGGATATGGACGAGCCGAAGCCGCATTACAACACCGTATCGACGATCGTGCGGGGTCTGGAAGAAAAAGGTTTTGTCGGTCACGAGCGTTTCGGGACGACTTACCGTTATTTTCCGCTCCTGTCGCGCGAGGAGTTCGGCCGGATGTCGCTGCAGAATGCGGTCGGCAAGTATTTCAATCGCTCCTATCTCTCCGTATTGTCCATGTTCGTGGAGGAGAAGAAAATCACTCCCGAGGAAATCAAGGAACTGATCCGGCAGGTCGAAGCCGGATCTCAAAATGAGAAGCCATGAACGGATTGCTGATCTATTTGCTGAAAGCGTCGGCTGTTACGGCATTGCTCTACGCATGCTATTTCCTTTTGATGAGGAAAGAGACGTGTTTTGGCCTGAACCGGGCTATCTTGCTGCTGATTGCGGTCTGCGCGTTCGTAGTGCCTTTGCTGCCGTCGCCCGTACCGGTCCCGACGACCGCTCATTCCCCTGTCGCTGTTGCGACCTCTGAGGTCGGAAGAGAGCCAGACGCGGAGCGGAAACCGGAGGTCTTCGTTGCCGGGGAAACGAACGATTCTCCGCACGGAATATCCGAGCGCCCCGCGCCCGGGCTGTCGTGGGCCGGCTTGCTCCTCCTCGCGTATAGTGTCGGAGTGCTGTTCTTGCTGGTAAAAATGTTTCGTGAAGCGATCGTTACGATACGGCTGATTTTGGGCCGTAAGACGCTGAAGCATGGCAAATGCCGGCTGATCGTGGTTCCGGACGATACGACGGCCTGTTCGTTGGGACGCTACGTGGTCATATCCCGACGTGATTTCGAATACAATTCCCAGGAGATACTGACCCACGAGGATGCGCACCGTCGTTTCGGTCATCTTTTCGATTCGCTTTTTCTCAATCTGTGCCAGGTCGTCCTGTGGTTCGATCCTTTTATTTGGTTGATCCGCCGGGACATGCGGGAGATTCACGAGTTTCAGGCCGACCGTTACGTGCTCGGCCAGGGAGTCGAGCGTCGCTCCTATCAGATGCTCGTTATTCGCAAGTGCGTCGGCGAGAAACTGTTCGCTCAGGCAACGGGATTTCACGGAGACTGTTCGGTGAAAAGACGTATCCGGATGATGGGGCGCGTGCGGAGCCGGTCCGGGTGGAAAGCGTTGGCTTACGTACCGCTGCTGTTCGTCACGGCACTGGCTTTCGGACGTCCGGTCGGAACGGACGGGCTCCATAGCGGGACGTCTCCATTCGTTCGGGGGGAGAATCGGATACCGAAGGACTGGTTCGCGGCGGGAACGCGAGTCGAGGCCTACCGGATAGGTATCGATCCGGACGAAACGAAAGACGGTAAGCCGACGGTCGCTATTCGGCGGGATACCGATGTGCCGGGCGACGGGTTCGGAACGCTGATGCAACAGTGCCTGCCCTCCGAGTATGCCGGCAAACGGGTCCGGATGAGCGGCTACATGAAATCGCAGGACGTGGCCGGCTGGGCCGGATTCTGGTTCCGCATCGACGGACAGGGCGCTCGGCCGCTCGCTTTCGACAATATGCACGGACGGGCCGTTCGCGGCACGACCGGATGGAAAAAGTACGAGATCGTGCTCGACGTGCCGCAGCAGGCGACCAACTTAGCCTACGGCGCTCTGCTGGACGGTACTGGTGAAATATGGATTTCCGATCTCTCCTTCGAGACGGTCGATCGCAACGTGCCGGTCACCGTCCGATGAGCGGCGAGAACGGTCGGTCAGTCGGATCCTCGTAGGCGATTTATAGCGGACGTGCCGAACACCGCTCGACAAGAAGTAGGCATAATTAAAATCTTATCGTCATGAAAACGAACGTTTTGAGGGGGACGACTCTCGTCGCCATGGTGGTTCTATTGTGCTCTTTCGACGTGCCGAAGAACTGGTTTTCAGCCGGTAACGAGCCGGACAGCTATCGAATGGGAACCGATCCTACCGTTACGATGAACGGTCGCCATGCGGCCACGATTCAGTCGATCGAACCGGAGATCGACGGGTTCGGAACGCTGATGCAGCAGTGCCTGCCCTCCGAGTACGCCGGCAAACGAGTCCGGATGAGCGGCTACATGAAGTCGCAGGACGTGGCCGGCTGGGCCGGATTCTGGTTCCGCGTCGACGGACAGGGCGCTCGGTCGCTCGCTTTCGACAATATGCATGGGCGGGCCGTTCGCGGCACGACCGGATGGAAAAAGTACGAGATCGTGCTCGACGTGCCGCAGCAGGCGACCAACTTAGCCTACGGCGCTCTGCTGGACGGTACGGGGAAGATTTGGTTCAGCGACCTGAGCTTCGAGGTGGTCGACCGTTCCGTGGCGACGACGAACGAAAGCGGATGGGACGCATTGCCTAAACCCAGCAATCTGGACTTCAGCGAATAATTTTGCTGCCGGACGTTCCGGTTTCCGATATTTCGGCTATTTTTGTTTCTGTTTGCACGCGAAAGTTGCGGTTTTCCGAGGACCGCAACTTTCGGGCGTCCGAACCTATAAGGAAAAATGATAGACGAACAACTCAGCGAAGACGAGCGTTTCATGCGGCAGGCCCTAACCGAAGCGCGGAAGGCGTTCGAGCAGGGCGAGGTCCCGGTCGGAGCGGTCGTCGTATGGAACGGCCGCATCGTCGGTCGAGGACATAATCTGGTCGAGACGCTGTCGGACGCTACGGCTCATGCCGAAATGCAGGCTATCACGGCCGCCGCCTCGTCCGTCGGGGGAAAGTATCTGGCCGAATGCAAGCTCTATGTGACCGTCGAGCCGTGCGTGATGTGTGCCGGGGCATGTTTCTGGAGCCAGTTGGGCGCTGTCGTCTACGGGGCGTCCGACCCCAAACGGGGCGCCGGACGGCTATCGCCCTCGCCGTTCCACCCGAAGACAGTGGTCCGGGGAGGCGTTCTGCAAGACGAGTGCGAGGAACTGATGACCCGCTTTTTCGCGCGGCTGAGGACATAGGCGGCGTCTTGCGGGCCTTGCGGAAGGTCGGACATCCGGCGGCCGAAGAGCGGCTTTCCGCTTGGGGAAAATTTTCCGTGCGATTGCTGTTGCGGCAGGAAATCCTGCGGCGGAGCGTCGAGGTTGCCGCCGTCGGTCCGAGGATGACCGTGCGGCCGAAGAGCTTTCCCGGAGACCGTTTTGAACCGCCGATATTTCTTCGTTTCAATTTCTTTACAAAATCAATTCCGTACATTTGCCGTATGAAGATTCTGATCGTCGAGGACGAGCCTTCGCTCCGGGAGGTCATGCAACGTGCGCTGCGGCAGGAAGGGTACGTGGTCGAGACGGCCGCGACTTATGCCGAGGCGGACAGGCGCGTGTCCGGATACGACTACGACTGCATCCTGCTCGACATCATGCTGCCCGACGGCAATGGGCTGCGGCTGCTCGAGCGGATCAAGGAGCTGCGCCGCAAGGAGAACGTGATCATCGTGTCGGCTCGCGACTCGCTCGAGGACAAGGTACTCGGTCTGGACCGTGGTGCGGACGACTATCTTGCCAAGCCTTTCCATACGGCCGAGTTGCTGGCCCGCGTCAAAAGCGTGTTGCGCCGCAGCCGCAGCGGAGGAGATATGACCGTCGTTTCGGGCAATGTGTCGCTCGACCCCGAGAGTCGGCGCGTCTCGGTGGCCGGCCGCGAACTTTCTTTGCTGAAAAAGGAGTACGATATCCTTTTTTATTTCATGCAGCGACCCGGACATCTGGTCGACAAGACGGTGCTGGCCGAAGCCGTATGGGGTGATCACGCCGATCAGGCGGACAGTTTTCATTTCCTGTACGCCCAGGTGAAAAATCTTCGTCGCAAGCTCGCCGAAGCCGGAGCATCCATCGAGGTCAAGGCCGTTTACGGGTTCGGCTATAAGCTCGTAGCATCCGAATCCGATTGATCCCCTTGTCGCATGAAACTGATCTATCGCATCGCGCTCCGCCTTTCGCTCGTTCTGCTGCCGCTGCTGGCCCTTTGGGCCGTGCTGTTTTATGCAGCGATGGTCGACGAAATCAACGACGAGGCCGACGACGCCCTGGAAGACTATTCGGAGCTGATCGTCACGCGGATGCTGGCAGGTCGCACGCTGCCCTCACTGAACAGCGGTTCGAACAACAGCTATTCGATCGCTCCGGTCGACGAGGCTTATGCTTCGGAACACCCCCGCATCGTTTACTATGACGCCGAAGTGTTTATTCCCGAAAAGGACGAGACGGAGCCGGCCCGGATACTGACGACCGTGTTTCAGGACCGGGACGGGAACTATTTCGAACTGAAGGTAGCCACTCCTACGTTCGAAAAGGACGATTTGCTCGAGACGATTCTAGGGTGGGTCGTTTCCCTCTACTTCCTGTTACTGGTTACGATCGTCGGCGTGACCGTATGGGTTCTCCACCGCAGCATGCGTCCGCTTTATGCCTTGCTTCGCTGGCTCGACGGCTACGTGCCCGGGAGGAACAATCCTCCGGTTCCGGACGATACGAACATATCGGAATTCCGCCGGCTCAACGAAGCGGCGCAACGGGCCGCCGACCGTTCCGACGAGCTGTTCGATCGGCAGAAGCAGTTTATCGGCAATGCCTCTCATGAGTTGCAGACGCCTTTGGCCGTGCTCGGAAACCGGCTCGAATGGCTGCTGGACCGGACCGAGCTCACGGAAGAGCAAATGGGCGAGCTGTTCCAGATGCAACGGACGCTGGGCGGCATCGTACGGCTCAACAGAACCCTGCTGCTTCTGACGAAGATCGACAACGGGCAGTTCCCCGAGAGTACGGAAGTCGATATAGCCGGTCTGGTTCGCGAACAAGTCGCTCTTTGCGAAGAGATATACGAATCGCGGGGCATCGCATGCTCGGTGAATTGCGCCGGACCGCTCGCGGTTCGGATGAACGAGTCGCTGGCATCGGTGCTCGTGGCGAATCTGGTCAAGAATGCCTTTATCCATACGGCGGCGGGCGGCGGCATCCGAATCGACATAGAGGATCGTACGCTTTCGGTAGCCAATGACGGCGACGCGTCGCTCGACGGAGAGCGCATTTTCGAGCGCTTTTACCAAGGAAGTAAAAAAGAAGGATCGACCGGGCTCGGACTGGCGCTGGTCAATGCAGTGGGACGTTACTACGGACTTCGGGTCGCATATCGTTTCGAGTCCGGCCGGCATGTTTTTTCCGTCGCGTGGCCCTGATTTCCCGAAAAAGATCATTTTTCAAAAGAAAAGGAGAAAAAAAGCGAGCGAATATTTGGAAGTAAAAATATTTTACCTACCTTTGCACTCGCAATCGGGAAACAACGGGTTGCATGAAGAAGGAAGCATAGCTCAGCTGGTTCAGAGCGTCTGCCTTACAAGCAGAGGGTCCGGGGTTCGAATCCCTGTGCTTCCACCAAAAAAATCAGAGAGTTACGGATCAATTCCGTAACTCTCTTTATTTTTCCGGCACACAATTTACACACAAATCGGCCTTTTGATCTCGCCGACGGGCATCGATAGTGTTTCAAAATTTCGATACTTGCTGTTTGTATCTGCCCGTTTACCGAATACCGGAGCATCGCAGATCGATATGCCGATTTTCGCCCCTCAACCGACGAACACGATCACCTGCCCAAAGAGCGGGACGGTGTTGGAAGTGAAAGAAAAGGCGTAGACAGCCGTTTAGGCAGATGGTTGGATGTTCATCCAGCCTGATCCCCGGCGGTGTGGGATACCGGCACGGGGTGAGAACAAATATAGTGTAATGCAAATATAGCGATTATGGCAAACAATGTCAAGTACTTTACCGTCCCCATCGGGCTTTTGAGGGGCTTAATATCAGGCAGAAAGGATATAAAGGATTTTGTTCAGGATGTAGTGCGGTATTCCCTGTATTATCATGCTGTGCATCTTCCTTACAGCCATGATGATGAAGACGAGGGGATAGAGGCGAACAAGATGACAACCCAAATCAAAGCAGCCGCCGATTTTCTGAATGTCCGTATAGGCAATATCCAAGTATGCCTTGACGAAGGAGAAAGGCTTTATAACGAATATCACAAACAAGGTAATTACTGCGGGATCAATACTCGTATTATTTGGGATTATCACAATAACCCCAAAACCCTTTATCAGATTGCCGTATTCTGCACCTTTTGTGCCACTCGCAGCATCATAGGCAAAGGGGAATACAAGAAGACAAACCGGGACATGATAACGGCCCGGATGTTCGGTTATTCGAACAAGGCGGAAATGCTCGATAACACTCCCAAATTGACACCCCGGAACATCAGTAAAGAGGAAAGAGCTATCAGGGAAAAGGAGATCGCCGAACGTGAAAAGTACCTAACTCGCTACCATAGCGACAAGGTTCTTACCGAGCTGGAATTGAGTTGGGGGCTGAAAAGATACGCCGATCACATCCGGGGGATGTATATTTCTTACGAAAGTGACCTCGCCACGTTGGCTAAAGTCTGTGAGCAATCAAAGAAATCGGTCAAAGTGGACGCCCTCAAAGAGGCAAAAAGGCAGGCCAAATTAGCGGCAAAAACAACAGCACCTTAAAAAGAATTACAGCACCTTAAAAAGAAAAACGCCGATTTTTAGCAACGACTGTTCATTTACTACGACAGAACCTTTACACAAGTACAGCACCTTAAACAATATATTGTAGAAAGATATTATAGGAAGACTTTTTAGAAAAACGTTGCAACAGTGTGTGAAACGCTTTTGCGTTTCACGCGCCGCCTCTTTCGATTACACCGAACAGATGCAAAAAGGAGGTGCCTTTGGGGCCTCCTTTAAAAAAATGGGATGAGTGTAATATGATGTAAACAACACTATTACTGCGATTAAGTGCTATTTATTAGAAAGTAGTCAAACGTTAAAATCGCACGAAAAGGCATAGTTCGGAAGGAGTTGCGTTACCAAATCGTTACCGCAATCTCTTTCCGAATTTTGCTTTTAATGTATTGACTTTCCGATTCTTGCATCTGATCTCATAACCTCAGATAACTCTAAGTCATGTATCATTGCAAAAAGTTTTTAGAGTTACCTTAGATTTGAGTTAAAAAAGGAGATAAAGTAGAGTGATAGTTTTGTAAGAAACAGATCAGATGGAAGTAAGGGAAGCAAAGAGTGAACCTGTTAGAGTTATGAATTAATGATTCATTGCCATATTCGGACTCTTTTCTTTTTCTTGAACCAAGACATGGATAAGAATTTAACCTTTCATTGTTAAGGTAGTTAGATTTCTTTCTCTCAATCTGATGGCCAAAAACAAAAGTAATGGAGAATTTTTATTTCATCGGGGTAGATATCGAGACAGAGGCTTTTATACGGTTCGACGATCCTCGGAAGTTCTGCTGCCATGCCGGAGTTGCGCCGTTTGCATATACCTCTGGCAGTAGCCAACACTCTAAAAACAAGGTTTCGCATAGGGCCAACAAGAACATTAAAAAGCTCTTCCACTTGGCGGCCGTATCTGTAACGCACAAAAAAGATGGAGAACTGAAAAAATATTATCTGAGAAAAGCAGAAGAAAGAAAAAACAAAATGCTGGTGATTAATGCTCCATATGCCAAAATCGTCGCACGGATATTCGCTACCATTAAAAGATATGAACTCTATTCTCCTATTTATTTGCGAAAAAAATTTACAAAAAAATTATAAGAATACCTTTAAATATTCATGTTAAACACATTGGATTCTTAATTAACAAAGAGAGCATTTTAATGCTATTTCTCTAATAAAACCGTCTCATGACACATTGTGAGGCGGTTTTAGTTTCCTATAAACTATACAAATAGAGTCTTTATTAGAGTTTATCTGAGCATTCTGCACATTTGGTCGATGCAATGGCATTTCTGTTCCGTGTTCGGGTGAACGTTGTAGTGCTGATAGTGGAATGTCCGAGCAGTACACTTACGGTTTTGTAGTCGCACTTACTTTCGATACAGCGTGTAACAAAACTATGCCGCCCGACATGAAATTTCATGGTAGGTAACCCAAGCAATACTGTTTCTTATCTTCTATTCTCAGCGCGACGATTTCCGATAGTTTGGTTGCTGCCGGCATAGCTTAAAGGTTTCGGACACGCCGATCCGTACCCTACCTTGCCCGCCGGATCGACGAACCTGACTTTCCGACAAACCGAGACTTCGTCTATGCGTCGATCCGAAGTTTCGGAGGAATATTAAAAAATCACATCATGACAACCATCCAAGTGAAATTGCGTCATTCCGGCGTACAGGGTAAGGCCGGCACGATCTACTATCAAATCACCCGTGGCCGAAAGACACGCCGGATCGCTACACACCTTCGGATCGCACCCGAACACTGGCTGCCGGCGGCGCAACGCATCGCCCCTGCAATCTCGCAGACCCCGGAGGGACGTCTGCTGCGGCACCGTATCGAGCACGACATCGCATCGTTACGCCGTATCGTTCGGGAATTGGACACGCAAGGGAACGGTTACGGACCGGACGATATCATCATGCGATTCCGTATCATGGCACAGCGCATAACGGTAGCCGAATCGATGCGGCGCGAGATCGACGAACTGACGAACAGCAACCGCCTCGGAACGGCCCGGAACTACCGGCGGGCGTTGAACAGTTTTATGAGTTTTCTCGGGGCAAAAGACATTCCTTTTTCGGCCGTAACCGAATCCCTGATCGACGAGTACAACGGCTTTCTGATCCGGCGGGGCGTCGTGCGCAATACCGTATCGTTCTATATGCGTATTCTCAGAGCCGTTTACAATAAAGCCGTCCGCAAGTACGGTATCGAGCAGACCTATCCGTTTCGGCATGTCTATACCGGAATCGACCGTACCCGCCAGCGGGCTATCGACGAACGTTTCATCGCCAAGCTATGGAGGCTGGATCTGACCGATGCCCCCTCTCTCTCGCTGGCACGCGATCTCTTTATTTTCAGTTACTGCGCGCGCGGCATGGCTTTCGTCGACATGGCCTATCTGCAAACGAAAAATATCCGGGACAATGAAATCGTCTACACGCGTCGCAAAACCGGACAACCGCTACGCATCCGCATCGAACCGTGCATGCGCGAGATCATCGTCCGGCATGCGGCGGCGACTTATCCGTCTTACCTTTTCCCGATTCTGCGGACAACGAAACCTGACAAGGCCTTTTCCCAGTATCAGACGGCACTGAATCGCTACAACCAGCAATTGAAGGAGCTGGCACAACGCCTGAACCTGAAGGAGTCGCTCTCTTCCTATGTAGCCCGGCACAGCTGGGCCACGGCTGCACGAAAACACAACATCCCCCTTTCCGTTATCAGCGCGGGGATGGGGCACGCTTCGGAACGAACGACCCTGATCTATCTGGCTTCGCTGGAGAATTCGGCAATAGATGCTGCCAATCAGAAGATTACGGCTGTTTTGAATAAAAACGTCTCTATGCAAGAAACCACATAATGCGATTACAAACATATATAAAAAAACAACAATGGACAAGTCGTCGGATCGAAAAAATATTTATCCGTATTAGTGCAACATATTAAAAACAAAATAAATACATTCATAATGGTGCTTATCTGCCGATATCAAGCTATCGTTTTGCTATGCCGTTCGCCATCTGTGTAAAATGTTTGTGTTTACGTTGCAAACAAATGTAACAATGCGGCATTTTATACAACATGCCTATTCATTACCAACTGTTTATCTCCGCTTATGGTTTCTTGCATAGAGACCATGCGAAACGGGATCATCTCGTCGCCGCATTCGAATGCCATAATCGCAAGATGCGAACGAGGGGAAACGCATAGTGCGAAATGAAACGAAGGGCAAGTCTGAAATTTTCAGTATCCCTTTCTGTTTGACGGGTAAGTCTTTGATATATCGATGGTTGTACAAGCCGTTCGATATGGCGGAGGAGTGTCTGTAACTGAAAAAAGCGACTGTTTTTTGGAAGCGAATATAGATACTTTGGAAGGGGAGACCAAGGACATTCCCGAGTTGGCCGAACGCTTTGCACGCAGAAGAAACAGCCAAGCCGTAAGGTGGTACGTGCTGACGCTTCCTTCCTGTCACCGGGGACCGGCCGTCGGTCTGCAAAGGGAGCTGGACCGCCGCATCCGTTGCGGCGAGCCGGGATTCGAGTTCTTCGCTCCCTCGTACGTAGAAGTGAAGGACGAGGAGGGACATTTCGTCCGTACCCGCCGCCCGTTGCTTTACAACTATGTTTTTGTCCGCTCGTCGGAAAGCGAGATATATCGGATGAAGCAGGAATTGCCTCAATACAACTTCCTGCCGCGAGTGCGGGAAGGGCTACGCGGATACTATCCTTACCTGTCCGACGAGGCGATGCGCAACCTGCAATGGGTTGCACGCTCCTACTGCGACGAGCCACCTGTCTATATGCCCGAAACGGAGAGGCTCGCCAAAGGCGACCGCATCCGTATTATCGCGGGGAGATTCAAGGGTGCTGAGGCACGCGTAGCGATCCGACCCGGCGGAGGACGGAAAGATGTCGTCGTATGCGTAGAGAACTGGATGTGGGTTCCGCTGCTGCACGTCCGTCCGGGAGAGTACGAGATCATCGCTCTGCACGAGGGCGGAAAACACGTATATACCCGGCTGGATAACGACCGGTTGCAGGAAGGCCTGCACGAGGCTATGGGGCGCTGCTTCTCCCCGGAGGCGCGACGGACGAAGATCGCGCCTTGGCGGCCGAAACGATCAAACAATACGGCCGACTGCAAGTAGACAGCGATGTGTTGCGCAGCAAACTCTACTCCATACTGCTTCCGGCCTACACGTTGCTCGGGGAGAGGAAAGAGCGCGAAAAGCTGATCGGGACGATCCGACACCTGCTTCCGCTCGTCCAGGCAGAACAGGCTCGTGCGAATTTGCTCGTCACATTGTACGGATGCGCGGATAGCAGTCTTGATTACGAACGGGCCCACGAGATCGTCGAACGATGGAAAAGGGAAGAATCTCCCAAGAAAAGCAAGGCGCGCCTGATCCGGTGGCTGGACGATTACGACCGCTGGCTGGGCCACTGAATGCTGCACGCTTTTACACGCTTGCATATGCTTGATTTTCCGAATCCCTGCTTCAGGTATGGTTCTCGGACTCGCTTGGAAAACGGATACGGAATAAACCGGTAGCCGGACTCGATCGAAACATCACCTTAAGTTAAGGAAGAGTCAGTATGCGACAACCCGTGGAAAACGCAGAAATCATGGCTGGAGGACCGCTACGAAATACCGAGGCCGAACCTTCGGGAGTCCGTCTGATGGCCTTCTTGGCAGCTCACCGAACGGAAGTGCTCGCTCGGGAACAAAATAACGAGCGATTCATCCACTTGTATGGCACAGGGGGATACTGGGCGGCTTTCGAACGATCCGCCTACCAGCTATGCCGGTTGTTTCCCCGAAACGAAACCGCGGTTTTCCATTTCGCGGCTTATCCTTTTCCCGTCGTCATGGCATCCATTGCGGACGGCGAGCTGCGGGCCTACTCCCGGAGACACATACTGCGGACCGTTGATCCCGATCATAAAGTGCTGACGGTTCCGGTACTCGCGCCCGAGGCGTACAAACGATGGCGTGGCGAAAAAATAGAAGAATTCGCGTAACGAGATACTTTGCTCCTTTCACGAACGGCATTGCTCGTCCATGAGATATTGCGGAGAACCGGTTGTTCGGAGAGCGAATGATTTGTATAACATGGAAACGATAATCGACCGGCCTGTATCCGAGATCCGGCGCAGGCCGGTCGGGCACAGTAACCGTTTTTACTTAATCATCCTATGAAAGGTATCGTATTGGCCGGGGGTCGGGGACGCGGTTGTACCCGATCACCAAGGGGGTTTCCAAGCAGTTGCTGCCGATCTACGACAAGCCGATGATCTACTATCCGCTGTCGGTTCTGATGCTGGCCGGAATCCGGGACATTCTGGTGATCTCCACGCCGTGGGATCTGTCCTCGTTCCGGCGGCTGCTCGGAGACGGGTCCGACTACGGGGTCCGTCTCTCCTATGCCGAGCAGCCGTCTCCCGACGGACTCGCTCAGGCGTTTCTGATCGGAGAGGAGTTCATCGGGGACGAGGCCGTATGCCTCGTTCTGGGCGACAACATCTTTCAGGGGGTGGGCTTTCCCGCTCAGCTGCGGGAGGCCGTCGGCACGGCCGAGCGGGAGGGCAAGGCAACCGTTTTCGGATACCGGGTAGACGATCCCCAGCGGTACGGCGTGGCCGAGTTCGACGAGAACGGGACATGCCTCTCGATCGAGGAGAAGCCCGAGCATCCTAAATCCAATTACGCCGTAGTGGGACTGTACTTCTACCCGAACAGAGTGGTCTCCGTGGCCAAATCGATCGAGCCCTCCTCCCGCGGGGAGCTGGAGATCACCTCGGTGAACCAACGGTTTCTCGCCGACGGAGAGCTCAAGGTGCAGACCCTCGGACGAGGCTTCGCCTGGCTCGACACCGGAACGCACGATTCGCTCTCGGAGGCGTCGATCTTCGTCGAGGTGCTCGAGAAGCGGCAGGGGGTCAAGATCGCCTGTCTGGAGGAGATCGCCTATCGCAACGGGTGGATATCCGAAGAGAAACTGCGGGAGGTGGCCGAACCCATGCTCAGGAACCAGTACGGACAATATCTGCTCAAAGTGATCGCAGAGGCAGAAAAAAGGAAAAAATAGCGGGCGGCAAGTCAGAAACAGGCCGCTCCGCGGGAAAGGGCGAGGTGAAAAGGTAAGGGCTTCCGGGCACTACCATTCGTCCGTACCGCACCTCAGGCGATAGAACCGGGGAAAATACGGCCCATAAACACAACACTTACTTATGCATATCATCGAAACCGACTTGGATGGAGTCGTCATTGTGGAGCCGCAGATTTTCGGCGACCGGAGGGGCTATTTCTTCGAGAGTTTCTCCCTGCGCGCATTCGACGAGGCGGTGCGCCCCATACGCTTCGTGCAGGACAACGAATCGAAGTCCTCCTACGGGGTGCTTCGCGGGCTGCACTTCCAAAAGCCGCCGCATGCCCAGAGCAAGCTGGTGCGCGTGATTTCGGGAACCGTATTGGACGTGGCCGTGGACATCCGCCGCGGCTCGCCGACCTTCGGCCGCCACGTGGCCGTCGAGCTCTCGGGCGAGAACAGACGGCAGCTGTTCATCCCCCGCGGATTCGCGCACGGCTTCGCCGTACTGAGCGAGGAGGCTGTCTTCCAGTATAAATGCGACAACTACTACGCCCCGCAGAGCGAGGGGGCGATCGCATGGAACGACCCGCAGATCGGTATCGACTGGCGGATCGACCCCGCGAACGTGATCCTCTCGGAAAAGGACAGCCGGCATCCGAGACTGGACGAAGCACCCGAACTGTTCGACTACAACGATAATCTTTACGAAATATGACAATATTGGTCACCGGAGCCAACGGGCAACTCGGGCGCGAGATGCGTCGTGCGGCGGCGGGCAGCGCGGACCGGTACGTCTTCACCGACGTGGCCGAGCTGGACATCGCCGATGCCGATGCGGTCGGACGCACGGTGCGGAAAGAGAAGGCGGACGTGATCGTCAACTGCGCGGCCTATACGAACGTAGACCGGGCAGAGGAGGACGAGACCGCGGCGGACCTGCTCAACCATCGCGCCGTGGCGAATCTGGCCGCCGCAGCCCGCGAGCGGGGAGCCGTGCTGATCCACATATCGACGGACTACGTCTTCCGGGGGGACAAGAGTACGCCCTACGCCGAGGACGACCCGACCGATCCGACGGGAGCCTACGGACGCACGAAGCTGGCCGGCGAACGGGCGATAGCCGAAAGCGGCTGCCGCTATCTGATCTTCCGCACCGCATGGCTCTACTCCGAGTTCGGGAACAACTTCCTTCGAACGATGCTCCGCCTGACCGCCGAGCGCGACAGCCTGAGCGTCGTGTTCGATCAGGTCGGCACGCCGACCTATGCAGGAGATCTGGCCCGTGCGATCTTCGAGATCGTGCAGGGGCGGAAGTACGACGGCCGGGAGGGCGTATACCACTTCTCCGACGAAGGAGTCTGCTCGTGGTACGACTTCGCGCGGGCGATCGCCGGGTACGCGGGCCATACGGGATGCGACATCGGGCCGTGCCACAGCTCGGAGTTCCCCAGCAAGGTCCGCCGGCCGAGCTTCTCCGTGCTGGATAAAACCAAGGTAAAGCAGACCTTCGGCATCCGGATACCGCACTGGACCGAATCGCTACGATATTGTCTGGAGCGAATAGAAAAATTGCGCGAATAAATAATCCGTAAACTACCATACCATGTCTTGGAGCGCCATATGGGGAAACCTGAAGGATTTCGGCTTGTACCTTCCTGTATCCCTCTGGTTCAATTTCCGGCATTTACCCTTTAAACAGGCCTGCCGCTTGCCGATTCTGATCGGGGCATCCCGAATTAGCACATGCCGGGGCCGCGTGCGCATCGAATCGGACCGCATTCGTCCGGGAATGATCCGCTTGGGGCGCAAATGCACGGGGATTTTTCCCCGACAAAGGTTTCTATGGGAAAATCGGGGCTCCGTCGTATTCAAAGGCGAGTGCATGATCGGCAGCAACTCCTCGGTCTGCGTGGGAGAAAAGGGAACCCTGATTCTGGGCGAGAACTTTGCTGCGTCGGCTTCCCTCAAACTGATATGCTATCATCATGTCTCTTTCGGAACGAATACGCTGATCGGATGGGACTGCATATTCTGCGATACGGACTTCCATCGTACCAAATCCGTGGCGGACGGGGCCGGGCCGGCAGCCACGGCGCATGCGAGCTTCGGCAACCGGCAACGGCCGGGCAAGCGGACATGCCCTGCGGTCGCGGTAAACGGGCATGGAAGAGAAAAAGAAACATGGGACAATACGCTCATTATCAACTTATTATAAGTCGATTGTGATCGATGACAACAATTGGTTCGCTATGAAATGCATCGTGCTCAAAGGCGCTCGCACGCCGAACCGTTGTATCGTGGGCGCAGGAGCCGTCCTGACTAAAGATTGTTCCTCGCTGCCCGAGCATTGCCTGCTGGCCGGCAATCCGGCCTCTCTGAAAAAAACGGGAGTGTATCTAGATCGTAGCGACGATCAAATCAATTATTCATCCTATGAACCGTAATATACTGATCACGGGCGGCGCCGGCTTCATCGGAAGCCATGTGGTACGCCTGTTCGTAAACAAGTACCCCGGATACCGCATCGTCAACCTCGACAAACTGACCTATGCCGGCAATCTGACCAACCTCGCGGACGTCGAGAACGCCCCGAACTACGCTTTCGTAAAGGCCGATATCTGCGACTACGAGAGGATGCGGGAACTATTCCGGGAGTATGCCGTCGACGGGGTGATACACCTCGCGGCCGAAAGCCATGTCGACCGATCGATCCGGGACCCGTTCACCTTCGCCCGGACGAACGTCATGGGAACGCTGTCGCTGCTTCAGGCGGCCAAGGAGCAATGGAACGGAGACTACGAGGGGAAACGGTTCTACCACATATCCACCGACGAGGTCTACGGAGCGCTGCCGATGACGCGGCCCCAAGGCGATCCGAACGGAAACGAGTGCGGAGGGGGACCCTACGGAGATCGCTTCTTCACCGAGCGGACCAAGTACGATCCGCACAGCCCCTACTCGGCCGGCAAGGCTTCGTCGGATCACTTCGTCAGGGCCTATCACGATACATACGGCCTGCCGACCGTCATCTCGAACTGCTCGAACAACTACGGACCCTATCAGTTCCCCGAAAAGCTGATCCCGCTGTTCATAAACAACATCCGGAACGACAGGCCGCTACCGGTCTACGGCAAGGGGCAGAACGTCCGCGACTGGCTATACGTGGAAGACCACGCACGGGCCATAGACCTGATTTTCCACGAGGGGAAAATCGCCGAAACGTACAACATCGGAGGATTCAACGAGTGGAAGAACATAGACCTGATAAAAGTGATCGTCAAGACCGTAGATCGACTGCTGGGCAGGCCGGAAGGCGCGAGCGAAAAACTGATTACCTATGTCGCTGACCGGGCCGGGCACGACCTGCGCTATGCGATAGACTCCACGAAGCTCAAGGAGGAATTGGGCTGGGAACCGACCCTCCAGTTCGAAGAAGGCATCGAAAAAACAGTCCGATGGTATCTCCATAACCAAAAGTGGATCGATAACGTGACCTCGGGGGAGTATCAGAGGTGTTATCAGGATATGTATAACCAGAAATAAATTACCTATTATGAATGTCGCAATCGTAGGAACCGGATATGTCGGTTTGGTCACGGGAACCTGTTTTGCCGAAATGGGCACGAATGTTACTTGCGTGGATATCGACACCGAAAAGATCGATAAACTCAACAACGGCATCATGCCGATTTATGAGCCGGGACTCGAGGAACTTGTCAAAAAAAACGTCCGTGAAGGACGTCTCCATTTCACGACCGATCTTACCTCAGCTCTCGGCAAAGTCGAAATCGTTTTCAGCGCCGTGGGAACCCCGCCGGACGAGGACGGCAGCGCCGATCTGCATTATGTGCTGGATGTAGCGCGAACGTTCGGACAGAAAATCAACCGCTATACCCTGCTGGTAACCAAAAGCACCGTACCCGTCGGCACGGCACAGAAAGTAAAAGCCGCCATCCGGGAAGAACTCGAAAAACGCGGTGTGAACATACCTTTCGACGTAGCCTCGAATCCCGAATTTCTCAAGGAAGGTGCGGCCATCAAGGATTTCATGAACCCCGACCGCGTGGTAGTCGGAGTGGACAGCCAACAGGCACGCACGCTGATGGAGCGTCTTTACAAACCGTTTCTACTCAACGGTTTTCCAATTCTGTTTATGGACGTATCGTCGGCCGAGATGACCAAGTACGCGGCCAATGCCATGCTCGCTACCCGCATCAGCTTTATGAACGACATCGCCAACCTCTGCGAGCGTATCGGCGCGAATGTCGATATGGTACGCAAGGGCATGGGAGCCGACGATCGTATCGGAAGCCGATTTCTCTATGCCGGCTGCGGATACGGCGGGTCGTGCTTTCCGAAAGATGTCAAGGCGCTGTGCCATACCGGACGGCAAAACGGATACCCGATGCGCGTCATCGAGGCCGTCGAGGCGGTTAACGAGACTCAGAAAGTGATCGTGGCGGATAAACTCAAAGAGGCGCTGGGCACTGATCTGAACGGAAAAGTGATTGCCCTGTGGGGACTCGCATTCAAACCCGAAACCGACGATATGCGCGAGGCCCCGGCGCTGGTCATTATCGACAAGCTGCTCGAAGCCGGAGCGACCGTCCGGGCTTTCGATCCGATCGCCATGGATGAGGCGCGCAGAAAAATAGGGGACCGGGTTGTCTACTGCCGTAACATTTACGAAGCCGCCGAAGGAGCCGACGCCATTGCGCTGGTGACCGAATGGAAGCAGTTCCGGCTGCCCGACTGGAACGTTGTCCGCCAAGCCATGCGAGGAAACCTGATCGTCGACGGCCGGAACATATACGATCGGAATGAGCTCCGGAACAAAGGATTCGCGTATACCCGGATCGGAAATAAACAGTAATAAAAGTTCGTATGAAGAGAATACTCGTAACCGGAGGAGCCGGGTTTATCGGCTCGCACCTTTGCGAGCGGTTATTGCGCGAAGGGCACGACGTCATCTGCATGGACAATTACTTCACCGGCAGTAAGGACAATATCCGCCACCTGCTGGAAAACGACCATTTCGAACTGGTACGCCACGATATCATCGAGCCGTACCATGCCGAAGTCGACGAAATATACAACCTCGCCTGCCCCGCATCGCCCGTGCACTACCAGTACAACCCGATCAAGACCCTGAAAACCTCGGTCATGGGAGCCATCAATATGCTCGGGCTGGCCAAACGCACCAAGGCCAAAATCCTGCAGGCTTCGACCAGCGAGGTATACGGCGATCCTATGGTGCATCCGCAGGTGGAGACATATTGGGGCAATGTGAACCCTATCGGACTGAGGTCGTGCTACGACGAAGGAAAGCGCTGTGCCGAAACTCTCTTTATGGACTATCACCGCCAGAACGGAGTACGGATCAAAATCATCCGGATATTCAACACCTATGGGCCCAGAATGAATCCCAACGACGGACGGGTCGTCTCGAATTTCATCGTTCAGGCGCTTCGCGGCGAGAGCATCACGATCTATGGCGACGGCACTCAAACCCGGAGCTTCCAGTATGTGGACGACCTGATCGAGGCGATGATACGCATGATGGCGACCGAAGACGATTTCACCGGTCCTGTGAATACCGGAAATCCGGACGAATTCACAATGCTCGAGCTCGCCGAGAGGGTCATCCGGCTGACCGGCTCGAAATCCGAGATCGTCTTCAACCCACTGCCAAGCGACGACCCGAAGCAACGAAAACCGGATATCTCACTCGCAACTCAAAAACTAAACGGATGGAAACCCAACGTGAAACTCGAACAAGGACTCCAAAAAACAATTGAATATTTCAAGGAGATCGCATGTCAATAAAGAAAAATCTAGCATACAACATTTCCTTGAACATACTGAATGTACTGTTCCCTGTCGTTACGGTGCCGTATGTCTCGCGAATACTGAATTCGGAAGGAGTCGGACTCGCTAATTTTGCCATTACGTATGTCAGTTATTTTGCTTTGTTCGCAGCATTAGGGATTTCCATTTACGGAGTGCGGGAAATAGCTAAATTTAAGGATCGAACAGATAAAATATCCCAAGTTTTTTCTGAACTGTTCAAAATAACATTAATAAGCACATTACTGATCTCTACGGTTTTTATTTTGACTCTGTACCTAATTCCCCAATTGGCTGTTGACAGAAAGATATTATTGGTTTCCGGACTGACATTATTTTTTACTCCGGTCGCTATCGATTGGTATTTTGCAGGACTCGAACAGTTTAAAATCATCACCCTGCGGTCAGTCATCATCAAATTACTTTGCATTGCAGGGCTATTTTTGTTCGTTAGGACCAAGCAAGATGTCATCATTTATGTTTTGTTGAACGTTTTGGCTGTTGTGGCAGGTAATATATGGAATATTCTCTATGCTACACGCAAGGGTTTGAAAATAAAATTGACGGGCATCCGAATCAAATCGCACCTTAAACCCATGCTCATCCTGTTCAGTTCTGTATTGGCTGTTAGCATATTCGTTATGCTGGACACACTGATGCTTGGATTCATGTGTACTTATGAAGAAGTGGGATTTTATACTTCCGCAGCGAAAATCGCCAAACTGTTCATCCCGATCTTTTCATCACTTGGCATAGTTCTGTTACCTAGACTTTCATATAATCGGCAAAACAATAAAGAGACGGAAAATTCCTTCCTATTGCAGAAATCGTTCGACTTTACCATATTTCTTACGATTCCCGCCATGTTCGGCCTTTTCCTATTGGCATCGCGGTTCGTTCCGTTTTTTTTCGGTCCGGCATTCGACGGAGCGATCGTTCCGTTAAAAATCCTGTCCGCCTTAATCCTGATTATCGGCCTCAATAATCTGTTCGGGATACAAGTCTTGCTGGGCCTCAATCTGGATTCGAAATATCTGATCTCGGTAATTATTGCGGCTGTCCTGAATTTCTGCGGAAATTTGATACTGATTCCCCGTTACGGCTCCGCCGGCGCTTCGGTTGCTTCAGTTGGCGCCGAAATCGTCCAATTGGTCATCAACATTTATATGGTCCTCCGCTTCACATCGGTTCGCTTGAACTGGAAATCGGCATGGCCCCATGTAGCCTGTTCACTGTCTTTCATTCCTATCTTCTATCTCGCCAACAAGTATATCGTCAACGATTTTACGTTTTTGTTTGTCATGTGCATTTTATGTGCCCTAACTTACGGGGCACTACAATATTTGGCGATACGGCATTCCCTGCTAAGGCAATACATTGATCAATACATACTGAAAAGAGCATAATAATCCGCAAATGACCATCATCCTTTCTTTCAATGATTCGTATGCCCCGCATGCAGCTACCGTTATGGCTTCGATTATCGCCCATGCAAGCGACAAAATCGACTTCGCCGTTTTGCATGCCTCTCTAAGCGAAGAGATCCAAACAGTTTTAACGGAATACTTCAAAAATCAGGTCCGTTCCCTGAAATTTTATAAGATAGACCCGTCGTTCATTGCACAAGTGTCATCCATACAAGCCGCTCCGCATCTACTGCACGTAGAAACATACTTACGACTGTTTGCAGCCATAGTGTTGAAAGACGAAGTAGTCCTCCACATCGATTGTGATACGGTCGTTCTGGGAGACATTTTGCCGATCATGCGGGAGTACGATATTACGAAACCGATAAGCGCCTGTAATGAATACGACATCCACTACAAATCTGTGGAACGTCCCTATCTGAAAAAATGCCATCAAGCTTACGACACCTATATCAATGTGGAAAGCAACGCTTACCGGCAACAGAAAAGATTAGGCATGCAAGGGGATTTTCACTATTTCAATGCGGGTGTCATGCTGATGAATCTGGAGAAATGGAGAGAGGAAAATCTGACAACAACCGTTTTGGAATACATCAATACGCATCCATTCCTGCACGCTGCCGACCAAGATGCACTCAATGCAGTCCTGAACGGCAATTTCGGCGTATTGCATCCGAAATGGAATTCGCATGTTTTAATGTGCGGCATCGTCACTAATTACAGCGACGAAGAACCGACCGAAGCGACCCAGCATCCACAAATCGTTCATTTCACAGGCAGCGTGAAACCATGGCATTATATGAGTTCTCATCCCTACAAAAGACAATACTGGAAATATCGCAAGAACACCCCTTGGCCGAAACGCGTCTTTCCCGACCGTAATTTCATGAACCGCATCAGAAAACATATTATCAACCCTCTGAAAAGAATAAGTAGATATATGCTCGGCCCCAAATACGTATTTCGTATCAAACAGATGTTCGGACATTATTAACCGCAGCTTCGCATGAAAAAAATCCATGTCGGGATACTCATATCCTACGATTATCAGTATGCACCAACATGCATCCGGCAAATTTACAACCATGCCGACCGAATTACTTTGGCTATCGACGTGAACCGCAGAACATGGAACGGAGAGAAGTACGCCATGAGCGAAGACTTTCTGGAAGGAATAAAGGCTTCCGACCTGGAACGAAAAATTCATATTTACGAAGACGATTTTGCCATTCCGGGTTTATCTGCCATGGAAAACGATACCCGTGAACGGAATATGCTTGCGGAACGGATGGGTTCCGCCGAGGATCAATGGCACATACAAGTCGATTCGGACGAATATTTCGTCGATTTCGGTGCTTTCGTTTCCTTTCTCCACGCGATCGAAAAGAAAGTTCATAAACCGCTAGCAATATGGGTCGAATGGGTGACCTTATTGAAAAAGGATCCTGACGGTTTTTTATACGTTGATAATGCCTCTCGCAAAGAAATGGCAGTAGTCGCCACTAATTATCCCCATTATACGGCAGCCCGTCTCAATACTTCGCTGAAAATCACAAACCTTTATTGCGATCATCTGCTTCTGCATCAGAGTTGGGCCCGTCCGGAAACTGAAATATACCAGAAAATCCGCAATTGGAGCCACAATACGGATGTAGACGCAGAAGGTTATTTCAATTTCTGGAAAAGTATCAATCGCCACAATGCACCGTTTTTGCGAGATTTCCACCCGTTTCCGCAGTGCCGGACAACGTGGCATACCCTGAAATTCATTCCCGGTAATATAGACGACATCATCGCTTCATTGCGCAACGATTATCAGCCGTCAAATAAACTGGCCCCAAAACAATATATAAAAGCTGTCGTCAAACGAGTGCTTCGGCAACTTCATATACGAAGAAATCCTGTATAATCAATGGACGTTTCGATCATACTGGTCAACTACAAGACCGAACAACTGCTACTGGCTGCCATTGAATCGGTCATTGAAAAAAGTCAGGGGTTCCTTTATGAGATTATCGTCGTGGATAATCATTCGGACGACGACTCGGGACGGATCATCGCACAAAAAAGCTGGCCCGTACAGATCACATACATTCCGTTAGATGACAACCTCGGTTTCGGCAGGGCTAACAACGAAGGGATACGTATAGCCACAGGACGTTACGTCTTCTTGCTTAATACAGATACATTGCTTATAAACAATGCGATAAAAACCATGGTGGATTACATGGACGGCCACCTTTCGGTGGGCATTTGCGGTGGAAACCTGTATGACCAACAGATGCGTCCGGTGCACTCCTTTGCCCGCATGCCGTCCATATTCGATGAGATATGTGAATTGTCATTGGGAATCATACCTAAAATAACGGAAGGTAAAAACCGAGGATTCAACCATACGGGCCGTCCCAAACGAGTCGGTTACATTACCGGAGCGGATATGATGATACGGCGTACGGCTTTGGACGCCGCAGGATGGTTCGATCCCGACTTTTTCATGTATTACGAGGAAGTTGAACTGACCGAACGCATCAAAAAACTCGGATACCAAATTATCAGCGTCCCCCAAGCTCGGATTATTCATTATGAAAGTCTGAGTTCGGGATCGAATGAAAGTAAGATACGCATGCGAATGAAAAGCAGGCGGATCTATTTCGATAAGGTGCACGGTGTACGATACCGACATGCAGCAGATTTTCTGTTTCTTGCAAATCTGGTGATTCGTTTCTTTCTGTTCCAGACTTTGGGATATTCCGAACGAGCAACGAACTATCGGACACAATATCAGATTTTCAAATCCTGCAACGAATAACGGCAGGCTTCATGGCATTCAGCATTTGGTATTCAGTGCCATACTGGGCTATTTTGGCTCTTTACATGGTATTAACAATAATCGAGTGGCGCAACAGTGGAGACAAACGGATTCTACAATTTATCCGCATCATTTCAACAGTTGCATTTCTTGCCTTTTTTGGTCTAAGAGCTTACGTCGGATATGACTGCCACGTTTATTACGCTATTTATGAGGAACTTGTACCTATTTTCAAAGAGGGATATACAGACAACTGGAGTAATCCATGGTACGAACCCGGATTCATCTGTTACGCTTCCGTGGTCAAGTGGATCAGTGGCGACTATTCTGTATTCGTATTTATCTCCGCCACAATTGACATTATCATTCTGAACAGCTTTTTCAAACGGTATTCTACCAATTACGCCTTCGGCTTCCTTGTGCTCCTGACGATGCATCCGGTCATGGAAATCGAACTCATGCGCAATGTCAAGAGCCTGATGCTTTTCCTACTTGCCGTTCCGTATATCGCCCAACGACGTTTCTGGCCTTTCGCCCTGCTGATGGCGTTGGCTTTTACATTCCATACCAGTACCATTTTTTTGTTTCCGCTGTTCTTTTTCGTACACAAACCTATGCCCAAAAAGGTCTTTATTATTTTATTCATTCTCTGTAATGCTCTTTACCTGTCCCAGATAGACTTTCTCAAACCCGCCATTCAGGCCGCGGCCAATCTGCTAGGAGGAAAATATGCACCCATGACGGAACTTTATCTGGAATCGGATCTGTACGGTGCGAGTCGAGGAATTTCGATCGGATATATAGAACGTTTTGTCACGTCCCTGCTAATCATTGCTTACTATAATAAATTACTTGCGCAGAAACAGAGTAACGTGATATTTATCAATATGTTTGGCATTTTTCTCGTCGTCGTCCTCGTGTTTAATGGAATATCCATCATAGCGGAACGGGTCGGTCTGCTGTTTCTGGTCTCCTACTGGATCTTATGGCCGGCATTATTCTGTTGTTTCCAACGAATGTCGAACCGGATACTTTTTTTCGGCTGTATTTGCCTGTATGCATCGCTAAGAATCACCTCTATCACAAGCAATGCTATTTACAAATATGAAAACATCGTTTTCCAGCATGACTCCCAACTAGAAAGAGAGCTTGTCAAAGAACGTTATGCCGGCGATATCGTTGGCAACTAATCTCGGATTTACATGAAAAAAGTTAGAAGTTGTCTCTATATCGGCCCCTATGCTGAGAATGATTTCGGAGGAGGTTTGGGGATCAATAAAAACAAGAAGATGCTGGAATCGATTTTCGGAGACAATCTCACCAAAATCGAATTCGAAACGGAAATGCCGTTACTTCGTAAGTTGCTATGTACACTACGGGGATATACGTTAGGGCTCAACGTCCGGCTCTGCCGAGAATCATTGAATCATATCCGGCAAAAGCCTCCCGAATATATTTTTATCGACGGATCGGCTTACGGCAAGATCTGTAAAAAAATCAAAAAGAGATATCCAAAAATTAAAATCGTCACGTTTTTCCATAACGTTGAATGCAAATACGTGTACGCCGTATTGAAAAAGAAGAAAAAATTGGGCAACCTGCTGACGTGGCTGGCGACCTATTATAGCGAAAGGTTAGCTACTCAATACAGTGACACCATTATCGCTCTCAACGAAAGGGACAATCGACTGCTCGCCACAATCTATCGCAGGAAGGCCGATCATCTTCTACCGGTATCGTTTGAAGACCGATTCGATTCTTCCCGTCTCAACGATAACTCTCACTCCCGTCTCAAGGGGCTTTTTGTCGGCAGTCTGTTTTATGCGAATTATTATGGAATAAAATGGTTCGTTCAACACGTAGCGCCATTCATCAACGCTGACATAGATATCGTTGGGAAAAACTTTGAAACGGTACGCGATGAACTGGAAACCTCTCCGAATGTTCACGTCATCGGAAGCGTAACCGATATGGCTGAATACATTTACAATGCCGATTTCCTGATCGCACCCATTTTCGAAGGATCGGGTATGAAACTGAAAACCGCCGAAGCCTTGATGTACGGAAAAACCGTATTCGGCACAACGGAGGCGTTCGAGGGGTATGATGTCGATTATGAACAAGTTGGCGGCCTTTGTAATACTGCGGAAGAATTTATCGACAAAATCAATGGCATAAAAGGCTCCGGCATACGATACAATCCATATTGCCGGGAAATTTATTTGCAAAAATATTCCAACGAAGTATCGGCCCTGAAATTCCGGTCTTTTTTCAATTTCTGAATTATTTATGAAAATCGCATATTTCATCACGGGCTTGGGTTTGGGCGGAGCCGAAATCATCACGATCGATTTGGCCCAAAAAGCCGTTCGGGCCGGCCACGAGGTCATTGTGGTCTATTTGACTGATATTGACACCTTAGCACCGAAAATCCTATCAGAAATACCCGTTTTTCCATTACACTTGCGAAAAAAACCGTTGCAATTCATTCGGGCGGTAGAAAAAGCGAAGAGCATCATCAAGCGATTTCGTCCTGATATCGTACACAGCAACATGGTTCACAGCAATATTTTTACCCGTATGTTGCGATGCCGTATCAAATTTCCCGTACTTATTTGTTCCGAACACAATAAAAATATCGGGAGTAGCGGTCGTATGCTGGCTTATCGCCTGACTGATCATCTTAGTGACCTGAATACGAATGTGTCGCAAGAAGCAGTCGATATGTTCATTAAAAGAAAAGCTTTTCGCAAGCAGGATAACTTAGCCGTTTACAATGGAATCGATCTTTCCAAATTCGTTCCTGACCGCTCTCTTGGAGAAGACCTCAGAAAAGAATTGGGGGTCGGCCCGGACGATTTTGTTTTTTTCAATGCAGGACGCCTGACTGCAGCCAAAGATCAGGATAATCTGCTCCGAGCTTTTTCCCGGCTACCTCACGGACAGCTATGGATCGCCGGGGAAGGAGAACTACGAGACGAACTCTCCTCCACTGTTGCAGCCCTCGGAATACGGGAACGGGTCAAATTACTCGGAGCACGATCCGATATGGCCCGGTGTTACAATGCCGCCGACTGTTTTGTTTTAAGTTCGGCATGGGAAGGATTCGGTATCGTACTGGCGGAAGCCATGGCATGCGGACTGCCTGTTATAACAACCGACGCAGGAGGATGTGCTGAAGTCGTTCAAAACGATTTTTTCGTAGTTCCGATACGGAACTCGGATTTGTTGTCTGATAAGATGTCATATATCTGCAATTTACCGAAATCTGAACGTCAACGGATCAGTGATAAAAACCGGATATTGGCCCATAAATTTGACTTGGAGCGGGTTTGGGAACAATGGGAACATATCTATCGGTCGTCACTTGGATCTTGACTATCGACTATTTTTCCTTTTTAAATTTACGACTGACACATATCGACAAACAACTTGATTATCAAGTTATTTGCATCCTCCCATATAGAATTTCAATAAGAGACCATACGTTCAACTACGAATAACATATGCGATACCGCCTCGCATTTGTCGCAAAATTTCACGGGACGAAACGACGACATTGAAATTCCAATTCCATCGGAGACAGATCGGATAAGTTTATTTCCATTGCATCCAAAAATATATTGTCTTATGGTTCGAAGAAAGATTCTTTTCTGCGACAATAGTCTACGCGAGTTATTGAACTTTAGAAAAGAGATAATTTGTCACTATGCATCGAACGGGTATGATGTCGTCTTGGTGGCTCCCCAAAATATGGATATATATCAATGGGAGTTTCCCAATATCCGGTTCACACCGGTTATCATGAACCGCTCTGGGACAAATCCGATCGAAGATATGAAATATTTTTTCAGATTAAAACGGATTTATACCGAAGAAAAACCTGATTATATTTTTCACTATACGATCAAACCGAATATTTACGGAACGTTTGCTGCCAAAAGCTGTGGCATTCGTTCTTCTGCCATGATTGCCGGACTGGGATACGTATTCAGCAGAAAAAATATTCCGAACAAGATCGCCCGATACTTGTATAAGGCAGCTCTACGATACAGCGAATATGTATTGGTTTTAAATAAATCCAACAGAGACTTTTTAATCGATAGGAAAATCGTCCCCCGAGAAAAAATCATACTACTTTCCGGAGGAGAAGGTGTTAACTTGAATCATTTCCAAATAGAATAACGCGATGAAAACAGTTTTTTTAATGATTTCACGTCTGTTATACGACAAAGGTTATACTGAATATGTGGAAACTGCGAGGATTATCAGGGCTCGACACCCCGATACAGAGTTTCAACTACTGGGCAATATTGATCCTTCTTACCCCAAGGCCGTTCCGGAAACCGTCGTGAAGCAGGACTGCGCCAATGGAACGATTGTCTATCTGGGGTATGTCCCGGATGTTATTCCGTTGATTCGAAAGGCAGACTGTATTGTTCATCCATCTTATTATTTCGAAGGACTCTCACGCGTGTTAATGGAAGCGTTGGCAATGGGGAAACCAATCATCGCTTCCGATATTCCCGGGTGCAGGGAAACCGTGGAACATGGGAAAAACGGATTTCTAATTCCTCCCCAAGACATTCCCGAGCTAGTCGATACTGTGAGCAAATTTTTAAGTCTCGATTCAGCTGCTCGAAAACAGATGGGATATTATGGAAGAATAAAAGCCGAGCGGGAATTCGATGTCAAAAATGTCATATCCGTCTATCGAAAAATCACCGATGCTTTTTATAACGGACACCATATTGAATAATAACGAGGCATGGCAAACCTTTCATCCTCATTTCATAAAGCCCTTACAGTTTCCGGAATTTTCATTTCGTCTTACCCATATATTATAAAAAGCATATTGAAATGATCATACGAAGCAAAGCTCCATTACGACTAGGACTGGCTGGGGGAGGCAGCGATGTATCCCCTTACAGCGACCTGTATGGAGGCCTTATCCTCAATGCCACGATCAATCTTTATGCCCATTGCACGATCACGGAAACATCGGATCGTAAGATCGTAATCGAAGCAACTGACATCAATCAGCGGCAGGTGTTTGATACTGCCCCGCAATTGCCCATCGACGGAACCGTAGATTTGCACAAAGGAGTATACAACAGGATCATGCGCGACTTTTGTCCTGGCGAGTTGTCGTTCAAAATCACAACCTACTCCGATGCCATACCGGGAAGCGGATTGGGCTCCTCCTCCACAATGGTGGTGGCTATTCTTAAAGCATTTGCCGAATGGCTACACCTGCCCGTAGGGGACTACGAAATCGCATGGTTGGCTTACGATATCGAACGCAACGATCTCAAACTAAGCGGAGGCAAACAGGATCAGTATGCTGCAGCATTCGGAGGGTTCAATTTTATGGAATTTCTGCCCGATGGCCACGTAATCGTTAATCCGCTACGTATTAAACGGTGGATCATCGATGAACTAGAAGCCAATATACTACTTTATTACACCGGAGCATCCCGTTCGTCGGCTGCCATCATTGATGAACAGAAAGCCAATACGACCAAGGGTAATCGGGAAGCCATCGAAGCAATGCACCGCATTAAGCAAAGCGCGTTATATATGAAAAGCGCCCTATTGACCGGCAATATCCCACGCTTTACCGAGATTCTCGGCAAAGCATGGGAAGACAAAAAAAAGATGGCCGCTCCGATTACCAATTCCCGAATTGACGAAGTGTTCCGTATTGCGATAGGGGCTGGAGCCATTACCGGCAAGGTCTCTGGAGCTGGAGGAGGAGGCTTCGTCATCTTCATCGTGGAGCCGACCCGACGTGTACAGGTCGTCCGCGCGCTCAATCAATTGAACGGGCGCATAGTCGATTTCCAATTCAGTGAAGGAGGAACACATGGATGGAAAATATACAACACATAAAAAAGCCCGATTGCTAATCAGATATGGAATCAGCCAGCCTTATCACATATATAACAATCAGAGACACAGCTCTCATTACAATAATCCACATTAAAGAATCTCATTTCCGGCAATACAAAACCTATGAATCACTTTACATTTGCAGAAGAGACGATCAGGCAACAAATTCAAGCGTCGATCGCCACTAAACGAGCTATACTGGCAGACTCTCGATTGCTGAACATTATCGCCCAAGCCGCACAAATGGTGACCAACACCTATCGGAATGGACATAAAACACTACTGGCAGGTAACGGTGGAAGCGCGGCCGATGCCCAACACATCGCAGGAGAATTTGTCAGCCGGTTTTATTTCGATCGACCCGGATTACCTTCGATAGCCTTAAGTACCGATACTTCAATTCTAACAGCTATCGGTAATGATTACGGTTATGACAGGCTTTTCGCGCGGCAAATCCAAGCACAAGGTGTGGAAGGTGACATCTTCATCGGTATCTCGACCTCGGGCAATTCTGAAAATATTGTGAGGGCTTTAGAGACCTGCCGCAAAAAAAATATCTACAGTATCGGGTTGACCGGAGCAGAAGGTGGCCACATGAAAGAATTGTGCGACCTGACAATTTGTGTCCCTTCATGTGAAACACCCCGAATTCAGGAATCGCATATCTTGATCGGGCATATCATTTGTTGTATAGTAGAACAAAAAATTTTCGGATAGCAGAGGACATCCTTGATAAAACCACTTACCGCAGGCCTTTCGAGGGCTGCTATAAGTTTGTCGGAAAGAGCCGGGATTGCAACATCGCGAAAAGGAGTTGGTATTGAACGGCGAAACCGTCCTCCATGTCAGCGCTGGTAGTATCCGCAAAACGCTCGATTATGATTTAGAGTAGAAAAATCAGCTACAAGGACTTGAACAACCATGCGATCACCATATTCCAAACTCCTTTCCTGAATTTGGCAAATTCATGCTTTCAGAGAGGGCGATACCCGTACGATTGCTGTATTTTGATCAAATACCTGCGGACATTCGGGGTCGACATCCGTAACAAGACCTTTTCCAACTCTCGGGGTATTTCCGTAACTCCTTGGTTCGGGCTAATTATACCAATTTAAGCAAAGGCATTTACGCCACCATAGAATATTTGAAAGCGTTATTCTGGACCTGATCCTGTCTGAACGAAGCAAACTGAAAACAGGGCAAATCGTTCGGCACGAAATATTCAAAGTGTAACCGGGCCTTACGACCTTATCTCAAAAGAGCAATACTTGCACTTTGGGAAAAATCGCTGTGTTTAACTACTCTTATGCTATGCAAAAAGAGATCGCTGTGCATATTGGAAAATCCGAAAGGACCGTCACAAAATCACAACTGTCAATCTAGTGGACAAAGGCATTATCAAGTGCAGAAACGGGAAGCGAAACGGATTTGGGAAGGTTAAAATAGAGGTACTTATTAGAAAAATTCTCGGTAGGATATTGCTACTTGGGTATTACCCCCAAAACCCAATCGCAGGATATTCCCGATCTAACCAAGAAGCCGGTCCAAAAGAAACAAGGGCTAAAGTCGTAATATGAATTAGTCACGACTTGATCTGACAGTTAGGAATAAAATTAATTAGATTCACTAACTAAAAAGGATTAAGTAATGACGACACAACAGAAGATCATCAAGAACAAATCGGGCTTGTCAGAGCTTGCCCAGATGCTCGGCAACGTATCGCAAGCTGAAACGCTGTTTGAGTTCTCTACAAGACCCCACGTTTACCGCCGAACGACAGGTATTCATGTGGTGTCGGATACCGACTACGACGGGGAGCATCCGGCAGGGACCTATCTGGACGATATCATGCGGATTCATTTTGAATCGGCCGAGGATTACCTGGCGACCGGTTATACATCTTTGAAGCAATATCAGGGAAAAACGACGGGGCCGAGTTCTTATTACGGCTCTTTGCCGATTATCGATTTGGAGTTGAGCGAGGACTTGGATGAATTCAATCGGATACAACGTAAATTGATTCGGTTCAGTTTCAGCTTCCGTCTGACCAAAGCTCCTGAGCAGACGGGCACGCACCGCTTTACGATCACTTACACGAACGAGGACGGTGTGGAGCTCAGCGGTACGACCGAACCGATTACGATTCGGGGAGGTGGACAGTAAAACTATGGCTCTATACGATACAGAACCGGGGAGACGGCATGCCGTCTCCCCGGTTTCGTTCGCTTACCGTTTTTCGGCGGGCTTCAGGTTTCGTCCGAGCAAATCCCGGATTCCGGTTTCGGGATAGAGAAACGCCCGTCCACTGATAACGGTATAGGGGATTTGCCGTCTATCCCGGAGGGTTTGCAAGGTTCTCAGCGAGACATGCAGATATTCGCACACTTCGTCCTCGGTCAAATAGCGTTCCCTATTACCGAGGGGCGGTGCTCTCAGTCGGCCCGCAGCAAGGCCCGTTCCGCCTTACCAATCTTCGCAAAGGTATCCCTTACGTCCTCGTTTTCGCCGTTCATATAGATCAATATATTCTCGTACATTTAGAGTACCGGAATTCGCCGCTTTCGAAGTATTTTATTACCTTAGCCTCAGTTGTTTGAGGCTATGAATCCAAACGCAAAAGACGGAAGATAGAACCGTTGCCTTTTCGTTACCTCGTCCCAATTAAAAAAGTGCAACAAGTCAGGTATCAACTTGTTGCACAATTCTAAAGGAAATCCGGCATTCGCACCCCTATGAATCCACTCCTCCCAAAAGAAAAAAGTTGCGCAAAAAAAAAGAAAAAGGTCCCGACTACACCCCGACTGATGTTCAAAGTTGAGGCTTCGACGAGCCGAATTTTCGGAAAGCCTTTTTCAGCCGATTTAAGCCTTCGAATTTCCATGAGCAATACCGATACCACCCAAAGAGAGAAACTCCGTCTGTCGCAAACCCTCTCGTGAATTCCATGCATTACGGCGACATGAATACAGACAGGGGAGCGTCCTTGCTTTCTTCTTCACCTTTTGTGAAGGTATTTCTCGTTCCTTACTGTTTGACAGTATGCTATTCATTAAATTTATCGGAACGTAGCGAAATATATTCATCTTTATTTGCAGGTCTAAATTTTTAGACTTACATTTACAGTAGATAAAAACCAATAACGATTAATAATATGCCTGAAATATGCAGATTTTACGGTATAATATTATACCTATATTGGCGAGACCACAATCCGCCGCATATTCATTTCACATACGGCGAATACGTTTGCCATATTCGGATTATTGATCGAGTTGTAGACGGCAAAGCCCCTGCAAAGGTTATTGTCCTTGTAAATAAGTGGATCGATGAGCACGAAGCGGAATTGTTGTCGCTGTGGGAGAAAGCCGTAAAAGGCGAAAAGATCGGGACGGTAGAACCATTAAAATAGCGCAGTTATGTTGAGGATTACGGATGTAGATTATCTTGGAGATTATACGCTGGCATTGACGTTTAATAATGACGAAAAGCGGGTGTGCGACTTGAAGCCCTATTTGTCGGGTGAAGTTTTCGGCGAGCTGCTCGATAAATGCAAGTTTATACAATACGGGCTCACTCGTGAGACTATCGAATGGGCGAACGGAGCAGATTTCGCACCTGAATTTCTCTACGACATCGGGACGGCTCAGTAAATTAAGTATATGTAGATTATGGAGAACCCTAACGCAAACAATGTAATCGGAGATGTGTTCCGCCGGTTTCCGCAATTGAACGTATCGGAAATCGCCCGCACAATCGGTATTCACAAAAGCCTACTATCTAAATATATTTACGGAACGAAAAAGCCGTCGGAGAAACGCACGGAAGAGATATTGAATACTTTGCGGCAAATAGGACGGGAATTGGCTCAAATACACGGATAACGGGGTAAATATGGAAACGACAACAAGGATTTGCGCACTGCGTGAGTTGATTCCGGCAACCCCGATTCATCCGGGCGAAATGATTAAAGACGAATTGCAGGCGCAGGGCGTATCACAACGGAAATTCGTCGGTATTACCGGAATGCCCTACACGGCCTTTAACGAGATTATCAACGGGCACCGGCCGATAACAAACGATACGGCATTGAAAATCGAGGCAGCAACCGGGATAACCGCCAATCTGTGGATAGGTTTGCAATCCGACTATAATATACAGACCGCTCGCCGTGATTCCGGCCTTTCTGCGGTTCTCGACCAAACACGCAAAACGGTTGCGGCATTATAGCTATGATGAACAAAACGTACACCATAGACGCGCACAGCCTCAACAAGGCGCGGTCTCTGTTTGAGAATGGCGATATAGACCGTATCGAGGTGGGAACGGTCAAGGGATTGCAGGACATACACTGCTATTTGTTCGGTGGTCTGTATGACTTTGCCGGAAAGGTGCGTACTATCAACATATCGAAAGGCGGATTTCGCTTTGCCAATGCCCTATACCTCGATGCGATATTACCGGTTATCGAGCGAATGCCGGAAACGACGTTTGAGGAGATAATAGCGAAATACGTTGAAATGAACATCGCCCACCCGTTTATGGAAGGGAACGGACGAGCCACCCGGATATGGCTCGATATGATGCTGAAAAAGCGAATCGGGCAAGTCGTAGACTGGCGCAAGGTGGACAAAGACCTAGATTTGCAGGCAATGGAACGTAGCCCGATAAACAATTTGGAACTGCGCACGTTGCTCGGCGGAGCGTTGACCGACCGCACGGAGGATCGGGAGGTTATTTTCAAGGGAATCGAACAATCGTATTACTACGAGGGGTACGAGGCATGATGTAAATGTCGTTTCTTGTCATTACGGCAGAGACAACATCAAAATATGGAAGGAGTATATTGATGAAAAAGCGATTACGCAAGAAGCTGCACAAAGGAGAGTTTAAAGAATTGGGATTCAATCTCGAATTCTATTATACTGGTGATTATAAAGCGAATGAAGAATTTTTTTTCCAATTCTTTGACCGTTATGATAAATTTCTTAGTAACCTAAATATTGAATGCATCGGTGGTATCGGTGATTATTTCAGTGGCTTCGTAACCTATATCGGACGGGGAACCGTTACGCCGGAACAACGACAAAACGTTATCGATTGGCTCGAAAAACAGCCGGAAGTGACAAATATAACCGCCGGGCCCCTGAGAGATGTCTGGTATGACTGGGATTAACAAAAGAGACACCATTATGGAACTAACTACTATCCAAAGTAAGAGCTACGAGGCCAACGGGTGATGCTGGATCGTGATTTGGCAGAACTTTACCAAGTAACGACGAGCGCCCTCAATCAAGCGGTAAAGCGTAATATCGAACGCTTTCCGTCCGATTTCATGTTTCAGTTAACAGATCAGGAAACGGAAGATTGGAAATCACAAATTGTGATAACCAATTCTATCACGATGGGATTACGGCGTAATCCATACGCTTTTATTGAACAAGGAGTATCTATGCTTTCTGCCGTTCTTAAAAGCCCTATTGCCATTCAGACAAGTATAGCCATAATGCGAGCGTTTGTAGCAATGCGGAACTACATTACCACCACGACGCAGATAACGGCGGAACTGGCCGGAATTCGGGCGAAACTGGCCTTGCTGGAGAGGGCAGATGCCGAGAATGCCGAGGCGGTCAGCGATCTGTCCGAGGATATGCGGAAAGAGTTGGATAATATTTACCAAGCTATCGCCGCATTATCGATCAAAATTCCACAGGCCCGCAAGCCCGCAAATCCGATAGGGTTCAAACGTTCGGAAAAGGGAAAATAACGCCAGTAATATATTTTCATAGCATCGGCGAGATCGGCTTTTTTTTAATGTTCCGCAAATTCCGCATTTTTAATGGCCTCGGAAAACTCGGAAACTCCGGTTTTACCCGTCGATATTCACCGGCCGCCCCTGCCCTTGTACTGGTTACCACCTCAACCAAGCCTCTTTGCAATACCGGAAAAACGTGTCCAATGTGTATCGGTCACAATGGATCAGGCATCGATCGTATTGTCTGTCGCATTCCCTTGCATCGTATTTCGCAGACAGAGACGAAACCGTGTGAAAAAATGCCCGCCCGCGCTCTTTCAACTCCGAGGCCAACGAGCAGCCGATAGCATACCGATCCGAACGGTTTTCCGCGATGTTCGCCTTGCGCTTCCGTAACTCATCTACCAGCGTTTCCACAAGGGAGAAACAGTATTCCGGACCCATTGCCTTATTTTCGATAATCTCCTTTTGCGGGGAACGACACGCATCGCGAATTTCATTTGAAATTTCGTCCGTTTCCGTGCGATTATCGGGATGTTGGCAACCGGGTACGTGTATCGGGTTGCGCCCGCAATACTTCGACAGCGTCCAAAACATCCCGTAACCTTCCATCCCCATCTCCCAAATAAGACGCTCGCATTTGGGATCGTCTTTTGCGTTGTATTCATGGGGAAAATAGAACGTATCGCGCTTACTCATTACGCCCCCCTTCCTGCAATACGGGGCTCGCTCGGCTCGATAAAATATCGCTTATAGCGACTGCCGTGCTCCGTTTTACCCAAAAATCCGAAACGACTACCCCTTTGTGACGCAGATCACGAATAACGCTCCGAGGGTCTGACAGGCGAAGATCGGCGGAAATGTCGGCTATTGTACGCGGGATTCCGTCGGATAGCAAATTAAATACGCGGCGCTGGTGGAAAGCCAAAGAAATTTGACTATTTTTACAGCAGTGGATACTGAATCCCTTTAGATGTTGCGGGGCCGTCCATCCGGACGGCTTCTCTTTTGTCATTCATCGCCGGCCCTCCTACTTTTTACGTGCACTTTCTGCCAGCCTCAACGCTTCGTCCGATTGCGAATGCGGCCGATAGGTCCGACTTTCGATCCATTGCAAAAGCTCCTTACGGGAAAACACAAGGCGTTTGCCGATACGCTTAAAAGGTATTGTCCCGGAAAAGGTCTTTCCGTATAACGACTTTTTCGTTATTGGCAAACCGTTTTCTTTCAGAAACACGACAGCGTCGTCGATGTTCATTACTTCCGCCTGTGATTCCTGTGTCGGTTGTGCTTTTTGCTTGGCATCCGAAATCGCATCGTGTACAATGCCCGCAATAATTTCTTTCGCTTGTCCTATCGACAAAGCCGCGAAAGGGGCAAAATCGTTGATTTCCATAGTGAGATTTTTTACTATTTTTTGGTTTTAACGCACTGGCAATTGCGTGCCCTGCGACTTGGGCTTGCCTGTGCCTCTCACTGTCACATAGAATTGGGAGCCTAAATTTCCCGGCAAAAAGCCAAAAATTACCAACAAATTACAAACAATCACATTATACATACTGCATATAATGCATTTACATTAACCTATTTTCCAATATCTTTTTTTGTATTCGTTCTTTTTTTAGGGGCAAGGGCGGATGTGGCGTTGAGAAATGCAATAAAAAAGCCCGCCGAAATGGCGAGCGAATATCCGCGGTGTAACGCTAAAATTCAGTCAATAATTTCGCATTCTTTTCGCGTTCCTCCCTCTCAAAGGATGCGAGGTAGTTTTCCGTCGTCTTTAAGTCGGAATGCCCCAGCGATTCCGATATATAGGCAATGTTTGCCCCCGAGCGCTTCAATACCGTAGCGAACGAATGCCGGGCCGTGTAGGTCGATATGTGACCGATCCCCAGTTTCTCGCCGACGGCTGCCATTCGTTTGTTGATCGCTCTTGTCAGGTACTGCGTCTTGCGCTTTTGAACCAGCGCCGATTCATTACCGACCAGCACGGGAAAAATATAACTGTCCGGCGTGGGGGGATTACCCCATGAATCGATAATACGCTGCATCGGTTCCGAAACGACGGCCCGGACCTCTTTCCGCGTCCGGCTCGTCCGCTCCGTCTTTTGACGGACGAAGCATATTTCCCCGCCGACAATATCGCAGTACCTCAACTTAACGAAATCGGCCACATTGATTCCATTGCACAAATACAAGAACAGCCAATAATCGCGGTATTTTGCAGTTGCCCGGCTTCCGTCCTCGTATCGGGCGATCTTCCCGATCTGCTCCAGCGTAAGGGCCATTTTCCGACCTTCCCCGGCCTGTATCTCGTACCGTCCCCGCCCGAACGGGTATTGCGCAGCCCTGATTATCCCGTCTCTTTTGGCATCGTTGAGGACCGCCCGTAACGTCCGCAAATGTATAGCGATAGTAGTCTGTGTTTTGCCCTCGTTATGCAAGAATAACTCGTATTTGCGAACCCAATCGACCGAGACGCGAGCGAATCCGATATTATTGCCGGCATAGCGTTCTAAGCCCTTCAGGACATTGTCATACACAAGCATATTCCCGACTCGATTATTGGCCCGCAAATCGGCTATTTTGGCCCGAAAAGCCGTGTTTATCGTATCGGTTCCCGCCTTTCTCAGACGATTATTCAAGGCATCGAATGAAAATGACCCGCCAGCGGCCAACGCCTCAACGTTTTTCCGCACTATATCGAAGCTATTGGCAATGCTTTCGCGGAGCGCAACGACATTCCGGCTCCTCGCAGCGGGCAACTTGTCCCAATCATCCGGGGTCATATCCTTTCCGGTAGGATAATACTGCCTTTGACGTTGATAGGTCACCCGGATCCGGACCGGACAAAGGCCATTCTTTTTGGGGTGTCTCGTATCGAGCACCGCAGCAACTGTTATTCCGTCTTTCGAGTATTGCATCTGTGTGTAAATTTCGGTTTTCGGCACACAATTTACACACAAACATACGAAACAGATAGAAATAGACAAAAACAAAATCAAACAATATCCCTTATATTTGCATTGAAATACAGTATTTTACATAAAAAGATCAAATAAGACAAAAATCGATAAAAATCGCCGAATTCTGCCTTACAAGCAGAGGGTCCGGGGTTCGAATCCCTGTGCTTCCACCAAAGAAACGGGTTGCGATATAAATCGCAACCCGTTTCTGCATTTACGACCGTTGCACGGTCCCGCACCACAAGGCACTCCGATACGGCATCCCCTACACCCTGTTACCTTACGCCTTGCTTTTACGACATGAACGGATATTCGCTCCGAACGAGCGCATAGCCCCTTTCCCGAACTTTCCACAACCCATGTTCGAACGGCCGACGCCCTCCTGCAAGCATACGCACAAAAGCACGAGCCTCCTCGAAGCGCCTCCGGTAGACGCCCGACAAAATCGCAGAAAAGACCGTATTCACGCCAAAGCATCACCAAACATACGGCGTCCGAAGATGCGGCCGCAGCTCGACGGGCTGTGCAAACCTGAAGAAAACAAAAGCAGCATACGGCCGGAAGAGCAGAACGTCCACGCCCCTTCTCTCAGAATTCCAGTCAGATATCCCGCCGGTGTCTCCTCGCTCGTCGTCCGAAATCCGAAGCGTTCGAAAAACGTATCGGCTATCGAGGGGTTGCAACTCCTCGACAGCCGATATGCTCAATCTTTCCATCCGGGAGCTCGCCCCGCCAGCGGGAAGCGGACTTTCCGTGCGGCTCTTCTCTACCCGATCACGCCGCGAACCCGGTCGTCGAAAGCCGACAAAGCGGCTTTCGCTCCCTCTCCCATCGCCACGACGATCTGTTTGTAGGGAACCGTCGAGACATCGCCCGCCGCATAAACGCCGGGAATGCCCGTCCGGCAATAGTCGTCGATAACGATCTCGCCGGCCCGGTTCCGCTCCAGCAAGTCGTCGAACAGGTCGCTGTTGGCCGACAGTCCGATCTGCACGAAAACGCCGTCGAGCGGAATCGTCCGCTCCTCGCCGCTCGCACGGTCCTTGAGTCGCACGGCGGTCACTTTCGAGCCGTCGCCTTCGACGGATGTCGTCTGCACCGAAGTGAACACCACGACGTTCGGCAGGCTCCGCAACTTGTCCTGAAGCACGACGTCGGCCTTCAGCGAATCCATGAACTCCAGCACGGTCACATGCGAGCAGATGCCGGCCAGATCGATGGCCGCCTCGACGCCCGAGTTGCCGCCTCCGACAACCGCGACCGGACGGTCCTTGTAGAACGGTCCGTCGCAATGCGGACAGAAAGCGACTCCACGCCCCGTATACTCCCGCTCGCCCGGCACGTTCAGGCGTCGCCAGCGGGCGCCCGTAGCGACGATCAGCGCCGGAGCCACGAACCGCTCGCCGGTCGCAGTCGCCACGCTCTTGAGTCCGTCCGCCACCTCGACCTTCGAGGCCCGACGGTGCTCGAACACCTCGACCGGATAACGGCCGAGATGCTCCGCGAGCCGACCGACCAGCTCGCGACCGGTCGTTTCGGGAACGGAAATCAGGTTCTCGATACCGACCGTCTCGTTGACCTGCCCGCCGATGCGCTCGGCCACGAGGGCCACGCTCAGTCCTTTGCGGGCCGAGTAGATCGCGGCCGAAACGCCGGCGGGTCCGCCCCCGAGCACAACGACGTCGAAACGGCGCTCGACAGCCTCGATTCCCGCGGCATCGATCCCGTAGCGGGCCTCCAGCTTCGCAAGCAACTCGCCGAAATCGCCCCGCCCCACGTGCAGCAACTCGCCGTCGGCAAAAACGGACGGAACGCCCTGAACGTTCAGCGCGGCCACCTCGGCCTGATGGATCGCCCCGTCGACCGTCTCGTGCTCTACGCCCGGATTCAGCGTAGCCATCGCATTGAGGGCCTGCACGACATCGGGACAGTTCGTACACGTCAGCGACACATAGGTCGTCAGGCGGATCGGACCGTTCAGCGCCCGGACCCGGTCGCAGACGCTCCGGTCGGGAAAGTTCTTGCCCTGGCCGTCGGCATTGAGCACGGCCAGCAGCAGCGACGAGAACTCGTGACCGGTCGGCACGGCCCGGAACGAGATCCCGGTCGGCTCGCCGTTCCTCAGCAGCGAAAAGCGCAACCCTTCACCCGGGCGCTCGCGGCAAGCGATCCGGTCGGAGCACGAGGCTACCTCGCCGAGCAGCTCGACGAGCTCGCCACGGCTTTCGTGCTGCGGCGCAACTTCCATATCGAACATATAATCGGCCTTGAGGCCGGAGAAAATGGAGCGGACCTGCTCCTTGAGGGATGCATCCAGCATGGCTCTATCGTATTGAATCGTTCATGAACCGAAATCCGACGGAGAACGGATCGGACCGGCTTCGGAAGGCCGGTCCGACCGCTCGCCGAAAAACTAAATCTTACCGACCAGATCGATGCTCGGCTTCAGCGTAGCTTCGCCCTTCTTCCACTTGGCAGGGCACACCTCGCCGTCGTGCGAGGCAACGAACTGGGCCGCCTCCACCTTGCGCAGCAGCTCGTCGGCGTTGCGCCCGATGTTGTTGTCGTGAATTTCGGCGATCTTGATCCGCCCCTCGGGGTTCACGACGAACGTACCGCGATAGGCCATACCCTCGTCCTCGATCATCACGCCGAAACCCCGGCTCAGCGCTCCGGTCGGATCGGCCAGCATCGGATACTTGATCTTGCGGATGCTGTCCGAGGCGTCGTGCCATGCCTTGTGTACGAAATGGGAATCGGTGCTCACGGAATAAACCTCAACGCCCATCGCCTGAAACTGCTCGTACTTTTCGGCGATATCGACCAGCTCGGTCGGGCAGACGAACGTAAAGTCGGCCGGATAGAAAAAGAAGATCGCCCACTTGCCCTTCACATCGTCGCTGCCGACGGTCTTAAAACTGCCGTTGTGGAATGCCTGAACCTTGAATTCAGGAAGACTGGAATTGATAATCGGTTCCATAGTTTTCTGTTTTTATTCGGTTTATAGTGATTGTTCCTTTTCGGAAACAAATATATATCACAAATAATTATCATCATAAAAATATCAATCACATATATTTATACATCGATAAGCGGAACCGATACATGCCGCCGCAAAGCCCTCGGAGGCCTCTAAGCCGAATTATTTTTCTGTCCGCCCCTCGCTCGCCTGCCGGCGAGCCGGACTGTCGGCCGTTCCGCATCCGGAGCCGGAGGTTCGACCGACGGTCTTCCGGATGTTCCATGCCTGAGCCGGCCGCCGCCCGGACGCGGCAGGCGTACGCCGGTCACGTTTCGGGGAGACCGAAAGCCTCCCCGAAACGCTCCGCATGCCGTTTCCGTAACGGGCGAAGAAAAACATGAGCGGCGCTTGATCCTCGTCCCGCGCCGCTCGCCTCAAGCCACCGTGATATCGCCGTCAAGATAAACGTCCTGAATCGCATGGAGCAGCTCGACACCCTCGCTCATCGGGCGCTGGAACGCTTTGCGGCCGCTGATCAGCCCCATGCCTCCGGCCCGCTTGTTGACCACGGCCGTCACGACGGCATCGTGCAGATCGTCCGCCCCGTGCGACTCGCCGCCCGAGTTGATCAGACCGACACGCCCCATGTAGCCGTTGGCCACCTGATAGCGGCACAGGTCGATCGGATGGTCGGTCGTCAGGTCGTACATGGCGTCGCTCGTCTTGCCGAACCCTACGGCCCGGAACCCTCCGTTGCCCGAAGGCAGCTTCTGCTTGACGATATCGGCCTGAATCGTCACGCCCAGATGATCGGCCTGACCGGTCAGGTCGGCCGCCGCATGGTAGTCGGTCCCGTCTTTCTTGAACGCGCCGTTACGCAGGTAGCACCACAGAATCGTCGCCATGCCCAGCTCGTGGGCACGCTCGAAGGCCCCGGCCACCTCGACCAGTTGCGCACGGCTCTCGGGCGAGCCGAAATAGACCGTAGCCCCGACCGCGACGGCTCCCATGTTCCACGCCTCCTCAACCGTACCGAACATCACCTGATTATAGGTGTTCGGATAGCTGACCAGCTCGTTATGGTTCAGCTTGACGATGAAGGGAATCCGATGTGCGTACCGTCGCGCGACGGCGCCCAGCACGCCGAAAGTAGACGCTACGGCGTTGCAGCCTCCCTCGATCGCCAGGCGAACGATATTCTCCGGATCGAAATAAAGAGGATTGGGTGCGAACGAGGCGCCTGCCGTATGTTCGATGCCCTGATCGACCGGAAGGATCGAAAGGTAGCCCGTCCCGGCAAGCCGGCCGTGTCCGAGCAGGGTCTGCAAGCTACAGAGCGTACGCACGTTGCGGTCCGTCCCGACCCAAAGCCGGTCGACCGTATCGGACGAGGGCGCATGGATCAGGCTCTTGCCGATTTTCCGACAGACATGATCGAGGTAGAAAGACGCCTCGCTTCCCAGAATTTTCTCGATTTTCGTATTCATAGCCAAATTCGTTTCAGAGAGGTCGGAACTGACCCCGCATTTTCATCTATTGTCGCATTTCCGGAGGACGAGAGTCTCCGGTCACTTCTTTTTTCCTTGACCGGCGACGGCCTCCATCATCTTCCGGATCTTCTCCGGATCGCCGAGGAAATAGTCGCGCACGAGGTTCAGCCCGCCATCGAACTCGAAAACGTAGGGTACGGCCGTAGGCAGGTTCAGTCGGACGATTTCATCGTCGGAAACGTGTTTGAGATGCTTGACGATACCCCGCAGGCTGTTGCCGTGAGCGACGACCAGCAGATCGTCGTAATCCTTCAGCGAGGGGAACAGGATGCACTTCCAATAGGGCATCGTCCGCTCGATCGTATCCTTGAGCGACTCGGTTCTCGGCAGCTCGCGGTCGGGCACCTCGCGGTAGCGGGCCTCGAAGCGCGGATTGCGCGGATCGTCCTCGGGGATCGGATCGGGAGCCACGTCGTAGCTGCGGCGCCAGACGAGCACCTGCTCCTCGCCGTACCGCTCGGCGGTCTCGCTCTTGTCGAGTCCCTGCAGCATGCCGTAATGCTTTTCGTTCAGCCGCCAAGTCTTCTCGACCGGAATCCAGTCCAGATTCATGCGGTCGAGCACGCAATCCAGCGTCTTGACGGCCCGCTTCAGATAGGAAGTATAGGCCTTGCCGAAAGAGAATCCCTCCCGGCCGAGCAGTTCCCCTGCCTCGCGGGCCTCGGCCACTCCCCGCTCGGTCAGATCGACATCGGTCCATCCCGTGAACCGGTTCTGCAGATTCCACTCGCTCTCTCCGTGACGGAGCAAAACAATTCTTTTCATAACGCATTCTCCTTTAGAATCGCCGTGCACGACGATTATCGTAAAGGTATGCAATAAAACGGCCAGACAAAACGCCAGCAGGGAAAACCGTCGCTCCCCGACCGCAACGGAACGCTTCCGCGCTCGCTTTCTCTGCGCGTCGAAACAAAAGGTATAGGGCGCGGCCGCCGTAAAGCGGGCCGCCCCACGCCCCCGATATTCCGTATGGTTATTGATATGGAAACGCTATCTTTGCCTACGGAATCAAGGTTCTATGGAAATTCGGGAAAAAGAACAGGTCAAGCAGCGGGTGCAGCGACGCATCGTACTGTGCTCGGTCATGCTGATGGCAGGCAAGTTCGCCGCCTATTTCCTGACCAATTCGGTCGGTGTGCTGACCGATGCGATGGAGAGTATCGTCAACGTAACGGCGGGCCTGATCAGCCTTTACAGCCTGTACCGGGCCGCCCGACCCGCCGATCGCAACCATCCGTTCGGATACGGCAAGATCGAGCTGATCTCGGCCTCGATCGAAGGCTTGCTGATCCTGCTGGCCGGAGCGGCTATCGTCTACGAAGGCGTCCGCAGGCTGTTCGTACCCTCGCAGATCGAGCAGCTCGACACGGGCATCGCGATCGTAGCGGCGGCGGGAGCGGTAAACTACCTGCTGGGCCTTTACAGCATCCGGACCGGGCGGCGCTACGACTCGGTCGCGCTCGTAGCCGGAGGCAGGCATCTCCAATCCGACACGTACTCGACGATCGGGCTGGTCGCCGGCCTCGTACTGCTCTACGTAACGCGCATCGGGTGGATCGACAGCGCGCTGGCCATGCTCTTCGGCGGCATCATCGCATGGACCGGAATCTCAATCCTGCGCAAAACGGCATCGGACCTGATGGACACGGCCGACGAACGATACCTCGAAAAAATGCTCGAAACCGTATCGCGCCGTCCCCGTCCCGACTGGATCGACATCCACAACCTGAAAATCATCCGCTACGGGAGCTACGCCTATATCGACTGCGACCTGACGCTGCCGTGGTACTATACGGTCCGGCAGGGGCACAAGGCCTGCGAGGAGCTCAAGCGGGTGATCGAGCAAAGCTTCTCGGACCGGGTGCTCTTTTCGGTACACTCGGACCCGTGCGAGGAACGCCATTGCAACCATTGCTCGGTCGAGGAGTGCCCGTACCGCCGCGAAGCGTTCGCCGGCCCGCTGGTCTACACGCTGCGCGAACTGACCGAGAACGACGAGCAAAGGAGCGAGTAGCGCTTCCCGGTCGGACAACGCCCGCTTTCCCGGCCGAAACCGGGCTCCCTGCCCTTCCCGAAATACGCGCCGGTCAGAAATACTCCTACTGACACGGACAACCCGGTCCGGCGATGCGAGAACATGGAAAAGCATGAGAATAATTCCGCCCCAATTATATCCGTTGACCGTACCGGCTCTCGAGTCTCCGATACGTCCGGTTTTTCCCCGTATGAAATCACTTCCGACGAAGGAAATCTCATAGTAGCAGCCTAACCGGATACGCAAGCTGCGGCCACATGCCGCGGCTGACAGATTATAGAAATCCGGAGACAAGCATGCATGGTACATTAAAGCATACAATTACCTGATTCCGAAAGCCGATCCCCGTTTTCCCGTCCGGACAGAAAACACACGCGGCACGCGACGGCAACGGATCCGCCGCGCGAAACGCGAAGCGGCAGTTTTTTCCGATGTTCGGACGGTACGGAAGAACGTTTCTCCGGCAGACTCCGCGCGGCGTGCCGAAATGCCCGAAGGACGGTCCCGTACAGCCGGCCATACGCAGCCGAAAGGACGGAGAAACCTTGCCGCCGGTCGAAACGACGACAACAACGGCCCCATGCATGGCCGGCCGAACCCGGCAGGAAAGACAAGGAACCAGACCGACCGAAACGAAAACCGACCGGTACACGCCGGGCATACGAAAGTTGGGGCATTCCTGTTCCGCATGCGCAGAATCACGGAATGCCCCATTCTATTCGTCTTCGGCCCCGAATCCGAACGGGCGCGCGGCCGAAAGCATCGGACAGGCTGTGCCTCAATCGAGCGGCTCGGCTTTGAAGCCCGCTTCGGACACGGCTCGAACGACAGCCTCCGAGGGCTCGTCGGTATCGATCGTCAGCAATTTCTCCGGCGAGGCAAGGTCGATCGACCACTCTTCCGGCTTGGCCATTTTGTTCAGCTGTTCGCCGATCTTGGCGACGCATCCTCCGCACTTGGCGTTGGTCTTGAATCTCTTTTTCATCGGATAATCGTTTAAAGTTTTTTCCATTTCAGACGCAGGCTGTTCGCAACGACCGACACCGAGCTGAAAGCCATAGCGGCTCCGGCCAACATCGGACTCAGCAACAACCCGCACAAGGGATAGAGCGCTCCGGCCGCGATCGGTATGCCGATCAGGTTGTAGACGAAAGCCCAGAACAGGTTTTCGCGGATCAGGCGCACGGTACTGCGCGAAAGCGCATAGGCCTTGGGCAGCAGCGACAAGTCGGAGTTCATCAGCGTAATCATCGCCACGTCCATCGCCACATCGGTCCCGCGCCCCATAGCGATGCTCACGTCAGCCCGCGCCAGCGCCTGCGAGTCGTTGATCCCGTCGCCCGTCATCGCTACGCGACGACCCTCGGCCTGCAACCGTCGCACGTACTGTTCCTTGTCGTCGGGCATCATCTCGGCCCGGAAGTCGTCGATGTCCAACCGCCCGGCCAGCGCAGCGGCGGCCCGACGGTTGTCGCCGGTCAGCATGACCAGACGGATATGCCGCCGTCGGAGCTGCTCCAGCGCTTCGCGGGTCGTCTCCTTGAGCGGATCGCTGACGACGACGACCGACAGCAAGCGGTCGTCCTGTCCGACGAATACGGTTCCCGCGCCCTCCTGCTCCAGACGGTCGATACGCGCGAGCAGTTCTACGGACGGACGGACGTCGCGAGTCTCGAGCAACGCCCGGCTTCCGATCCAGTAAGACGCTCCGTCGCAACGGAAAGCGATGCCGCGACCGGTCAGGCTCTCGAACGAGTCCACCTCCCGGTGCCGGGCGCCCCGGCCGGCCAGATAGGCCGTGACGGCCGAAGCCAGCGGATGCTCGGACTTCATCTCGGCGGAATAGACGGCATCGTAAAGTCCGTCGGACGGCGGGACGACGTCGATCCACTCCGTGACCGAGGGACGTCCCTCGGTCAGGGTTCCGGTCTTGTCCAGTACCATCGTGTCGATACGGCACATCTGCTCGAGCGCCGCCGCGTCCTTGATCAGGATCTGATTCTCGGCCCCGCGCCCGATACCCACCATCAGCGCCGTCGGAGTGGCGAGCCCCAGCGCGCAGGGGCAGGCGATCACCAGCACCGAAACGGCCGACAACAGCGCATGCGAGAAATAGGCTTCTCCCCCGATGACGAGCCAAAGCACGAAAGTCAGCGCAGACAGCCCGATGACCGTCGGCACGAACACCGAAGCGATACGGTCGGCTATGCGCTGCACGGGAGCCTTGCTGCCCTGTGCCTGCTGTACCATGCGTATGATCCGCACGAGCAGCGTGTCGGCGCCGGCCCCGGTCGTCCGCAACACGAACGAGCCCCGGCCGTTGATCGTTCCGGCAACCGCCCGGTCGCCGGGCTTCTTATCGACGGGCAGCGGCTCGCCGGTAATCATGCTCTCGTCGACGAACGATTCGCCGCTTTCGACCGTGCCGTCGACCGGAATCCTCTCCCCGGGACGCACCGACACGAGATCCCCTGCGCGCAATGTCGCTATCGGAACGTCCCGCTCGATGCCGCCGGCCAACAGGCGGGCGGTCGAAGGCTGCAATCCCATCAGCTTCTTGATAGCCGACGAGGTGCTTCCCTTGGCCCGCTCCTCGAGCAACTTGCCCAGCAGGACGAAAGCTATGATCATGCAGGAGGCCTCGTAATAGACATGCGGTTCCAGCCCCCGCTCGGTCCAGAACCGGGGATAGACCGTATTGAACAGACTGAACAGAAAGGCGATCGACGTGCTGAGCGCGACCAGCGTATCCATGTTGGCCTGTCCGTGACGCGCCTGCTTCCACCCGCCTACGAAAAACATGCGCCCGAACACACCCAGCACCGGCAACGACAGCGCCAGCATGATCCAGTTGCCGTAGGGCATGTGCATGAACGCCATGGAGATCAGCATGAGCGGCAGCGAGAAAGCCCATGCTCCGACCGTATCGCGACGCAACCGGCGATAGCGCGCACGCTCGGACTCCTCGCGCTGCTGCTCGCCGTTGCGCTCGTCGACGATCAGGTCGTAGCCGGCCGCCCGAACGGCATCGCGGATCTGAACGGGCGTGATCGTCCCGGGGTCGAACGCGACCGACAGCGTGTTCGAAGCGAAATTGACGGAAGCCTCGCCGACTCCCTCCAAATGCCGGACCGTCTGCTCGACATGGTTCGCGCAGGACGCGCAGCTCATTTCGAGCACCGGAAACTCTTTTCTTTCGATGTTCCTTGCCATGACACGTTTTTTCGAACTACTCCAAAAGACAAAAACAATACCCAAAGACGACTCGCATCATCCCTGAATATTGTTCGGTTAACGGTCCTGCGGAAACTCTCCGCCCGGAAGCGTCAGAGCACGGCCGTCTGGCCGTTGCGCCGGCAGGCGGCGGCGAACTCCGACTTGAGCGACTCGATCGTCTCGCGGACGCTGGTGATCTTCTTCGACATATAGGCGTTCGCCCCGCAGAAAGCGTACCCTCTCGAAAGATTCCCCTTGGCCGCGTTGTAGAGCGCCATAATGATGCAGTAGGGACTTTTCGTATAGTCGCAGGTCTTGATGCAATGGAAAGGACACTTCTTCGGACGCATGAGTCCCTCCTTCACCCGACGGATGAACTCTCCGCCGATCGCGCGGCCGGGCATGCCTACCGGACTGGCGATGATCTCGATGTCATCCTTCGACGAGTCGATGTAAGTCTGCTTGAAGGTGGGCGAAGCGTCGCACTCCTCGGTCGTCACGAACTTGCTGCCGAGCTGCACGCCCGTCGCGCCGAGCCGCATGATCCGGTAGATATCCTCGCCGGTATAGAGGCCGCCTGCGGCAATCACCGGAATCCGGCGGCCGTAAAGCTCCTCGTAGCGCCCGACCTCGGAAACGACCTCGGGAACGATGCGCTCGAGCGAGTAGTCGGCATTGTCGATCTGCTCCCTCTTGTAGCCCAAATGGCCGCCGGCCTTGGGGCCCTCGACAACCAGAGCGTCGGGCAGATAGTCGTAGTTCGCCTTCCATTTTTCGCATATCACGCGGGCGGCGCGGGCCGAGGAGACGATCGGAACGAGCTTCGTCGTGCTATCCTCCCGCAAATACGAAGGGAGATCGAGAGGCAGCCCCGCCCCGGAAAAGATGATATCGGCCTTTTCGGAGATCGCCGTGCGAACCATGTCCGAGAAGTTGCTCAACGCCACCATGACGTTGACGCCCACGATACCGCGCGTTTTGGCTCGCGCCTTGCGCAGCTCCTCGCGGAGCCCCATCATGCTGTTGGTCAGATAGTCTTTGGAGAAACGGGGATACAAAAGCCCGATGCCGGCACAGGAAATGACTCCAACGCCGCCCTCGTTGGCTACGGCCGAGGCCAGACCCGACAGAGATACGCCGACCCCCATACCGCCTTGGATAATAGGCAGTTTTACGGTAAGGTCCCCGATTTTGAACGATTTCATTGAATACGATATTGATAAATAGATTGAACAAATGTAATTCATTCATCCGGTTCGCCAGCAAAAAACGGGTTAAATATACGATGCCCAAACAAAAACGGCCTCCCGCGATGAGAGGCCGTCCGTCCTAAACAAATTACTTAAACTACTTTTATTATATGAAAATCAGAGGATGATCAATGTACCTGGCGCACCGACGAGGTGGAAGAATGAACGACCGAGCCCAACGACGGATTTCCCCGGTAAGTGATCGACGACACGCCGCTGCTGTTGGCCGACAGCTCCTTCTCGACGGGTCTCAGCGCAATCCGCGAAGCAGCCGACGCCTCGGCACGGCAGCTTTGCGTCACGAGCCCGGCCGCATCGAAGTCCGAAGCACCGCTGCACTTGACCGAAACGATGCCGGCCGTGCCCGACACTTTCATATCCGAGTCTCCCGACAGGTTGCAATACAAATTCCCACTGAATCCGCTCAGCACGGCATCCGACGCGCCGGAGAACGTCCCGTTGAGCTCGCGGCAGCGAACCGAGGCATCGATATCGCTCGACTCGCGGGCCTCGATGCTCACGACGCCCGCCGCGGCAAGTTCGAGCCCCCTCAGATCGGACGCTCCGCCCAACTCGATCCGCACGTCGCCGCTCTCGAAAAGCCCGACGCAATCCACGTCCGAAGCGCCCGAGGCACGGATGTAGGTCAGATCGTTCAAATAGAGGTAAAGCCGCCACCTCACATCATGGATATCGCCCCGAATGCCGTCCATACCCACATGCACGACGCCGCAGGAGTCGATCTCGAAACGGAGCATCGGTTCGAGCTGCTCGTTGATCTCGACCACGGCGCGGGTCTCGTCGGAGCGAATCAGCCACACGTCGAAAGCGTCGAAAGCGCCGGAAGCCGAAACTCCCGTAATCGGCCAACCCTCGTAACGCGTCAGGCGAACCATGCGCGTCTGGGCCGAAGCTACGCTTCCCACCAGCAACAGGGCGAACACGAAACAGACTTTTTTCATCGGACAGACCGTTTTCGAGCCGACACGCTCCGGCTTTGTATATAATACGGAAACCGTCCGCAAAAGTTACACTGCGCCAGCTATTTTATTTACAATAGTTTTTCGTATCTTTGCCCATTGCAGCCCGCGGCTGCGGCCGCGCCGCCTTCCGCGCCGCGAGGAAACATTCGACCGAACGAACCGAACATTATGAGCGACAATAAAATAAAGATAGGTATTACGCACGGAGACGCGAACGGAATAGGATACGAAGTGATCGTCAAAAGCCTTTGCGACCCGCGCATCTGCGAACTGTGCACGCCTGTCGTCTACGGCTCGGCCAAGGCGGCCGGCTTTTACAAGAAACAGATCGAGGGAGCCGAAAACCTCGGCTTCAACATCGTAGGATCGGCCGCCGAGGCCAATCCGAAACGCATCAACCTGGTCAACTGCTGCTCCGACGAATTGCGCGTCGAGCCGGGCGAGATGACGCCGGCGGCGGGAGCCGCCTCGGTCGTCGCGCTGCAGGCTGCGGCAGCCGATCTGAAGGCCGGAACGATCGACGCGGTCGTCACGGGTCCTATCTGCAAGGAGAACGTGCAGGGCGAGGCGTTCCGCTTCACGGGCCATACGGAGTTTTTCGCCTCGGAGTTCGGCGGCGAGCCGCTGATGATGATGTGCAGCGATCTGCTCAAGGTCGGACTCGTCACCGTGCACATTCCGGTCTCGGCCGTCAGCGCGTCGATCAGCAAAGAAGGCATTCTCTCGAAGCTGCGGGCCCTGCGCCATGCGCTGATTCAGGACTTTTCGGTCCGCGAACCGCGCATCGCCGTGCTGAGCCTCAATCCCCACGCCGGAGACGGAGGCCTGATCGGACAGGAAGAAGAGCAGATCATCGCGCCGGCTATCCAAGCAGCCTTCGCCGAGAAGATTCTCGCGTTCGGGCCTTTCCCCGCCGACGGATTCTTCGCCGCCGCGGCTTATCGGAAATACGACGCCGTACTGGCCATGTATCACGATCAGGGACTCGCCCCGTTCAAGGCGCTGTCGGAAGGAGGCGTCAACTTCACGGCCGGCCTGCCCGTCGTGAGGACCAGCCCGGCGCACGGCGTAGGATTCGACATCGCCGGGAGAGGCATAGCCAGCGGAAACGGGATGCGCGAGGCGATCTACATGGCGATCGACGTGCTGCGCAGCCGCAGGATATACCGACAGATCAGCGCCAACCCGCTGCGCAAGTACAAGCGCGAGACGGGCGCCGACGTGTCGGCCTCGGAGCTCCCCGAGCAGTCCGAAGGCCAACAGTAAGAACAAGCAGAGGTACAGCTCGTATTGTACCGCGATTATACTTAAGTTTCGAAACTATGATTAAAGTGACTTTCCCCGACGGCGGCATTCGTGAGTACGCCGAGGGGACGACGGCGATGCAGATCGCCGAAAGCATCAGCCCGCGTCTGGCTCAGGAAGTGCTGTCGGCCTCGGTCAACGGCGAAATCGTGGACCTGAACCGTCCCATCGTCTCCGACGCGCAGATCAAGCTGCACAAATGGGAAGACCCCGAAGGCAAGAAGGCATTCTGGCACTCGTCGTCCCACCTGATGGCCGAAGCGCTCGAAGCGCTCTACCCGGGCATCAAGTTCGGCATCGGCCCGAGCATCGAGAACGGATTCTACTACGACGTGGACTCCCCGACCCCGATCACCGAGGGCGACCTGCCGAAAATCGAAAAGAAAATGGAGGAGTTGGCCCGGACCAAGGAGGCCATCACGCGACGCGAAGTAAGCAAGGCCGACGCGATGAAGACCTACACCGAGAAAGGCGACCAATATAAGGTAGAACTGATCGAGGGGCTCGAGGACGGCACGATCAGTTTCTATACCAACGGACAGTTCACCGACCTGTGCCGGGGGCCCCATCTGCCGCACATGGGATACATCAAGGCGATCAAGCTGACTTCCGTAGCCGGAGCCTACTGGCGCGGCGACGAGAAGAACAAGATGCTGACGCGTATCTACGGCATCACGTTCCCGAAGAAGTCGATGCTCGACGAGTATCTGGCCATGCTCGAGGAAGCCAAAAAACGCGACCATCGCAAGCTGGGCAAGGAGCTGGAGCTGTTCTGCTTCTCGCCGAGGGTCGGCGCGGGATTGCCGCTGTGGCTGCCCAAGGGCGCCGCGCTGAGGGACCGTCTGGAGCACTTCCTGCGCAATGTGCAGAAAAGATACGGCTACCTGCAAGTCATCACGCCGCACATCGGCATGAAAGACCTCTATGTCACGTCGGGCCACTACGCCAAGTACGGCAAGGACTCGTTCCAGCCGATCCACACGCCCGACGAGGGCGAGGAGTTCCTGCTCAAGCCGATGAACTGCCCGCACCACTGCGAAATATACAAGTTCAAACCGCGCTCGTACAAGGATCTGCCGCTGCGCTTCGCCGAGTTCGGCACCGTTTACCGCTACGAACAGAGCGGCGAGCTGCACGGACTGACGCGCGTGCGCGGCTTCACGCAGGACGACGCCCACATCTTCTGCCGGCCGGACCAGCTCAAAGAGGAGTTCATGAAGGTGATCGACATCGTGCTCTACATCTTCAAGACGCTCAGCTTCGACAAGTTCACGGCTCAGGTTTCGCTGCGCGACCCGAACAACAAGGAGAAGTACATCGGTTCGGACGAAAACTGGCACAAAGCCGAACAGGCCATCATCGAAGCCGCCGCCGAGAAGGGACTCAAGACGACGGTCGAGCTGGGCGAGGCCGCGTTCTATGGCCCGAAACTTGATTTCATGGTTCGCGACGCGATCGGGCGGCAATGGCAGCTCGGCACGATTCAGGTCGACTACAACCTGCCCGAGCGCTTCGACCTGACCTACAAAGGTTCGGACGACAAGCCGCACCGGCCGATCATGATCCACCGCGCGCCTTTCGGCTCGATGGAACGTTTCGTGGCCGTGCTGCTCGAACATACGGGAGGCAAGTTCCCGCTGTGGCTCTCGCCCGATCAGGCGGTCGTGCTGCCGATCAGCGAGAAATTCAACGATTATGCGAAAAAAGTTTCGGATTATCTAAATAATTCCGATATTCGTGCTACGGTCGACGACCGCAACGAGAAGATCGGCCGCAAGATCCGCGACAACGAGCTGCGACGCATTCCGTTCCTGTTGATCGTGGGCGAGAAGGAGGAGGCCGAGGGCATGGTGTCGGTCCGCGCGCAGGGCGAGGGCGACCGAGGCTCGATGACGCAGGACGAGTTCATCGCTCTGGTACGCGAGAAAGTGGCCGGCGAGATTCGGACGCCGGGCAAGTAGAGCGCGGCGACATAGCTGGGGAAAGGCTCGGCGACGGTAATATTTCAGCCGGCAGCCGTTTTGCAGCGCGGTATTCGCAAGAACAAAGTGGGAGGACCTTCACCGGGTTCCCCCGCTTTTTGAAGGATAAAGGATTTACTAACTAACGGTGGAGGGCAAAGCTATAATTACAAAACCTCAGACAAGATCCCCCTATCGGGGCAGGGTGCAGGAGAAAGAAGCTGCACACCGAATCAATAACCGCATCACGGCGCCTCAAGTAAGGCTCGTGGGCGACAACATCGAGCAGCCGATGGTCGTTTCGCTGCGCGAGGCACTGCGCAAGGCGGACGAGATGGGACTCGATTTGGTCGAAATTTCTCCCAAGGCCGATCCCCCCGTATGCCGGATCGTCGACTACTCGAAATTCCTGTACCAGCAGAAAAAGAAAGCTAAGGAGATCAAGTCGAAGATCGTCAAGGTGGTAGTCAAGGAAATCCGTTTCGGGCCGAACACGGACGATCACGACTACAACTTCAAGCTCAAGCATGCGGAAAATTTCCTGAAAGAGGGCGCCAAAGTGAAAGCGTACGTCTTCTTCCGCGGCCGCCAGATCGTCTTCAAGGATCAGGGCGAAATCCTGCTGCTGCGCTTCGCGACCGATTTGGAAGAGTGGGCCAAAGTGGAGCAGATGCCGCGTCTGGAGGGGAAAAGGATGATTCTGATCCTCGCTCCGAAGCCGAAAAAGTAAACGGCCCGCATGCCCCGAAGCATCGAAACCCTCCCGGGAAACTCTCCGGGAGGGTTCGGCATACCGGATCACATCCCGACAGCCGGTTTCGTCCGAGAAGGAACTGACCTCGGCGGGAAACTCGCGGTCTCGGCCGGGGAAAGGTTTCCCTCGGCTTTCGGAGCGTTCCGCAACGGCATAGCGCGGACCGCTCGTTTCAATGGAAAGCCACAGCCGTTCAAGCGCTGACAGGCTAAACATGTTTATGCTATCGGGCATTCACCACACGACAGTCTTCGGATCGCGCGGGACGGAAATGTCGAATGCGGAAATCGTTGCGGAAAGCCATCGATCGGGAACACGACCGGTCCGCATGTCCCGGACAGCCGTTTTCGGACATTTCGCGACTGCCCTGTCCGACGGAAAACGACAAACGGCCTGCGGACCCGATAAAATCGGCCATCGTTCCCGAAAGCCGCAAACAGGAACAGCCAACCCCTCCCCTATCTCCCCGATACGACGAAATCCAAATCCCGAACCTATGAAAAAGAATCCGTTTCCGACCGTCTTTCTGACCGCTTTACTTTCGTGGGCGCTTACCGCCGGCACGCTGTCCGCGCAACCGACCGGCAGACAGGGTGCATCCTCCTATCCGCCCGTTCCGCCCTCCGAGCGCGAGGTGGGCATCGCCTACGGACTGTGGGCCGACAGGGACCTGTGGTCGAGCACATGGGACAAGCCGCAGATCGGCGAGTACGACTCGCGCGATCGCCGCGTCATACGCAAGCATGCCGAATGGCTCTCCGACGCCGGAGTCGACTTCGTCTGGCTCGACTGGTCGAACAATGTCACCTACGACCCCTGCAAGCTGTGGACCGGCGGCAAGCAGGACGTGATCGAAGACGCGACCGCCATTCTGTTCGACGAATACCGCAAGATGTCGGAGGCGGGCCTCCCCCACCCCAGAATCAGTATTTTCATCGGCGTGACCGGCGCGCCCGAGGCCGCCGAGGACGGTCGTCTCCAGAAAAAAGCCGACCAAGTATGGGAGATGTATGCCGGCAATCCCCGCTATCGGGAGATGATGCAGCTCCACGAGGGCAAGCCGCTGCTGGTCGTGTACGTCGATACGCCCTCGCCTTGGCAGAACGGCACGCCGGCATGGGACGACGAGCGTTTCGCGGTACGCTGGATGACCGGATACGTCAGCGAACAGGCGCCCCTGCGGACCGACGACCGGGTCAGCCGTTACGGTTACTGGTCGTGGGAGGACCGGGGCGAGCAAACCTATCCCGTCCGCGACGGCCGGCCCGAGTCGATGGTCATATGCACGGCCGTGCGACCGCAAGGAAAGCCCGGAGATACCGACTACATTCCGGCCAAGGGTCGCCGCGACGGCGCAACGCTGCGCGAACAGTTCGCCCGGGCCCGCGCCGTCGGTCCCCGTTTCGCCATGGTCGTCTCGTGGAACGAATGGACCACCGGCGAGCAGCCCAGCATAGAGGTCAGCAAGGATCTGGAGCCCTCGCTCACGCTGGGCGACCGTTATCTGAAACTGCTGAAGGAGGAAATACGCCGGTTCAAAACCGAATAACCCGATATCCGAACCAACTGCCTAAAACGATACTGCCATGAGAAAAAAACCTGCGCGCCTCTCCGCTTTGCTCGGAGGCGCATGTCTGTTGGCCGGCTGCGCTTCCGGCCCGCAGACCCAAGCGCTCGCTCCGGCCGGTTTCGACCGCGTGACCGTAGGAGGCGAACTGCGACAGAGAATCGAGCGCAATTTCGACCGGCTGGAAACCGACTACTACCAGCCCGATCAGGTCTACTGGACCGAGGAGCAATCGGGCGGATGGCCCGGCGACAAGGAAGGCCGCACGATTCTGGCCCTCGTACTCGACGCTCGGGCTTCGGGCCGTACGCCGCTCTATCTCGACGAACTGATCCGCCGGCTGCCCCGCGAGCTGAATGCGAAAGGCTATCTGGGCTCGATCCATGAAGGATCGGCCGACGAACAGCAACTTTCGGGACACGGCTGGCTGCTCCGCGGACTGTGCGAATACTACGCATGGAAGAAAGACCCGCAGGTGCTGGAGATCGCTCGCGGCATCGTCGACAGCCTCTTTCTGCCGATCGCCCCGCTGGTGGACCGCTATCCGCTGAGCGAGGAGCAGCGCGTCTCAGGAGCCGGCGACATGTCGGGCCGCGTGCAGAATACGGTCGACGGCTGGGCGCTCTCGTCCGACGTGGGCTGCGTGTTCATCGGCATGGAAGGACTGATCCATTCGTACCAGTACATTCCGTCCGAGGAGTCGAAAGCATTGATCGACAAATTGATCGCGCTGTTCGAGCGAATGGACCTGACGGGAATCCGGGCCCAAACCCACGCCTCGCTCACGGCCCTGCGCGGCATGCTCCGCTACGCCGCCCTGACCGGCGACACGACGCTGATTCCCCGCGTCGAAAAGCGCTGGAAGCTGTACAAGGAATACGGCATGACCGAAAACTACGAGAACTACAACTGGTTCGAGCGCTACGACACATGGACCGAGCCCTGTGCGATCGTCGATTCCTATCTGCTCGCCACGCAGCTCTGGGCCACGACCCGCAATCCGACCTATTTGGAAGACGCAGACAAGATTTATCTGAACGGTATCGCCGCCACGCAACGCCATAACGGCGGATTCGGTTGTGACAAGCCGGTAGGCGTCGTCTACCCGGAACTGGGCATTCACGCCGACGAAGCCTATTGGTGCTGCACGATGCGCGGAGGCGAAGGGCTGGGCCGCGCGGCGGAGTACGCCTACTTCACCGAAGGCAATCGGATCGTCGTACCGTTCTACCGCGAAAGCCGGTTGCAACTGCCCGACCGGAACGTCGTGCTCGAACAGCGCACCGATTATCCGTTCGGGGATCGAATCGAGTTCCGCTTTGCCGAAAAACCGGACAAGGAGGTTTCGCTCGCCCTCGTCGTTCCGTCCTATATGCAGCTGCGGTCGCTGACGCTCAACGGACATCCGGTCGAAGCGAACGTTTCGGCAGGATTCGCCGAAGTGGCCGGCCCGTTCTCAGCAGGGGACCGGATCGAGCTCGAATACGGCTTCGCCGCCCGCTGGGTACCTCTTGAAAACCGGGACATCACCGACCGAACGCTGTACAAGGCGATGTACGGTCCGCTCGTGCTCGCATACGAGGGCGAAGCGCCGCTGCATCTCGACGGAGAAGCCCCGATTCTGGCCGACGGAGACGGCACGTTCCGGATCGAAGGAACTCCGTACGAACTCTCGCCGGTTTACCATCTGATGAGTCCGAAAGTCTGTCTGGCGGAAAACTATCGGCCGGGCATTACGGTCCGCATCGATTGAACCGAACGACGGGACTTGACCGAATCAAAGACGAATGCCGTCGGACCGTAGCTCCGACGGCATTCGTCTTTCTCAAAGGCCCTGGCGACCAACAAGCCGGCAACAACCGCCGAGCATAATCCGAAACGAGCATCGGATCGCATTACCCCGACAGGCGAGCGATCGCCCGGCACGCTTCCGGCACGACGAAACGTAACCGCCGGCGCTGCGCCAACCCGGTCCCGGTCCCGGAGAAACCACCGGCTGCGAACCGCAAACCGGAATCGGAAGCATCGTACATCTTCCGTCCGATACGGACATGAGCCACGCACTGCATCCCGTCCGACTATTCAGGCCTTATTCCCCGGCCTCCAATACAGTCCGAGCATACCGGCGCGAACGGAGCATGAAACCTTTCCGTACACCGTAACCTGCCAGACAACCGAGTTACCCTCAGAACGCTTCCTTGCTCCATACCCGCAACCCGTAAACCTGCCCAAAAATTCCGTCGTCTTCTGAACAAACGCTCCATATCGCTCCGCAATATCCCGAACCGGAACAGCTCGCACGCGATCGGGCTTCTCTCCGACAGCGGTTCCGCCCGATTCAAAGAGTGCCGAAAGCACGGCCATATCATCGGGACACGCAAAAGAGACGTACCCGGCGAAGCAAGGCTTCGCACCGGCGCGTCATCGCGAACTTAACCCATCGTGCCGGCCCGGGACGGAGGAAATCAGAAGTCCGAGAATTACGAAAGCAAGGACGAACGGCAGTTCCGTCCGAAAATCAAGGAGCGGCAAACCGGCGGCTTGCTGCTCCTGAAAAGACGTACGAATCGGTTCTTCTGCGCACCGAACCACAGCAGCCTCCGACCCGGACCGAAAACGCAGATAACGAAAGTACGATCCGTTCCTCGCGTGCCGCTACGACCCGTTCCCGGACTTTCTCAGCCCGCAGGCAACTATTCCAGACCCATCAGCGACTGTATCTTCTTCGACAGCTCGGTATTGTCCATCACGCCGTTGATCCGCTCGGCGCCGGTCCCGTACAAATAGACGGGAACCATCGTTCCGGAATGGCCGGTCGTGCCGAAATGATAGCCGACGCCGCTGTCCGACAGCGTGAAATCGGTCTCGTTGCTCGTGATCGACAGGCCCGACGTCTCGTGATCGGCCGTCACGACGACCAGCGTGCCCGGATGCGCGTCGGCATAGTCCATCGCCGCGCCGACGGCCCGATCGAAGTCGCGCGTTTCGGCCAGAATGCCCTGAGCGTTGTTGGCATGCGCCTCCGAGTCGATCTGCGAGCCTTCGACCATCAGCAGGAAGCCGCCTTTCCTTCCGGCGTTGTTCGTCAGAATCTCGAGAGCTTTTTTCGTCGCATCGCACAGATAGTTCTCATCGCGCCCGTTCAGTACGGTCGGCATGTACTCTTCCGAGAACAGGCCCACGATCCGGCCCCGATCGACGGCGTCCGCCTCCTGAAGATCGTACACGACACGGTAATCCTTGGCTTTCAGCTCGTCGATCAGCGTCTTCCCGTCGCCCCGTTCGGCCGCGAGGAACTTCTTGCCGCCGCCGAAAGCCACGTCCACACCGCTCTCGACGAACTGCTCGGATATCTCGTCCAGATCGTTCCTGCTCGGCACATGGGCATAGAACGCAGCCGGCGTGGCGTGCTGCAGATAAACCGTCACGACGAGCCCCGCCTTCCACCCTTCCTCCATGGCTTTCTCCATCATCGACTCGAACGTCTCGCCGTCGGGCGTCATTCCCAGCATGCCGTTATTCGTCTTGCGGCCCGAAGCCAGCGCCGTACCCGCCGCCGCCGAGTCGGTAACCCGGTTATTCGCCGAATAGGTCGTAATCAGCGCCACGTTTTGGCTGCGGTCGAACGAAGTCGGACGATAGCCCTCCTCGAGCATCATCATCGACACATGGGTCAGCCCCATGCCGTCGCCGATCATGTAAATCACATTCCTCACAGGCTCCTCTTTCGCGCGGGAGCTTTCCCGGGCCGACAAATCGGGCGCGACGGCCAGCATCGCAAGAGCCCAAGCCGTCCAAGCAAGTTTTCTCATTTTTTCGATTCCGTTTAATTTGGTTCGTTTTTCCCGTATCGGGATGATAAAGTTACTCTTTTTCGGCCAGCCGCCCTATTTTCATCCCATTAATTTTTCATTATTTTACCTTAAACGGTCCGAATTATTTGCGGGCAAGGAAATAATTATTACTTTTGCACTCGCAAACGCCGCAAGGGCGGGATAGCTCAGCTGGTTAGAGCGCATGATTCATAATCATGAGGTCGAGAGTTCAAGTCTCTCTCCCGCTACGAACGATCAATACGTTACAACGTATTGATCGTTTTGTTTTTTATTTGTCGAAAAATTGCGACTGTCATTCGCTCGTTTTTGGGAAAACCGGTTGAATTCGCCTTCTTTGAACAGGATGAACGTGATCCCGGCTGCCGGTTCAGAACGACCACCTTTGCCGGAGAAAAATGCCTCCTTACAAGAAGTATTTTTCGCGACAGTTTAAAGTGTTCTACCGTCATACCCAGATCGCAGCCCATAAGCGTGACAGGTGCGAATTCCATTACACGACAGACAGCGATCACATGGCCTCACAGCACAAGTTCCGGACCGAATGGACACCTGAAAGGTTCCTGCAAAAGGTATCCCGATGAGGCTCGATACATTAGCAAAATACTCGAGCAGAAAGCCTATCCGGAACAGGCATACAAGTCCTGTTCGGGATTCCGAGCTTTGCCCGGCGAGTCGGTCCGTAACGGCTTACGGAAGCCGGCCGTTGGCCAGTACAACTCTCGTGATCGAAGAGATACTTAAAACAGTTTCAACATGAAGAAAGTGCCAGATCCCGCGACACGAGAACATCCGACGGATATAAGCGAATACAGCCAAATTGATGAGCCGGCAAGCTCGCTAAAGCCCCAAGAGCCATACCGGCCGCCCGCAAGCGCACCGAACCTCATAACTTACTGATTCTCGATAATCTCGAACAACATCTTTCCGACTCTCAATCCCGCTTGGCACGGCTTGATATAATCGAAGACCGGCCCCAAAAGAAGTCTTCGATCATTCTTTCACGAATACCCGTGAAAAAATGGCATGATATAATCGGCGAGAAAACCATTGCAGACGCCGTTCCGGACAGGAACAGTACATCACGCACTGCGCATTGAACTGTACGGAGGACCTTTAAAAGAAAAAAACAGAAGCGTAGATAAATCAGAAAATGTATATCTGTTTCCAAAGTAGTGCTCCCGGTCGTTTTGCGGGCAAGAGCAAAGCAGGACTCTCGCTTAAATTACCAGCAAAAAACAGTTGTCAATCAGGACTCAAAAACTATCTTTCAAAAGGCCCGTCCGAACGACAACTTCAAACGCTTCTTAAACATTAACTCGGAGGGGTCATTTTGATTCGACGAGTGGCGGCTCGGCATACCCACTTTTTGTACTGTAATATTTCATAGTTATCTTTAAGGTGTAAGAAATCATACCATATCAAGATGAAATACCATATGATCATCTGCGCCATCCTGAAAGACGAAACGCCCTATCTGGTCGAATGGGTGGAACATCACCTCGGCATCGGAGTCGAGCATTTCGTCCTGTACGACAACAACAGCGTGATCCCTGCCAAACAAACCCTCGAAGCGTATGTCCGGAAAGGAGTCGTAGAGGTTATCGACTGTCCGATAACCAATACCCCGCAGGTAAAAGCCTATTCTCATTGCCTTTTCAATATGCACGACCGGGCCGACTGGATCGCATACATCGACATAGACGAGTTTATCGTGCTGAAAAAGCACCGGGACATCCACGCTTTTCTGGCCGATTACGACGAATATGCGGGAGTCTGTCTGAACTGGGTGATCCATACGGCCAACGGCCATATCGAAAAACCCGAAGGACCGGTCATGCAGAATTATACGGAACCGCTACCCTATGATTTTCCGGCGAACCGTCATGTGAAAAGCATTATCCAACCCGCAGGAGTCGGCATTGTCGTTTCGCCGCATTACGCCTTATACAGCGATGACTATTACGCGGTAGACGAAAAGCACCGGCACGTTCCCGGAGCCTTCAGCGAGTTCTCGAACGAGATCGCCCAAATAAACCACTATCAGACCAAAAGTTTCGAAGAGTGGCTCGACAAGGTAAAGCGGGGAATCGCGGACTCCAATTTCAACCGCCGGAAAGTCGAAGACTTCTGGCATTTCAATCCCCAGATGCTGCATTTAAAACGGCAAGTCGAGCAGCAGTTTCAAGATAAAATCCGATTGCTCGGTCGATAATCAAGATTATTTACACAATTCTATCGGTTCGAGTATTCCGTTCGCCTCTCAAAGCAGCAGGAGGAGCGATTTTTCTTCTCGGAAGCTTTCCGTTATATTTTGTCTTATATCCAGATTATTTGACAGATTCGACAAAAGCGCCGGACAAAAGTTTCGGACAGATCGGTCCGTTTTTGTCGAATCTGTCAAATAATACGTTCCCGCATAGTCATTTACGAAAGCGCATAGCGTTCCCTTTTCCCGTATTCCGGTTTTCCGAAGCATATCCGACCGAACCGCAGAGCATCTCCGGTTCAATACCCCTCGGCCTGCAACCTCCCGACAGAACGAGATCGGCCTCCAGCCACTCTCTCCGCTTCACGCCATCACTCGAAATCACTCCGCATCTTCCTGCTTCAGATCATCTTCCAACTGAAAATAATTCCTCACGAAATAGACCCACGAATCCAGCTTGTCGTACAAATCGGTCGGGCGAGGAAAGGGAATACGGCAGTCCGGCGCAATGCCGATGTTGTCGATCGGATGATCCGGCAGGTCGAGCGACCGGGTCATCGGAAGAACCAGTTCGTATCTCCCCGACGGCAAAGTGTGGGGTACGGCATTGGAATAATCCAGTATCCCGGCCGTATGCTCGTTCCCGAACAAAGTCACTTTGGCGCTATTTTTCGCAAACAGCAAAAATCGTTCGGCAGCCGAAGCATTCGACTTATCGATCAAAATACCCACCCTGCGCGGGTATGCATATACCGTATCGTAGACGACCGTATCCGATTCGCCCTGATCATACGGATGGATGACAAAACCGCCACGGTGCTTTTTCATTTCCCGGATCAGGGCTTTCGTCCAAGCGATACCTTCTTCCCCATCCACTATATCGCCCTCTTTCAATGCCGTTTCGAATTCCTCGATATTTCCCGCCGAAGCGTACCACTCCACGCCTTTGGAGACGAAAGGATGGGTGTACAAAAGAGGAAGAAGCGCTTCATAAGCCGGATCTTGTCCTCCGCTATTCCCTCTGAGATCGATGATAAAATAGGGGCATCTTCGTATATCGTCCCGATACCATGTCAACATCTCTTCGATGCGTTCTTTATCATAATCATAAAAACCCGGAATCCGCATAAAGAAGGTACTGTCGTCGAGTACGCTGGCCATTATATAATTGTTCCGACCGTTCGGGTAAGACGGGATATAAGTGTATGTTACGGCCCGATCGTAAATATCGTCATTCGACTTCCGCGTAAAACGATGATTCGTATGGTGTATTTCCAGTATCTTCCGATTCAGTCTGAGCGATGCAAAACCTTTTTTTTGGAAAACCGGGTCGCCTCCTTCCGCAGTGCAAACGAATGTCGTGTCATCGAGCGGAGTAAAATTGAAAAACCCCTCGTCCTCAGACAAAAACACTCCATCGAAGGAATTCGTATCGGCTGCGGACCTCAGTATGGCGATCTCTTCCCCGAAATTCGACACCCAAAGCCCTTCCAAGTTCTGAGAATCGCGGTTCTTCCGCAGCAGGGAATCCCTGTCGATACGATGAACGGGAATCGTTACCGACTCGCTCTGCGGAGCCGAAGAACCGCCGAGCCAGCCCATCCGTAAGTGTCCGTCCCTGAAATAGCTCGTATATTCACTGAAATAGTAAAAAGAGGAATCCGGATGCAGTTCCAGCTTATGACGAATCCGATCCTCCAAAGCAAAAAGAGCCGGCGTGACTTTCGCTTCATATCCCGGATAGTCGTTCCGTATCTTCTCGACGAGAAACTCAAAATCTTGAATGGAAGCATGTTGTTGGGCTGACAAATAATACGGAGCGGCGAAACAAAGCACGATGCTCCATAAATTCCGTTTCATGGTCATGGTAAAATATGATTTTATTTAATTAAATACAACCGTATGGTTTTAACGCAATTGTATTCTTTAGATCAAGCAAAAATCCGAGGCCAATCCCTATAAACACCCTACGAAGTTTATCCTGTTCTGCAACTGTCAGTGCCGGAATCTGATTTTTTTTTCAACTTTTTCATAATAATTTTTTTTAGATTTCTTTACTCACTTAAAGGCTTTTCGAGTTACTCCCTTTCTTCTTGTTTTTGGACCGACTGTATCTTCTGGATTCGTTTGACACGAACATCCTTTGCCGATCTGAAGTTATACTGAATGCTGAAAATCAAAGCGGTCTGGTCGGTCAGGAATCTGCTTCGCGATTGATAGATCTCCTTATCGATTCGATTGGATCGCAATTTGGATACGATCTGATTGGCGCTTAGCTTCAGAAGAAACTTTTTCTTCAGGATATATTGATAAACTTTCGCGCCGATACTGTAAACGGGGAACACCGTCTTATCGTCGATTTTCTCCGCGGTCTCTCCGTAAAAACTGATTTCGCCCCCGGATGTGTTACCGAACGTGAAATAGTTGGTGATATCCGCAAAATAGGCGGTGCTTCGGTATGCTTTTTTGACTCCGGATTCTTCATATCGGGTCTTACGGTTTCTGAGCATCAGATCGGCGGATAGATTCCACCACTTGGTTATGTCGAATTCGCGGGTAAAGCCTGCTATATGCCCGGTAATCGAGGACGAATTCATCGGCATCGAATATTTGACCAACGGATTTTCATCATCGATAAATGTCACATAATGGATCATGTTGGGAATATATTCGTAGTTATAGTAGATATCCCATTTTTTGATCGTTGCGGAAAACTGTACGGCATTGTAAAACGCCGGGGTCAGGTCGGGATTTCCCCGCGTATACGAGTATTCCGACAGGAATCTGACGGTCGAAGAGATCTCATTGAAAGGCATATATTGTATGCCTCGCGTATAGGAAAGGCTGGCCAGCATCGTATCGTCATCGTCCAATGCATAGCTAAGACTGACCGTCGGAAAAAAATGCATATAGCGACGCTCCGTATTTTCATGTCCGATCCGGGAGGTATAATCAATTCCGTCCCATTGGGCACGCAGCCCCAAAGAGTAAGAAAACCGATGGATGGAAGACGAAAAGCTGGTATAAACGGCATATCCGTCACCTTGCAGGCCGAAACGATCGCTCAGCTTGGCATCGTTCACCCAGACTTCATCGTGCAACGAATCGTATTGAGCGATTCGGTTGGTCCGATTCAGATAATAACGGCCGCCGAAAAGCAATTGATGTTTTTTCCGGATAGGGACACTGATATCGATCCGGTTATCGAACATATGAATGCGATCTTGCAGATGATCCTTATTCCGAACGGAATACGGCAATTCTCCCTCGTAATCGTAACGATATGTACGATAAGCGTCGTTTGTGCCCAAAGTGTTTAAATAATCCGACTTGATATTGAGAGAAGCGCCGTCGTCATTGATCTTCCAAAGGTAATTCAAGGTGATCTGATACAAATTATTCCGTCCGCGGGGAGTGCTCGTTGCGGACGAGCTGCCCGACGGCGCGCTTTTATTATACGTCGATATGTACGAAAGCGACGACTCTTCGGAGTCAGAGCGGTCCAGACTCAAATTGAAATTAGCTCCCAGATTATGTCGAGGAGTGATTTCGTATACGATTCCCAAATTGTCGCTTAGTCCGTGACTATGACCGCGACCTCGCGTTCGCATGTCGATCCGGGAAAAGGATTCCGGGTAATAGGAATCGATCGCATAGTCCGACAGCGTCTTAAAATAATCATAATCGACATAATTGTACACATTCCATTTATCGTATTTGTAATTCACAACCGAATTGACACTCTCTCCGCCGATACCGTACCGAGGTCGAACTCTCAGATCGTTCGCAATCGTGCCATATCCGCCTCTGTCGTCCGGGTTATCCAACGTAATCAAAATAACTCCTCCTCTCGATCGGGCGTCATGGGCGCTCCCGGAAACAAAAACGACCTCCACATTCTTGACTAAAGCGGCAGGAATAGCATCCAATTCTTTCTCACTGGACAATTTGCGTCCGTTCACGTAAACCGTCGTCCCGCTTATGCCGTTGATCGAAAGCCCGTTACGGGACGAAACGCCAGGTAGCCGACCTAACGCATCCTTGATATTGACACCTCGGGCAATCGGATTATTTTTCATCGAGACTTTATAACGATCCGCTTGTCGACGAATCCACCGTGGCCCGACGACCAGATCGTCCAGCACATAGTCGCGAGAAGACAAATAAAGCGTATCTGCCGACGATATGCTATGCCGAACCGTCCACGGGAGAAGACGATCGCCATATTGAATATGCGAAATATGCAAAGTATATTCACCCTCGGCAATACCTTTCAATACGAAAGTCCCGTCTTTGCCGGAAACCGCATTCGCAACTAATATCGAATCGTGCTTATACACCATGATATTGGCTGAGGATATTTTCTCTTTCTTTATAGAATCGACAATAACCCCTCTAATTACAGGCTTATTTTGAGCTTGGACAGGACTCACGATTGCCAAAAACAGCAAGCACATGAAACTTAACTCCAAAACATTTCCTTTTTTATGTAAAAACATGTCTTCGACAAATCGAAAAAATCGTCCTGCAAGAGGCTTACTCAAAGTTAATAAGATTTCTCTTACATGCAAATACCACGGAAACAATAAGTTATAAATAATATTTAAAAACAGAAACAACCGATCGTATCTATTGTATAATTTGCGCTGCACGATCCTAATTCTTTACAAGTAAGAAATTTGTGTCTTACGACCGAATATAACCTTGTATTTGTTTGCCCCATTCGGACCCTGACATTTTTTTCATTTAATCATCAACAATATTATATTATATTTTATAGACAACCGCGCATTTTCATTTTCTCACAAAGGGGTTGATAAAAATATTTTTATATTGATTTTCAGTATTTTGACAATCCCCATATCCGAATGTTATTCCTATTCAGTATCATAATGGGTTCGGGAAACCCCGTATGTAAAATTAACATGAATACGCGCGAGATCATGTACCTTTCATATTGGTAACGGTCTCAACACCTAAAGCCGGAAATACATGATCTCCATGGTCGAAACAAATATTCGGACGGCATACTTAATCCGGGCAACTCGGAATATAAAGTTGGCAACATAAAAGAAAAAAGCGTATCTTTATCGAAAATGGCTCAAGCGACATTCGGTTTGGATCCGTTCGAGGACGAAGAATGTTTGGCATGTAATGTTTTCCCTATATGCGGTGGCGGTTGTCCGTTAGACAGACAAAAGAAGAAAATGGGGAAAAGCATAAATTATTGTTCCATCTATAAAACGAGACTGGCCGATATGTTACCCGCCCTTTATAAATGCTATGAACAATAAAAATCCCAACTCTTATGAAACGTTTTCTGCTGTTAGTAGGATATTTGTGTTTTTCCTCCGCATTTGCACCGGCACAGAACTCAACGACGATCAGAGGTTCCGTAAAACTGGCCACGGGGGATTCGGTCGAATACTACCATGTGGTCGTATCGACGCTGAACCGGTCCGACACGGTAGTGCTCGCCGGCGAAATGTTTTTCGAAGATCGTTTCGAGATGAAAGTGCCGGCGCATAATCCTCTGTTCGTAAGCGTGTCGCTGTTAGGCTACCGATCGTCCTCCATCCGTCTCGATTCGACCGCATCGGAAAGCATCGCTCAGGGTCTGGAGTTCGTTCTGAAGCCCGACGCCTTTCATGTTCAAACTGTTACCATAACGGCAAAAAGACCCGCCGTTAAGCTTGAACATGGCAAAATTCTGGTCGATGTTCAAAATTCGACATTGCGCGACGCAGGGAATGTCATGGACATGTTCCGAAGAACTCCGGGAATGATCGCTACCGGCAGGGAGGATTTCAGCGTGATCGGTCGGGGCAAGCCGCTGGTGATCGTCAACGACCGAGAGATCAAAAACTGGGAGGAGCTCGAGGCGATCCGTTCCATCGACATACGCAGCATCGAAGTGGATCGCAACCCTTCGCCCGCCTATACCGCCAAAGCGGTCGTGCGGATTAAAACGACGAAACGCCTGAAGGACGAATTGTCCGTCCAGCTCTCGAACGCACTGAATATGACGCGTAAAATATCCGATAATCCTTCGGTTCGCTTAAGTTTTCGGAAAAAGAGCGTCACCTCCGTGTTGAGTTATAACTATAACCACATCAACAGCAAAATTTTCGAGAGCTCGGAAAAAAACATCATCGATTCGACCGGTGTTTTCAGCAATACCAAACGATATGATTTTCTGAGTCATGTCAACGGGCACCGTTTACTGACAGGCGTCGACGTGACGATCAGTCCCAAAAGCAGTCTCGGATTTCAATATTTTTATAGCGGGACCCGATCCGAGCATACCTCTCGGGGAACCGGAAAGATTATCGGTCGCAACGAGGAGACATTCAAAGATTTCAGTGAAAACCTTTTTCCCGACCGCTCTTTACACAGCGGAACGATCAATTACGTTTACGAAAGGAAGCCGGACAGCCGCCTGATGTTCATTGCCGATTATTCAACCGCGGCCAATACGGAACAGAGCCACATCAAAGAGACGAATCTGACGTCCCATTCGATTCTTAATACGGAGATTCGGAACAAAAGCAAATATCGGATTTATACCGGACATCTGAAGTACAGCTTTTTGCTTCCGTCCCGAATAAAATCCGATGCAGGCGCTCAATTTTCATTCGTCGACAACAATTTCCACTCCTCTACCCGGACGACTTATCTCTCCGACCTGTCGGAACGTACTCGGATCGGCGATCTGACCGCTGCGGGTTACTTGAATCTGAACAGAGCATGGAAGTTCGGAGAATTGGAGGCGGGAATACGATACGAATACGCACGAACTCGGATCGACCAGAATTCGGCCGAAGCGAACGAAGCTGAAGAAGTCGACCGATCTTTCTCGGATTTTCTCCCGAATGCGAATATTTTCATCCATGCGTCCGAGAAACTGAAGGTCCGTGCGAGCTATGCCCGCCGGGTGTCCCGGCCCGGGTTTCGCGAACTGGACCCGTGCATATCTTATGAAGATTCGCTAAGTTACGTGAGCGGAAACCCTTTCGTAAAACCCTCTTATGAGAACGAATGGGTCGTAGGGATCGACTTCAAGGATATGTTATCTTTCTCTATGAGGTACGTAAAGACCAAAGACGCACGGCTGCAAACATACATAAACGATGAGGATAACTCGAATATTCTGATGATGGTACCGATCAACATTCCTCGATCGGAGTCGTTTTATTGCGAGGCTTTTTTCAATTACGCCGCACAGAAATGGAGCTTCAATTGCATGGCCGGATTGGGAGTGCCGAGAGTCAACGTCCCTTTTTTGAACGGCCGTAAATTGGTAAACCACGCGTCATGGGAGTGTGCGGCCAATGTCAACCTGACGTTGAGCAAACATTTTGAGCTATACACAAACTTTTCCTATTCCAGTCCGAGTTATTCGCTCACCACTTACCAATTCGCCTACAACAACCTCACAGTGGGAATGATGGGCTACTTTTGCCAAAGGAAGCTGACCGTCAATATCGAAGGGACGGATCTGTTGGACGGGAGCAATTGGAATAACTGGGAGGATCGGTACCTGAACGTCGTGACGCGTAACAGAGGCAATTTTGACATGCGGGGAGTCAAGGTAGCCGTTTCGTATCTTTTCAACGGAACCGTCAAGGCGTTGAAATCCCGTCGAGGCAATACGGAAATCCTGCAGCGGGCGGATTGACGGGGCCAAGCGTCATTTTTTCAGAACCAAAGCAAAAACGAAAGATACTGTAAGCAGTACAAACGGGGCATATCACACTTTTCCATGCCGAAGACTCGATCGGATTAATGCACAAGGACGAATGTTATATCTTATATTCTTAAATTATATATTTTAAGGCACTTGCTTTCGAGTTTCCGATACTTTCGGTTTTCCCCCCTCATGAAATTCCTTCCTACAGAGAAACTTCAGAATCCGAAGTCTCTCTGTAGGCCAAGGTTATATCGTGCTGATTGACGATCGTGATCCGGTAATTACGTGTCGGTTCCGTCTCGATACAAGCCAACGTAATCGGACGATCATCCTCCAGCTGCTCTGCGGCAAATCGGTATGTAGAGTATCGATCTCTTCACCATCGGGCATCACGGCCTGTACGCGAACCCGTACTCCGGGCTCATAACACCGAGCATGACTCAACCCGTTGATCGAGGGAAATTCGACCGTGCGTACCACCGCCTTTTCGGATAGAGTCACATCAATCCGATAAGGACCATTCTCCGTAGTCGCCCCAAGTTGCACAGGAGCTTCCCCGGTCAATACTTTTGCCCAATCATGCTCGGTATTGCTTTTGACTGTTTCGGGTCGCAAAGGAATTCCTGTATCATCCAAAGGTGTCGGGAACGCAATCACCGCCACATCTCGGTAATCCCTCCAATTCTCCTCTTTGGGAAAAGCTGCCGGCAAAATAATTGCGTCCGGGTCTTTTGCCGTGACATCCGCGCCCGGCTCCATACCAAATGACGCATCGTCTGCTCGGGCCGAATCCACGGCCCTCCCGCCATAGCCCATCCGGGGCCCCCTGCATCGTAAAACGCAGACCCAATCGCTCACACTCTTTTGCGGTATGCCGCACCGCAGCTTCCCATTTAGGACTAAGACAGGCTATCTACTCATCGGTTCCGGGCCAAACGCCGCAAACTGTCCATGAAACAACCGAATTCCGGAAAAACCGGCATCAGCGATAGCTTCCAGATCTTTCGTAATTCCCTCCAAAGAAACATCACCACCGATATAATGGAACCATGTTTCGGGATAGAACACTTTGTCCGGGTTGGCAAAATTCTGATAATCTTTAACACCGAAAGGTTGATGTAATTCATCGAAAGGAGGAACGACAGGAACTTGCGCAGATGAAACGCTCCAACCAAATGAGGTCACCACACAAAACAATCCCCCGAGTAAGGATCGTAATAGGTTCATTTGGTTAGTTAGTTGCAGGGTTAGATTATACAAATATTCAGGTTATTCTTCTTATCAGAAAATCACCATCCGAATACTTGCTTTACTTGTCAAAAACAGTGAAAGTCCGACAATAAAAAGTAAAAAAGATTCACAATAGCCAGGCGCTCACACCGAGCGTCTTTCTATTCGGTGCAAGCAAGCTGTGTTACCTTAAAAACATCTATCTCTGTTCAAAAAAGAGCAGATACAATAGCAACCCGACTACACCCAATGGTTCGCGTACAACCACATCTTCTATCCTCCATAAACGACATGTAATACATACCGCATATCTCCTCGTCTGCAGACCATATAATAGATATGGCGTTAACGCGTGGTTTCCTTGCCGGTAGGTTTGTTGCATCAGGACTGGAAAAATTCCCTAAAATACAGAACCGAAAATCATTTCTCTCGAAACCGATAATCTATTTTTGTACAGAATCGAATATAGACGTCCATATCCGAACTGCCGTGGCCGGTCTGCTATCTTTCAATTAAAGCGACAATAAAACTCGTTATAACAATTCGGGCAAAAACACGGTAAAAATTTGATTTTCAATTTTTATTATCTATATTGTGTAAAGATACAATCGCAAATTCCGCAAAGTATAACTATTATGAAATCCGCCGCCTTCCTACTCGCCTTGGCATTTTGCCACAATCTACCGATCTGCAACGGGCAACAAATCACTCAACAAACAACGGTCACCGTCCTGAATGAAAACGGTTCTCCGGCGGTCAATGCAATCGCGTTCCGGCTGTCCAAAACCGATCTGGCGATACGACAGACCGTAATGGCCGACAGTGCGGGGCGGATCGTATTTCCGGGAAACGTCGATTTCGGCAAAGAGTTCGTCAAAATCACCGCATTCGGATATAAAGACATAGACATAACGGACGGCAGTCCATCGGAACCATTGAAAGTCGTATTCGCTCCGTTGTCGGTCCGTCTCGACGAATTTGTGGTTTCAGTCGAACAGAATACCGTTCAGAAAAGCGACAGACTGGTATTCAACATAGCCGGCACGAATCTGGCAAAGGGGAACAACATATACGAGGTATTGAAATTCGCTCCGCTGGTAAAAGAAGAAAACAGGCAACTGTCCATCATCGGCAAGGAATCGACTCTTTTATATATCAACGGACGGAAAACCAATGTTCCTGCCGAATCCATGAATGCCTATCTGAGGGGTATCCCCGCAGAAAATATCGCTAAGATCGAAGTCATAACGAATCCGGGAACCACTTTGCGGGACTCCGGCAATACGGGCATTATCAACATAGAACTCAAAAAGAACGAGAACGACGGCGTGAGGGGAAGTCTCTATGTCGAGGACGTTCAGCGTAAGAACAATTCCCAGTACGGAAGCCTCTATCTCGACATGCAAAAGAAAAATCTGAATGTGACCGCAGGCCTCTACGTCAACCATTCCATTCAAGATGCCGTCAACGATACCGATTACGACTATTTCAATTCGGGAGACAAAGAACGCCTGCACGAGAACAACAATACCCGGAGCCTGATGACGGGAGGGAACGTGAGAGCAGACTATCGGATAAACCCAAACCATACGGTAGGCATGGGGTTCGACGCCTTTCATACTGAAGGAAAAAACAGAATGTTATCGGATATCTATTATGGAAAACTGAATTCTCCCTCCATCGACTCGGTCTATTATTCCGACAACAGAACGGATGCTCCCGTGTCGAGATATGCCGTCAACCTGAACTACCGAGGGAAAATGTCCGAAAACGATTGGCTGACCATCGACTTGGACTATCTGCGGAACGACCGGGATAATACCGTTTTCAACAGCTATTTTCTGCACAATGCAGAGGAACAGGTTTTGCGATCGAGATTCGAACAGTCGGGAACGGATGCCTTGAACAGCTATTCCGGCAAAATCGAATACAAGCACGATTTCAATGCCAAGCACAGCCTGACGGCCGGATTCGAAGGCACCCGCACCGATTCCGAATCGGATTTTTACTATACTTCCGTCGTCGACGACCAATATATTCCCGACACGGGGAAAAACAATTTCTTCTCCTATCGAGAGACTTATATTGCGGGATTCCTCTCTTACAGTTGGCGAATCAACGACAAGTGGTCGGGAATAGTCGGTGCCCGTCTCGAAAATGTCGATGCCCGCGGCAACCAAAAAGCGACAGGAGACAAAATTACCAGACACGACCTGAATCTTATTCCTTCCCTATCCGTCATGTTCGCTCCGAATGCGAACCACCGGTTGTCTTATAACTTGTTTTCGATAGCGGCCCGGCCCGGATATTACTCTCTGAATCCTTTCGTCTTTTGGCTGAATCCTACGACCTACAAGGAGTTCAATCCCGACCTAAAAACAGCCCGGATGTACTCCAACGGTCTGACATATACGCTCAAAGGCGCCTATACTTTCCTGTTCAGTTACATGTATGTGGCCGACTGTACCAATAACTTTCAGATTCCGGTCGACGGCAAATACACAAAGCTGAAAAACCTCAACTACGGGGACCTGCATTCCTTCAGCTTAGGTTTCAACTGGAACAAATCCCTGCTGAATGACTACTGGTACGTCAAAATTGCCGCCAACGGAAATTACAGAAGGGATAAAGGACATGCGGAATCGTTGGTTATCGACAATTCGGATTTCTATTACGACGCATCGATTTTCTCGAATATCGTACTTTCCAAGAAAAGCAACTGGAGCGTGACGGTCAATGCCTCTTACACGGGAAAAATGAAACTCGCTTACATGGAGATCGATCCCAAAGTACGTCTTTCGCTGGGTGTCAAAAAGATCATTACGCAGGATTGGGTGATAAATTTCGGGGTGAACAACTTGTTTCTCAACAGGAGTACGACAGAACAGACATACGACATTTACAGATTCCTGACCAAAGCCAAATACTATTCGACCGAAGCATTCGTAAACCTTTCCTACTCTTTCGGCAACAAGAAAAGCTCCGGAGCGCAGCACAGAAGAAATTCATCGCAGGAAACCACACTGAGACTGAAAGAATAATAGGCCACTGTCTTCAATACACCGAACATATTCGCACCCGGAAGAATCATGACATTTGTCAGCCGCGGCTTGCGGCCGGCGATCGCGTATCCTCGAATAGGCCGCTGCCATGAAGTTTTCTCCGACGGAATCCCGTACGGGGGAACCGGAAACATCGGGAACCCGGAGGAGCGGGATACCTGTTCCCGTTCTTCCGACGAAACAAAGCACCGATGAAACGGAAAATAAAGTCATTTTATCGAGTCAGCGGTCCGCTCTTCAGGCAGTTCGACGCCGTCGCAATACTCCGTCACAAAACGGCGGTTTTCCCCGAGCGCATAGGGATAGTCGTCGGTATGTTCGATGCGGTTGTCATCCGTAAAAACGAACCCGTCGACACAATAAAGATTGACGATTCGGGGATCGAAACCCCGGAATACATTGTTCTCAATCCGAATATTCCGGTGATACCGGCTCTGCCGACGCTCGGGAATGCCGCTTCCTACGGCTATGCAGGCATTTCCCCAGCCCAAACTGCCGTAATTGCAATTCTCGAACACGTTATCGCGTATCGACACGTCGCGCACCCCGGACTGCTCGAACCAGTAATTGCCGTCGCCCTCGAACAGAACAGCGGCCCCGGCTATATGGAAGTAATTGCGCTCGATAACGATCCGTCCCCGGGAGCCGAGCAAGAGCCCGCGCGCCCGGTTTCCCGACATCCGGCAACCGCGAACGAGGACTTCGGGATAATCCTCATCGGCTGCAATCAAATGACTTTTGCCTGCACGTTCGGGCAAAGGCTCGGCAAATTTCACTTCCGTATAGTTTTTATTGATCCGATTCACGCTCTCGACCGTAAGATGCGCATAAGTCTCGAGATTCATGTTATCGACTACCTCGACACGCATTCCCGGAACGAGAAAATCCACGCCATACTGCCCTGCATGTCCCCAACGCAACAGCGCTCTGTCCGGAGCCGTAATGCTGTCGACAGGCATATACAAGCCATGAATATTCGTAGCATCGTCTTTCTGATTCTCGAACGTACAATCGAGCAGACGAATATACCCGCCGCAATTGACAAAATGAGTAGCGTCGGCCGTAATGCTGATCACGCGCCCTTTCCCGGGAGCAGGAACGACACGGAGCCGATGAAGTTCGATATCGCGGCTACGCTGCGCGATTACCCCCATGCCCCCGCAATGGTAAAGGTTTACGTCGCGGATCGCGATGCCCTCCGAATCGGAAATCGTAAATCCGGGATTAAGGCGTCGGGCCGCGCCGAAGACCATGACGTTGCCGATGCCGGCTTTCAGATCGTCCCGAAATATCCGAACCAGTCCGCCGGGTTGCTGCCGGGCTACGATCGTATGCTTCGCGAGCCAATAATCGTCCACATGAAAAGCCGGTTCTCTCTTCACGGCATCGAATTCCAGCAAACTGGAAAACGGATATACCGTACCTTCGTCGTCGAGAAAGCGCAGGCATCCGTCCGACAAGTCACAAACGTACTCTCCGGGAAACTCCACATCCAGCCATCCGGGACCCGCCGCCCGAACGATACCTTCGGAGTGGAACGTTCGGGTATAATCGATCGAAAGGTCGCGGATCGTCACATTGCGGCATCGTTCCAAGTTAAACGGCGAGATAAAGCCGGAGAAGAGAAGCTTCGTGCCGGCTCCTTCGATCGTAAAATCCCGCATGCCTTCCAGATCGAAGGCGATCCGTTTCAGACTCTCGTCGTTGTTGCTTATGAACTGATATTTTTCTTCGGCCCGGTCCGGACGCAACCTCAGTTCGCCGCCCGGCAATACGAGACGGGACGCACCGGTCTTCGCACAGTATGCCACTGCCGCCCGTATCGCCGGAACAGCATCGCTTTCGGCCGATGCAGAATCGAGAAAGTCGCTCAAATAAACGTCGCCGCCATTCGTCGAGACATTGCAGCCTGTCAACAGACAGAGGGAAGCCGCCAAAAGGGCCCGAAATGTCGTTTTCATAATTTTGGGTTCACTGAAACATAATACAAACGCCTCCGAATCGGATGCAAGAACGTTGCATCGGGTTCACCCCCTACACATCTCTCCTTCGGTATCCGCGCCGAGCATGCCGTACGGCCATGCTATAGATTTCGACGCCGAACGCACGATCCGCGGGAAAATCCGCAACGGGGAATCTCCGAAGCCGCACGAGCGGACGTCAACTGTTACCCGAACAATTTCGGGCAACAGTTGACGTAAACGCCCGACACACATCCTTCACATCGTTCAAAAATACCTATTTTCGACAACAAGACAACCTTCCTGCGTCGTTATTGCCTTCATCCATACGTCGTCCTCGCCGAAAAAAACGGTAAAACGGAGGTACCCCGCCATTCTTCCGGCATAATTCACTTATGCGACGACACAATCATGAGGCCGAAAGCTCAAGCTGTTCTTCCACGACGGACAATCAATACATAAAACACGAATTAGTAATATTCGAATAACACAAAGCAAATTGCATGTATCGAAAAATTACGATCCGACAATTAAGTTAAGGAGCCTTGCTTAATCAGCTCTCTCCGCTTCACGCCATCACTCGGAATCACTCCGCATCTTCCTGCTTCAGCCTGTCTTCCAACTGAAAATAATTCCTCACGAAATAGACCCACGAATCCAGCTTGTCGTACAAATCGGTCGGGCGAGGAAAGGGAATACGGCAGTCCGGCGCAATGCCGATGTTGTCGATCGGATGATCCGGCAAGTCGAGCGACCGGGTCATCGGAAGAACCAGTTCGTATCTCCCCGACGGCAAAGTGTGGGGTACGGCATTGGAATAATCCAGTATCCCGGCCGTGTGCTCGTTCCCGAACAAAGTCACTTTGGCGCTATTTTTCGCAAACAGCAAAAATCGTTCGGCAGCCGAGGCATTCGACTTATCGATCAAAATACCCACCCTGCGCGGGTATGCATATACCGTATCGTAGACGACCGTATCCGATTCGCCCTGATCATACGGATGGATGACAAAACCGCCACGGTGCTTTTTCATTTCCCGGATCAGGGCTTTCGTCCAAGCGATACCTTCTTCACCCCCTACTATATCGCCCTCTTTCAATGCCGTTTCGAATTCCTCGATATTTCCCGCCGAAGCGTACCACTCCACACCTTTGAGTACGAAAGGATGGGTGTACAAAAGAGGAAGAAGCGCTTCATAAGCCGAACTCCGTCCTCCCCTATTCCCTCTGAGATCGATGATAAAATAGGGGCATCTTCGTATATCGTCCCGATACCATGTCAACATCTCTTCGATGCGTTCTTTATCATAATCATAAAAACCCGGAATCCGCATAAAGAAGGTACTGTCGTCGAGTACGCTGGCCATTATATAATTGTTCCGACCGTTCGGACAAGACGGGATAAAAGTGTATGTCACGGCCTGATCGTAAATATCGTCATTCGACTTCCGCGTAAAACGATGATTCGAATGGTGTATTTCCAGTATCTTCCGATTCATTCTGAGCAACGCAAGACTTTTTTTAGGGAAACCCGGGGCGACTCCTTTCGCAGTGAAAGCGAATATCGTGTCAGCGAGCGGAGTAAAATTGAAAAAGCCCTCGTCATCAGACAAAAACACTCCATCGAAGGAATTCGTATCGGCTGCGGACCTCAGTATGGCGATCTCTTCCCCGAAATTCGACACCCAAAGTCCTTCCAGGTTCTGAGAATCGCTGTTCTTCCGCATCAGAGAATCCCTGTCGATACGATGAACGGGAATCGTCACCGACTCGCTCTGCGGAGCCGAAGAACCGCCGAGCCAGCCCATCCGTAAGTGTCCGTCCCTGAAATAGCTCGTATATTCACTGAAATAGTAAAAAGAGGAATCAGGATGCAGCTCCAGCTTATGACGAATCCGATCCTCCAAAGCAAAAAGAGCCGGCGTGACTTTCGCTTCATATCCCGGATAGTCGTTCCGTATCTTCTCGACGAGAAACTCAAAATCTCGAATGGAAACATGTTGTTGGGAGAATGAACAATACGAAACAAGAACAAAACAGACTGTTAACCAAGCACATCGTTTCATAGCAAAAAGATTTAGGTGATTAAATGTTGGGAAAGGATCCTATTCCGAATTATTTGTCTTTTCAATACGCGGTCACGTCGAGGTCAGACAGAAGCCGAACGATACGGAATCCGGAGAAAACGGGTCCCGGCGCTGCTCCGGCCGAATTTCATTTTCATGGTTTTCGTATCGGACACTATCGTTGCCACTTCGATATCGCAACCGCTCTTTCGCAAGCAGATCGGGCATTCCGTTACGGCCGTCCTCGAAAAAAGCTGCTATTTCGAATTTCGACGTTTCGTACCCGATACAGGAAGAGACCGTGCTATCGGAACGAATCAGGCTGTCGGGAAACGGCAAACGAAATATGCACCGACGCTTTTTCATATACTATCGATCATTCTCTGCCGTATCCGGCGGTGTCATAAAGATAATTAAATTTTCGTTTCCCGCAAAAAGCTGCACATCAATCTATCTGGAATAATCAAAACAGCCGAACCCGAAAGTTCGGCTGTCGTTTTTCGGTGCGAAGCCAATCGCCGGTACGGAACGGTCCGGTAATCGGTCGGGCCTCGGCCCGTTCGTTTTCCCCGGGCCCCGTAACGGACTCCGCTACTTCGCACGGTCCGAAAGATAGTCCTTGACTACGTTGTAATACGCGTCCGGGCTTTCGTCGCCGGGATAACGCTTGTAGGCATTGCGGCTCTCGCGGGTATCGGCTATGCCCCAGAATATCGCGTCGCAGGTGTCGTCGTACGACCCGAAAACGCAGTATTCGGTCGCCTCGCCGGCCCACACGACCTTTTCCTCCCACTCCTGCAACGTACTGCGTTTCCACTGCGTCGGAGCGACTCCCTCGTTGGGGCAGACGAAACGCACCTTGTTGTCCGAGCTGGAGGAGCGGTTGCGGTAGCCCCAGCCGTCGGTCGCCGTGAAGTTCATCGGGGAATTGACCTGACAGGTCCCGATGCGGAACTTGGCCAGGTAATTCTTCTCGTGCTCCGGCGCGGCATCGTACATTTTCCAGAAATCCTCGCCCATATAGAAAACCACCAGCATCGGGCGATCGTCCCCATAGCCGTACTTGCGGTAAACATCCTTCTGAGCCCACGACTTCCAGATGCGCTCGGCTATCCCGTTCCAGTAGGCCAGCGTATGCGCGGCCGGATTGCCGATAAACATGACGAAACGCATGCCCAGCTCCTCGCAGACCTGCTCGATCGTCGCGATCTGATCTTTGGTCTCGGTCTCCCACAGCGCATTCTCGCCCGGCTGGCAGCCGGGCCAGCTGGCCGGAGTCTCGGCCCATTGGCTGGGATTCGTCAAATCGATGATGACATCGTTGATACCGGCCTGCTGAATCGTGGAAAGAATGGCCCGGGCATGGTCGATATTCCTGTAATCGTGGTTCGTGATCCACTCGTCGCCCACCTTGAATCGGATAACGCCCTCGTTGGAGCTGCGGCAGCAGATCAGAATGTGCGTCATCGGGACGGGTCCTTTCGATGCGGATTTTTTTTCGGTCTTGCCCGTGCATCCCGCGCCGGCCAGCGCGGCGAAAAGCAGGCAAAGCGTCGCCAGTTTCTTCATGTCTGAATGCTTTTAGGGTTGACAGTTCGGTTTCCACTCCCGCCGCACGACAAAACGGACGCGCTCCCGGACACGGCCGTCCTCGCAACAGGCGGGCTTTCGTGGGGCAAAGATAGTCATTTCGCCCGGAATCGGACGCGATTTCTCGGATCGAACAAACGAAAAGCCCGTCTCCGTTCCCGGATCGGGCTTTTCGCCGAAAGCATCGCCACAGACAGCATCATTCGCTTTTCAGATTCCTAACCGGGTCCTCGCCGGCCGCCTTCCACGTCCGATAGATCACGCAGGCCGTGACGACCAGACCGACGCCCGCACCGCCGGCGACGAAAATCCACAGGCTCAAAGGTGCCTTCTCGGCGAACTGCCGCATCCAGAACTCCGAGACAAAGAAAGAGACGGCACATCCCAGCACGACGGCCGGCAACGCGACCCGCAGGATGTCCGAAAGGAAAATACGCAGGATTTCCCGCAGTGTGGCTCCGTGCACCTTGCGCACGGCCAGTTCTTTGCGACGGCGGCCGGTCTCGTCGTCCGTGTAGCCGATCAGTCCGATCAACGAAATAAGCAGCGTGACGATGCCGCCGATCAAGACCTGATCCCTGAACTTCCGCGAATCGCCGTACAGATTCGCCATGGCCGACGAATAAAGCGTCAGCTGCAAGTCGCCGTCCGGTATCAGCTCCTGCAGTTTCGCACGGACCCGATTCACCGATTCGGCCGTTACCGCGCGCAGTTTGATCAACAACATCGGAGAAGGCTTGCTATCGTAAAACAGCACGGACGGACGCGGGTCCATACCGTTCAGCGATCCGATGCGGTAATTCTCGTACACGCCGCAGATCGTGTAATCGCAAGGCTCATGTCCCGTAATGGAAATCATCTTGCCGACCGGGCCGTCCGTCCAGTCCGCGAAATCCTTCATCCGTTCGACGAACGACCGGCTGACCATGATTTCCGTCGAGCCCGATACGTCCTCGGTAAAAAAGCGTCCGTCGACGAGAGGTATTTCCATCAGTTCGAGGAATCCGCCGCCGACCGCGTACTGGTCGGCCACGTTGAAACACTCCCAGTCCGAGCCCGGCAGCATGATGTTGTTCCCCGCCATGCCATGCAACGGCAGACAGCTGCAGGAAGAGACCCACTCCACCTCGGGCAGCTTCCCGATCTCTTCGACGATCCGGACGCGGGTCGCCGAATCCTGTCCGGAAACCGGACAGAAAGCCAGCCGGTCGAACGAGTATCCCGGGTCGCTGTCGAGCATGAAACGATGCTGCCGGCCGATCGCGATCAGCAGCGAAACCAGCAGTCCGGCGGCCGCAAACTGCAGGAACAGCAGAGACAGCTTCCATATCCGCCTGCTCTCCCTGGAACGACGGAAAGCGGAAGTTACCGGAATCCGGGCGAAAAGAATTCCCGGCACGAGTCCCGTGACCAGAAATACGGCAGCGCAGACGCCCAGCAGGACGACGGCCCCTTCCGACAGCAGCAAGGTCTCGGGAGAAACGCCCAGCAGGTCCTCGATCAGGCCGCGGCACAGAAAGATCAGCACGATCGCCAGAACCACCGAGACGGCCATGTGCAGCAGCGTCTCGGTCATCGTCAGTCGCAGCACGTCGCTTCCCGAAGCGCCGTACGACTTGTGCAGGGCGATCTCCTTGGACCGACCGGCGAGCGACGAAAGCGCGATCAGGATATAGTTCATCATCGCGGTAAACAGCAGAGCGGAAGCCAGAATCGTCAGCATCACGAACATGTTCCGGACGTCGCTCGTGCCGGCGTGCATCTCTCGCAGCGGCTTCATCGAAAATAGCAGACTCGCCCCGGCCTTTCGCATCTCCTCGCTATCGATGTGCTTGTCGATCATCCGACGGATCGCCGGATCCAGACCCTCAGGCGTCACTCCCGGCGCCAACCGGACGTACCCCAGATAGCGATCGTTCCCGACCCAGTTGTTCCGGCTCCACTCGGCCATGCCTTCCAGCGACACCAGAATATCGTAGCGAAGGTGCGAGTTTTCCGGCACGTCCTCGAACACGCCGCCCACGATCCACCTCGAACCGGGATCGTCCACCGGCACGAGGACTTCTCCTTCGACCCGGTCGATCCCCCCGAGCCTCTCGGCCAGCGAACGCGATATCATCGCATAGCCCGGACGGGCGAGCACCTTTTTCGGATCGCCCGACAGAACGGGACGCGGCAACACGTCGAACAGGCAACTGTCGGCCATCAGCACGTTATCGGCCAAGTAGCGCCGCTTGTCGCCGGCCGTGATCCGGGTTCCCTTTCCGGTTACGTAGGTCAGACGCGTAGCAGCCTCGATGCCTGGGACCTCTTCTTTCATGGCAGGCGCTACGGCTCCCGGCGTCTGGGAAAACTCAAAAGGATCGCCTCCGTTCATCGAGCCGTATTCGACCAGCCGGTACACCCGCTCTACGTCCGGATAGAACGAATCGAACGACCGCTCGAAACAGATTTTGGCAATCAGTATCAGCGCGACGGCCAATCCGACACTCAGCGAAACGATTCTCGTCACGTTGTGGCGCCCTTGCTTAAAAAGCGAGCGTAAAGCGATGTTCAGGTTTCTCATGGCTCCATAGGATTTGATTTCACGGAAAGTATTATATTTCGGACTTTATGGAATAAAAAGCATACCACAAATACAACAAATTAAAAACAAACGATTTACCCCTATCCGTCTATTTTTTGCGTGTCTTATTTTTTGACACCTGTGTCGAATAATTAGACATGTAGCGGACTTCGGCCCGATCCCGTCCGGAACGGAAGAAACCGCGCGCGGCCCGGTCGGCACAGGAGAGGGCAGATCAGATAAGCCGCGTCCGAAAAACGCTCCGCCGTCAGAGTTTTTTTATCACCCGGCACGGATTGCCGACCGCCACGCAATCGGCAGGGACGGAACGCGTCACCACGCTCCCCGCGCCTGTCACGCCGTTTTTCCCGTACTCGCAGCGGAAGTCGATATCGATATGGACGTGCTCACCCATCCCTCCCAACATATCTTTCAAAATCGACTTCCTCCTCTCGGCGTCGGCAAAGTCCGCAGCGTCGAGCCGCATCGGCAGCCGTCCGGTCTCCAACGCCATCTCCGCAAGCTCTTTTTGCCCTTCCCCGTCGAGCACCTCTTTGTCCATATATTTTCGACATTCCGCCTTCACATGCAAATCACTGACACACAGACTATTTCTCTCCAAAACAAAAGCAAAGAAAGCGCAATATGAGACAAACGGAGGACCGCACGTTTTCATATAAAGAGTATCTTTGCCCGTGAGAAAGCGATACGAGGCTTGAAAAACGAGAAAATGAACGATTCCGCCCGTCCGAAAAAATCGCGCGGCCTGCTGGCGCTCAGTCCGCTGGCCGTTTTCCTGTGCCTCTATCTGGGCACGTCGCTCGCGGCCGGCGACTTCTACAAGGTCCCCATCGCCGTCGCCTTTCTGGCCGCGTCGGTCTACTCGGTCCTGATCTCGCGCGGGGAGCCGCTCGCCGAGCGCATACGGCACTTCACGCAGGGAGCATCGCACCACAACCTGATGCTGATGATCTGGATCTTCGTGCTGGCCGGAGCGTTCGCCCGGTCGGCCGAGGCGACGGGCGCGATCGACGCGACGGTCGGCCTGACGCTGCGCATTCTGCCCGGAAACCTGTTGCTGGGCGGATTGTTTCTGGCCGGCTGCTTCATCTCGCTCGCGGTGGGAACCTCCGTCGGCACGATCGTCGCGCTGACGCCCGTCGCGCTCGGCATAGCCCAGAGAACCGGTCTGGAAACGCCGATGATCGTAGCCGTTATCGTCGGGGGATCTTTCTTCGGCGACAACCTGTCGTTCATCTCCGACACGACGATCACCGCGACCCGCACCCAAGAATGCAGCATGCGCGACAAGTTCCGGGTAAACGGCCTGATCGCGGTCCCGGCCGCCGCAGCCGTGCTCGGGCTCTACCTGCTGAGCGGCGCGGAAATGCCCGCCGCTGCGCAGAGGCAATCCGTCGAATGGATTCCGATCATACCCTACCTCGCCGTGCTCGTACTGGCCATATGCGGCGTACACGTGACGACCGTACTCGTAACGGGCATCGTGCTGACGGGAGCCGTAGGTCTGCTCGGCGGATCGGTCGGGTGGATCGAGTGGATCGGGGCCTTGGGCGAAGGCATCGCCGGCATGGGCGAACTGATCGTCATCACGCTGCTGGCAGGCGGCATGCTCGAAATGATCCGCCGGGGCGGCGGCATCGACTACCTGATCGGCGCGCTGACGCGGAAAGTCTCGGGCAAGCGGACGGCCGAGCTGAGCATCGCCGCGCTCGTGAGCATGGCCAACCTGTGCACGGCCAACAACACGATCGCGATCATCACCACCGGTCCGATCGCCCGGCAAATAGCGGACCGCTTCGGAGTGGACCGGCGCAAGAGCGCCAGCCTGCTCGACTCGTTCTCGTGCTTCGTGCAGGGACTGATCCCGTACGGGGCGCAACTGATGATCGCGGCCGGGCTGGCGTCCGTCTCCCCGCTCGAGATCATCGGCTACCTCTATTACCCGATGGCTTTGGGCATCTGCTCGCTGCTGGCCATTCTGCTGCGCTATCCGAGAAAGTATTCATAAGAATCGCCCGACCGTACAGCCGCCCGACAGCGATTGTCCCTCACGCCGCTCGCCACACCCGGCCGGGCGCGGTCGCCTCGCAAGCATTCCGTCCGTACGGTGCGACTTGTACAAAACGGGTTCAGGCAATATCTCCGCAGCCGACCGTCGCCGTTCCCGGGACGAAAAAATTCTCAACCCGGGCATGATCGTTTTTCACGAAACGGAACCGCGAATCTCGGCATCTCGGGTGACAGACCGGCCCCCTGCCGAGAATAAATCCTATCGGACCGAACCCCGGAAAATGCAGCGATAACTTTTCGATGAATCCGGAACCGGACTTGTTTCCGCCTCCAAAGATATGGAACGTCAGGCCGAAGCGGATGCGCCGGTCCGACGCATCCGCAGAATCGGCTCACTACAGCTATTCCAAACGTTATTATTTACCGTTCATACCAAGTCGATCGCTCTCTCCTATCCGAAGAGCCCGAAACCTATAGCAGAGGCAGATATTGCTGCGCCTGCCGGGCTATTTATCTATTGCTTCGAGTTAAGGATAATTCTGAGAATGCCTGACAAAAAACACAAGACGCTCTCTTACGTCTGACAAGAAATGAGTTTTTTACGAAACGGTAATAATGGAATGGAAAATTTATGCTGAGAATGAACCTGCGGATTATGCGAGTGACTTTTTCTCACAAAAAATCGCAGCGTATCCGATCGTGGAGACCGATGTCGAATCACCCCAAATCAAGCATCGGATGTTCTGACAGACTATATGAAAACGACCGCATCCTCTCCCTTCCGGGGAGAGCGGGTCTATGAGCTTCCCCCGATACCGGACAGGGGACAAAGTTTTTTTACTCGGAAACCCGAAAGGAAATGACGTTCCATGAAGAACCGGACAAAAACGAGGCACAGGACATTCCGAACGGTCGAAGATTATTTCCATCGACAACTTTGAGGGCGACCTAAAACGAATTACCGTAATACCGACAGGAACGTTCGGTGCGATACGTATAACGTCGTTTGTTTTCGGAGAATAAATTTGTTATATTGACCGGCAAAGCGAAACCAAATCGAAATATTATGAGAGCCGTAATTTATGTCGCCTCGCTCGTTATGCTGTCGGTGGCATTTTCAGGATGCGATGACAAAGAAAATTCACCGAAAAATCCCGAACCCGGCCAAGTAGCGATAACGCATGTCGAATCGCTGTTCGATTCGTCAACAAACTGGGAAAATATTGAGAAAGACAAATTGCATGTAATACGTTCCGGCGAAGAGTTGAAAAGCTATATCAAGGATTGCGAAACGGAACTGCCGACCGTCGATTTTGAGAAACACTCCCTTTTGGTCGTCACAGGGAATGCGTCTCATGGGATAGTAAACATGGAAAGCGAACTGAACCGAGGAGACACAAATACCTATTCGTTCGATGTGAATATCGAACTCGATCTTACGTCGGAATACTCCACATGGAAAGTCATGGTATTGGCTCCTGCCGTTTCCCGTCAGGCCGACATCAGCTTGGATGTGAATATGCGACCTTGATCGGATAATTCGGGAAAGCGACGGAACCGGAAACGACGGTCCCTAACGGGCGAATACGATCCGGCCGCCGTCCAGACTCTCGATCCGCGCCAGCGACTCGACGCGGATACCTTTCTCGCGCAGCATCGCACCTCCGGGCTGGAACGCCTTCTCGATCAGAAAGCCCATGCCTGCGAGAGAGGCTCCGGCCTGACCGATCAGCTCGAGCATGCCCTGCGCGGCGTTTCCGTTGGCCAGAAAGTCGTCGATGAACAACACCCGGTCTCCCGCATGCAGGAAGTCCCGGCTCAGGCAGACGTCGTAGTCGCGCCCTTTCGTAAACGAGCGGACACGGGCCGAAAGAGCGTTCTCCATCGTGCTCGGCGACTTTTTCTTGGCAAAGACGACCGGCAGGCCGAGCAGATAGCCGACCAGCACGGCCGGCGCGATCCCGCTCGCCTCGACGGTCAGCACACGGTCCAGCGGCTCGTCTCCGAAACGGCGCGCCAGCTCCCGGGCAAGCGACATCATCAGCGCCGGGTCCATCTGATGATTGATGAATCCGTCCACCTTCAGGACTCCGCCAGGCAGGCACTTCCCGTCGCGCAGGATTCTTTCCTCGAACATTTTCATCGTTTCGCGCAATTTTTTCCGGCCTAAATTACGCATTTCCGCCGGCACGGCCAAACACAGGCGCCCCCGGATGCCCGACGGCTTGCCGACCGGGAATATTTCCGTATCTTTGTACAGTTATCCAACCGCTTCGACCATGGATGAAAAAGAGAAAACCCAGCATGCTGCGAACGCCTGCCGCGAGCGATACATGCGGCAGGCGATCGATCTGTCGATCGAGAACGTCAGGAAGGGCGGCGGCCCGTTCGGCGCCGTGATCGTCCGCGACGGCCGCGTGATCGCCACCGGGACGAACCGCGTCGTGCCGGGGTGCGACCCGACGGCCCACGCCGAAGTGACCGCCATACGCAACGCGGCCCGGGTGCTGGGTACCTTCGATCTGAGCGGCTGCGAGATATACACCTCGTGCGAACCGTGTCCGATGTGCCTCGGCGCGATCTATTGGGCCCGACTCGACCGGATGTATTATGCCAACGACAAGAAAGACGCGGCGGAGATCGGCTTCGACGACTCGTTCATATACGACGAGTTCGCACTCGCCCCGTCCGCCCGTTCGCTGCCGTCCGAGCGCATGCTCCCCGACGAGGCGATCCGCGCGTTCGAGCTGTGGCGCGACCAAGAGGACAAAACGCCGTACTGACGGCAACCGCGAGCGCCCGCGAAAAAAATTTTCGCAACGGTCCGACAACGATCCGGCAACAGGAGCCCGTTCCTCTACGGAAATAAGCTCTTCCGCACACCGGTTAAGGGACAAGCGAACAGGTGGCAATTATCTGTTTCGCCGTTTTCTCACGTTCTGGCAACGCATTTTGTTACGGAACGCGCGCTTAATCCGTTCCATCCTCAGCGGGAACAGGCCACCGACAAGCCGGATACACCCTTCTGAAAAATTCCGCAATCGAAATCTCGATTCGCAGAGACGACACTCCGCAGAAAACGACATGCCTCGCGGCGGATCGCCCGGCGCAGAAAAGCGCCTTCGAAAAAATAGCGCGGCACGCCGTCTAACGGCCCCGCAGCGACTCGTACATCCGGTCATAGGTCGGCGTCGGAACGCCCAGCCGCCGGCCCTCGCGGACGACATATCCGGTCAGCGACTCGAGCTCGGTCGTCCGCCCCGTGCGAAAGTCGCGCTGCATCGAAGTCGTCGTATCGGCCGGTATCCGTTCCATCTGGGCGATCACCTTTCCGGCAATACCCTCGGACAACACGATCCCCTTGGCGGCCGCAACGGTCTGAAACTCGGCGAGCAACGAATCCAGATCGGCCCGGTCGGCAGGATCGCCGAGCACGCCGCCGTATGTCTTGTCCGTATAGGAAGTGGAGGTAGCCACCGTAGATATGAAAGCGAACTTATCCCATACGCGGCGCACGATGTCCGCTTCGAGCCGGGCCCGGATGCCCGCCCGCTCGAAAATCCGTTCGAGTTCGGCCAGCCGGGCGGGATCGCCCGTCGCGGAGCCGAACAGGTAGCGATAGCCGTTCGTATGCTCGGCTATGTGTCCCGGAGAGACGATATAGGCCACCACGTAGACGCAGCCGTCCCACACTTCGGTCGCAGGCAGCATCCGCCGGATCCGCTCGGCTCCGTCCACGCCGTTCATGAACGGCAGCACGACGGTATGCGGACCGATGCAGGGCAGCAATTGCCCGACAGCGCCCTCGACGTCGTAAGACTTGGTACAATAGAGCACGTAGTCCATCTCTCCGATTTCCGCCGGCGAATCGGTCGCCGCTTTCGGCCGGGCCGTGAAGCGGCCCTCCTGCGCGTCGACCAGCAGCCCCCGCTCGCGTATGTTCCGCAGCGCCTGCCCCCTCGAAACGAAATAGATCTCCGCCTCGTCGGAATGTTCGTAGAAACGGGCCAGCAATCCGCCCAGAAACCCGCCGACACCGCCCGTGCCGACGACCGCTATTCTCGTTTTCATCGTCCCGATCGCATTTGGTTCTACGACGCAAAGATAGCAAAACGGACGTCCGCGCGACATCCGGGAGCGAAAAAGAACATCGGCTTTCTTGCGGCGGGCTTGCCGCAAGAAAGCCGATGCTGTACGGGCAACGGCGTCACCGGCCGTCCTGACTGCTTTGGCCGGATTTTTCGGCCTTATGTTTCTCGATTATCGAGCGCACATGACTGTACGCCGACATGCCCCACTGAACGAACGCGTACATCTGGCTCGCCCGACCGGTGATCCGGTCGACGAGATAGCCCATCGAGAACATCTGCGAAATGCCCCGCCAGTCGGCCTTGAGCCGCTCTCCCAGCGAGTCCAGCTCGCGGTCGACGCGCATCCGCTCGATTCTCAGGTCGGTGTACGTGCGTATCTTTCGGTAGCAAACCCTGTTATTCATCATCGGAGTACTTATCGCCCAGATCGGACATCATCCGGCTGAACATCCGGACGGTTTGATTCAGAATCAGCCTCTTTCTCCTGCCGTACACGATCAGGGCCAACAGGACGAACAGGCCTCCCATAATCAGTATGGCGGCGAGCATCGAGCCGATGAGCATGCCCAGAAGCCATGTCAGCGCCGCGGCGAAGAACATCGCCCCGATACCCGCCAGAACAATCAGAACGAAAACGCTGAACAGCGTGCTGACGAAAGTCGAAAGATTGTCGATCAGGCTCAGCCTGAAGCGATCCAGCGACCACATTGCGTAATCCTTCGCATCCAGGGCAGCGCGCTCGATCCGTCCGGGTCTGTCGTTGTTTTCCATACCTTACGGGAACTTATTCCTGCATCGAGTGCTGCATCGAATGATAGCCCTCCTCGAGGGTATCCTTCACTTTCTGACCGCCTTGCTTGATCTTGCCGGCGATTTTGTGACGGGTGTTGGCCCCCGAGTCGGGAGCGGTCAGCAGAGCGATCATCGCGCCGATGGCGGCTCCGCCCAAAAACGAAAAGAAACAACTACCTTTCATGATTTCTATTTTTAAAAGTTAAACAATAAGTTCGCATCCTCGCTGCGCGGGAACGAGTCTCCCTTTTGCAAAAAACAAACCACAATTCGCGACATGGAGCGATTCGCCGCAAATTCCGGCTTCTTCCGCCGGTCCGACGCTTTCTGCGGGCGGCCTGCCGCCCGCGGCACGTCTCCCGGGCAAAGCATCTGCCGCACACTGTCTGCCATACCGTCTTCCTACGCCGGCGGGCGCGGGCCGGATACTCCGAAAACAGCGCCCGGGCGCTTCCGTTTTGCCATTGAAAAGGGAAATCCCTATTTTTGCAAGCAAAGGCCCCGATCGACGGCCGTTCCCGAAAAACGGAGAACGGGACCGGACCGAAACCGATGAAACCGATGAAAAAGCATACGATCAAGCAGGCGGGCACTCTGCGAAGCCTGCTGTTGCTGTTCGGCCTCGCGCTGGGGAGCGGACTCTCCGCTCAGGACGCGGCGGCCGTACTCGACGCAGTACGCCGGCAGCACGCCCCCGACCGAAGGGTCGCCGTATTCGAAATCGAAGCCGAGCGGATCAACGACACGCTCCATATCCTGAAAGGGAAATGCGACGATCCCGAAGCGATCGAAGCGCTCCGCGCAGCGTTTCGCGGCGCAGGCATCCGGTTCGCCGATTATGTGAAAGCGCTGCCCGACGCCTCGCTGAAAGAGAAGAACGAGGCTCTCGTCACGCTCTCGTCGATCAATCTGCGGACGGCTCCGGACCACGCGGCCGAAATGAGCACGCAAGCCATCATGGGCACGCCGCTGCGCGTACTCGAACAGTACGACAACTGGTATCGCGTGCAGACGCCCGACGGTTACATCGGCTGGACCAACGCGGCCTCGATCGCGCTGAAGACAGCCGAGGAAACGAAACGCTGGCGCTCGGCCGCCCGTTACGTCTACACGGGCTACGCGGGATCCGTCTACGCCGGGCTGGACCTCCGCTCGGGCACGGTGTCCGATCTGGTGCTCGGCTCGGTTCTCGAAGCCGATACCGCAGCCAAAAGCGGCCGGAAGTTCGCTTCCGTCCGGCTGCCCGACGGAAGGTCGGGCTATGTTCTTCGCCGCGAGATCGAAGACTTCGAAACGTGGGCCTCTCGTCCGCTCGATCCGGACGGGCTGGAACGGACAGCGCGGCAGATGACGGGAGTCCCCTATCTGTGGGGAGGCACGTCGGTCAAAGGAGTCGACTGCTCGGGCATGGTGAAGACGGCCTACTTCGCAGGCGGCATCGTCATCGCCCGCGACGCGTCGCAGCAAGCGCTCACGGGCGAGCGACTCGCCCCGTCGGAATGGCCCCGATGTCTCAAGGGCGATCTGATCTTCTTCGGCAATCCGGCCAGCGGACGGGTGACCCATGTGGCGATGTATCTCGGCGAAGGGCGCTTCATCCACTCGGCCGGACGCGTCAAGATCAACAGTCTGGACCCGTCGGCCGACGACTATCTGCCGATGAGCTGTCTGTCGATCAGCCGAATCGGAACCCGGATCGGAACGCCCGGCATCACGGCGATCCGCTCGCATCCATGGTATTTCGACATCCGATAACGACCCATCCGAACCCGATATGAACAGAAAAGAATTTCTCAAGACAGCGGCCGCCGGCCTGATCGCGGCATCGGTCCCTTCCGTCGCGCTGCGCGCCGCCGCCCGCTCGCCGCACAAACGGCCCGAGCGACGCAGCGGCAGGCTGAGCCTCGCCTTCGAGCCCTACGACCTGAAACTGATCCATCCGTTCACGGTCGCGGTCAACACCCGCACGCACACGCCCGACGTACAGGTCACGCTCGAATACGACGGCATAACGGGCTACGGCGAGGCATCGATGCCTCCCTATCTGGGCGAGACGCAGGAGTCGGTCTGCCGCTTTCTGAGCTCGCTCGACCTGAGCCGGTTCACGGACCCGTTCCGCATGGACGAGATTCTCGACTACGTCGACCGGGCGGCTCCCGACAACCGGGCGGCCAAGGCTTCGGTCGATCTGGCGCTGCACGATCTGGTCGGCAAGCTGCTCGGACAACCGTGGTACAAGATATGGGGTCTGTCGCCCGAAAAGGCGCCCGACACCTCGTTCACGATCGGCATCGACACGGCCGAGGTCGTCCGGCAAAAAGTCGAGGAAACGGCTCCCTACAACGTGATCAAGGTCAAAATGGGCGTCGAGGGCGACCGCGAGCTCGTCGAGGTCATCCGCTCGGCGACCGACAAGCCGCTCTGCGTCGACGCCAATCAGGGATGGACCGATAAGGAGCGGGCGCTCGAAACGATCTGCTGGCTCGCCGAGCGCAATACGTTGTTCGTCGAGCAGCCGCTGCCCAAGGAGATGATCGACGAGACGGCCTGGCTGCGCGAACGGAGCCCGCTGCCGATCATCGCCGACGAGTTCCTGCAACGCCTTCCGGACGTCAAGCGCGCCGAGGGAGTCTACGACGGCATCAATATCAAGCTGATGAAAAGCACCGGTCTGAGGGAAGCCTATCGGATGACTATTCTGGCCCGGGCGCTCGGCATGAAGACGATGATCGGCTGCATGACCGAAACCTCCTGCGCCGTCTCGGCCGCCGCGCAGCTCTCGCCGATGATGGACTGGGCCGACCTGGACGGTAATCTGCTGATCTCGAACGACCGCTTCGACGGCATGAAGATCGTCGACGGCCATATCACGCTGCCCGACCGGCCCGGCCTCGGCATCGTTCCCCTCTAAAGCGGCCAAACAGGGCCAAAGGCGCCGGCAGGGCTAAAAAATCGCTTCCGCTGCCGTCGGAATGGGAGAGACCGGCATAAACCGCTGTCAAAATACGGACGGCAAACAGAACCCCGATACGGAAACCGCCGACTATCGTCCGGCAAAGAGCCGACGGCCCGCCGTTCCCCTGAATCGGTTCGGGCCTGCCGGAAGCTACACGTCGGCCTCCCGCTCCGGCATTTTGCCGTCGCGCCCCGCTTCGATCGCTTTCGAAGCGGAGCCGTGCAGCAACAACAGTCCCCGGGCCCGCTCGTAACCGATCCCCAGCTCGTCGGCAACCATGCGCGTACCGCGATCGATCAGTTTGTCGTTCGAGAGCTGCATGTTCACCATGCGATTACCGCGCACCCGGCCCAGACGAATCATCGTCGCCGTCGTAATCATGTTGCAGATCATCTTCTGCCCGGTTCCCGACTTCATCCGCGAGCTGCCCGTCACGAACTCGGGTCCGACGACCATCTCGATCGGAATATCGGCCTCGGCAGCCAAAGGCGAGCCGGGGTTGCTCGTGATGCAGGCCGTCAGAACACCGTGCTCCCGGGCCCGGCGAAGCGCGCCGACCACATAGGGCGTCGTACCCGATGCGGCGATGCCGATCACCGTATCGAGCGACGACACGCTCCGCTCGCGCAACTCCTCCCAACCGCGCTCCTCGTCGTCCTCGGCGAACTCGACCGGATTGCGCAGCGCCCGGTCTCCGCCCGCGATCAGTCCGACGACCAACGAGGGAGGCATGCCGAACGTGGGCGGTATCTCCGAGGCGTCGAGCACGCCGAGCCGGCCGCTCGTTCCGGCCCCCAGATAGAAAATGCGGCCGCCGCGCCTCATCCGCTCGACGACGGCCGTCACGAGTTTCTCGAGCTGAGGGATCGTTCGCCGCACGGCCGGCGCGACCCGAGCGTCCTCGTCGTTGATTCCCTCGAGCAGCTCACGGACGGACATCTTGTCCAGATCGCCGTGCGACGACGGCTGCTCGGTTATTTTCACGAATGTCATATCTTGTTTTCGGTTGAATGATAGGCGATCAGACCCTCTATCGGGCTGCGAAGGACCGTTCCGATCCGCAGCGAAAGCCGTCCGGCGGCCCGCTCCAGCGGCTCGCGATAAAAATAGGCCACCGAGCCGACGCAATGCACGGGCAAAGAAGACGAGCCGGCATACTGCGCCACGTTGCGCCGGAAGAAGTCGCCAAAGCTCTCCTCGACCAGCGCGCGAATCTCGGGCACAGCGATATGCTCGGCCAGAAAGGGCGACAGCGAAGCCAAAAAGCGATTCGGAAACGGCTGACGGTAAACCCGATCCAATATTTCGGCAGGAGTCAGGCCGAAACGGTCGAGAAACATCTCCCGTAATCCGGCGGGCAACCGATTCTTCAGGCAGTCGCCGACCAGCCGGCGGCCCAGCACGGCCCCGCTCCCCTCGTCGCCGAGAATGAACCCGAGCGGCGACACCTGCTCGGCGATCCGCTGCCCGTCCCAGCGGCACGAATTGGACCCCGTACCCAGAATGCAGGCGATCCCCGGATCGCGCCCGCACAGCGCCCGGGCGGCGGCCAGCATATCGCTTCCTACTTCGACGCGACGGACGTCCAGCAGCGAGCGCAAGACGCGCCGAATCATCGCGGTCTGCTCCTCGAACGCGCAACCCGCGCCGTAGAAAAAAACGCTTCGGACCGGCCGACCGTCCAGCCGGGGAAGCAACTGCGAGGCCAGCGTGCGTTCGATCTGCTCCGGAGCCTGAAAAAAGGGATTCGTTCCGTCGGTCTCGAATCTCCGCACCGTCCGGCCTTCCCGTACGACGCACCAGTCGGTCTTCGTCGAGCCGCTGTCGGCAATCAGTATCATATCTTGACGTATATTCTTTTTCGGTACAACGGGAGTCCGATCAGCCACACCGCTCCTACCAGAAGCAACGGATAGGCCAGCGAGGCCGGGTAGTCGCCCAGCCAAGGTCTCAGCCCGTGCGAGTACACGACCGCTTGCAGGCTCATCGTCTCGCCTCCGCAAGGCACGCGGACCGCCAGCAGCACGACCGACAGCACGGAAGCCGTCACATACAGAAACAGCGGATTGACTCCGAACACCTCGAAAAAGCGACTCCAGCGACGATGTCCCCGCACGTCGATCGTCCACATCAGCAACGCCAGCGCCGAAGCAGCCACGCCGCAGGTCAGCAGCGCGAAAGAGGGCGACCAGACCTTCTTATTGACCGGACAGAGATAGCCGAGCAGCCAGCCCGCAAGCATCAGCAGGGCTCCCCAGCGCAATATCTTCAGAATCTTCAGCTTCAATTCCTCCTCCGAGACGAGCGCCCGGCCGATACAGAAACCGATCAGCACATGGGCTACCGACGGGACGGTGCTCAGCAAGCCCTCCGGATCGAACGAGAATCCCTCGCCCCGGTACATGTGCGCCTCGCCGAGCACGGCACGATCCACCACGGCGACGACGTTGTCCGGCGACAGATCGAAACCGTTTCCCGACAGCAGGATCAGGCCGTAGGCGGCGAACAGCCCTGCTGCGATCCACGGAATCGCCCGCCGCCGCGCCGTCACGGCGATCAGGGCTCCCGCTCCGTAGCTGAGCGCCAGCCGCTGCAATACGCCCAATATGCGTATCCGCTCGAAACTGTCTGCCGAGCGCGCCACGCGCTCCCACAACGGAACGCCCTGCTCGGCAAGCGACTGCATCGAGAAACAGAAGCGCGAGAACCAGCCGACGGCCAGGCCAACGGCGAAAATCACCGCCGTGCGGACCAGTATCTTGCGTATGGCCGCGCCGCTGCACGCAAAGTCGTACTTGCGCAGCGACAGATAGGTAGAAACGCCCATGATGAACATGAACAGCGGAAAGACCAGATCGGTCGGCGTCAGTCCGTTCCACGCCGCATGCTGCAAAGGAGCGTATACCGCCCCCCAGCTGCCGGGATTGTTCACGAGAATCATGCCGGCGACGGTCATGCCCCGCAGTACGTCGAGCGAAAGCAGGCGGCCGCAGCCGGACGGAAGGTTGTTTTCCATAGGCCGAATCATTCTGTTTTTGCGGATTGTCCGGACTCCGTGTCCGGGAGCGCCCGGCCTGTCTCCCCTCGGCGACCGGGGACGATCAGCAGGCACAGTCCGACGAACGTAAACAGCGCATTGAATATCAACAGCTCATAGCTGAACGAGTAGCCACCGAACCAACGTTCCGAATTGCACTGCAACACATAGCACAGCACCGGCGACAGCACGGCTACCAACGGAATCCAGCGGTCGCGCACGCTCCGACGGGTAAAGATGCCGAAAGCGAACAACCCGAGAATCGGGCCGTAGGTATAGCTGGCCAGCGTATAGACGGCGTCGATCACGCTCGTGTCGTTGAGCAGTCCGAAAACGAGAATCACCACGCCCATCGTCGCAGCCATGCCGGCGTGCACCCGCTTGCGGACGCGGGCGGTGCGCGCCTCGTCGCAGCGCTCGGTACAGCGCAGGATGTCGACCGTGAACGACGTGGTCAACGCCGTCAGCGCCGAACCCGCCGCCGAATAGGCCGACGAAACGAGCCCGATCACGAACAGCACGCCGACCGCCGCAGGGAAGTAGCCTCCGGTCGCAATCATCGGGAACAGTTCGTCGCTGCGCTCCGGCGTCCGGATGCCGCTCCTCTCGGCATAGAGGTAGAGCAGCACGCCGAGAACGAGAAAGAGCAGGATGACGAACAGCTGCAACAAGCCGCTGGTCACGATGTTCTTCTGCGAATCGCGGTAGTTGCGGCAGCTCAGGTTGCGCTGCATCATGTCCTGATCGAGCCCGGTCATCGCGATCACGGTGAAGGCTCCGGCCAGAAACTGCTTGAAGAAATACCGCCGGTCGTTCAGGTCGTCGAAAAAGAAAATCCGCGAATAGTCGTGCCACGCCACGGCGCCGACCGCATCGCCTAAGCCCAGATGCAAGTCCGAAGCGATAAAATAGATGCAGAGACCGATGCTGGCTACCAGACAGAACGTCTTCAGCGAGTCGGTCCAGATCAGCGACTTGACGCCGCCCCGGTAGGTATAGAGCCACACGAGGACCATCGTCGCCGCCACGTTCCACACGAAGGGCACATGCAGCGGCCCGAATACCAGCAACTGCATCACGAGACAGACCAGATAGACCCTCACGGCGGCCCCGATCATTTTCGACAGAAAGAAGAACCAAGCTCCGGTCCGGTACGACGCGATGCCGAAACGGCTCTCCAGATACTGGTAGATCGACACGAGCCCCATCCGGTAAAAAAGAGGAATCAGCACGAACGCGATCACGAGCTGCCCCGCCACGAACCCGAGCGCCATCTGCAAATAGGAGAACTGGCTGGCCTGCACCCAGCCCGGAACCGACACGAAAGTCACTCCCGAGATGCTCGATCCGATCATCGCGAACGCGACGACGGGCCAGGGCGAGCGGCGGTTGCCAACGAAAAAGCCCTGATTGTCCGCCCGTCGGCCCGACAGGCTGGCCACGAGATAGAGCACCAGAAAATAAGCGATTACGGTAACGAGAACGGCTGCCGGAGTCATGCGGAATCGTTTGGTCCGTTCAAAGTTAGCAACAATTCGGCAAAATACGCGATCCGCCGGCGAAAACCTTCGGCCCATGCCTCCGCACGATTCTCCGAAGTCCGGACCCGCTGTCCGCTCGCTTTCGGGCCGGCGACCCGCATTCTCAGAAACGATACGACCGCATCCGACCGCCGAAACACGGCAAAAAGCCCGCCGCGCTCACAGACAGTGGTCAGGGGAGACACGAACGAAACCGCATGCGAACGACAGCAAAACGATAGAAGATGAAATCGCAAAGACTCGAACACGCCACTCCCTACCCCTAGCGAGACGGCGCATGGCTGCCGATAGGCCCGGACGCTCCGTCTGCATTTCGTATCGGATCATCTGCGTGCGACCTTTCAGGCGCACCGGCATGCTCGCTTCCGCGCGGCGACGAACGAAAGGCGGCCGGTACGAATCAGACCAGATCGCGGAGCGTCACTCCGCTCAGCATTTCGGTCATTTTCCGATGGATGTCGGCGAACGAGGCGCGTATTTTGCACAGGCTCTCCTCCTTGCTGAACTCGCAGGAGCAGCCGGGCCGGCCGCTCGCGCAGGCCAACATTCCGGCCGTTCCCTCGAAGCGGGTCACGACGTCGCACAACGTCACCTCGCCCGGGTCCCTCGAAAGGTAGTAGCCTCCCGCCTTGCCCCGGACGCTTCCGAGCACGCCGCCGTTTTTCAGTTCGAGCAGGATACCCTCCAAAAACCGTTGCGGGATATGCTCGTCGCCGGCGATCCGGCTGATCGGGATCGGCCCGTTGCCGAACTCCCGTGCCAGAGAAGCCAAAGCCAGAATCGCATATCTCGTTTTCTTGGACAGCATGTTCCGTAAAAATGGATTTTTTACAAATTTAGCAAAATAAGGAGAAACCGCAACCCTTCGCCTTCCGAACGCCGGACCGGAAACCCGGCGACAGAACCTCCGGTCCGGCGAAAAGCCCCGACCGCCCGACATGCCGCTACCGGTACGCGCCGCTCGCAGACCGACGAAACACGGGACGGACCCGCAAGCGACTTTCGGTCTGCCGCTCGCGGGTCCGTCCCCTATCCGTTAGAAAAGTACCTCCGAGCCTCTGCTGAGGCCCGAAACACCGTCCAATCACTCGGCCCAAAGCCGCGCCAGATTCAGAATCGTGCGCACGGCGCGGCCCATCGTGTCGAGCGAGCAATACTCGAACTTGCCGTGAAAATTCATGCCGCCCGTGAACAGGTTCGGACACGGAAGCCCCATGTACGAAAGCCGGGCGCCGTCGGTTCCGCCCCGGATCGGACGGACGACCGGTTCGACTCCGGCCTCGCGCATTGCCTGCATCGCCTTGCCGATCACCTCGGGATAGGGCTCCACCTGCTCGCGCATATTGTAATACTGATCCTTGACCGTCAGCGAGATCGTCCCTTCGCCGTACTTGCGCGACAACAGCGCGACGGCGTCGGCCAGAAACCGCTTTTTCTCCTCGAACAGCTCGCGCGAGTGATCGCGGACGATATACTCCATCGAGGCTTTTTCGACCGTGCCGCTCAGGCCCACCAGATGATAGAAGCCCTCGTAGTCCTGCGTATGCTCGGGACGCTGCACGGCGGGCAGCAGCGAGTTGATCTCGCAGGCCACCTGCAGGGCATTGATCATCTTGTCCTTCGCATAGCCCGGATGAATGTTGCGCCCTTGCACGACGATCCGCGCCGAAGCCGCGTTGAAGTTCTCGTACTCGAGCTCGCCCTCGAAGCCTCCGTCCACCGTGTAGGCGAAACGGGCCCCGAAGCGCTTCACGTCGAAAAAGTCCACTCCCCGGCCGATCTCCTCGTCGGGAGTGAATCCGATGCGGATCTTGCCGTGCGGAATCTCGGGATGGGCGAGCAGCCAGGCCGCCGCCGTCATGATCTCGGCCACGCCGGCCTTGTCGTCGGCCCCGAGCAGCGTCGTGCCGTCGGTCACGATCAGCGTATGCCCCTTGAAAAAAGAGAGCTCGGGAAAATCCTTCACCCGCATCGAAAGCGAGTCGTTCAGCGGAATATCGCCGCCGTCGTAGCGCTCGATCAAGCGGGGACGAATGTCCGCCCCTTTCATGTCGGGACTCGTATCGACATGCGCGATGAAGCCGATCACGGGTTTCGATTCGCACCCCGGCGTGGCCGGAACGGTCCCGGTCACGTAGCCGTTCGGATCGATCTCGACCTCGGTCATCCCGAGCGAGATCATCTCCTCGACCAGACGGTTCAGCAGCGCGAGCTGCTTGGCCGTCGACGGAAAAGTCTCGCTCTCGGGATCGCTCTGCGTATCGAAAGCGACGTAGCGGAGAAAGCGCTCCTTGAGTTCTTCGATAAAATCCATATTTCGTTCCATTTGGTTGTTCCTTTCCGAATAACGCGATCGCTCCGAATACCGGGAAACGTAATCGTACGGGCGGTCCCACCTTTTCCGATCGGATCGCGCCTGCATAAAAACTCGCCCCAACGCTCTCCTCTCCGTATCGCCGCCCGTTCCGTTCCCGACCGCTTTCACAGTCGCCGGAGCGAAGCGGGACCTCGGAAAGGCCCGCGCAACGGCTCAGGTCCTATTCTCCTTTGGCCCGCAGGCTGTCCTTGACGAAATAGGCGATCAGCAACGCGTACATTCCCACGGCGAGCCATTCGGCACCCTTCGACGCGTTCCACGACGAGGCGAACCAGTCGGCTCCGAAATAGCGCAGCAGCGCGCTCACGACGCCCATCAGCGCCCCGCCGGCGATAAAACCCGAAGCGATCAGCGTTCCCCGTTCGCGGCGCGCGCGGTTCGTGCGCTCGTCGCGGCTGCGGCTGCCGACCCACCAGCTGACGAGCCCGCCGATCAGCAGCGGAGTATTCAGCTCGAGCGGAATGAACATGCCCAGCGCAAAAGCCAGCGCCGGGACGCCGATCATCGTCAGGATCAGCGCCAGAGCGGCCCCGGCGAGATAAAGCATCCAGGGCGTGGCTCCGCCCTCCATCAGCGGCTTGATGACGGCGGCCATCGCATTGGCCTGAGGCGCCACGAGCGCACCCTCGCCGACGAATCCGTACGTCTGGTTCAGTATCATCAAAACCCCGGCCACGGTAGCCGCCGAGACGGCCGTACCCAGAAACTTCCAGCCCTCCTGCTTCGCGGGCGTCGTTCCGAGCCAGTAGCCGATCTTCAGGTCCGTAATGAAAGCGCCGGCCATCGAGAGCGCCGTGCACACCACTCCGCCGATAATCATCGCGGCGGTCATTCCGCCGGTTCCGGTCAGGCCGGCGCTGACGAGCACCAGCGAGCTCAGGATCAGCGTCATCAGCGTCATGCCCGACACCGGATTCGTACCGACGATCGCGATCGCATTCGCGGCGACGGTCGTAAACAGGAACGATATGACGAACACGATCAGGATCGCGATCACCGAATGGAACCAGTTGTCGAGCACACCGAAGCGGAAGAAGACGAACGTCGTGAGCAGCGTCGCGATCAGCAGCGCGAGGATCAGCTTCATCGGCAGGTCGCGTTGCGTGCGGCCGGTCTCCTGCCCGGGCGTCTGACGGCCTCGCAGCTCGGTCACGGCCAGCGACAGCGCCTGGCGGATGATCTTCGACGAACGGATGATACCTACCACGCCGGCCATCGCGATGCCCCCGATCCCGATATGGCGCGCGTAGTTCCGGAAAATCTCCTCGGGCGACATGTCGCGGAGCAACGCGGTCACGCCCTCGCCGACGGCGACCGTCTGTCCGTCGGCGAAATGGCTGATGAACGGAATCAGTACGAACCATACGGTAAACGAACCGGCGCAGATATACGCGGCATAGCGGAGCCCGACGATATAGCCCAGACCGAGCACGGCGGCTCCGGTATTGACCTTGAAGACAAGCTTCGCCTTATCGGCCAGCAGCGTTCCCCACTCGGCCAAACGCGTCGAGACGTTCTCGGTCCACCAGCCGAACGTGCCGACCGCAAAGTCGTACAGTCCTCCGATCAGACCGCTGCAGGCCAACAGCTTGGCCTGATCGCCCTTCTTCTCGCCGGACACGAGCACCTCGGTCGTCGCGGTGGCCTCGGGGAACGGGTATTTCCCGTGCATGTCCTTGACGAAATACTTGCGGAAAGGGATCAGCAGCAGAATGCCGAGCAGGCCCCCGAAAAGCGACGACAGGAATATCTGGTAGAAATGAGCCTCCAGCCCCAGAATGTAGAGCGCCGGCAGCGTAAAGATTGCTCCGGCGACGATCACGCCCGAGCTGGAGCCGATCGACTGGATGATGACGTTCTGTCCGAGCATGCCGCTGCGGCCGGTCAGATTGCCGACGCCGACGGCGATGATCGCGATCGGTATAGCGGCCTCGAACACCTGTCCGACCCTCAGGCCGAGATAAGCGGCGGCGGCCGAGAAGACGATCGCCATCACGATGCCGAACACGACCGAATAGACGGTCACCTCTTTCGGCTTGGACGAAGCGGGCATCACGGGCGAGTACTTTTCGCCGGGGGCGAGCTCCCGGTAGGCATTATCCGGAAGCGAAGCGGGTTGTTTGGGTTCTTGTTCCATATTTCGGGTTTGGTTTTGTCATCCGACCGGCTCCGAGCGCCGCCGGCAGAGCATATCCGCCCCGCAAGCGAATCGTCGGCCACGAGCGGCCGGTCCGCTCGCAGGTCTCAAAGATAGCTCATTCCGTCTAAAAAAAGAAACGCAGCCAACCGGCTCCCGGGTAGTCCAGGCAGCATCGGACGGTCAGACGAGCGGTTCGTCCGTATGGAGAGCGGCAGAAGCCCGCGCAGAGATTGCCGGACAGGACAATCGCTTCCTTTGAACCGGAACCGATCGCGAGGCGAGCAGGAACTACCAGCGGAACAGAAGGAAAAGAGAAATTCCGTTCGGCAGGAAACCGCAGACCGTTTCCGTAACATAAAAAATCGCAGCGTCCCGTTGTCATAGAGCGGCAGAGCAAGTCTCCGGCACCTTCAATGGCCGTTCGACACCGATATGCCGGCCATGCACGGAGATGATGGTCCACGGTTTCCGTGTTTCCGCAGGAATCGACTCCGCAACCGGAAGCTCTTATCTGCACTCGATGATGATCTCCGGTTCGCCTGTCTCGTCGCAACCGATCCAACGATCGAGCATGAACTCGGCAGAGGCCACGTATTTCCGTCTGAAATCCGGTTCGAAAAAGAACTCTTTCGCAATCCGGTAGCGTCCCGGCTCGAAACGGTAAAGCCGGTACGGCAGCGCGTGCGGCATCCGTCCGATCGTATCGAAAGGTCTCAGAGGATAAGCCACCGCCGTAACGACCCGGGCATAGGAGATGCTCATCCACCGTCCGTCGCGGAAGACGCCGAGGCGAAAATCGGATTCGTCTCCGAAAACGATCTCGCGTCCGGTCCTATTCCGCACCGTCACCAGCACGCTCGCCCCCTCGACTTCGGCCGTCATCTCGACGAAACGCCCGTCGGGCCGTATCGTGTCGGGAATCAGGTCCACCCGTTTCCAGTCTATGATCCGGGAACGGGTCTCCGCCTCGCACATCCGGTCGAACCGGGCTCTCGTTCCGGACACGTCCGCGAACGTCTTGCCGATCCGGCAGAAGCCGATCGGATCGTACCCGATCTCGCGCCGGAAATTCAGCCGGAGCGTATCCCGCTCTCCGGCTCCGAGCACGATCCGCCCGGTATCCCGGCCGCGTACGGGAACGCTTTTCCAACGACCGTGCACCCGTTGCTCGAACCGGTATCCGGCATCGGTCGTCACGGGACGGCTACCCCGATTCTCCATCACCAGATACGGCACCGAATCGCAGACCAGCTCGGCGTACAGGCGGATCGAATCGGCGACCGGCACCTCCGCAGCCGATACGCGCGCCGTATCGGCAGGAAGCGCCATCCGTCTTCGCTCGGATCGCTCCGCACAGGAAAGGCAAAAAACGGACAGCAGGATGAAAAAACAGACCCTCATCGCCATATTTTTCATAACGCGAACCCTTCGCTACCGAACCGTCCGTCCCCGACGTCGGCTCACGGACGGAACGATACGGATCGGCATGAAGAGACCGGTCCGGCGGTCCAGCGCCGCCCGGAGAACCGGTCGGGATAAAACGGAACGAGTCATCCGCCCCGTCCCCGCCGGCACGGACGGAACGGCATCGCTCAGGCTACAGCCGGCTCGTAAAAACGTAACTTCCCGATCCGACCTCGTAGAACGCCTTGCCGCCGGCCGCACGCAGAAACTTCACCCCGTCGGTCCCGGAGACAGGCCGTCCCGACTCGGCAACGCCCGCCGCATCGCGGGTCGGGACACCGATCGTAGCGGTCGTGCCGACCGGAACGCTCACCTTCATCGTCAGACGGGAGCCGTCGCGCCTCCATTCGCTGCGGATACGGCCGTAAGGCGAGTCGTGCCAGGCCTCGACGAACGTCAGATCGCCTACGACCGAGGGATCGACCGTGAAGCGTTCGAAGCCCGGATAGGCCCGGTCGCACCGGATGCCTGCCAGATATTTGTAAAAATAGGCGCTGATCAGGCAAAAGGGCGGATGATTGCGCGAGGCCGAGCCGTCCCACGTCTCCCACATCGTCGTCGCCCCGCTCAGAGCCATGAATCCCCAGCCCGGATAGTCGGGCTGCGTCGCCAGACGGTAGGCCCGCTCGGGATCGATCCTCGGCATCAGCTCCATCATCGACAGCGTGCCGACGAAACCGGTTCCGATCCGGTCCCGCGTACCGTCCAGATCGCGCAGCAGGCTGCCGAGCACCCGGGCGCTGTCGGCCTCGGGAACCAACCCGTACTCGAGGGGCACGACGTTGGCCGCCTGTCTGTACGGCGTCGGATTCTCGCCGTGGTAAATACCCGAAGCGGCATCGAAAAACTCCTCGTTGAAACGGCGGGCGATCCGGTCGGCCCAAGCGTCCAGCCGCACGGCATCGTCGCGCTTGCCCAGAAAGCGGGCGACCTCGGCCAAATTCCGCACGACACGGTAGTGCGAAGCGGTCCCGTAAAGCGTCAGCCCCTCGGGCGGCGCCATCGAATAGGACATCAGCGTGTCGGACAGCGTCATATGCGGGGATACCCAATCGCCGAGCACTTCGCCGATAATCTCGGGTTTGCCATCCCGCTGACGCAGCAAGCTGCTCTCGGCAAAACGCATCATGGTTTCATAGTGGCGCTCGACGACCCGACGGTCGCCGTAATAGGCCAGCAAGTCCCAAGGCACGTACACGATCGCGGCGGGCCAGACGGTCGAGATGCTCTGGTCGTAACCGGTCGAGGGCGCGACGGTGCACAGCCCGCCCGCCGAGTCCTGCGTGCCGGCCAAATCTTCGACCCACTTGGCATAGAAGGCGGCCATATCGAAATTGTAGATCGCCGCCTGATCGGTCATGTAAGTATCGGCCGTCCAGCCCTGTTTCTCGCGGTGCGGACAGTCGGTCGGAATGCTGTGGAAATTGTTCAGCAGACTCGCGCGCGAGATGTCTTGCAGACGGTTGACCACATCGTTCGAGCAGACGAAACGTCCGGCCTCGGCCACGTCGGTATGAACCGGTACGGCCTCGACCCGCTCGACCGTGACGCCCGGATCGGCCGTCACGCGGACGAACTGAAAACCCATGTACGCGAAACGGCACTCGAACGTCTCCGTCCCCTTACCTTTTAATATGTAGCCGTTCTGTTGACGGATATTGATCGACTTGTCGTAAAAGGAGGCGTAATCCGGGTCCTCGACGCGGATTTTCAGCTTCGACGGATGGATGTCGGGCACCAACTCCCGGTCCGACGGCAGCTCGCAGTACTCGACCAGCACGCGGGCGCCCTCGGGTCCCCGGACCCGCACGCGAGCCCAGCCGGCGATGTTGCGCCCGGCGTCGTAGATCGTCTGTCCGTTCCCCCGGTCGAAAGTCCGGACGGGCTCGATCGGATCGAACGCCCGCACGGGCGGCATCATCTGCGCCCGCAGCGGACCGGCCCCGGGAACCGAAACGGCCGGACGCCACCCCTCGGCGGAAAATCCGGCCTCGCTCCAGCCGTCCTGCTCCAAGCGGGCGTCGTACAACTCGCCGTGGCGCGTGTCGTCGTACACGACCGGACCGCCGGCGGTCCGCCAGCTCTCGTCGGTCACGATCCGCTCGGTCGTACCGTCGCTGTACCGGATCGCGAGCAGCGCGATCGCCTTGGGCTGCCCGACCCATTTCGAGCGGTACAATCCCCATATGTCGGTGCATATCGGGCTGTACTGACCGCGACCGAGCATGATCCCGATCGCATTGCCTCCCCGGCGGATCATTCCGGTCACGTCGTAAGTCACGTAAAACGCCCGCTTGTGAAAATTGGTCCAAGCAGGATCGAGCACATGGTCGCCGACCCGGCGCCCGTTCAGATAAGCCTCATAATAGCCCAGTCCGCAGACATACAAATCGGCCGAGACGACCTTCCTCCCGACGGAGAATTCCTTGCGCATCAGAGGCGAAGGATCGTAGCGGGGCGAGGCGTTCTCGTACAGGTCCCAGATCGTCCGGCCCGTGCCGACGAACCAAGGCCAGGTGTTCGGCTCCCGGTTCTTGACGTCGCAGCGCTTATGCTCGGCCCACTCGTTCCGCCACGTCTCCTCGTCGCGGGCGGCGATCCATTCGGCTCCGCCCCAGTCTTCCTCGCAGAGCGGCCCCATGCTCCAGCGGGCCGGCTCGCTCCAGCGACTCGGGCGATCGTCGGCATCCCACACCCGCACTTTCCAATAGCACTTGGCGAGGCCCGCGAGCGGCTTTCCGCCGTATTCGACCTGAATGCTGCGGCCCGAGGCCGTTTTCCCGCTGTCCCACAAGTCGCCCTCTCCGCGGGCGAGCAACTCGGGCGACGAGGCGACCAGCACCCGGTAAGCCGTCTGCCGGTCGCCGCGCAACGACGACGACACGACCCAGCTCAGCCGGGGACGCATCGCATCGATTCCCAGCGGATCGGCCAGATACTCGCAGCGCAGGCTTCCGACCTCCGCCGCCCGGCACGTAATAGCTGCCGTCAGCAACAGGACGGCTACGATCAATCGTTTCATAGTTATGTCAGGTTTAGCAGTTAAGTCATCCCAAATTCTACCTTGCCGGCGTCCGGAACATCCCCTCCAGAACGCCGCGCTCCGCCGAACTCCTTTTCCGGTCCGCGCCGGCGGGGCATCCGGCCGCCCTCATCCTTCTGCGGGAGCGATTCGTCGGCCCGCGAGCCCCGGGAGCGCAGCATCCTGCCCGGGCTCCCGAGCGATCCGCCGCTTTAGCCCGGCACGCATCCTCGACGGAGCATGCGCGAACGACGGGTCCCAACCCGTCGTCTATCTCACGGTTTTTCCGCGATCCGCTCGCCCACCCAGCGTGTCATTTCCTCGAACTGCTTCACGCTCAGCACTTCGGGGCGGAGCGAAAAATAGTCGTGCTCTTCGCCGCGCAGGTCGCCGAACGCCGCATGCAGCGAATTGCGGATCGTCTTGCGGCGCTGGCCGAAAGTCGCCTTCACGACACGCGCGAAAAGCGCCTCGTCGCAGTCGAGCCGTTCCACGCCGTTACGCACGAGCCGGACCACGGCGCTCTTGACCTTGGGGGGCGGATTGAACACGCCCTCGCCGACGGTAAACAGGTATTCGATATCGTAAAACGCCTGCAGAAAGACGCTCAGTATACCGTAATCCTTGCCCCCGGGACTCCCGGCGATCCGCAGCGCCACCTCGCGCTGCACCATGCCGACCACTTCCGGCACCCGGTCGCGGGAGGCCAGTATCTTGAAAAAAATCTGCGAGGATATGTTGTACGGAAAATTGCCGATCACGTTCACGCCGCCGGGAAACATCGCGGAGAGGTCCATTTGCAGAAAATCCCCCTCCATCAGGCGGGGGACGAACTGCGGATAATGCTCGCGGAGGTATTCGACGCTCTCGCCGTCGACTTCGGCTCCATACAGGTCGATATCGTCGCGTTCGAGCAGAAACTGCGTCAGCACGCCCGTTCCGCATCCCACCTCGAGCACCGTCCGGCAACGGTCGGCACGCAACGCGCCGGCGATACGCCGTGCGACGGACAAGTCGGTCAGGAAATGCTGACCCAGGTATTTTTTCGGTCTTACGTTCATTCGATTCTCCGTTACTTCGCTTCCGCCATGCCGGTCCCCGCACCCGCTTCCGTAAAAAGTGTCCGGCCGCCTCGCCCGCCGCACGAGGCAAAGGATCAGTTGCCCAGCTCGCTCATGAACTTGATCCGCACCAAGCGGATCTCTTCCTCGGTGAAGTCGCCGCCCAACTCCTTGATCGCCTCGTCGAGCGAATCGGTCTCGGCATCCTCCTTGAAATAGAGATATATCTCCTCGGCCTTGTCCTCGTCGACCGCCTGATCGACATAGTAGCCGACATTGAGCCGCGTCCCCGAGTGAACGATCGCCTCGATCTCGGTAAGCAGCTCGTCGAAATCCATGTCGCGGGCGCGGGCGATGTCCTCGAAGTCCATCTGCCGGTCGATGCTCTGAATGATGAACACCTTGCTTCCGCTCTTGTTGACGACGCTCTTGACGACCATGTCCTGAGGACGGACGATGTCCTTCTCGTCGCAATATTTCTTGATCAGTTCGACGAACGGCTTGCCGAACTTGCGGGCCTTGCCGGCACCGACGCCGGTGATATTCTGCATTTCGTCGAGCGTGACCGGATACTGGATCGACATATCCTCGAGCGACGGGTCCTGAAAAATCACGAACGGAGGCAGCTCCATCTGCCGGGCCACCTGCTTGCGGAGGTCCTTCAGCATAGCGTACAGCTCCTCGTCGGCCACGCCGCCCTTTCCGGCCGGCGGCGACACGGTATCGTCGTCGTCCCCGTCCTCGTACTCGTGGTCGGCCGCAATCATCACCGAGTGCGGATGACGGACGAACTCCTCTCCCGCCGCATTGATCGACAGCAGGCCGTAGTTCTCGATATTCTTGTCGACCAGCCCCAAAATCAGAGCCTGACGCACGACGGCTCCCCAGAAGCGGTCGTTACGGTCGCTGCCCACGCCGAACCACTCGCTCTTGTGGTGATTGTAGGACTTGATCAGCGCGTTGTTGCGTCCGACCAGCATATTGATCAGATAGTCGGCTTTGAACTTATCGCCTATGGACTGAAGCACCTGCAACATCAGCTTCATCGGCTCCATGCCCTCGAAACGCGGCTTCGGATGCAGACAGTTGTCGCAGCATCCGCAATTCTCCTCCGCAAACTCCTCTCCGAAATAGTGCAACAACGTCTTGCGCCGGCAAACCGAGCTCTCGGCATACGAGACGGTCTCCTGCAGCAGCAGGCGACCGATCTCCTGTTCGGCCAGCGGCTTGCCCTGCATGAACTTCTCGAGCTTCTGGATATCCTTATAACTGTAGAACGTGATGCAGTGCCCGCCCGCTCCGTCGCGGCCGGCCCGGCCCGTCTCCTGATAATAGCCTTCGAGGCTCTTGGGAATATCGTAGTGGATCACGTAGCGCACGTCGGGTTTGTCGATGCCCATGCCGAAAGCAATCGTCGCGACGATCACATCCACCTGCTCGTGCAGAAACTTGTCCTGATTGGCGGCGCGCGTCGCCGCATCCATACCGGCGTGATAGGGAGCCACTTTGATATTGTTGGCGGCCAGCAACTCCGAAAGCTCCTCGACCTTCTTGCGGCTCAGGCAGTAGATGATGCCCGACTTGCCCTCGTTGCTCTTGATGTAGCGGATGATCTCCTTGGTCGCATTGGTTTTCGAGCGGACTTCGTAAAACAGGTTCGGGCGGTTGAACGACGACTTGAACACCGCCGAATCGAGCATGCCCAGATTCTTCTGGATATCCATCTGCACCTTGGGCGTCGCGGTCGCCGTCAGCGCGATCAGCGGCGCGGGTCCGATCTCGTTGATGATCGGGCGTATGCGGCGATACTCCGGCCGGAAGTCGTGTCCCCACTCCGAAATGCAGTGCGCCTCGTCGATCGCATAGAACGAAATTCTGATTTTGCGCAGGAAATTGACATTATCCTCCTTCGTAAGCGACTCGGGGGCGAAATAGAGCAGCTTGGTCTTGCCGTCGAGCACGTCGCTCTTGACTTTCGCTACGGCAGCCTTATTCAGCGACGAGTTCAGAAAATGGGCCACGCCGTCCTCCATACTGAAAGTCCGCATCGCATCCACTTGGTTTTTCATCAGCGCGATCAGCGGCGAAATGACGATCGCCACCCCGTCCATCATCAGCGCAGGCAACTGATAGCACAACGATTTGCCGCCTCCCGTTGGCATCAGCACGAACGTATCCTTTCCGTCCAGCACGTTACGGATAACCGCTTCCTGATTTCCCTTGAAACTGTCGAAGCCGAAATAGCGCTTCAGGCAGTCGCGCAGTTCAATATTTTGTTTCCCAGACATCTGTCTTCTATAATTATACCCTTATAATTATACCCTTACCCATTCGTATTAATGATTAAAGATAGTAAAAAATCCCGAAAATTTCTAACTTTGTAGAAAAAATTTCACTCGCCGCGCCATTCTTATGAGATTATACACGAAAGACTTAGTCAAGCGATACAAAGCACGCACGGTCGTCGACCACGTTTCGATCGAGGTCAACCAAGGCGAGATCGTCGGGCTGCTCGGCCCCAACGGCGCCGGCAAGACGACGACGTTCTACATGATCGTCGGCCTGATCAAGCCCAACGAGGGTCAAATCTTCCTCGAGGATCAGGAGATCACCAAGGAACCGGTATACAAACGCGCCCAGAAAGGCGTGGGGTATCTGGCGCAGGAGGCTTCGGTATTCCGGCGGCTCTCGGTCGAAGACAACATCAAGGCCGTGCTGCAAATGACGGACTTTCCGAAAGACTATCAGGCCGAGCGGCTCGAAAACCTGATCGAGGAGTTCCGCCTGACCAAAGTCCGCAAGAGCCTCGGCATCCAGCTTTCGGGAGGCGAGCGCCGACGGACCGAAATCGCGCGCGCCGTAGCCATCAATCCGAAATTCATTCTGCTCGACGAGCCGTTCGCAGGCGTCGACCCGATCGCTGTGGAGGACATCCAGAGCATCGTGGCCACGCTCAAGAACAAGAACATCGGCGTGATTATCACCGACCATAACGTACACGAGACCCTTTCGATCACCGACCGCACCTACCTGCTGTTCGAGGGCCGCATCCTGAAAGCCGGCTCGGCCGAGGATCTGGCCAACGACGAAATGGTGCGCAAGGTCTATCTAGGACAGGACTTCAAACTGCGCTGAGGCTCTATGGACAAGACGATCAGACGATCCCGGGCGGAAGGCAGCGTAACGGCTCCTTCGTCGAAAAGCTATGCCCAGCGGGCCGTTGCGGCCGCCCTGCTCTGCGAGGGGACGAGCACGCTGACCAATATGATCCTGTGCGACGACACCCGCGCCGCGCTGCAGGTGGCCGCCGATCTGGGCGCCGAGGTAGAGGCGGGAACAGACGGCACGACCTATACGGTCCGCGGCGGACTTCGTCCTCACGCGCAGGCGATTCATATCGGCGAGTCGGGACTGGCGGCCCGGCTTTTCACGCCGATCGCGGCGCTTTGCGGCGAGCGGATCACGATTACCGGCCGAGGCTCGATCCTGCGACGCCCGCTGGCGATGATGGAAAAACCGCTGCGCACGCTGGGAGCCAAGGTGACGAGCGAAGGCGGATACCTCCCGATCCGCATCGAAGGCCCTCTGCACGGAGGCGCCGTATCGGTGGACGGATCGCTCAGCTCGCAATTCATCACCGGGCTGCTGATGGCCCTGCCGCTGGCCGAACGCGATACGACGCTCACCGTACATAACCTCAAAAGCCGCCCGTACATCGACATGACGCTTTCGCTGCTCGGCACGTTCGGCATCGATGTCAAGCACAACGAATACCGGCAGTTCTTCATCGAAGGGCGCCAGCGGTACGCCCCGGCCCGATACAATGTCGAGGGCGACTGGAGCGGCGCCTCCTGCCTGCTGGTAGCCGGCGCGACGACCGGCGAGGTGACGGTGCGTAACCTGAATCCCGTCTCGCTACAGGCCGATATGGCCATCGTCGATGCGCTGACTCGCGCCGGAGCCCAGATCACGACGACGACCGACTCGGTCACGGTCCGCCGCAGCCCGTTGCACGCTTTCGAATTCGATGCCACGCACTGCCCCGACCTCTTCCCCGCGCTGGCGGCGCTCGCAGCCTCCTGCCAAGGCACCTCGACGCTGAGGGGAACCCGACGGCTCGCGCACAAGGAGAGCGACCGGGCACGCACGATCGCCGACGTGCTCGAAAGCATGGGCATCGGCGTCGACCTGTCCACGCCCGACGTCATGCGCGTCACCGGAGGCGAAATCCGCGGCGCGGAGGTCAGCAGCCACAACGACCACCGGATCGCGATGGCCGCCGCCGTAGCGGCCCTGCGATGCGGGCAGGGAAGCGTCACGATCCGCGGAGCGGAAGCCGTCGCCAAGTCGTACCCCGAATTCTGGGACGATCTGAGCGGGCTGCTCCGTCCGGACGAACACGGCCACAACGAAAAGACAACCATATGAACAGCTTCGGAAGACTATTCAGGGTCTCTATCTTCGGCGAGTCGCACGGGCCGCTGGTCGGCGTTACGCTCGACGGCGTACCGGCCGGCATCGCGCTCGACGAGAAATCGTTCGAAAAGGACCTGAACCGCCGCAAAAGCGGCAAGCGGGGTACGACGCCCCGCAAGGAAAGCGACCTTCCGGAAATCGCTACCGGCCTGTTCCGAGGCCGGACGACCGGAGCGCCGCTGACCGTTCTGTTCCGCAACGAGAACACCCTCTCGGGCGACTATGCCAACCTCGTCGCCCATCCCCGCCCCTCGCACTCCGACTGGGTCGCCGCCCGCAAGTTCGGCGGCTTCAACGACTACCGGGGCGGCGGACACTTCTCGGGACGGCTGACGCTCGGGCTGGTAGCGGCCGGCGTCGTAGCCAAGAAGATTCTCGGTCGCAAGGTCAGGATCGAAAGCCGGATCGTCGAGATCGACGATTGTAACAATCCGGACGACTTCCCGAAAATCGTCGAGGAGGCGTTGCGGGCTCAGGACTCGGTCGGAGGCATCGTCGAATGCACCGCGACCGGCGTACCGCCCGCGCTGGGCGAGCCGTTCTTCGATTCGGTCGAAAGCACGATGAGCCACCTGCTTTTCTCGATTCCGGCGGTCAAGGGCGTAGAGTTCGGCGCAGGATTCGCCGCCGCCCGGATGCGGGGCAGCGAGCACAACGACCCGATCATCAGCCCGGACGGCACGACCGCGACGAACAATGCCGGAGGAATCGTGGGCGGGCTTACGAACGGCAACCCGGTCGTCGTCCGCGTGGCGATCAAGCCGACGGCCAGCATCTCGTCGCCGCAGATCACGCTCAACACCGAGTCGGGCAAGCCCGAAGAGCTGCGGATCAAGGGGAGGCACGACGCCTGCATCGCGCTCCGCGCTCCGGTCGTCGTCGAAGCGGCGGCAGCCGTCGCGCTGTGCGACCTGACGCTCATCGCGCGCTCGCTTCGGCCGTAGGCTGAAACGGGCCTTGCGCACGCCGAAAGACACGGGAAAATCGTACCCGAGCTCGGATCTTCCGGAGGAACCGGATTTAGCCGCAGGTTTTGCATTTATGTTAAAAATATATACCTTTGTGCTCTATTTTTGACACGGAATGGATGTTTTGAAGAAATACTCCATCGCTTTCAAAGGTCTCGGAGAAGGCACGCACCGGTTCGACATGAAAGTCGACGATCGCTTTTTCGAAGCGTTCGAAGGCTCGGAAATCCGCCGGGGAAACGCCGACGTGAGGCTGACGCTCGACAAAAGGGGCAACGGCATGGCGCTGGACTTCGACATCCGCGGCGAGGTGGCCGTCGAGTGCGACCGCTGTCTGGAAGAGTTCATGATGCCGGTCCGCTACGAGGGAACGTTGCACGTACGATACAGCGACTGCGAGCAGGAAAGCGACGGAGAGGTGATGTGGATCAGCCCGTCGGAAACCGAGCTGAACGTGGCGCAGTACATCTACGAGAGCATCTGCCTGAGCCTGCCCTACCAGCGGGTTCATCCCGACGACAGCGAGGGACGCAGCACCTGCGATCCCGACATGCTGTCGCGCTTCCGGATCGTCAGCGAGGAAGAGTTCGACCGCCTGTGTCCGGGGACCGAAACGGACGGAAGTTCTCCGTGGGAAAAACTCAAGGAAATCAAGCCCTCGAAATAGCCTCGTCGCGGACGGGCTCGCAGGGCGGACAGATAACGAAGAATATTAACAGTACAAACTTTTTTCAAAAATGGCACATCCCAAGCATAAGGTCTCCAGCACGAGACGAGACAAGAGAAGGACGCACTACAAGGCCGAGGTTCCGACCGTTTCGACGTGCTCGAACTGCGGCGCAGCCGTGCTTTACCACAGAGTATGCCCCGAATGCGGCTTCTACAGAGGCCGTCTTGCGATCGAGAAGAAAGCGGAGTAGCCGTCCGGGCCAAAGTCATAGCTTATGACGAGAATAGGAATTGACGCAATGGGCGGAGACTACGCTCCGCAGGCGGTGGTATCGGGCGCCGTACTGGCCGCAGGACTGATCGCTCCGCAGAGCAAGATCGTCCTGTTCGGCGACAGGCCCTCGATCGAGGAACTCCTCGCCAAGGAGAATTTCCGCGCCGACGCATTCGACATCGTGCATACCACCCAAGTGATCGAGATGGGCGACAATCCGGCCCTGACCTTTCGCCAGAAGCCCGATTCGAGCATTGCCGTCGGATTCCGCCACCTGACGGAAGGACGGATCGACGGATTCGCCAGCGCCGGGAGCACGGGAGCGATGATGGTAGGCTGCATGTACACGGTCAAGCAAATCGAAGGCATCATCCGGCCGGCCATATCGTCGGTCATTCCGACGATCGACGGCGGCAGCGTGATGCTGCTCGACGTGGGGCTGAACGTGGACTGCAAACCGGAGGTGCTGTATCAGTACGCCGTCATCGGTAACCTGTACGCCCAAGGCGTTCTGGGCAAGAAGGAGCCCCGTATCGCATTGCTCAACATCGGCGAGGAAAAGGAGAAAGGCAACCTGCAGACCAAAGCCGCCTACGAACTGATGGACGGCAGCGCCGACTTCCGCTTCGTCGGCAACATCGAAGCCAAGCACATTTTCTCGGGCCGCATCGCCGACGTCGTGGTATGCGACGGATTCGTGGGCAACACGATCATCAAGCAGGTAGAGGGCGTCTACAACATGGCGCTCGAGCAAGGGCTTCGCAATACCTACTTCAACCAGCTCAACTACGAAACGGTCGGCGGAACCCCGGTACTGGGAATCAATGCCCCCGTTTTGATCGGGCACGGCTGCTCGAGCGCCGAAGCCATCAAGAATATGGTGCTTCAGACCGAGAAAACCATCCATGCCCAGTTGGACACCAAACTCAGAGAAAGATTCAGTTAATGGCAAAGAAGAAAACCGCAGCAATCACGGGCGTCGGCGCGTATCTGCCCGACTATATCCTGGACAACATCGAGTTGAGCCATATGGTGGACACGTCCGACGAATGGATCATGTCCCGTATCGGAATCAAGACCCGCCATATCCTCAAAGGCGAGGGTCTGGGGACCTCCTACATGACGGAACGGGCCGTCAAGGACCTGCTCGAAAAGACGAATACCGATCCGCTCGACATCGAGATGGTCGTCTGCGCGACGGTCACGCCGGACATGTTCTTCCCGTCGACGGCCAACCTGACCTGCTACAAAACAGGGATGAAAAACGCGTTCGGATTCGATCTGTCGGCCGCTTGCAGCGGTTTCTTGTTTGCGCTCAACACGGCTGCGAAATATATCGAGACCGGAACCTTCAAGAAAGTCGTCGTCATCGGAGCCGATAAGATGTCGTCGATCATCAACTACAACGACCGCAATACATGCCCGATCTTCGGCGACGGAGCGGCCGCCGTGCTGCTGGAACCCTCGGAAGAAGGATACGGCGTGCTGGATGCCGTGCTGCACTCGGACGGCGGCGGCGGCCAACACCTGTACATGAAGGCAGGCGGCTCGGCCTACCCCGCCACGCACGAAACGGTCGAGAACAACTGGCACTATGTTTATCAGGAAGGTCAGGCCGTGTTCAAGGCCGCCGTATCGAACATGGCCGACACCTCGGTCGAAGTCATGGAGCGCAACAAGCTGACGCCCGACGACATCACCTACCTGGTCCCGCATCAGGCCAATCTGCGGATCATCGACGCGACCGCCCATCGTATGGGCCTGCCGCGCGAAAAGTGCATGATCAACATCGACAAGTTCGGTAACACGACGGCTGCCACGATTCCGCTCTGCCTGTGGGATTACGAGTCCCGGCTGAAAAAGGGCGATAACCTGATTCTGGCAGCTTTCGGCGGCGGCTACACATGGGGAGCCGAATACGTCAAGTGGGCGTACGACGGCGGCGATTTCTCGAAATAGCGCGCGTCTCGTCCGGTTTCATGCGCGAAGCAAGGAAACAAACGGACCGAAAAGCACATAAAGGCGGTTCTATAGTTCAAGGGATAGAACGGAAGTTTCCTAAACTTTAAATCCCAGTTCGAGTCTGGGTAGAACCACTACACGAATTCCTGACAAAAGCTCATTGTCAGGAATTTACTTTTCCACGAAATAACAGAGCGACGTTCTTCAGGGCGTTCATATCGCCGCGCAATCCAATCCAATCCAATCCAATCCAATCCAATCCAATCCAATCGTTGTATTTCCTCTTTCGGCATACGGCTTCAAATCCTGCAACGGCGGGAACACATATCCGACACCTACGCCGATTCTCCGTCGCTACGGCCCATCGGAAATAGAATTGCGCCGGCCCCTCGTCACCGTTTACGTGTAACGATAAAGGCCGGCGTATCGGAAGACGGGGGTAGCCGGACACGACGGCCGGCAATCCTCGCTCATACACCTTTCGGGAAAATCGGAATCGGCATCAATACCTCAACCGCAACGCCGGAACGAAACCGTACCGCACGGAGCCCGCGCAGGAACAACTGAAATGCCGAAAATCGAACGCTCCAAGGCGCCTCTTCTCCTTGAAGTCCGGGACGAGGAAACGAATGAAACCCGGAACAAAAACCGTCGAACGAGAAGAAACGTCCCGCACCGTATGGACTCGAAAAACGGTCATACCGAACCGGCCGTACTCCCTCTCCTTCTTTCTTAACGCCAGTAGCTTTCCGACTCCGGCGGCATCCTGCCAAAAGACACGATTACGCTTTCGGATAAGCCGGTGGGGAAATCGGATTTTTCCCGCATGAACGGGCCTGTCGGCAGGATACTTCTTAAAACTCGAAACGCAGCGAATCGGCCGGCTCTCGAATCTCTCCCTGCCAGTCGAAATAGCCCTTATAGGTAGGATCGTTGGGAAAATCGACCGTCAGAATGCGAGAAAGCGTGTCGGCTGCCGCAACAGTCAGGTACTTGCCCGTATATTTCTGCTGACAGGGCCAGCGGTCGTGATAGTCGCCGAAAAGGGCCACGACGTAGTATTTCCCCGGCTCGACACGGATCGAATGATGGCTGCGGTACGGGTCCCACGTATCGGGATGCCTGTAATCGGGCATGACCAACACATACTTGTTTCCCTCTACAGCCTCATTACGGTCCACGACCAACGGCACGACCGATGTTCCGTCGGTCAGCGGAAATTCATTGTCGCGCAGCAACATGCGCAGAACGGTCAGATTCGCGTTACGGTAATCTTCTTCCGTCCCGGACGGGATATCGATCCGCTCCTCGACGAATTGCTGCCCGTCGGAAGCATCGAAGAAATAGAAATGAGCCGATGTTTTTTTGGCATTCCGTCCCGCCTCGTCCAGCATATAGGCGTAAAGCTTGACTTCGAGCCGGCCGTCGTTCTGCGGCTCGTCCTTCGAACAGGAGAGCAGCGACCAAGCGATCGGAATGGCCAGCCATACGATTTTTTTCATATCGGAAAGACTATTTCGCGCAAATTAAAAACATTATCGGCTATTTCGCAAATAAGGCTGCCGGAAACCGCCTGCGGACAGAATTCCGACCGATACCCTCGACCCCGACTCTGCGCCGACCTTTCGGCAAACGTATTTCCGTGCCTTTTTCGTATAATACGGTCGGACCGGACGGCATTACGCCCCCATAAAAACGACAAGAAGAAGCCGGCCCGATCGTTCGGGAACTCGCCTTACCTGCGCAATTCCCCGGCAAGACCTCGCGGACCGGCTCGAAGAAACGGGCCGGACAATATGCCCGGCCCGCCTCTTCCGCGTCATCGGAATCATTTCATTTTCTCCTCCATCCGATCTGTCGTCTTCTGCGCCTTTTCCTTGACGACATGAGCGGCATGAGTCGCCTTTTCTTTCACCGTGTACTTAGCATGCGTCACGTTTTTCTTGACGTCGTGCATGACTTCCTCGGCCTTCGTCTTGGCCCCGTTTTTACAATTTTCCATAATCATGAGATTTAAACATCACCTAACTTTCTTCCGCCGGCTCACCAGCGAAACGATCCACAAAAGCACGATCGCACCGACCACCGACGTAATCAGGCTTCCGAAAGTCCCGACGGCCACCCAGCCGAACAGGCTGAAAATCCATCCGCCGAGCATGCTGCCGATAATACCCACGATCAGATTGACGAGCATTCCGGAACCGCTCCCCTTAACGATCAGGCCGGCAATCCACCCGGCAACCAGCCCGATAAGCAAATACCATAAAAAATACATAGCTTTCTTTTTTTAAATTTATTCCTATGTCAGGAGCTCATCAATACGCGTGCCACAGCGCGGCAAGCCGAACATACAGACCTTCCGAAGGAGAGAGGAAAAGCGGCCTAAACGGAACGGAGCATGCTCCTTCCGACACTGGAACGCATGCTCGAAATATGCGCACGGATATCCCGCTCAAAGAGCGAACGGCCGATGCGCCGACAGAAGAACGGCCGCCTTTCGCCGGCTATACAGATATAGCCTGCATCGATGAAAACCGCGGATAGTCGCATCCGGAACTATTCGGCTCCGGAACGCTCCGCTACGTCGCAGAGGCCGCCTCCGACCCATTCTTCGAAGGAACGGCAAGTCAGAGAAGGAAAACCGGGCCGGTACCACTCGATGCGATCAAGCGCCGAAACCCGCACGAGCGGAAGCGATTCGTCTCGGCCGTCCGATATCGGACGAAATCCGTTGCGTTCCAGCGCATTCTTCGTCCAGCGGGCCAAAGCCTCGTCCGCAGCTTCGAACCGCACGGCGGGAGCATCGTCCTGCCTGCTGCGCAATCCCCCGGCCTGCCGATCGAAAAACAGACCGCCTCGCCCGAAATAGAGATCCATCCGGCCCGAAAGCACCAAGTCTTCGGGCGTACCGCAGCAAAATCCCTCGGCACGCGAAAGCAGCCAGATCCGGTCGGAAAGCCGGAGAGCCTGCTCGACATCGTGCGTCGAAAGCAAGACCGTTTTATGTTGCAAGCGGGCCAAACGATGAAGCAGCTCCATGATTTCGATGCGGCTCGCCACATCCAGAAAAGCAGTCGGCTCATCGAGCAGAATGACGGGACACTGCTGAGCGAGCGTCTTGGCGATCATCGCCTTCTGGCGCTCCCCGTCGGATAGCTCGGCCACATAGGAATCCGCCTTGGCCGTCATGCCGACGGCCTCGATCGCCTCGTCCGCCGCCCGCCGGTCGGCCGCATCGAGACGGCCGAAAAAACCCGTATAGGGATAGCGGCCCATTTCGACCAGCTCGCGCACGCGCAGGCCGCCGGCCTGCGACCGGTCGGTCAACACCACGCCCAGCAAACGCGAGCGCTCTCGAGCGCCGTACCTTTCCAGCGGTCTTCCTTGCCACGTCACCCGACCGTCCAAAGGCCGCTGAAGACCGCCGAGCGTGCGCAGCAACGTCGACTTGCCCGCTCCGTTGGGTCCGAGCAGGCATGTCAGCTCGCCCGAGCGGAGAGCCAGAGAAAGGGCGCCGTACAGCCGGCCGCCTTTCCGGCCACGAGCCGGATAGCCGATCGAAAGGTCCTGCGCGCCGAGAGCCGTACCGGTTGGTTCCATCAGTTGAAATATTGGATTCTTTTCTGATTCACGATCACATAGATAATCACCGGAGCGCCTACTACCGGCGTGATAGCGCTCAGCGGCAGCACGCCCGATCCGCCGGGCAGCGTACTGACCAGATTGCAGGCCAGCGCGACGGCCGAGCCGGTCAGCAGGGTCAGCGGCATCAGCAGCTTGTGGTTCGACGAGCCGGTCATCAGCCGGGCCAGATGAGGCACGGCCAGTCCGATAAACGAGATCGGGCCGCAGAAAGCCGTCACGACGGCCGTCAGCAGGCCGGTACTCACGAGCAGCAGCAAACGGACCCTTTTCACCCGCACGCCCAGATTCTCGGCATAACGCTCGCCCAGCAACAGGGCATTGAGCGGCTTGACGAGCAGCGCTGCGAGCAGCAGTCCGATACCGAGCATCGAGCAGAAAACGGGCAGCTGCCCGAGCGAGACACTCGAAAAGTCGCCCATTCCCCACAATACGTACGAACGGATGCCCTCGTCCGTTGCGAAGAAATTCAGCAATGAAATCAGCGAGGAAGTCAGGTAACCGACCATAATGCCGATAATGAGCAGCATCACGTTGCTGCGCACGAGCGTCGAGAAGAAGATGATGATACCCAAAATCGACGCAGCTCCTGCAAAAGCCCCTGCCACGACGGCCAGATAGCCCGTCAGCGCGAGACCGCCGCCGACCGTTCCCCCGAGCGACAACATGACCAAAGCCACGCCCAGACTGGCTCCGGAATCGATTCCGAGCACCGACGGACCGGCCAGCGGATTGCTGAACACGGTTTGCAACATCAGGCCCGAAACGGCCAGTGCAGCGCCGGACAGCAGAGCCACGACCGCCTGCGGCAAGCGCGACTCGAGCACGATATAGCCCCACGAAGGCTGCGAAGCCTCTCCGCCGGTCAATACGGCCCACACCTCGGCGAACGGTATGCGGACCGATCCGAGAAACAGGTTGGCCGCCCACAACAGCACGACGGCCGTCACGGCCCAAAGAACCGAACGGGCAGGACGAATACTCATGGCTCCAACGGCTTGAAGTATCGCAACTCGTATCCGGGCAGCAATTCCGGATGGAAAACCCCGATCAGATCGCGCAGCAGGCGGTCGGGATGGATCGGCGTCTCCTCGAAATAGGACGATTGTCCCAAATGGCAGGCATAGACTCGGCCATTCTCGAATGCGGCGAACCGACGGTAAGGCTCGTAGTCGCGGCGAAGGCCGTCGTAAGTCAGCGGTTCGGCCGAATTGTACTTGATCAGCCAATAATCGGCCGCGCCGCCCTTCTCGAATACCTCCTCGAAAGAGAGCGGAATCGACCCGGCACTCGGATCGTCGGCCCAAAGGTAATCGGCTCCCGCATCCCGAAACAGACGAGCCATATAGCTTCGGCCGCCGGCCACATACCACACGGCTCCGTACTTGCGTTCCGAAATCACGGTAGGCCGCTCGGAAACGTTTTCGGCGAGCGCGCGCAGCGAATCGTACGCGCTCTCGGTCGCGCGAAACAGCTTCTCGGCTTCGGTCTCCCGACCGAAGAACAACCCCAGCAAACGAATCCACTCGACCCGGCCCATCGGCTCCGCCTCCATATAGTCGGCCAGCTCGAGCAGCGGAATACCCGACTTCTCGACCCGGCCGTAACCCGTATTCTCGAACGGAGAGACGAGCAGCGCATCGGGCGAGAGCGCGATCATCCGCTCCAGATCGGGCGACGAGGCCTCGCCCAGATCGGCGATCGTTCCCCGCTCGATCCCCTCGCGGACGAACGACAAGTCGATATAGCGCGACTCGCACACGCCGGCAATCCGGTCGGCTACGCCCAGCTCCTCCAACATGCCGCAATGCACGGCCGAATAGACGACGACCCGCTGCAACGGAACCCGGACGAGCGTTCCCTCGGGCAGACTGTCGGGCAACGGAGCCGATCGATCGACCAGCACGTAGCGTTGCAACAGCCGCGTCGTATCCCACGGATCGACTATATCGACCAGCGTACAACTGTCCGCATGCCGGACCGTGAAGACGGCGGCATAGGCGGTAGAATCGGATTCTGTCGCCGTAGCGGCCGTAGCGACGGGCCGGCAGGATGCCGTCCCAAGCGCTATGGCCAACCATGTCAGGCCGATTTTCCAGCGATTTTTCATATCGAAGACAAAATTAACATAACGATCCGAAATGCCAACTTCCCCTTAGGCAGAGGCGCGCTTTCGCCGCTTACGGACTCTCCTTTCCAGGAAAAGCCGTCTCTCGGGCGCGTGGGTCCGGAGTCGGAACCGGATATTCCCTCTTCGCTTGAAATGAGAACAGATGGGGGCTATGGCATCCCCCCATCTGTCGCTCATCAGGGAAAACCGACGCTCCGAGGCTCCCCTATGCGGCACGGTGAAGATCGCCGGCACGAAAAGAGATCGTCCCTTCTCCTCGGGCAAGAAATATCTTGAAGTGAAAGCAGGCTCCGGAAAACCCGGAAAAACTTGCATTCCGCTTTGGACCCGAAGCATCGATGCGCGGGAGCAAGGGCAGGTCTTCTGGCTCGTCTCGCCCCGGGCTGTCTTCCCGCCCCCGGAAGGAGACAGTGACTGTTCGGATCGCCCGACGCATGGAAAGAGACTTACAGCTGCGGGTACAGCTCCGGATTCCGAGCACGGCTCTTCACCGGATTCCCTATTGAGGCTTCTTCGCCGAGGCGAAACGCCACCCTTACCCGACGAGACAAAGTTAAACACTTTTTTCTATCGGACAACCTTTTCGACGACCGATTTTCATCCGCCCGGCGAAACGCCGGCACGAGGGAACGCTCTCCCGAGCAGCAAGGCACGCGCAGTCCGGGCATGCCCGGACTGCGACGAGCCGAACCGCTCCATCATTACCATGCCACTCCATCGCCGCTTATTTACTCTATCGTACCGTTCTGTCGCCCCTACTACCGGATCCGAAGTCTTCCGAGCCCGTCTCGTTCTGCCGGAGCGAATCCCTATCCCTGCCCAACCCCGCAACAAGCATCGGCGGACAATAGCCGCCCGGACTTACCGGCTCCGTACGGAAGACTTCGCCGGCGAAAACCGCCGGAGCCAAGACGAAACGAACGACGCACCGGCCGAAAACGAGAATCGACCGATCAAACGAAAGCGGCAAGCCCCGGTGAGGCCTGCCGCTTTCGTCAGGGGCGAACCCGCCCCGTACATATTTTTACATACCGTACGCGAGCAGCGAGATCTGGTCGTACACGACACTCAGGATACCCAGCAGCAGAATGCCCGCGCTACAGGCCACGAGGCTCACGCGCGTATAGCCGTCGCTGCGGAACGACTCGATCGGCGTATCGTTTTTGTTGATGAACATCGCCTTGACCACGAGCAGATAGTAGTAGAGCGAAATGATCGTATTGAGCAGCGCGATCAGCACCAGAATATAGTAGCCCTGCTGGGCGGCTGCGGCGAAGATGAAGAACTTGCTGAAGAAGCCCGCGAAAGGCGGTATTCCGGCCAGCGAGAACATAGCCAGCGTCATCACGAGGCTCAGCTTCGGATGCGTCGCATAGAGGCCGTTGTAATCGGCTATCGTCAGCTTGCCTGTCCGGTTCTCGATCACGCCGATCACGCCGAAGGCGGCCAGATTCGACACCATGTAGACGAGCACGTAGTACACGAGCGAGGTCATGCCGAGAGCCGTCCCGCCGATCACGCCGAGCATGATGTAGCCGGCCTGCGAGATCGACGAATAGGCCAGAAAACGCTTGAGATTCTTTTGGCGGATCGCGAACAGGTTCGCCAGCGTGATCGTCACGACGATCACGCCGTAGAGAATGCCCTGCCACTGCGCGGCGATCGGAGCGAACACCTTGATGAGAATCGTCATCAGCACGAACACGGCCGATCCCTTGGATATAACCGAGAGATAGGACGTAACCGGCGTCGGGGCGCCTTCGTAGACATCCGGCGTCCACTGATGGAACGGCACGAGCGAAATCTTGAAGAACAGCCCTACGGCGAAGAACACGAACGCCATGATCTGGAGCGGCGAACCGGTAACGGTCGCCGGAATGTCGTCGAAATAGAGCGTTCCGGTCGTACCGTACAGCAGCGACATGCCGTAAAGCGACAGGCCCGAAGCGAATACCGCGTTCAGGATATACTTGGCTCCCGCCTCGGCCGACTTGTGCCGGTACTTGTCGAACGCGACGAGCGTCGCCATCGGGATCGAGGCCGTCTCCAGACCGATGAAGAAGAACAGGAAGTTTCCCGCCGAGATCATGAAATACATGCCCAGCAGCGTGGTCAGCGTCAGGAAATAGAACTCGCCCCGCTTATGAACGGTCGACTCGCCCGCGAGCCATCCGCCGGCCTGCATCAGCACGATCAGCGTTCCGATGTTCAGAATACTCTTGACCACGCTCATCATCGGCGTGTACTGGTACATGCCGCCGAACGCTTCGCCCGCAGCGCCGGGAACGAGATTCAGCAGCGTATGGACACCCACCAGCACGCAGGCTACCGGCTGAAAATAGCGCAAAGCCTTCTTCGAGGCGCACAGGTCGTATAGCAACAGGACGACTATCACTGCGATCAGCGACAGCTCCTCTTTCATCATCAGAAAATTGCTGTAATCCATAACGAATTATCGGGTTAATTGTTCAATAACGGGGATCAGGCTGTAACTGATCATGTCGGATACCCACAGCGGAACCATGCCCAGCCCGGCGATGGCCACGATCAGCGTAGCTACCGAGAAGCGCTCGGAGAAAGTCGCGTCGGTCAGCTTCAGGTGCTCGGGATTCTGCACCGCGCCGTAAAGCAGCTTGCCCACCATGCGCAGCACATAGACGGCCGTGATGACGATCGACGTCGTAGCCAGAATCGTGAAGAATCGGTGGAAAGTGTCGGTATGCTCGAACGATCCGACGAAGACGGTCATCTCGGCCACGAAACCGCTGAGACCCGGCAGGCCCAGCGACGCCAGTCCGGCGATCACGAAGCAGACGCCCAGAAACGGCATCACCCGCATCAGGCCGCCCATCTCGCGGATGTCGCGGGTGTGCGTGCGACCGTAGATCATACCGATCAGCGCGAAGAACAGGGCCGTCATCAGACCGTGCGACAGCATCTGCAGCACGGCGCCGGTCATCGCCGTTTGGTTCAGCATCAGGATAGCGAACAACACCAGGCCGCAGTGGCTCACCGACGAGTAGGCATTGATATATTTCAGATCGGTCTGCTTAATGGCCGAAAGCGCGCCGTAGACGACGCTCGTGCCGGTCAGGATCAGGAAAATCCACGACAGCTCGTTCGCAGCCTCGGGCATCAGGAAAATCGCCACACGGAAGCAGCCGTAGCCGCCGAGCTTCATCAGCACGCCGGCATGCAGCATCGAGACGGCCGTCGGAGCCGAAGCATGACCGTCGGGCGACCACGTATGGAACGGGAACATCGCGCCGAGCACGCCGAAGCCGACAAACGTGAGCGGGAAAAACAGGTACTGCGCGCTCATCGGGATCGTATGCTCGGATATCTCGAGGATGTTCATCGAAAGCTGCCCACCCTCGGGAGCCGAATGGAAATAGATGCCCAAAATGCCCACCAGCAGCAGGGCCGATCCGCCCATCAGCATCAGCGTCAGCTTCATGGCCGAGTATTCCTTGCGTCCCGTACCCCATACGCCGATGAGCAGGTACATCGGAATCAGCGCAACCTCGTAGAACAGGAACATCGTGAACAGGTCGATCGAGATAAAAAAGCCGAATACGCCGATCGACAGCAGCGAGAACCACGCGAAATACTCGCGCGGCATCACGGCCATCTTCCACGAAGCCAGCACCCCGGTAAAGACGATGATCGACGAGAGCAGCAGCATGGCCACCGATATGCCGTCGACGCCGACCGAATAGTGTATGTTCAGCGGAGCGTACCAAACCGCGTCGGCCGTGTAGAGCATCTCGGCCGTATTGCCCGACGCCCGCTCGCCCAAAAACAGGACGGTCAGCGCGACGGCCAGAGCCAGCAGCATCGAGGCCCCCGTCATCATCACCGTCCGCACGGTCCTCGCGTTCGACGTGCAGAACATCGCGCAGGTCATCAGCACCGGAATCAGTACAAACAAAGATAAGAAATTCATATCCGTCAATTTATTTTAGTCAAAAAACCAGTACCAGCACGGTGATGACCACCGTTCCGAGCAGGAACACGAAGGCATATTGCTGAATCTGACCGGACTGAAGACCGCGCACGGCCACCGACATCCGGTTCGTGACATAGGCCAGACCGTCCATCGCGCCGTCGATCACATGACGGTCGAACCAGGCGATCGAGCGGGATATGCAGTTGAAAATGATCTTCTTGGTGACGAACAGATACACCTCGTCGATATAGAAGCGATGGCTCGCGGCCCGGTGCAGCCCGCTGAAAGAGCGTTCCAGACGGTCGGGAATCGGGCTGTGCTTGCGGTAGAAGGCCGTGGCGATTCCGATCGCCACCAGAGCGATCGCGACGCTGGTTCCGGCGACCGCCCAGTCGATATGGATGATATAGTCCTCGCCGTTGCTGCTGACGAATTTGCCGAACGGGATGAAGCCGGCCACGCAAGTAACGGCCGCGAGAACGACCAGCGGAGCGGCCATCGATCGCGGAGCCTCGTGCGGCTCGTGCTCGTGCTCGGCGGGCGTCGCCCAAAAGATGTTGTAATAGAGACGGAACATGTAGAAGGCCGTCAGACCGGCCGTCAGGCTCATCCACCAGCCCAGCGGCGTGCTGAACTCGAACGTGGCGGCCAGAATCTCGTCCTTGCTGAAGAATCCCGAGAACGGAGGAATGCCGGCGATAGCGAGGCAGGCGATCAGGAACGTGATGTGCGTCACGGGCATCTGCTTGCGCAAACCGCCCATGCGGCTCATCTCGTTGCTGTGCACGGCATGGATAATGGCTCCCGCGCCGAGGAACAGCAGCGCCTTGAACATCGCGTGCGTGAACAGGTGAAACATGCCGGCCATGTAGCCGAGCCCCTCGTGTCCGCCGTAGCCCGACACGCCGAGAGCGACCATCATGAAACCGATCTGCGAAATGGTCGAGAACGCGAGCACGCGCTTGATATCGGTCTGCACGCAGGCGATCACCGCGGCGAACAGCGACGTGAATGCGGCCAGATAGGCGATGCCGTGCAACACCTCGGGAGCCTCGAAATAATAGACGGGGAACAGCCGGGCCACCAGATAGACGCCGGCCACGACCATCGTTGCGGCATGGATCAGCGCCGATACCGGCGTCGGGCCCTCCATCGCATCGGGCAGCCAGATATGCAGCGGGAACATAGCCGACTTGCCGGCTCCACCGATGAAAATCAGCGCCAAGGCCCATGCGATCACCGAGCCTCCCATGAAAGTCAGGCCCGGCATCTGCGAGAACACGCTGCCGTCGCCCGAAGTCAGCAGCCCGAAGTCGAACGTGCCGGTGAAGAACGAAAGCAGCAGGATGCCGATCAAGAAAAACAGGTCGGCGAAGCGCGTGACGATAAACGCCTTTTTCGAGGCGGCGATCGCCTCGGGCTTCGTATAGTAGAACCCGATCAGCAGGTAGGACGAAACGCCCACCAGCTCCCAGAAGATATACATTTGGAAAATGTTCGTCGCCACGACCAGCCCGAGCATCGAGCAGCTGAACAGCGACAGGAAGGCGTAATAACGCTCGAAACCCCGCTCGCCCTTCATGTATCCCATGCTGTAAATGTGGACCATCAGCGAAACGGTCGAGATGACGATCAGCATCATCACCGAGATCGGGTCGAGCAGCACGCCCAGATCGATATGCAGCTTGTCGGTGAAGCGCAGCCACTCGAAGTTCAGCGGAACGAGCTTCTGGTAGACTCCGTCGATCTTGGCCGTCGTGAAGTACTGCCAGGCCGTCGCATAGGAAAGCGCCGCGGTGACGCCCATCGACAGCGTGCCCGCCAGCCCCGACGCGCAGGGCCCGAGCCTCTTGCCCAGCAGGCCGAGCACGAAGAACGTCAGCATCGGCAGCAGCACGATAAGTACAGTGTATTCCATATTGAATGTCTTTTGTTTTCGATTCCTTACGGGTTGCGGACGAAAGCCCGAGACGGCCTCCGCCCGGAGACACCTCCTAATCCTTCAGTTCGTCGAGGTTTTTCACTTCGATGTTGCGCAGATTGCGGTAAATGTTGATGATGATCGCTATGGCGACGGCCGTTTCGGCCGCGGCGATCGCTATGGCGAACAGCGTGAAGAAGAAACCTTCGAGCTGTCCGGGAAACAGATAGCGGTTGAACACGGCGAAATTGATATCCACCGCATTGAGGATCAGCTCGATCGAAATGAGCACGGCGATCAGGTTACGCCGCGTGATGAATCCGTACACGCCGGCGAAAAACATCACGGCGGCCAGAATCAGGTAATATTCCATTCGTACTTCCATGGCTCTACTTCCGTTTACGTGCGATTAACAGCCCTCCGACGATGCAGGCCAGCAACAGCACGCTGACCGCCTCGAAAGGCAGCAGATATTGGTATTTCCCGGTTCCCATCAGCGTATGCCCGATCAGGTGCATGTCGATCTCCCCTTCCGTAAAGGCCGAAGGAGCGAACGAGTGGGTCAGCAGCAGGAAAAGCGTCAGCGCGACGCCGGCCAGCGCGGCGACGAGGCCGGCTCCGATCCTGCGGTTGCGCAGTGAGGCTTTCCTCTCTTCGTCGGAACTCGTCAGCAGGATCGAGAAGACGTACAGCACGACGACGCCGCCCGCGTAGATCAGCAGCTGCACGGCTCCGAGAAACGAGTAGTTGAGCTGAAAATAGATGCCGGCCGTCGCGAACAGCACGAACAGCAGGTATGTGGCCGCACGCAGAATCCGCTTGGTCGTGACGGTCAGAACCGAGAAGACGAGGATCACCGCGGCGAGAAAGGCGAAACCGGCCTGTTGTAGGGTAATTTCCATGTCCGTCTATTTTTTTTCAAGAGTTGAACCTTCCGAATTGAGCTGCCGAACCAGCTTGCCGCGCGTGAAAACCGCATGCTCGAAAGCGGTGTCGAACTCGATCGCGTCGTGCGGGCAGCTGCGCACGCAGAGCTGACAGTAAAGGCAGCTTCCCAGATCGTACTCGTAGCGCACGAGCACTTTTTTCTTCTTGCCCTGCTCGTCCTCGACCGTCTCGGAAACGACCCGGATCGAATCGTTCGGACAGTTCATCTGGCAAATGCCGCAGGCCACGCAGCGATGCTCGTTGCGGTCGTTGTGCTTCATTACGAGCTGTCCGCGGAACCGGTCGAACATTTTCAGCGTGTCGCGGTTCTCGGGATACTGCTCGGTCGTCTTCTTCCGGAAAAAGACCCGCAGCGTCGTCCGCATTCCGACCAACAGCGAGCGGAGTCCCGAAAAAAAGGAAGTGATATATTGCTTAAATCCGTTCATGTCCTATTTCTTTATTCAATCAAACACCGGAAATCTAAAAATGGAACCCGGAAACGACGATTACGACCATCAGCAGCAGGTTCAGCAGGTTGATCGGCACCAGGTACTTCCATTCCAGACGCAGCAGCTGGTCGATTCTCAGGCGCGGGAAAGTCCACTTGAACCACATGATGATGAAAATCACGACGGCGACCTTCAGGAAAAACCAGACGGGCGACGGCAGAAAGTCCATGACGGCGTTGAACGAATCCCAGCCGGCGATGTGGAGCGGCATCCATCCGCCCAGAAACAGCGTCGTCGCCACCCCGGCCACGATAAAGAGGTTCAGGTACTCGGCCAGGTAGAAGAAGCCGAAGTGCATGCCCGAATACTCCGTATGATAACCGGCCGTCAGCTCCGAGTCGGCCTCGGGCAGGTCGAAAGGCCCCCGATTCGTCTCGGCCGTACCGGCTACCAGATAGATCACGAAAGCGATGATCGCGGGAACGTGTCCCGTAAAGAGGAACCAGCCGTCGGCCTGACGCTCGACGATCTCGGAAATCTGCATCGTGCCGGCGAAAACGACCATCGTCATGATAGCCAGCCCGATCGAAAGCTCGTAGCTGATCATCTGCGCGCCGCTTCGCATCGCGCCGATCAGCGAGTACTTGTTGTTGCTCGACCAGCCGGCCAGCAGGATTCCGACGATGCCGATCGACGAAACCGCCATCAGGAAGAAGATGCCGACATTGAAGTCGAGCACCTCGAGCCCCTTGCCGAACGGCAGGCAACCGAAAGCGAGCACCGAGGAGATGATGACGACGAAAGGCGCCAGATTGAACAGGAAACGGTCGATGTGATCGATCGGAATCAGCTCCTTGATCAGCATCTTGATCATATCGGCCACGCTCTGCACCGTACCGTAGGGCCCTACCCTGTTCGGCCCCAGTCGGCACTGGAAAAAGGCGCAGACCTTGCGCTCGACGTAAATCAGCGCCAGCGCGATGACCGCATAGAGCAGCAACAGGCACAGCCCGATCAGCACGCACTCGACGAGCGTGGCTCCCCACGAGGGCAGCCAGGCGTTCAGCGTATCGTGCACCCAGCCCGTCACCGCGTTGAAATCAATACTGTCGGTATAGGTATTCAATAACATGCGTTTGGATTTTTAGTCGTTATTACCTGTCGATATCGGGTACCACGTAGTCGAGCGAGCCGCCGATGGCGATCAGGTCGGCGATCTTGTTTCCTCTCGAAAGCGTATCGACCACATTGACCAGCGGCAGCCCAGTCGAGCGGAATTTCACGCGGTAGGGCATCTTGTCGCCCCGGCTCTCGAGATAGACGCCGAACTCGCCCCGGCTGGCCTCGACGCTCGCCCAATAAGCCCCCTCCGGCACGCGGATGATCGGCTTCGTCTTGACGGCGTAGTCGCCCTCGGGGATGTTATCGATCAGCTGCTCGAGAATGTGCAGCGACTCGCGGATCTCGTCCATGCGGACCATGTAACGGTCGAACGTGTCGCAGCCCGTGCGGATGCACTCTTTGAACTCCACGCGATCGTACACGCCGTAGGGATGCAGCTTGCGCACGTCGCAGCTCCAGCCCGACGCGCGGCCCGACGGCCCCGTGACGCCGTAGGAGATAGCGTCCTCCTTGCTCAGGATACCGATGCCCTTCATGCGCTGCTGCGCGATCACGTTGCCGGTGAACACCTCGTCGTACTCCTTGAGCATGCCGGGCAGATAGGCGATGAACTTCTTGATCCGCCCGACCAGATCGGGATGGATATCGGCCATGACGCCGCCGATCACGTTGTAATTCTGGATCAGGCGGCCGCCGGTCGTCTCTTCCAGCATGTCGAGAATCAGCTCGCGGTCGCGGAATCCGTAGAAAAACGCGGTCAGCGCGCCGAGGTCCATGCAGAACGTCGACCAGAACAGCAAATGGGACGAAAGGCGCTGCAATTCGTCCATGATCGTCCGGATATACTGCGCGCGCTCGGGAACCTCAATACCCATCGCGCGCTCGATGCACATGCACAGCGCGTGACGGTTCTGGTGAGCCGACAGGTAGTCGAGCCGGTCGGTGAGCGCAAGCATCTGCGGATAGGTCAGGCTCTCGCACATCTTCTCGATTCCGCGATGAATATAACCGCAGTGCGGATCGACCTTCTTGATGATCTCGCCCTCGAGCGAGACGCGGAAATGGAGCACGCCGTGCGTAGCCGGGTGCTGCGGTCCGATGTTGACGACATATTCCGAGTCGTCGAACAGCACGTTCTCGCCCGCTTCGATCCGGCCGTCCTTCTCGACGAGCGTCGGCGCCGAATCGGTCATCGGCTCGCTCTCGAGACGGATCGGATTGATCTCGGGCGAAGCGTCGTAATCCTTGCGCAGCGGGAATCCGACCCAGTCGCTGCGCAGATAGAGCCGGCGCATGTCGGGATGGCCTACGAAGCGAATGCCGAAAAAGTCGTACGCTTCCCTCTCGTTCAGGTTGGCCGTCTTCCATATATCCGACACGGTCGGAAGCTCGGGATTTTCCTTTTCGGCCGTCGAGGTCTTCAGCACGATCTCGCTGCCCGACGCCGTCGAGCGGAGGTGGTAGACTACGCCGAGCGTATCGCCCCAGTCCATGCCCGTCAGGCTGACCAGAAAGTCGAACTGCATCCGGGGATCGTTTCTGAGTTCCAGCGCCGCGGCCCGCAACTCCGAGGCCGGAACGGTCACCGTCAGCGGCTCGCTCTCGGAAAACTCGGCCGACGGCGCCTTGGACGCCAATATCTCTCTTATGTTATTCATGGGTTGCATCATTGTCTGCGGTTACTTTTTTCTCCTTTCTGTTCACGCCGCCGAAGAAATGCTCGGCTTTCACCTTGCGCTGCAACTGCATCATGCCGTAGAGCAAAGCCTCCGGACGCGGGGGGCACCCCGGCACGTACACGTCGACGGGAATGATCTGCTCGACCCCTTGCAACACATGGTACGACTTTTTGAACGGCCCGCCGGAAATGGCGCAAGCGCCCATCGCGATCACGTACTTCGGCCCGGCCATCTGATCGTAAAGGCGTTTGAGCACCGGAGCCATCTTGTGCACGATCGTCCCGGCCACGACGATCACGTCGGCCTGACGCGGGCTGGCCCGCGTCACCTCGAACCCGAACCGGGCGAAGTCGTAGCGGGCGGCTCCGACGGCCATGAATTCGATGCCGCAGCAGCTCGTAGCGAAAGTAAGCGGCCACAGCGAGTTACTGCGTCCCCAGTTGATCAACTGATCGAGCTTGCCGACCACGACATTCACGCCGTTGGCGCGCAACTCCTCGATGTATTCATTGTCATTGAACGCATCGTATTTCATCGATTTGATGTTGACTCCCTTTATTTCCATTCCAAAGCTCCTTTCTTCCATGCGTAAGCCAATCCCAGAACCAGAATCAGCATAAAGAACAGAATGTTGAACAGTCCTGCGACGCCGACTTCGCGGACGATCACCGCCCACGGAAACATGAACATCGCCTCGACATCGAAAATCAGGAACAGGATCGCGAACAGGTAGTAGCCGACCTTGAACTGCATCCACGACTTGCCCCGCGTCGGTATGCCGCATTCGTAGGCCTCCCCTTTCTGCCCGTTGAAGGACCGGGGCGAGAGCAGGTAGTCGAGCCCCCAAGCCGCTACGACCAGAAACACGGCCGTCAAGATAACGACCAGAAATAACGTCAAATCCATAGCATCAACCGTTTTTGACAAATCAAAAATGCTTATAAAAAGCGCGGGAATCATGCGATTTATAAGCGGGAATAGGGTAAAGAGTAAAAAACGATGCAAAAATAGCGTAAAATGTGAATAGAAAAAAATCTATTCTTTTTTTTATCGGTTCGCCGGCCATTTTTTGCTTTTCGCTTTCCCGGCAGGCACTTTCCAACAAGCATACGGTAGCAGTCCGCAGGAAAAGCAACCGACGGAAATACGACCGGCCAAAACATTCCATGCCGACAAGACGCTCGGGAAATACCTGCCGGTCGATCATCCCGGAACCGCACCCGACGGTCATACGGATAAGGCACACCCCGGCCGGAACGACATGATACGAGCCGGGAACAACATCTGCCGGCCGTTCCGGCACGGAAATACCGTATCCGTTACGGCGAAACGGCCCGGTTCGCACCGGAAAACCGAGCCAAAGAATCGGGGGGAGACCGGCCGCACCCGGCTTATGTTTTCCGCATGGCGTTCCTGTACGAAGCGGGTACGGCACGGTCTACCGAAACACGAGTCCGGAAATACCCCGACGACGGAATCACCCACCGAGCAGACGGCACCACAGCAACCGCTGCCGGCCTATCCTTTCCCTAAACGCAAGCGCCGCCCGCACGAATGTGCGGGCGGCGCCGTAAATCCTCGCTCAACAGCGAGACGTTACATCAGACCGCCGGTCGTTACTGTCTCAGATTGCCGGATATGGCGGTCGCCATCGCATCGTCCGGAGCCATGCCGAGGATCAGGTCGCAATATTTGAGCGAATTATCCTTGTCTTCCTGCAAGTAATAATAATACGCCATATAGCGGTAAGCCTCCAGAAGCTGCTTGGGGTTCTTCTCGGAGTCGATCAGTTCGATCGCCTTCTCGTAATAAGGTTTGGCCAGACCGGCGGTCGACAGGTGGTCGATCACCGAATTGGCGCGAGCCCGCCAGAAGTTGCCCATATAGCTGTCGGGAACCCGCTCGGCCACATAGCCGAACAGGCTGTCGGCAGCCAGCGCGTAAGGCATCATCTTCAGCGAATCGGCCTCGGAAAGCGGCGTATTGTCCTGAGGCAGGAAAGCCGAAGCCGCAATGTAATAGGTCTGACCGAGGCTGAAATAATCCGCGATCTTCACCTCTTCGCCACCCTTCCGAATGTAATCGGTATAGTACGAAATCGCCTGATCGGTCAGGTTTGCCTTTTCAGCCACCTCGGCCATCTCCTTGTAAAGAGCCACGTTGGCCGTATCTTTGGCGATCGCGTTCTCGTATTGAACCAACGCTTCGGCAGCCATATTGTTCTTGCCCAGTACGCGTGCGTAATACAGATAGTCCCGACCGATCAGCGAAGTCGTATCGGTGTTCTGCATCATCTTCTGAGCCAGCTCGAGGCTCTTGGCGAAATCGCCCTTGTCGTAGGCGATGTACATATTCAGACGCTGCATGACGGGATTCTCGGGAGCACGGGCCGATACGCGGTCGATAATCTGCTGGGCCTGCTCGTGCTCGCCGCTGAAGAACAGGATCGACGCATAACGCGAAAGGTCGTCGATATCGGACGTCTCCGGAGTGATGTACTTCGAATAGGCGTCGGCCGCGTTCTTGAACTGGTTGTTCTCATAGTAAACGGACGCCAGGTCGCGGTAGGCGATCGTGTATTCCGGATCGAGCGCGATCAGTTTGTTGAGCATGTCGATGGCGAGCTGAGGATTCATACGGGCATAAATCCGTGCGTACTTCAGATACGCTTCCTTGCACTGGTCGTCGAAATAGATCGCCTGCTCGTAGCTGGAAGCCGCATCCCCGATCTTTCTATCGGCGGCCAGCAGATCGCCCTCCAAAATATAGATGTCCGGCGACTTGGGGCCCACCTCCTTGGCCTTGGCCAGATACTCCTCCACCTTGGCTTTTCTCGCCGGGTCGGTCATGTAGGCACGGGCGATCGCCACGAAAATGGCAGGGTTCTTCTTGTTCTTGCCCGTCGTGAAGCCGGCCAGCACCTTGTCTACATCGGGCGTGGCAGCCAGATCGAGCTTGATCTCGCCGATCGTATTGAACACGTACTCGGGATCGGCGACCAATCCCTGCTTATAGCAATAGGCGGCCGAATCCTTCATGTTCTCGGCGGCATAGATCTCGCCCAGATAGTAATAGGCCTCCGCCTTGTCCGTCTTTCCGCTCTGGATGTTCTCGAACAACGCCTTCTTCGCATAGCTGTACATTCCGGCCTTGTAGTAGTCAATCCCTTTGTCGTTGTTGTCGGCAAAGAGGGAAGTCGCCCCGGCCATCAAAACGAGGGACAAAATCGAAATTTTCACGTTCATCATTCAAATAAAACTTTATGTTCAGATTATAAATTATCTCTCACGTTGACGATCCGCACGTTCTGCGTAGCGGGCATCAGACCGGCCCGCAGGATGATCCGCTGTCCCCGGTCGGAAGCGAGAAAAGTGGAAAAGCCCGAAGCCAGTCCGCTGCGAGGGTCGGTCAGGATCACGTACACGTCGCGCATGAGCGGATAGTCGCCCAAGGCCATGTATGCCTGAAAGGGCTTGTAGCTGTTCTGCTCGGTCGCCTTCTCCTCGCGGCTCACGGCCATCACGGTCACGCGGTCCGAGAAGCTCAGGTTCGTCGAATCGCTCTCGCTGCCGACCCAGCTGACGCCGATCACGCCGATGGCCGATGGGGATTGGGCGACGAAATCGATCACTTCCGCATTGCTTTTCTGAGCATGGAGCGATCCGGCCAACGGCCTGCCCCGGCAAATCGAGTCGATCGCATAGCGGACCGTGCTCGAGTTCGGATTGTCGAACACGAGCTGCAGCTTGCCCAGCTTGGAGCCGGGGTAGAGCTCGCTCCACTCGGTCACCTCGCCGGTCAGAATGCGCGAAAGGTCCTTCAGCGAAATGATCGAATCGGGATTCTGGCGGTTGACGATCAACGCGATCGCATCGCTCGCGACCTTGAACTCTTTCGGAAAGAACTTCTTCTCCTCCAGACCGGCCTTCTCTGCATCGGTCAGCCGCCGCGTCGAAACGGTCAGCCGGACGCTGTCTTTCAGCAGCAGATTGATCGCATCGACCTCGCTCGCATAGATCGGATCGATTCCGGCCATCGTGTATATGCTTTCGAAAACATCGATCTCCTGCTGAACGATCCGCCGGAAGCTTTCGTCGGCACTGATCGAAATGAAGCCAGAGGTGGCCGTATCCGTATACTTGTCCTTCGTCTGACGGCCGCGACACGCGAAAAGAGCGAGACCCGAGGCCAACAGTACCGCATAAACCGATAACCGATCGAACTTCGACATATAGCGTTATTTTATAGAATCTTTATACTGACGGTAAGCTCGGAAAATACCGTACAGAAAAAAAAGGACTCCCATCCCATAGCGTAGCGGAGCCGAAATCTTCTCTACAAATATAGGGGAAAATATCATAATGTATGCCATCCCCAAATAAAATAATATCATGAACAGACCGAAAACGTAAAAAAACGGATTGGGTTTCGGCTTCCTGTCCCCGGGCTTGCGCGTGTCCATATTCGAGCGATTAAAAGATTACGACAGTAGAAAAAACGATATGCCTTACCGTAGCGCCCCGCCGGATTCCGATGCTCCCGGCTTTCCTGCCCGCGATTTCCTCCGGATAAAAGGATTCGGGCAGGGTCGGCTCGGATATGCGGTCCGCGGCCACGAACCGCGAGCGACGGATATAAAACGGCCGGATCCGAATATCCGGCGCACGGCAGTATACGATCGTCGGATAAAACATACCGGAGCCCTGCTTAAATCGATAGGATTAAACAGGGCCCCGGCCAATAGAGGTTTTTACTGTTCCGCGAGCTGGAATTTCACAGGAGCCACAAAATATACGGACACGCTGTTACCGTTTTGCTTTCCGGGAATCCAGTTGGGCATCGACTTGATCACCCGTACGGCTTCCTCGTCGAGGGAGCGGTCAACGGGACTGAGCACTTCGATGTTGCGGATCGATCCGTCCTTCCACACGGCGAAACGGACGACAACCGTACCCGAAATGCCGTTCTCGGCGGCGATGGGAGGATAGCGCAGATTCTTCGCCAGAAATTCCTGCAGCGCGGCCGGACCGCCCGGGAACTGGGGCATCTGCTCGGCAACCGTAAAGATTTCCTCCACTTCCTCCTTGGGCTTTTCCTGAGCTACCTCGCGCAGGTCGGCGATATCCTGTCCGTGAATCTCGTCGTTACCCTTCACGTCGGCGATCGAGATGGCCACCTTCGACTGGGTCACTTCATCCTGCGTCTTCATCTCTTCCTCCTCGGGCACTTCCTCGTCCTTCTTGATGACGGGCGCGGTGAACTTCAACGAGCTCTTCAACGGGGGAGGGGGAGGCGCATCGGGCTTCTTGAACTCTTCCTGCTTCACTTCTGCGGGGGGAAGTTTCGACAGAGTGGTGACCTCCGTCATCTTCTCCTCGGCTTCCTTCTTCGGAGCGACGAAACGAATGATCGAGGGAAGCAGAATCACAACGATCGCCAGAATGGTAACGATCAGCATCGCCTTGTTGTGGCGAGCGGCCGAGTCCCTACGCATCTCATAGGCGCCGAAGTCATGATTCTTGCCTTCGAAAACTAATTCGCACCATTGCTTCGAATTCAAATCAATATTGTTCATTTCCTTTCGATTTAATGTGTACTTATTAGTTTACCTGTCGATATTCTTCGTCAACTCGCCCTTCTGCTCGTAGTTATCGAGCAGGAACTTGTCGCCGTCGGTAATGTCCACGATCGCATACCTGCTGATGTTGCAGATCTGCATCTCGTCCAACGCGTCGATCAGATTCTTGTAGCTCGACTCGTCGGTTCCCTTGATAACGACGGTCGGGGCGTTCTTGTCCTTCTTGATTTCAGCGGCCTGCTCCTTGAACTGCTCCTCGGTGATCTTTTCGTCCTTCTTCTGCTGCTTCAGATCGTTGATGCGGGCGGTAACCTCCTTGTTACGGTCCAGCAGCATCGCGCGAAGGCCCTCCGGACTGTAATCCGTCTCCTTGAGCGAAGTGTAGTCCTCGTAATTGGGCTCTCCGAAGTAGTAATAGACCTTGTCGTCCGCACCCAGAAGCAGAGTAACGGCCTGCGAAGCCTTGATCTTCGTCTGCTCCTCCTCCGTCACTTTATCGTTGGTCGGCATACTGATCTCCATGGTCTGAGGCTTACTCAGAGAGGTACAGAGCATGAAGAACGTGATAAGAAGCATGTTCATGTCCACCATCGGGGTGAAGTCGACCCGAACGGAGAACTTCTTCTGCTTGCTCTTACCCGTCTTACCGCTGCTTTCTTGTATTTCAGCCATAATAGTTAATGTTGTATGACGACAGCTTATTCTTCAGGGGCAACGACCTTCAACGAGGTGATCAGGTTGTAACGGTTCTCCCTGATATCCTGAAGCGATGTCATGATTGTTTTAATTTCCGGATACGGAGTCGTCTGATCGGCCTTGATGGCGATCCGAAGATTGCGGTTCTGCTCCCGGGCGCTCTTAACCCACACCTTGAACTGATTGTCCGTGCTGTCGGTCGGAATGCCGAGCTCCTTGAGCGTCGCGTCCTGCTCGTCCTCGGAAAGCGCCAGAAAAGCCTTCATTTGGCTGATAGGCACTCCGAACGAATTGGCCAGACGGAACTTGTTGATCTCTTCGGGAGTGAACGTTATTCCGTATTCCTCGCCTACTTTCTTAAGGACTTCCACACGGTCCTCCTGCTTGTCCAGCGTCATGAAAACCTTTCCCTGAGGATCGACCAGAATCTGGAGGATATCGCTCTCGGGAATCTTGATCTCGGAGACGGAGCCCGGCGTCGTGACGGTGACGGGTTCCTTCTGGATGAAGGTCGAGGTAAGCATGAAGAAAGTAAGCAAAAGTACAGTCACATCACTCATCGCGGTCATGTCGATGAATGTGCTCTTCCTTTTTACTTTTACTTTAGCCATAATAGCGAGACGTAGTTTTGACGTGGATTATTTGTGCGTTGCAGCGTAAGTCTGAACAATGGTAAATCCTACTTCGTCGATGCTATAGGTAAGCTTGTCGATTTTGCTGGTGAAATAGTTGTACGAAATAACGGCCAACGCACCGGTGGCGATACCGAAAGCGGTGTTCACGAGGGCCTCCGAGATACCGGCGGACAGAGCGACCGAGTCGGGCGATCCGGCATTGGCCAGAGCGGCGAACGACTTGATCATACCGATCACGGTTCCGAGCAGACCGGTCAGCGTACCCAGCGTGGTCATCGTCGCGATCACGACCAGATTCTGTTCCAGCGTCGGAAGCTCCAGCGCGGTAGCCTCGTCGAGCTCCTTCTGGATATTCATCAGCTTCTGATCCTTGGCCAGCGTGGTGTCTTTCTCCATCTCCTCGTACTTGGTCAGCGCGGAGTATACGACGCTCGCCACCGAACCCTTCTGCTTAACGCACAGTTCGCGAGCCTTCTCCACGTCGCCGCCGTTCAGAGCGTCCTTCACGTTCTTGACGAACTTCACCACGTTGCCCTTACCCTTAGCCTTGCCGATGGCGAAAGCACGCTCGATGCTCAGTACGAGCACGGTGAGCAGCAGCGTCTGGATAACGGGCACGATCACGCCGCCCTTATAAATAGTACCCAGCATGTTGCCCGGCAGCGGGTGGTTGTTGGGGTCGTTGTTCATGAAGTTCGCGGGATTGCCCAACACGAAATGAAAGATGCAGACGGCCAGAATGAAGCAGCAAAGGATCACGAGGAATGCTGACTTAATGCCTTTTGCCTGTTTGAAGTTTACTGACTTGGCTTCCATAATAAAAATAGTTTTGAGTTTTGTTTAAAGGTTTGAATTCTTATTTGAAATTAACGTTTGGTTCGTGTTTGCGCGGCCGGCTCACCTTCCTCGCCGTCCGCCCGGCGGCAAGCCTCCGGTTTTCATATAGCAAGCCCAAAAGTATTAAATATTTTCAAACATAGCAAAAAAAACTATCCTTTTTACATTTAATTAAATCGCGAAACAACAGCGTGGACGCCGCCTCGGACCGACTTACGCCATAACTTCCAACCCGGTAAGACCGCCGCGCCCACCTTCAGCAAAAAAAAGCGAAAACGGCGGCTTTTTACACCCGAAACGCCTGCGACAAAAAACGATCTTTCGGGCGGGGATATTGCATCCGCGCTTCGGGAAACTTCACGACCCGCCCCCAAAAGAAAGCCTTCCTTAAGCAACGGACCGACACAGACAGAAAGCACGGATTCCGTTATCCACGGCGAAACCGACCCTAAGGCCGGTCATTCGTCCGAAGTCAGAGCGGCCTTTCGTAACGGAGGCAGTAACGGACAAAACGCCCGGAACAAAAATTAGGAAGTCAGGCCCCGACGGCGAACGGAAACCACGCGCCGAAAGGAAGGCTCGCAACGAGACAAATTACGACGACCGTCCGGGAAAATCGGCAGAAACCTTCCCCAGCGAGCCGTAATTCAAACAATATTTTCTACCTTTACTTCGTTTTCCGGTCCGTTGGCCGGTTACGCAACCCGAACGAACGATGACGAAAGAAAGATTCGACCTGCTCCTGATCGGAATGGTCGCCCTGGCTGCGGTCGTTTTCGCAGCGCTCTATTTTGTCCGGGCCGGATACGGCCTGCTACGCGACGGCCGCTGGGGCCCGAAAATCGACAACCGGATCGGATGGATCCTGATGGAGGCCCCCGTATTTCTGGCTATGACGGCGCTGTGTCTGTGCTCGCCGAGACGGAACGAAGCGGCCCCGCTGGTCTTTTTCGCCCTGTTCCAGCTCCACTATCTGCACCGGGCCTTCATCTACCCGATGCTGTTCAAGAGCCGTAGCGCGATGCCGCTGGGCATCGTCGCCATGGGCATCGTATTCAACCTGCTGAACGCCTGCATGCAAGGCGGCTGGATATTTTACGTCGCGCCGGAAGGCTACTACACGAACGAGTGGCTGCTCTCGCCGCAGTTCCTCGCCGGAACGGCCGTCTTCTTCGCCGGCATGGCGATCAACATCCATTCGGACCGGATCATCCGCCGCCTGCGCAAACCGGGCGACACGGCCCACTACCTGCCTCGGGGCGGAATGTTCCGCTACGTTACGTCGGCCAACTACTTCGGCGAGATCGTCGAATGGACCGGCTTCGCCATACTGACGTGGTCGGCCTCGGGAGCGGTGTTCGCGCTGTGGACCTTCGCCAACCTGGTCCCGAGAGCGGATGCGATCTACAAGCGCTACGCCGAGCTGTTCGGAGACGAACTGCGCAAAGAGCGGCGCAAGCGCGTCATTCCTTTCATATACTGATCCGCAACAAACATACGTCGAATCGCATAACTTTCGTTTTTACCATGAAAGAATCCGTATTGTTCACCCCCGGCCGGATCGGACCGCTGACCTTGCGCAACCGTACGATCCGCGCAGCCGCGTTCGAGGGCATGTGCGACGGCAACTCGCCGACGGACATGCTGTACGAATATCACCGCAGCGTCGCGGCCGGAGGCATCGGCATGACGACGCTCGCCTATGCCTCGGTCACGCGCAACGGGCTGTCGTTCCCTCACCAGCTGTGGCTGCGGCCCGAGATCGTCCCCGGTCTGCGGCGCATCACCGACGCGATCCACCGCGAGGGAGCCGCCGCCGGTATCCAGATCGGCCACTGCGGCAACATGTCGCACCGCGCGATCTGCGGCTGCACGCCGATCTCGGCCTCGTCGGGCTTCAACATCTACTCCCCCACCCTCGTGCGAGGCATGCGCACGAGCGAAATCGCCGACGTGGCCCGCGCTTTCGGCACGGCCGTAAACCTGGCCCGCGAAGCAGGGTTCGACTCGGTAGAAGTGCACGCCGGGCACGGATACCTGATCAGCCAGTTCCTGTCGCCTTACACGAACCGCCGCAAAGACGAATACGGCGGCACGCTCGAGAACCGGATGCGTTTCATGGACATGTGCCTCGGCGAGGCGCTGACGGCGGCCCGGGACGACATGGCCGTCGTCGTGAAGACGAACATGCGGGACGGATTCCGGGGCGGACTCGACCTGGACGAATGCCTCGAGGTGGCCCGCCGCATCGAGCGGAACGGAGCCCACGCGCTGGTGCTCAGCGGAGGATTCGTCAGCCGGGCGCCGATGTACGTGATGCGCGGCTCGATGCCGCTGCGCTCGATGACATATTACATGAAGCAACTGTGGCTCAAGGCCGGAGTGCGGGCCGTCGGGCGCTGGATGATCCCCGACGAGCCGTTCCGCGAAGCCTATTTCCTCGACGACGCGCTGCGATTCCGCGAGGCGCTGAAGCTCCCGCTCGTCTACGTCGGAGGGCTCGTATCGCGGAGCAAGATCGACGAAGTGCTCGGCCACGGGTTCGAGTTCGTCGCCATGGCCCGGGCGCTGATCCGCGAACCGGATTTCGTGAACCGGATGAAAGAGACGGGCGAGGAACGCTGCGACTGCGACCACACGAACTACTGCATCGCCCGGATGTACTCGCGCGAAATGGCCTGCTACCGCAACGTGCCGGACCTGCCGCCCTGTCTGAAACGCGAAATCGAACGAAAAACGAAGCGGCCATGAGCTCGAGCGAACGAACGGATCGGGCTACGGCCCTGATCACGGGCGCCAGCTCGGGCATCGGCTACCAGTACGCCCGGCAGCTGGCCGCGCGGGGCTACGACCTGCTGATCGTCAGCAACGACGCCGAAGGCATCGCGAATTCCGCCGCCGAAATACGGAAGCAATACGGCGTGCGAGTCTCGCCCCTGTACCGCGACCTGTCGGCCGAAAATGCAGCCGAAGACCTGTATCGCTATTGCGAAGACGAGCGGCTCGACGTCGAGGTGCTCGTCAACAATGCCGGCGTTTTCTTTTTCGACGACCTGGCACGGGTCGATTCCCGGCGGATCGAACTGATGCTGCGGCTGCACGTACGGACGACGACGCTGCTTTGTCACTATTTCGGCCGATCCATGCAGGCACGAGGCCGAGGCTACATTCTTAATATGTCGTCCATGTCGGCATGGATGCCGTTTCCCGGCATTTCGGTCTACGCAGCGACGAAAAGCTACCTGAGGACGCTGTCGCTGGCGATCCGCAACGAGCTGTACGATCGCGGAGTCCGCGTTACGGCGGTCTGTCCCGGAGCCGTGGCCACCGGGTTGTACAATCTCAGCGAGCGTTATCAGCGACTGGCATTGCGGCTCGGCATCATGATGACGCCCGAAAGGCTCGCTCGCAAAGGGCTGCGCGCGCTGTTCTCGGGCCGCCGCCGCACGGTGCCGGGATTCGTCAACCGCGTCTTCGTTCCGCTGGCGGGCCTGATACCCGGACCGATCGTGCGGCTCATCAAGCGAAAAGCGAAATTCTACCGCTATGGACGATAAGGGACTCTACATCGTGACCGGCGCGACCGGAGGCATAGGCCGGGCTCTGACCGAAGGGCTCTGCCGCAAGGGCTTGCGAGTCGTGATGGCCTGCCGGAATATGGAAAAGGCGGAAGCGGTCCGGCAAGGAATCATGCGGTCGGGAAGGGCGGGAAACGGAGAAATAACGGTCCGCACGCTCGACATGGCTTCGCTCGGATCGATCGGACGTTTCGCCGAGGAACTTCGATCGGAAGGGGCCGAAATCGCAGCGCTGGTCAACAACGCCGGCGTGATGAGCGCCCGTTTCGGCCTGACCGCCGACGGAATCGAGCAGTGCATGGGCGTCAACTACGTGGGGCCCTACGCATTGACCCGGCTGCTGCTGCCGATGATCGCGGACGGGGGACGGATCGTCAATACGCTGTCGGTCACCTACCGCATCGGCCGGATCGGTCCCCGACTTTTCGAGCCCGAGCCGCAACGGTACGAACGTTTCAGGAGCTACGGCTCGTCGAAGCTGGCGCTGCTGCTGTTCACGCTCGAGCTGGCCCGGCGAACGGCGGGACGCATCGGCGTCTACGCGGCCGACCCGGGCGTGGTCGACACGGGCATGATTACGATGCACCGATGGTTCGACCCGCTGACCGACCTGCTGTTCCGGCCGCTGATCAAGAGTCCTGAACAGGGAGCCCGGACAGCGCTGGCTCTGGCGACGGGCGACCTGCCGGACGAACGGCAGGCGCTGTACTGGGCCGGCATGAAACCCAAGCGAGTCGCCCATCCGGTAACCTGCCATCCTTGCAGGCAGGCCCTTTGGGAACAGACCGAGCGACTCGTCGAAAAGTCAGGCATCAAATTCGCATAAGCGCCATGCGCTCCCAACCGATACGAATACATTCTACGAAACCATGACAATTTTACAACTGATCGCCGCGACCGAGGCCGTCGCGGACACAACGAAAAAAGCCGTTATCGAGCAGAAACTCGACATGCTGTCGCACATGTCGGCCCAAGACCTGATCAGCATGCTGATCAAAGACATCGTCAACTTCGGCCTGCGCATTCTCATCGCGTTGGTTCTGCTGGCCGTCGGCCGCTGGATCATCCGCTGGATCCGCCGGGCGATGCGCAACATGATGACCCGCCGCGAAGTGGACCCCTCGCTGAGAGGCTTCCTTTCGAGCATGGTCAACATCACGCTGACGCTCTTTCTGATCATTATCATCATCGGCATACTGGGCATCGACACGACTTCGTTCATCGCAGTGTTCGCATCGGCCGGTCTGGCCGTCGGCATGGCCCTGAGCGGAACGCTGCAAAATTTCGCAGGAGGAGTGATGATACTCATATTCAAGCCATTCAAGGTAGGAGACTTCATCGAGGCACAGGGACAGAGCGGCTCGGTCAAGGAAATCCAGTTGCTCAACACCGTAATCAACACGCCCGACAACAAGACGATCCTGATCCCCAACGGGAGTATTTCGACGGGTATCATCAACAACTATTCGAAGGAAGCCACCCGCCGGCTCGACTGGACATTCGGGATCGCATACGGCGACGACTACGACCGGGCCAAGAGAACGATACTCGAAATGCTCGAGGCCGATCCCCGCGTACTGAAGAGTCCTGCCCCGTTCGTCGCCCTGAACAGTCTGGGCGACAGCTCGGTCAATATCCTCGCCCGGGCATGGGTCTCCTCGGGCGACTATTGGGACCTTTTCTTCGATATGAACGAGCGGGTGTACAAGCGTTTCGCCGAGGTCGGTCTCAACATTCCGTTCCCCCAACTGGACGTGCACCTGAAAGACGAAACCAGGCCGGAAGAACCGAAGCGAACGGAATAACGCCCCCGTCACAGACGCAAAAAGGATGGTTTCGACCATCCTTTTTGCGTATCGAATTATATACTTACCCGTACCGGCTCCGGGTTTTCCAAATTCCGGCTTCCCGATGTGAAGCTCTCCGGCGAAGAAAATTCAGGATAAGAGCCTAATCGGATGCGCGTCCTGCGGTTGCCGACCGCGACCGCAGGACGTAAAAACTTCGGCAGCGAATACGCTTGGCACATGGAAGCATACGATCGTCTTTGCGTACAAAGCCATTCTATACGGCCGCCGGAGCGAATGGCCGGAACGCCGATCCGCCGGCTATCGCACATGGAACGACCGGCGAAAGACCGGCGGCGAACCGGCCTCAAAACGTCCCGTCATCGGGCATCCGGCGACGCTGCCGGACGCCCGGTTCCCGACAGACCCGGACAGCCGCCCTATGCCGACCGGAGACTGGCATGGGATCCAAAACGGCTTCAGTAAACAAGGTCCGGGAAAGAGTCGCCTACCTATGGTAAGCAACCCTTTCCCGGACCGTACTTTCACGCGGTCAACCGCGTCCATACTTTCGGGAAGGTCTCGTCGCGCTCTTCCAGCGCGATCCCGATCTCTTCTCCGAATTCTCAAAGTCTGTCGCGGGCCCAACGGACGACTACGGCCGTTCGAGAAGCAGCGACGGGCGATGCGTCAGACCGGCCGGGAGCAGCATGTAGCGCTCCATCGTGAACGAGTTGCCCTCGGTCGTCCAGTTCTCCGGCCCGTATGCGCCTACCAGCGCCGGGACCTGATGCAGCGGCCCGAACGTGTTGCGGCGCGTCAGTACGACGTTCAGCAGCGCGGGTTCGCCTTTCCGGGCCGCCTGCGTGAGATCCAACTCGTAGGGCGCCCATCCGCATATCTGATGCGAGCCTTCGTTCAACAGTTCCAGACAGCCCCCGTCGAAACCATCCATCGTCAGCTTCAGGCGCTCGCCTTCGGCCGGGCTCGGCAGGCCGTCGATCCGGTAGCAGACGGCCCCCGAGTAGAAAGGCAGACCCTGCGACACGATATCGCCCACGCGCAATTTGTCGGGCAGACGCGTAATCGTCTTGCGGATGCCTTGCAGATCGACGCCGAAGCGGCCGGTCAGATAGATCGCCTCCAGATCGAGATTGCGGCTGAAATGGCCGACCAGCTCGACGCTGTTCTCCCCGAGGCGGAACATATCCGACGGAACGTAAACGCGGCGGATGCTGTTGTCGATGAACCATCCGTGCTCGTCCTGCGACGGAAGCCGCCGTCCGTTCACGAGAATCGTGAAGCGCTGCGGGGTCTCGAGGCACAGGAAGACGGAATCGGACGGAACGACCGACATGCTGAAGGGGAAATTCATCTTCAGCACCCCGAGCGGCTTGGTGTATTCCTGCCCCTTATGCTTCTCGGCATACCACGGCTGAAGCATGCCGCCCCCGCGCCAAGGCAGGTTGAAATGAGTCCGGACGGCCCGGTCGATTTTGAGTATTTCCGTCAGCGGCTGCATCGGCTCGTCGCCGATCTGCCATGTAGCCAGATCGAGAACGCAGATATTCGGCTCGTTCAGCGTATAGGAATAGGAGTCGGGCAGCTCCGTCTTCTCCCTCACGCTATAGACGGGCGCCGTTTGAGCGAAAGCGGGAGCCGAGGCCGAAATCGTATAGACCTTCTCCTCGCACGGCTCGAAGGAGGTCAGAACGACGGACTTTCCGTCCGATACGGTCGCCGGCTGCTTCCATACCTCGCCCGTCTTGCAGTCCCACAACGCGATCTCGCCCTCGAAGGGCAGCGTGACGCTGACCGAGTCGTATTTCCGATGCCGGTCGATATTCATCAGCACGACATACGCGCGCTCGTCGTCACGTCGAACCTGACCGAATACGAGCGGCAGATTCTCACCGACAGCGTTACGTACCTCAACGACCGGACGGATCGCCTGTTTCACGGCTTCGACGACCGGAGTTTTCTCATAATCAACCTGCACGCAGCGGGACGCCATCAGGGCCGGCTCCTCCGACGGCTGAACGTCCACGTACTTAGGCGCCTCGCCCATGAAGATCACACGGCCTCCCTCCTTCTCGAACTTCTCGAGCGCGTCGAGCGTCGAGCGGCGCATCGTCTCCATATTGCCTACCAGCACGGTGCGATACGAAGCCTGTCCCACGCGGAAGATCGGATTGCCCTCCGCATCGCGGCCGACGTCGCTCAAACGGCTCATCATTTCCTCGTCGCCGTAATCGAAGTCGATCCGCTCGCCGGCAAGCCAATGGAACAGGTCGGCATACTTATCCTCCATCTCGGCGATCTCGGGCGCAGCGGGCGACAGCCCGTTGAACGAACGCACGCACACCTGACTCCAGACGCTCTCGATCGGATTGACGACGAGCACGTCGCAAACAGGCGCTCCCTGATTCAGCATGACGCCCAGACGCGAGAAGTAATCCTCGACATATTTGTACTGTTTCCACCAGGGCGACTGGAAGAAGATGCTGGCCGGATAGTCGCGCTTGGCCTCGCCCTCCATCGTATACCACGACAGGTGCTGGCAGCGCAGGTTGATGCCGAAAAGCGCCTGCCAGTCGCCGACGGCCTTGTGATTCTCGAAATCGAACTGCCAGCCCGTACACCCGTACATCTCCGAAAGAAGCCATTTCTGCCCCAGCTGGCGGGCAACCGAGGAAAGCTGCTTGGGTACCCAATAGGCGTTGTCGTTCTCGGTCAGCAGGTCGATACCGGGCGTGTGCATATACTCGTAATAGCGCATCAGCGAACCCTGCATCGTCACTTGGCTCGTCAGGTTGTTCTCGTGCAACACATGTCCCGTGTAGGCCATATCGTGCTCGGTACACCAGTCGTACTGCGGTTTGGCAAAATTCTTCAGGAAAAGCGATTGGGTCAGTTCGCAGAACTTCCACTTCACGTCATTGACCCGCTCGCCGTTCTCGCGCAGGAACAGTTTCGGCAGATCGGCCGTCAGATCGCCGCCGAACATCTTTTCGTACTCCTGCGGCAGGCTCAGCGCCCAAGGACAGGCATAGGTCGACACGGCCCCGAACGTCGAGAACAGACCGCCCCGGTGGGGTTCGTCGGTGAAAATACCCTCGATCGTCGTACCGATCCGCTCGCCGCAGTGCTTCCGATACTGTTCGTGCGTCAGCTCGATGAACCGTTCCGTCGCTTTCGGATTGAAAACGTCCAGATAGGTCGTCCCGTTGTACACGTCCGACTCGGGGCATGTCCGCTGCGCGAACTTGAGCACCGTCTTGCCGGCATAGTCGGCCATGTTCGACGCGGGATTCAGGCGCTGCAAGTTCGAGTAATCGATCCCGTTCAGATCGCAGGCGAAAGCCGAAACGATCCCCTCGTCGTTCCACTCGAACTGCTCGGCGGGCATCGTCTCCAAAATAAGATACTTCATCCGCAACGACGTATCTACGGTCACCATGCCCCCGGCGCTGCCCGACGGCCAACGGTCCTCATCGTACAGGTAAGCCTCCATGCCGAGCCGTGCGGCCTCGTCCACGACGGCGTTCGTCAGATCGAACCACTCGGGCCCGAGATACTCGGTCTTCAGGCCGACGCGCGAGTGCAGGAATGCCCCGCCCATGCCCATTTCCTTGAACACATGGAGCTGACGGATCAGCTCGTCTTTCTCGAGACGGCCGTTCCACGACCAGAAGGGCTTGCCCCGCCACTCGTTGCCGGGATCGCGGAACGTAGCGTAAAGCGAATCGTCGGACAGCGTCGGCGGCTGTTCGGAGCCATTGCTTCCGCAGCCGGCCAACAACATGACGGCCGCAACGGACGACCATAGGAAAAGTCTTTTCATCTATCAGTTGGTTTAGGTAAAACAAAACGAGCCGCCTGAGCCGCCCTCACGAAACGACACGACGCCCCTTATGACAAAATTGCATAAATTAATCCGGATTTCCCACGACGGGACGACTTTTTTTATCCGGCCGGCAACCGTACGGAGCACGGTCCACTTTCGGACAGCGAGGCTTCGGCCAAGCCACGGAGCGGGAACCCCATAACCGGTCATGTCCGAAACGACCGGAACCTCGCCGAGCACGGCCCGAACGGCCGGACAGGCGTCTGGCCCCTTCCCGCTCGGCCGGCAGCAAAAAGCGCCGTACCGGACGCGAATGGCGCGAAGCGTCAAAACCGGCAGAGGCCATGTCCTTCCGCCCTGCAAGCGCCGCCCGGCCGGTCCGGACCGAGTCGAGACGGACGCGCCCCAAATATTTAAGATTTTTTAATAAAAAAGCGCTCCGCGCACGATCCGGCATCCGCAGGTTCCGGATAATTTCGTACCTTCGCAGCCGGAATCGGGGCAGGCCCTGCCATCCGCAACGCCGGCCCCTCCGGCAAGCGACTCTAATCCGGACCAGCGAAACAAACGATCGGTACACTTTTTAATATGGAATGGTTTCATAATCTTTTTTTCGGCAACAGCTCTTTCTGGGGCGGAGGCGTCGCCCACTCGGTGCTGATTCTCGCGCTGGTGATCGCGCTCGGCATCGCGCTCGGCAAGCTCAAAATCGGCGGCATCCGGCTCGGCGTGACGTGGATTCTTTTCGTCGGAATCGCGTTCAGCCATTTCGGGATGCAGCTCAACGAGCATCTGGTCCATTTCGTCAAAGAGTTCGGGCTGATTCTGTTCGTCTACTCGATCGGCCTGCAAGTGGGACCCAGCTTCTTCTCTTCGTTCAAGAAAGGCGGCGTGAAGCTGAACATGCTGGCGACGGCCATCGTCTTTCTGGGCGTGATCGCCGCCTACATCGTCCATCTGGCGACGGGACTGCACATCACGACCGTCGTGGGTATCCTCTCCGGCGCCGTGACCAACACGCCCGGACTGGGCGCAGCGCAGCAGGCCTATGCTGACATGACGGGAATCGACGCGCCCGACATCGCGACGGGTTATGCGGTAGCCTATCCGCTCGGCGTGATCGGCATCATCCTGTCGATGCTTTTCATCCGCTGGATCTTCCGTATCCGCTTCGACGAGGAGAATAAGATACTCTCGAGCCGCGAGGACAACTCGCGCCAGGCGGTCCGCGTTTCGGTAGAAGTCAAAAACCAGTTTCTCGACGGCAAAACCGTTCTGCAGATCAAACGCCTGATAAACCGTCAGTTCGTCATCTCGCGCGTGCTCCGGTCCGACGGGCATATCGAGATCGCCAACGCGCAGACTCCGCTCCGCGTCGGCGACAAGGTAATGGTCGTCACGACGGCCGATAACGCGGAGCTGGTCGAAGACTTTCTCGGCGAGAAGATCGACATGGAAATGCAGGAGTGGGAAAAGCTCGACAACCAGCTCATCACGCGCCGAATCATGATCACCAAGTCGAAACTCAACGGCAAGTACATCGGCGAACTGAAACTGCGCAGCGGCTATGGCGTCAATATGACGCGCGTGAACCGCGCCGGCGTCGACCTGATCCCGAATCACAACCTGCAACTGCAAATGGGCGACCGCGTGACGGTCGTCGGCTCCGAAGCGGCGATCAACGCCGTGTCGAAAATTCTGGGCAATTCGATGCGGCGGCTCAACGAGCCGAACCTGATTCCGATCTTCGTCGGCATCGTGCTCGGCGTGCTGCTGGGCAGCATTCCGATCGCGTTTCCCGGCATCCCGCAGCCCGTCAAGCTCGGGCTGGCCGGCGGCCCGCTGGTCGTATCGATCCTGATCAGCCGGTTCGGTCCGCACTACAAGCTGGTTACCTATACGACGATGAGCGCGAACCTGATGCTCCGCGAAATCGGCATCGCCCTGTTTCTGGCCTGCGTCGGACTCGGCGCCGGAGAAGGATTCGTCCATACGGTGCTGTACGAGAACGGATACCATTGGATCGGCTACGGCTTCCTGATTACGGTTCTCCCGCTGCTGATCGTAGGTATCGTCGCGCGCAAATTCTACAAGCTGAATTTCTATACGCTGATGGGACTGTTCGCCGGATCGATGACCGATCCCCCGGCGCTGGCGTACTCGAACGAGACGGCCGGCAACGACATGCCTTCGGTCGGCTATGCGACCGTTTATCCGCTCACGATGTTTCTGCGGATTCTGACGGCCCAGATGCTGATACTCTGCGTGGCATAGGCGCAGGAAGGGAAGTCTTTGCCTTGCAAAAAAGCCCGTGCATTCGGTAATGCACGGGCTTTTGCGTTTTTGACGCTCGAGGGAAGGATCGCCGGGGCGGCAAGACATCCGGTCGAACGAATGCCGAGCGGTCCTACTCCGGAACCTTTTCTGAAGAAAGGCGCCCCCTGCTGAGCCGCGCCCTTCCGTATCCCTTATCCCTTCACCGAGTCCGACAAAGAGCCGGGCAGACAATCTGTCCGTTTTTTGCCAAACCGGACAGGAGTTTCGGGACATCGCACCCCATCGTCCGGATTTCCGAGAGGAAGCCACGTTCCCGCCCTATGCGCAGCCTGCGAAGAATCCGCCCCCTCCCCCGGAGATCGCCGGCATCCGCCAAACAAGCGAGGGCGCGGCCTGAGCCGCGCCCTCGGGTTCGCCCGCATCCGAATCGGACCGGCCTGAATAGCTGCGATCAATACTTGCTTGCGCGAAGCGCCTTCCCTGCATTGTCCGCCGCGCGAACGACCGACAGCTTCTGCTTACCCGTATCGGCCGGTTTGGCGGCACGGGCTTCGGTCAGCTTGGCGGCACGCACAGCGGCGCGACCGGCTTCGTCGGGAACGTTCGGGGAGACAACCAGCGAGCGGACGGCATTGCCGGCATTCCCGTAAATCGCCGTACCCGACCAGCTACCCGAGAACGTATGAGGCACTTCGGCATCGTCGGTGCACTCGAAATCGATCACATAAGTGCCGTCTCCGTTGTTCGTAACCCGGATTTCACCGTCGACGGCAGGAGCCCGCTCGGTATACGACTGGCCGTTGAATCCTCCGACGTACCACGTTCCGCTCACCATATTGTTGCTGCTCAACTCTCCCGGGAGGAAAGTGCCCGGCTCGACTCCCTTGCTTGCCGTATAGGTTCCGGTCGGGATGCCCGTCTCGTCGAGATGGGGAGAGGCGATCTGCGACGAGAAGCCGTCCGAGCCGATCTTGTCGCTCACGATCTGCACCATCCACACGCCGTAATCGCCCACATTTCCCCAGTAGTTCAGCTTGCACTCGGCATCGGTCAGATCGACCACATAGTCATCTTCGAGGGTCGAATAGATCGGCGCCCGATTGAAGAACTCCAAGTCGCCTTCCATCGTCGCGGTCAGGCTGCCGCCCTCTTTGGTCGTGAAGTCGAACGTGAAGCGATAGCCGCTGCCGGAGCCAGTTTCCTCGATCCGCATCGTACCGCCGTCAATCAGCGCCGTATTTCCATCCTTATATTGCGAAGTAACCACCGGATAGTCGGCCTGCGTCAGGTAAAAATAGGTTCCTTCCGACTCCTCGTAAATCCCCGGTATGATCGTTCTCAACCGGCCCGGATCGACCGTCATCGGACCGACCTCGGAGCTTACCGTGTAAGTTCCCGGCTCGAGCTTGATCGACGAGGACGTACAAGGCTTGCTATACAGGTCGATGAACAGCATAGTGTTCCTTCTTTCCTCCTCAAACAAATATTGGTCATTCTCATCATCCCGATCCAGCATGTTTCCATCCCATAACATCAAACGGAACGTACTCATCTCATCGGTCGAACCCATATAGGAAACCTCGCCCTGAATAAAGTTCGTCTTATGGTCGCCCACCGGACCGGTCACCTTGTTCTCGAAATCGATCGGGCCCTCGTACTTAGCCTCGACGACACATCCGTCCTCCGCGCGGAAATTGGCCGTCAGCGTGTAATTCTCGCCGTTGCGGGCCACCGTGACCGTTCCGGTCGAGAATTCGGTTCCGGCTACCGAATTGCCGTTCTCGTCGACCTCGGCAAGCCACGTATACATATTGTAGCAGGAGCCTTCCGAGTAGCGCTCGGCAGCGATGTCGTACACGCCGTCGGGCAGGATCGCCTGATCGTCGTCATCGGAGAGGGCTCCGTACAGGTCGAGGCTGAGCTTGTACCCTCCTTCGCCGACCGGTTTGCCGCTGCCGTCGGCCTCGTAGGAAACGAACTGGAGGAAATAGTTGCCCGTTCCCTGCTTCTGCTCGTCACCGTAATAGGAAGCGACAAGCAGATTCATCGCATCGATCTGCACGTTCTCGCCCAAGCCGGTCGTACCATTTTTCAACACCGTCGGAGCGCCCTCGTAGCGTACGCGCAGCGTCCTGCCGTCCTCCAGCTCGCCGATCGCCACGACGTTGACCACACCGTCCTCGGTAGTCACTTCCACACGCAAGTCGCGGAAAGACTGCTGGTCGGCCAGTTGCAGATCGTCGCCGATCAGATAATAGGTAGAATACTCGGTCCCGACCGTACCCTCGCCGTAAGGGTTCTGCATATCGACCTCGTAAACCCCGTCGGGGAGAATCGCATGATCGGGCGAATCGGCGAACGCGCCGTAAAGATCGAGTACGACGTCCATTCCCGGAGCATCGGGATACTCGCCCTCCTGTCCCTCGACCGGAACATACTCGAATTGAGACAAATGGAAATAATAGTTACCCGTGCCGGCGCTCATCCTGTCTCCGTAATAATAGCCCTGGGCGTATTGAGCCGTATAATCCACATCGTAGGAGAGCGCGACGGTCGGCAGATCGATCGATTCCACCTCGCCCGCATGCTCCCCCGAGGCTGCCACGGCATAGGCGACATAAGTAGTTCCGGGAGTCAGATCCGGAATCGTCACATCGGAAGGCTGATCGGCCGATACGGCCGTCCCGTTCGCAAAGATCGCGGCGGCATCGGGCGCAGCATCGCCTTTCAGACCGTACGTCCATGCGCAACGGTCGGCATGGACGGGCGTTACGGTAAAGCTGACCGACGTCTCGGTCGCAGCTCCTGCGGTCAACGTCACTTCCGGCTCGGGCGCCGGATTTTCGGGATCGTCCTTGCAGGAAGTCAGGCCGCATGCGAAAAAGGCGGCAGCCAAAACGGATAAACAAAAACGTACTCTGTTCTTCATATTATAAACATTTATCGAAGTTATGTCTGCTTTCGCAGACGGGTTTGCAGTCACACCTGAAGTTCGTGTACGTCGTGCACGGCAATGCGAGCAAAGAACCGAAACGAATGTATAAAATGTATAAACACCTATTATAATGTATAAGCAAAATCGCCTTGCTCCGGTCCGTTTACGGTAAAATTAAACAAAAAATTTCTATATGTGAAATAAATCACCGCCGAAAACAAGCAACCGAATACGCACAGAATCAACACTTAGGGCATTTACCAAAACAATCGAAACATTCCGGTTCGATTCGACTTCCGAATCGTAACCGAAGAAAGACGTACCGGAAACGATTTGACATTTTTCGCAAAAAATAAAAAAACAGAGTCCGCCGGCCCGATTCCGGAACGAAGAACGGCTCCCGAAAACGGAAACGGATTTGTCCGGATCCCGATCCCGAATCGGAACGCTCCGGGTTATCGTAACGCGACCGCAGAGAAAAATTCCGCCGTTTCTCGTCGTAAGCCGGATTACGAACGAAGAGCTTCCGAGTACAGCGCGTACCCTTCCGGCCATCTCAAACGACGGAGCAGGACACATCGGGAAAAAAATATTCCGGCCCAAAAACAACATCCGGCACCCCTTCAGAGGGGCACCGGATGATTTCTTTCATACCGGTCGGACGCTACCGCCCCGAACGGTCGAAAAATTTCTTGAAAAACAGCCACTGATAATCGATCGAATTGGTCCAGTAGGGTCCGTTGTGAACGCCGGGACGCACCGTGTAGTCATGCTCGATACCCCGTTCGCGAAGCGCCTCGTGCAGTTTGTTGTTCACGTCGAAAAAGAAGTCGTCATAGCCGCAGTCGATCACCAACGCCAGATCGCCGTTCGATATGCTGTCCAACTGGGTCATCACCGTATGGTCGTCCCACGTCTTGCGGTTGGTCGCCTCCTCGCCGAGCTGTTTGGCCATTTCCCAGTTCTCGGGGAAAGGACGGATATCCACGCCGCCGCTCGTCGATCCGCCGGCGCCGAACGTATCCTTGTGGCGGAACGAAAGCCACAGCCCGCCGTGGCCGCCCATGCTGAGACCCGTAATCGCGCGGCCCGAACGGTCGCCCCGCGTCGGATAGTGGGCGTCCACGTAATCGATCAGCTCGCGCGCGACGAAGGTCTCGAAACGCGAAGAGGGGTCTTTCGGGCTGTCCCAGTACCAGCTGTTCTCGCCGTCGGGACAAACGACGATCACGCTGTCCCGGTCGGCCATTTGCGGCAGAGAAGGCTTTACGTTAAGCCACGTTTCCTGATCGCCGCTATATCCGTGAAGCAGGTACAGCACCGGCATTCTGACTCCGCTCTTCGCCGCGTCGGGCACGATCACGACGACCGGGATCTCCTTTTTCATCGCTTCGCTCCGCACGGCGATCCGGTCGACCGTCGCGGCCGAAACAGATGAAGTCAGCCACAGAACGACCGCCAGCAACAAGATCATTCGATTCTTTTTCATACTTCAAATTATTTACATTTCACACTGAATATAAAACATTTAAAAACAACAAAATTCCATTCCGCACCCGAAAACGGAAACAAAACTAACAATATTTTCGCGAAGCGCTTGCTCAAATCCGGGATTTTACACTATATTTGCCATTGCAACGAATCAAGAAAACGATGACTCATTCTGCAATCAACAAATTTTGGTGGTGGCGCTCTCTACTCGATAAGTCGTGAGTCGCATCGCCATGTGCAGATATGAATCTGCGAAATACCAAGGGAGGCTGTCGACCACGACAGCCTCCCTTGTTTTGTCCGCATTCCATCCGATCATTTATAAACCAAAATCCGTAAAGCAATGAGCACGAAAACAAAACGCTTCATCCTTCCGGAATCGGAGATTCCGACCCGGTGGTACAACGTCATGGCCGACATGCCCAACAAGCCGATGCCGCCTCTGAATCCCGCAACGAAACAGCCGCTGAAAGCCTCGGATCTCTATCCCATTTTCGCCGAGGCGCTGGCCGATCAGGAGATGAACCAGACCGACCCGTGGATCGACATCCCCGACGAAGTCCGCGAGCAGTACAAGAACTACCGCTGCACGCCGCTGGTCAGGGCCTACGGACTGGAAAAGGCGCTCGGTACCCCGGCGCACATCTATTTCAAGAACGAGAGCGTCAGCCCCGTCGGCTCGCACAAGCTGAACTCGGCCCTCGCTCAAGCCTATTACTGCAAGCGGCAAGGTGTCACGAACATCACGACCGAGACCGGCGCCGGCCAATGGGGAGCCGCCCTGTCCTACGCCGCCAAGGCGTTCGGGCTGGAACTGGCCGTCTACATGGTCAAGATCAGTTACGAGCAGAAACCCTACCGGCGCTCGATCATGCAGACTTTCGGCGCACAGGTGACCGCCTCGCCGTCGATGTCGACCAAAGCCGGACGCAAAATACTCACCGAACATCCGAACCATCAGGGCTCGCTCGGCACGGCGATCTCGGAGGCGATCGAGCTGGCGATGAGCACGCCGAACTGCAAGTACACGCTCGGATCGGTGCTGAGCCATGTCACGCTGCACCAGACGATCATCGGTCTCGAGGCCGAGAAACAGATGGAAATGGCGGGCGAGTACCCCGACCTGATCATCGGCTGCTTCGGCGGCGGATCGAACTTCGGCGGCATCTCGTTCCCGTTCATGCGCCACACGCTCAGGGAAGGCCGAAAGACGCGCTACATCGCGGCCGAGCCCGACTCCTGCCCGAAACTCACGCGCGGGGTCTTCCGCTACGACTTCGGAGACGAAGCCGGCTATACGCCGCTGCTGCCGATGTTCACGCTGGGACATAACTTCGCGCCCGCCAACATCCATGCGGGCGGATTGCGGTATCACGGAGCAGGCGTGATCGTATCTCAACTGCTCAAGGACAAGCTGATGGAAGCGGTCGATATCCCGCAACTCGAGAGCTTCGACGCAGGCTGCCTGTTCGCGCAGACCGAGGGCATTATTCCCGCTCCGGAATCGTGCCATGCGATCGCCGCGGCCGTCCGCGAGGCCCGCAAGTGTACCGAGAGCGGCGAACCGAAAGTCATCCTGTTCAACCTGTCGGGACACGGCCTGATCGACATGGCCGCTTACGACAAGTACCTGGCGGGCGATCTGGTGAACTACTCGCTCAGCGACGAGCAGATCAAGCGGAACATCGGCGAACTGGACGCCATCGGATAGCGGGCGCGCCGCACTCCTTTTTCAGACAAGCCACAACGACGGCTTCTGCTTCACGGCAGAGACCGCCGTTGCGGCTTTTCCTATGAAATACGGCCGCATTTTTTGCCGACTTCTGTTTTCGGATCGAAAACTTTTTGTACCTTTACAAGACGAACGACACATTACGCCGGCCGAACGCAGTATCCCGAACGGATCGCCGAGGCGGGCCGAAGCATGGAACAACCTAAACTATAATACTTAACCACTATGGACAGAAGGGAATTCCTGAAGAAATCAATGCTCCTCACGGCAGGGGCGCTGATCGGAGGAAGCCTGTTCTCGGAGACTTCGGCCGCCAAGGGCGCGAAGCAGAACGGCATTCCGCGCAAGAAGAAATCGATCGGGCTGCAGCTCTACTCGATCGGCGGCGATATGAGCGCCGATGCGGCGCAGGCGCTCCGGCAAATATCCGAAATGGGATACTCCACCGCCGAAACGGCCTCGTACGGAGACGGGAAGTTCTACGGCCGCACGCCGGCCGAGTTCCGCAAAATGGCCGAGGACCTCGGCATCGCGGTAACCGGCGCGCACATCGCCCGCAATCTCGACAAGAACGACATGCAGGGCTGCATGGACTGGTGGAAACAGGCTTGCGACGCCCAGGCGGCCGTAGGCGGCAAAACCATCGTCATGCCCTACTTCCCCGTCGGCTCGACGCTCGCCGACCTGCAGGACTATTGCGACTATTTCAACCGCATAGGCGAAATCGCGAACGCGGCCGGGCTGCGTTTCGGCTACCACAACCACTCGCACGAGTTCAATAAGATCGAAGGCCAGGTAATCGAGGATTACATGATCGAAAACACCGATCCCGACAAGGTCTTCTTCGAACTGGACGTATACTGGGCCAGCAAGGGCGGCGTCAATCCGTCGGCCTACATCCAGAAATACGCCGGCCGCTTCCCGCTGCTGCACATCAAGGACGTGGATATCATCGGAGCCAGCGAGACGATCGATTTCGAATCGATCTTCAAGGCGGCCTACAAGCAGGGACTCGAAGAGTACTACGTCGAGATCGAGGCCAACTCGCTTCCGCCCATGCTCTGCGCCCGCAAAAGCGCCGAATACCTCAACGTATCGAAGTTCGTCAAGTAGAAACCTAACCAAAACATCACATCATGTCTGAAAAAATATCCCGCAGGGACTTCCTGCGTAAAAGTGCGGTAGGTCTGGCCGGACTGACCGTCGTTCCGAGCGCCGTGCTCGGCAAGGCCGCGGGTCATACCGCCCCGAGCGACAAACTCAATATCGCCGCCGTCGGAATCGGCGGCATGGGCGCCGCCAACCTCCAGAACATGGAGACCGAAAATATCGTGGCCCTGTGCGACGTCGACTGGAAATATGCCAAGAACACTTTCGACCGCTACCCGAACGCCAAGCGCTACTGGGACTACCGCAAGATGCTCGACGAGATGGGCAAGGATATCGACGCCGTGCTCGTCGCCACGGCCGACCATACGCACTGCCTGATCGCGGCCGACGCGATCACGATGGGCAAGCACGTATACGTGCAGAAACCGCTGACCCACACCGTCTACGAGTCGCGCCTGCTGACGAAGCTGGCCGAAAAGTACGGCGTGGCCACCCAGATGGGCAATCAGGGAGCCTCGGGCGAAGGCGTGCGCCAGGTCTGCGACTGGATATGGAACGGCGAGATCGGCGAAGTAAAGCGCGTCGATACGTTTACCGACCGCCCGATCTGGCCTCAGGGCCTGATGCGCCCCGAGCAGGTCGACGAGATTCCGGAGACGCTGAACTGGGATCTGTTCGTCGGCCCGGCTCCGATGCGCCCCTACAACAAGCTCTACACTCCGTGGAACTGGCGCGGCTGGTGGGACTTCGGTACCGGCGCGCTGGGCGACATGGCATGTCATATCCTGCACCCCGTATTCAAGGGCCTGCAGCTCGGATACCCCTCGAAGGTTCAGGGCAGTTCGACCGCGCTGCTCACGGACTGCGCGCCGAACGCCCAGATGGTGAAGTACGTCTTCCCGGCCCGGCCCAAAAAAGGCAAGGTCGCCATGCCCGAAGTAGAGGTCTACTGGTACGACGGAGGCATCACGCCCGTTCGTCCCGCCGGCATGCCCGAAGGCAGGTCGCTGAACGATCAGGGAGGCGGAGCCATCTTCTATGGAACGAAAGACACGCTGATATGCGGCTGCTACGGCGTGAATCCTTGGCTCGTGTCGGGTCGTAAGCCGTCCGCGCCGAAGATGAACCGCGAAATCACCGTCAGCCACGAACAGGACTGGATCCGCGCCTGCAAGGAAGACGCGAAGAACCGCGTGAAAACGGCATCGGACTTCAGCGAAGCCGGTCCGTTCAACGAAATGGTCGTCATGGGCGTACTGGCCGTTCGCCTGCAGGGACTCAACCGCGAGCTGCTGTGGGACGGCGACAACATGCGCTTCAAGAACATCGGCTCCGGCGACCAGATCGCCATCATGATCGAGGACGGTTTCACGATCCACAACGGCCACCCCACTTTCAACAAGCGTTACACGGATCCGATCAACGCTCAGCAGTTCGCCGCCGAGATGATCCGTCACAACTACCGCGAAGGTTGGGAACTGCCCGCGATGCCCAAGTAATCTCTGAAAACCAATTAATTAATAATCAAACAATGAAACGAATCATGTATGCACTCGGTTGCCTGGCGCTGGCCGCCACGGTAGCCTCCTGCGGATCGAACGCGAACAAGAAGGCGGCGGCAGACAGCACGGCCACCGCTCAGGCTCAGGCCCCGGCCGAAGACGAAGGCTGGACGGTCATCTTCGACGGCAAGACGCTCGACGGATGGCGCGGCTACGACAAGACCGGCGTGCCGGCCGCATGGACCGTCGAGGACGGAGCGATCAAGATCAACGGCTCGGGCATGGGCGAAGCCGGCGCTCAGGACGGAGGCGACCTGATCTACGCGAACAAGAAGTTCAAGAACTTCGAGCTCGAGTTCGAGTACAAGGTCGACAAGGGCGCCAACAGCGGCGTCTTCTATTTGGCACAGGAGATTCCCGGCCAACCGATCTTCATATCGGCTCCCGAGTATCAGGTGCTCGACAACGCGAACCATCCCGACGCCAAGCTCGGCGTAGACGGCAACCGCCAGTCGGCCTCGCTGTACGATATGATTCCGGCCAAGCCTCAGAACGCCAAGCCGTTCGGAGAGTGGAACACGGCCAAGATCATGGTGTACAACGGAACCGTCGTACACTACCAGAACGGCGAGCAGGTACTCGAGTATCACTTGTGGACCCCGCAGTGGAAAGAGATGCTCGACAAGAGCAAATTCAGCAAGGAAAAATGGCCCGAAGCCTACGACCTGCTGATCAACTGCGGCGGCGAGAACCACGAAGGCTACATCGGCCTGCAGGACCACGGCGACAACGTCTGGTTCCGCAACATCCGGGTCAAGGAACTCTAACGGTCCGGACCGTATGAATGAAAAAGGAGACGCTTCGAGCGTCTCCTTTTTCGATTTCTCTCGTTCCCCAATCATATACTTTTCCGTGTATGCTTTCAGGTTTCCGACGTTTCCGGCTCCCCCCCAAAAAATCTTTTCCGACGGAAGGGATTTCATGGCAGAAGCCCAATCGGATACGTACCCGTGGTCGCAAACCGCGGTTAACATATATAGAAATTCCGGAAGGGGAGGACACGCTTGAACATGGAAGTATATATAATTGCCTTTCGCTCCGTTCGGAAACCGCCTGCTCCGACAGCCGTTCGCGTTCGGCACGCAACTTTCACCCGGGCACGCGAGCCGGACATCTTCACAAACGACATTCGGGCCAGGCCCGGACCATGAGCGGCGAGCACGTCGTTTCCGACTCAATCGGAGACTGTCCGCATCGCGCAGGCACAGCAGGAAACAGGCCCGGCCGGAACGACGGACGAACGGGCAAGAAGGTTCGGCTGGCCTATATTCCGCCACCCCAAAACAGCTATAATCACGGGAGTAAAGTCCGAACAGGCCGTGCCGAAAAAGACGATCCTACGGGCGTTACTCGAAATCGCTGTCGGTCATTCCGAACACGAATCCGTCGCGGTAACGATAGCACGGAACCGTCGCAATCAGCGTCAGCAACGCGTTCAGCAAAAACGGGAAATCGGCCGACGAAGAGGACCGAAACAAACCGGCGAACATATCGACGATGAACGGACAAAGCAGGATCGCCAGATAGTTGACCGACATGACGAGAGCCAGCGCCAGCGTTGTCCGTTCGCGGGAAGCCGTGACGACCGCCTTGTTGTAAACGACCGGCTGAATCACCCCGTATCCCAACCCCGTAGCAAAGCAGCCCAGCGCAACGAAAAACTCGCTCTTCATGAGGTACAGCAGCAACAAGCCCGCACCGATAAGCAACAGCGAGACAAACATCGTTTTCTTGCCCAGCAGCGCGATGACCCGATCGACCGCCAGTCCCGGAAGCATGATCGCCAGAAAGAACAGCGAAATCATCACGCCCGATGCCGAACTGGTCAGCTTGTACTGCTGGATCAGGAAAGGCAGATTGAACGAAATCACCAGTACGGCATAGGTCGCGAAAAAGTAGAGCAGCATCAATCCTCCCAGCCGGCGGCGGTCGATCCCGTGCAGCCAGCCGGTTTCGACCGAACCGGCATCGGCAGCCGCAGACGGTGTCCTCGCACCCTGTGGCCGGGCCGGTCCTGACGGCTCCGTCCCCTTGCTCCCGCGCGGAAAAACAGCCCCCTGAGACACGGCGGCCGGAACGGAACCGACCGACGCCCCGACATAAGTCTCCTTCGCCGTTTGAGGACCCTGACGTCGAGCCGCACCGTCAGAACCGGACGAGCCCCCCTCCCCGACGGACGATTGCGAAAGCGAACCGTCTCCGGAAGAACCGGAAGACCGAAAGACAGCGACAGGAGCGGCCGTATCGGACTCTCCGGCGGAAGTCCGAGAACGATCCGCTGCGGAAACGGATATCGCATCCGGCAAGGGCGCTTTTCTCAAGGTAAGCGTCAGCAGCAGCGAAACGCCGGGCAACAGATAGACCAAAAAGGGATAGTGCCAGTCGATCGTCGCCAGCCAGCCGGTCAGCGACGTGGCCAGCACGAGCGTCACGTTGCTGATCGCCGAGCTGATCCCGAGCTGCCGGACGCGCGGCCGGCCGGAGAAATAGTCGGCCACCAGTCCGGTCGAAAGAGGAACGACCATGCCGGCCCCGATGCCGAGAATGCCATTGACGACGATCAGCGAAGTCATTCCGCCGACAAAAAGGCAGGACAGCCCGCTGACGAAAAAGATAATCAGCCCCGTGTAGAGAATCAGCAGCTTGTTCCGGCTGACCGAAAGCTTTCCGGCCAGCAGCACGAACGGAATGATCAGCAACGACGGCAGCGAAGTCAGCATCTGTATCTCCAAATCGGTCGCATGGCCGAAAATGCGGTGCAGCCGGCCCAGAATCGGCGACACGGCCAGTCCGGGCAACGACACGACCATCGACACCGACCAGATCGCCAGCAACGTCGTCAGCGCGATAGTTCCTTTTCCTGTCTGAATTTTCATGGCAACGGCACTTGCGGTCCGCAGACCGGTTAGAAGTTGTATTGCACGATCGCCTGCACACGGTTGGCATGTCCCTGCTGCGTGTCCATGTTTTCGCGCGTCCCGTACAAATAGGCGGCGCCCAGCTGACAGCTCGGCGTCAGATTATAAAACAGGTTGACCGACAAATAATGGGCGATTTTATAGGTATCGGGCACCCGGTAATCATGCTCGCCGAAAACCTTTACGCCGCTGTAAGCGGCCGTTGCGAGCCACTTCGGACCGAACGCGTACTGCAATCCGGCGATCCAGCTCATGACCGGAAGCGCCTGCATGGAATGGGGTTTCTCGGGATTGGCTACCATATCGAGTCCGGTACCGTCGATGTCCTGAATATACTCGGCGATGCCCTTGCCGTAAAGGAACTGCATGTAGGTCGTCAGGCGCTTGCCGGCCTGAATCGCCCCGCTGAGCTGCACGCCCCAGCCCAGCAGCGAGGTGGTCTTATCCCTCAGGTCGTCGTAGAAAAACATATCGCGCAGCAATCCCGAGGCCCGCAGATGGCTCCGGCCCCCGTTCCATGCATACTGCACGTAAAGGGGAATGTCGGGCATCCGTTGCGAGACGGCGCTGGTTCCCGGAATATAGGTCGCGCTCACATCGGGCATTTCCAAAGCCGCGGCCATCGACCAATGTTCGTTGAAAGCGCGCGTATAGCGGATCATCGCATTATAGACGGCCGGATAGCCGTTCGGTCCCTCGAAATCGACCGTCGAGGGAGAGGCGCCCAAATCGCAGAAAGTCGTGAACCGGCGTCCGATCGAAAAGCCCGCCACCTCGACATAGGCCATTTGCAGCGCAAACGCATTGCCCGTGCCCCGGAAGTCGGCCTGAATGTAGCCGACGATCGGCCCGATCCGTCCGGCATCGGCGATCGCCTTGAAATAGAGGGTCGAGGCCGTCGGATCGAGCTGGATCTGCTGACGCTGCTTCGGCGAGTTGGGCACGGGGATGTCGGCCGTTACGAAGTCGAGGTTGTCGGCGATGCCGTCGAAATCGTAAGAAAGCCGCATGTCGGCATTGCCTCCTATGCCGAAAATCATCTTCTGGTTCTTGCCTGCGATGATGAAGCGAGGCAGGCCCGTCTGACGGAATCCCCGTTCGATAGTCGAGTAATAGGTCTCTATGACTTCCGAAGTCACCATCGAGTCGATTTCGATGCCTCCCCGGTTGATGAATATCACTTCGGGACGGCTGTTGTTTTTGAGTACCTGAGCCTGCAGGCCCGAGAAAGCCAGCGTGCACAGGGCCGCTGTCGCGCATAGTCCGAGATGTCTCATGATCGATCCGTTATGAAAAATTGATTTTCAGATGCTAAAAGCTACCCTCCCCGATCAACTTTTGTGCCGCAAAGCATGCGGCGCCCGAGAGCGAATCGTCGCACGATTATTGTCCTGTACCGGAACCAAACGCTTGCGCCATGATGAAAACGAAACGATTCGAAAGCCGCGTAGCGCTCGTGACGGGCGCCGCGGCCGGCATAGGAAAGGCTACGGCCGAGCGGCTGGCTGCCGAAGGTGCACGGCTGGTGATCGCCGATTACAACTATCCCGAGGCCGAGCGGCTGGCCGAGCAACTGAACCGCGAGGGCGCCCCGGCCTTCGCGCTGCGCTTCGACGCTTCCGAGACGGAAAGCTGCCGGGAAATCGTCGCCAGAACGATCGAACGGTACGGAACGATCGACATACTGGTCAATAACGTAGGGGGAAGCGATCTGAGCCGGGACCTCGACCTGCTGAACATGGACCTCGGCTATTTCGACGAGGTGTTCCACCTCAATCTGCGCAGCGTCATGGCTACGACGCAGGCGGCGCTGTCCGAGATGACGCTCCGCAACAGAGGCTCGATCGTGAATACGGCATCAATAGGCGGCCTGCTCGGAGACTTCCGGGGCACGCTGTACGGAGCGGCGAAGGCCGGTGTCATCGGCCTGACGCGATATATCGCATCGCAATACGGCAAGCTAGGAATCCGCTGCAACGCCGTTGCGCCCGGGCTGGTACTGACTCCGGCCTCCACGCGGTCGTTGCCGGAAAGCGTCCGCTCCGTCTTTCGCAAGCACAACGCCGTCGACTACCTCGGACAAGCGGCGGATATCGCCGCGACGATCGCCTTTCTGGCCTCCGACGACGCCCGCTACGTCACCGGGCAAACGATCACCGCCGACGGAGGTATGGACAGTCACAATCCCACGGTAGCCGAACTGGCCGGCCTATCCGAAACGGCACTCCGTGAAGCATAGCCGGCCGACTCAGGACGACCGGCCCTATCCGGGAAGTATTCCTCGGCAGCCGATACAGACAAACAAAGTCCGGCATACGCAGAAGCGCCGCAGCCCGTATTCCATGAGAATCACGGCACGAAATGCAACGAACGGCGATCCGGCGACGGAACCCCGATTCCGTTCATAAGAAAGGGGAAGAGGGGAAAATCACCCTTTCCCGAAACAGAGTTCCTCGTCGGGAGCGAACGCAGGGGCCTCGAAACGGGTCCGGCCGCCCAGACCGAAACGCAGATAGGTGATCGGCAGCCCCTCGGCCAGAAAACGGCTCTCGTAGGTGGTCCGGATCGACAGCACGGAATCGGCGAACCCCGTGCCGTAAATGTCGTCGCAGCCGGCCTCGACCGGCAGCGCGTTGGCCTCGGCGACCGCTTTCGTATAGGCGTGCAGATGTTGCGAGTCGGTTTTCAGGTGAATCGCCCCGCCCGGCTTCAGGAAACGGGCGTAGCGCTCGAGAAACAGCGGCGCGGTCAGCCGCTTCTTGACACGGTTCTTGCGAAGCTGGGGATCGGGGAACGTGATCCATATCTCGTCGACCTCTCCGGGCGCGAAGAACGAGTCGATGAACTCGATGCGGGTGCGCAGGAAAGCGACGTTCGGCATCGCGTTTTCGGTAGCCGTCTTGGCGCCCCTCCACAGGCGGGCGCCTTTGATGTCGACGCCGATGAAGTTCCGGTCTGAAAACCGCTCCGCAAGCGAAACGGTATACTCGCCCCGGCCGCAGCCCAGCTCCAGCACGATCGGATTCGGATTGCCGAAAAAGTCCTCGCGCCAGCGGCCCTTGAGCCGGTAGTCCTTGCGGAATATCTCCTCGAACTCGGGCTGCACGACGCAGCGGAACGTGGCGTTCTCCTCGAATCGCCTGATCTTGTCTTTTCCCATATGTCTCAGTCTTCGGATCGGTATATGTCCACGCCGACGGCCGCGACGCCTTTCACAAGGGGGTCGGGCATCAACGGAACGAAAGAAAACAGATAGGTTCCCGTTTCGGACAGAACGGCGTCGGAGCGGAAAGCTCCGACCGCATCGCGGCGGACATGAGGCTCTCCGGACACGTCGGGCAGCATCACCACCGCCGTATCCCGCCGCTGCCGCCCCGAGGGAGAGACCGTCGTAACGGCCACGCTCAGACGATCGTAGCGAAAATCGCGGCCATAGCGCACGATCAAGTCGATCGTTCGGGCCGACACCGTGTCGGAATTGTCGAAACGCACGACCGCCGGCTCCGAGACGGCCCAGCCGCCCGGATCGGTATCGGCCACGAACGCGCGTTCGGGCGAGAGACACGACGGCAAAACGGCCCACGCCGCCAAAAAGAGAAACCGACGGCTAACTGCCCTGCTTGCCGTCCTGAGCCGAATTATCCTGCTGCTCCGCATGCTTCTCGTTTTTGGCGCCGCCCCGCCTGCGATTCCGTCCTCCCCTCCGGGAGCCGCCCTCGCGCTGAGCGCTTTCCCTGCGTCCGGTCTCCGAAGGCAGGCTTTCGACGCCGGCATCCGGTCCGGACGGTCTGTTTCTGTCGGAGGTCTTGCCGCCCCGGCGATCCGCAGAAGCTCCGCGACCTCCTTGCGGCGCATGACGGTCGGAGCGGGGTTCCCCTTCCCTGCGCTTCGCGGCAGAACGCTGCTCCGGAGAGGCTCCCGACGGTTGCGGCTGTCCTTCAGGAGCGCCCTTGCGACCGCCTTTCTTCTTACGGTTCTTGCGGCGTCCCTCCCGCTGCTTGTCGAAACGCGTCAGGCTCTCCTCGCCCACGACGTCGGCGAAAGTCGGCTCGTCGGACTCGGGCTCGAAAGAGACGTCGGCCAGCCGGTCTACTTTCTGCCCTTTCTGATTGGCCCGAATAATCTCCTTGACCCGGTCGACGCCCAACGGCCTCATGTTGGCCTGAGAATGCGGGTCGGTACTGAACCACATCGTCCGGCTCAGAATGTCGGTCTTGACCAAATAATAATCGCCGTCGACCGTCTGCAAAGGCTCCCGAACGCGCGGGAAATCCTTGCGCGCATCGAGATAGGTGTCCAGCTCGTACACGAGGCAGCACTTCAGCTTGCCGCATTGCCCGGCCAGCTTCTGCGGATTGAGCGAGATCTCCTGACTGCGGGCCGAGTTGGTGGTCACCGAAACGAAACTCGAGATCCACGACGCGCAGCACAGCTCGCGGCCGCACGACCCGAGCCCTCCGATACGGCCAGCTTCCTGCCGGGCTCCGATCTGCTTCATCTCGATACGGATACGGAACTGCTCGGCGAAAACCTTGATCAGTTCGCGGAAATCGACCCGTTCGTCGGCGATATAGTAGAAAATGGCCTTGATCTTATCGCCCTGATACTCCACGTCGCCGATCTTCATGTTGAGTTTCATGTCGGCGGCGATCCGGCGCGCGCGGATCATCGTATCGTGTTCGAGCGCGATGGCCTCCTGCCATTTCTCGATATCGTAGGGTTTGGCCTTGCGATAGATTTTCTTGAACTCGCCGTTCTGCGGGTTGAAGCCCACCCGCTTCATCTGACGGGCGACCAGATCGCCCGTCAGCGAGACGATCCCGATGTCGTGACCGGGCGACGCCTCGACGGCGACGATGTCGCCCCTTCGCAGCGGCAGGTTATTCACATTGCGGTAGTAGCTCTTGCGCGTATTTTTGAAACGGACCTCGAAAATATCGGTCGGAAACACCTCGGGCATATCCTCCAGCCAATTGAACGAGTGCAGCTTGTAGCAACCCTCGCAGGCCGAGGCCGTCGCTTCGCCGTCGCAGCGGCAGAAACGACAGCCGCGACCGACGTCGAGGCTGCCCTCGCAAGGCGTATTGTCCGTATTCTTGCATTCCTTGAAATCCATGAAAATGAAATTAATCGTAATGTACAAAGGTAACTATTTTTTCGGGATTGCCACCATCCGGCGCCGCCCGTATCGGATTACGGCCTCCGTTTTGCGCATACCTGCGGGAAGCATCGGCCCGCCGAATGACGATCCGAAGAAAATTCACCAAGACGACGAACGATTTTAAAACAAAATCGCTATATTTGACTACGACTTAAAACCTTCGAGCCATGAACGTCAATCAACTTTTGGCCGAACTCGAGCGCAGACACCCGGGGGAAGGCGAGTATTTGCAGGCGGTACGCGAAGTGCTGCTGTCGGTCGAAACGGTCTACAACCGGCATCCCGAATTCGAGAAGCTGCGGATCGCCGAGCGGATCGTCGAGCCGGACCGGATCTTCACGTTCAAGGTCCCGTGGGTCGACGACCGGGGAAACGTTCAGGTCAACATCGGCTACCGCGTCCAATTCAACAACGCGCTCGGGCCGTACAAGGGAGGCTTGAGGTTCCACTCGAGCGTCAACCTGAGCATTCTGAAGTTTTTGGGCTTCGAACAGATTTTCAAGAACGCGCTGACGACGCTGCCGATGGGCGGCGCCAAGGGAGGTTCGGACTTCAACCCGCGCGGCAAGTCCGATGCGGAGGTCATGCGTTTCTGCCAAGCCTTCATGACCGAGCTGTGGCGTTACATAGGCCCCGAGACCGACGTGCCGGCCGGCGACATCGGCGTCGGAGGACGCGAGATCGGCTACCTGTACGGCATGTATCGCAAGCTGGCCCGGGAGAATACGGGCGTGTTGACCGGCAAGGGCATGACCTTCGGCGGCTCGCTCGTGCGGCCCGAGGCGACCGGGTTCGGCGCCGTCTATTTCGTCCGGCAGATGCTCGCCCACGCGGGCGATACGTTGGAGGGCAAGCGGATCGCCATCTCCGGATTCGGCAACGTGGCATGGGGAGTCGCGCTGAAAGCGACCGAGCTGGGAGCTCGCGTCGTGACGATTTCGGGCCCCGACGGCTACGTATACGACCCGGAAGGGCTCGATGCGGAAAAGATCGACTGCATGCTCGAACTGCGCGCATCGAACAACGACATCGTATCTCCTTACGCCGAGAGATTCCCCGGGACCGAATTCCACGCCGGCGCCCGCCCGTGGGAGGTGCCCGTCGACATCGCGATGCCCTGCGCGACGCAGAACGAACTCGACGGAGAGGACGCCGACCGGCTCATAGCCAACGGCGTGCGCTGCGTAGCCGAGGTATCGAACATGGGCTGCACGCCCGAGGCGATAGATCGGCTGATCGGCCGCCGGATGCTGTACGCGCCGGGCAAGGCGGTCAATGCGGGCGGAGTCGCCACCTCGGGCCTCGAAATGTCTCAGAACGCGATGAAGATGAACTGGGGGCGCGAAGAGGTCGACCGGCGACTGCACGAGATCATGTCGTCGATCCACCACGCCTGCCTCGAATTCGGAACCGAGTCCGACGGCTACATCAACTACATGAAGGGAGCCAACATCGCGGGTTTCATGAAAGTGGCCCGCAGCATGGCCGAACAGGGAATCGTCTGATCTGAAACAAAACCGCAAGGCCTGCCGCCATACGTCCGGGACGTATGGCGGCAAGCCTTTTACCTTTTCATATCGCTCCCGGCCTGCTCTTTTCCCGGCTCCGAACCGGCACGACGCAGACAAGCAACCCGTATCCGTACCCGACAAAGCGCCGGCAAGCGCGCCGGAAACGACAAACGGTACGAAAGAGAGCATACGGTTGCTCTCTTTCGTACCGTTTCAGCTATGTATCCTGTCGGCGCCCCGTCCTTAGAAAGGCAGATCGTCCACCTCCGAAGACGAGCCCGAAGCAACCGGCTCCTCGGCGAAGGCGTCGAGCGGCGGCAAGCCGTCCGACACGGGCGCCTGCTGAGGCTGCTGAGCGGCCTTGCGCACGATCCGCCATGCCCGCACCTCGGTGAACCAGCGTCCGTTGTACTCGCGCGACTCGACGTTGGCCGAGATCGTCACCGCCTCGCCGGGCTTCAGCGTCGCTGCATCCTGCGCCTTGTCGCCCCAGAAGCTGACGCACACCTTGCGGTTGAACTCCCCGGGCTGTTCGAAAACGACCTCCTGTTTGACCCACTCCCCTCGCGCGCTCGTTCCCCGGACGGGCGGCAGGACATTCCATACGGTTCCTTCCAATTCCATTATGCTTCGTCTTTAATGATGTCGATACCCAGAATCAGGTCGCCCCGGCGGATCCGGTCGATCACGTCCAACCCTTCGACCACGCGGCCGAAGCAGGTATGCACCCCGTCCAAATGGGCCGTATTCGTCCGGTTCATGCAGATGAAAAACTGCGACCCGCCCGTGTCCTTGCCCGCATGGGCCATGGAGAGCACGCCCCGGTCGTGATATTGCTTCGGAGCGGACGTCTCGCACTTGATCGTATAGCCCGGCCCCCCGGTTCCGGTGCCGAGCGGGCAACCGCCCTGAATCACGAAGTCGGGGATCACGCGGTGGAACGTCAGCCCGTCGTAAAAGCCCGACTCGGCCAGTTTGCAGAAATTGGCCACCGTGATCGGCGTCTCGTTGTCGTACAGCTCGACGGTCATGTCTCCCTTTTCGGTATGTATGATTCCTCGGGTCATAATCTGAATCGTTTTTGGTTTTCCGTTGTAAATATAGTCTTTTCCGAGCTTATCGCCAAAGCGAGCCCGTCAGGCATGCTCCTCCTTGCGGCGCATGCCCACGCGCGGAGCGCGCCGGAACTCCTTCTCGCGGTCGAACAGGTAACGGTACGTGGTGTGCATCTTGTGCTTTTTCGCGCAGACGAAATTTTCGACCATACGCATCATGACCGGGTTGAAATCGCCGATCCAGGCCAGCTCGAGGCTGTCGTAGCGCTTGTTCAGCCCCTTGGCCACCTCCTCCTCGAACGTGCGAATCATGCCCGACTCGATGCCTTTGCCCTGAAAATCGGGCACCACTCCGAAAATGATCGCGAAAATGCGACGAGCCTTCCGGCTTACCTTGAGTCTCCACAGAAAGCGCAGCTTCTGGACCAGACCGAAGCGGCCGCCCAGCGGTCCGATCACGCCGTTCAGATCGGGGACCATCAGAAAGAAGCCGATCGGAGCGTCGTCCCAGTAGGCGAAATACATCAGCTTCTCGTCGATGATCGGCCGCATCTTGGCCAGCAGGGCCCGGGCATGCTCGCGGGTGATCGGCTTGACGCCCGAGAAACCGGCCCACGCTTGGTTATAGACCGTCCGGAAATCCTCGGCGTACTGATCGATCCGCTTCTTGTCCATATGCTCGAAACGATAGCGCGGCTCCTCTTTCAGCCGCCGCACCCGCTCGTAGACGTTCTCGGGGAAAAGCCCCTCTTTGAGCTCGCGCAGGTAAGTATGCTGGTTGAAATAGTTCCGAAACCCGTAATTCTCGAACAGCCGGACGTAATACTCGAAATTGTACGGGTTCGCATAGAGCGGCGTGAACTCGAACCCCTTGACCAGCAGCCCCCACCATTGATCGCGGTCGCCGAAGTTGACGGGACCGTCCATCGCCTCCAAACCGCGCTCCTTCAGCCAGTCGCGCGCGGCGTCGAACAGCATGTCGGCCACCCGCTGGTCGTCGATCGATTCGAAAAAGCCGCAGCCGCCGGTCGGCTGATATTCCGAAGCGGCCACCAACTCCCGATTGTAAAAAGCGGCTATCCGGCCCACGACCCGGCCACGCTCGTCGACGACGATCCACCGGATCGCCTCGCCGTCGCGCAGCAACTCGTTCGTCTCGGGATGAAAGCGGTTCTCGATATCCTGATCGAGCGGACAGATCCAGTGCGGTTCATCGCGGTAGAGACGCTTGGGCAGATCCAGAAACTCGCGCGTAGCGCGCCGCGAGGTCACTTCCTCCAACGTATATGCAGCCATAAGGTTTCGCGATAGTTTCCGCAAAGGTAAGAAAAGTCGGGGAAAATCCGTAAGTTTGTCCGAAGCAAACCTATCCGGCATGACAGCGAACGATTCAGAGAGGACGCGACAGCAGAGCCCGATCGACTACGGCACCCTGATGCAAAGACGCATCCGGCGCGTACTGCTCATCAGCAGCAGCTACGACGCTTATACGCTCGAGGAAGACGGCCGCATCGACGTGCAGATCAACCGCGAGTATATCGAGCTGAACCTGAGCAACCCGCCCTCGTTCCGGAGGGTCAGCTCGTCGGTCGAAGCGCTCGAAGTGCTGCGGGACGATCCCGACTTCGATCTGGTGATCAGCATGTTCAACGTCGGCGAGCTGGACGTGTTCCACTCGTCGAAAAAGATCAAGCAGCTGAGGCCCGACATCCCCGTCGTGCTGCTGCTCAACTTCTCGCGCGACCTGTACCGGCGGCTCGAGCGGGAGGACGCCTCCGGCATCGACTACATTTTCTACTGGCACGGCAACGCCGACCTGATCCTGACGATCATCAAGCTGATCGAAGACCGCATGAACGCCGACAGCGACATTCTGGGCGCCGGCGTGCAGTCGATCCTGCTGGTCGAGGACTCGATCAAATACTACTCGACCTATCTGCCCACGATCTACAAGCTCGTGCTCCAGCAGAGCAAGGAGTTTCTCAAAGAGGCGCTCAACGAACAGCAGCAGATGCTGCGCAAGCGCGCGCGGCCCAAAATCCTGCTGGCCACGAACTATACCGAGGCCGTCGGGCTGTACGAGAAATACAAGAAGCATCTGCTGGGCGTCATTTCGGACGTCGGCTTCGTCATCCATAAGGGCGATCCCTCGTCGAGCGAGAAGCTCGACGCCGGCATCGATCTGTGCCGGCTGATCAAGGCCGACAACCCGCAGATGCCGTTCCTGCTTCAATCCTCTCAGGAGAGCATGCGCGCGACGGCCGAGAGTCTGGGCGTAGGCTTCATCGCCAAATACTCGAAAACGCTGCTGCTCGAACTGAGCGACTACATCAGCGAGGAGTTCACTTTCGGCGACTTCGTGTTCAAGGACCTCGCTACGGGCGAGGTGATCGGACGCGCGAAAGACCTGCGCGACATGCAGCATCTGGTCATGGAAATACCCGAAGACGTTCTGTTGTACCACGCCTCGCGCAACCGGCTGTCGAAATGGATGTACTCGCGGGGGCTTTTCTCGCTCGCAGGAGCCATGCGCGCGGTGCGCAACAGCCATTTCGCCACGACGCTCGAGATGCGCGAGTTCATCGCCGACGCGATCCGCCGCTACCGCATCCTGCAGGGACACGGCGTCGTCGCCCGCTTCGACCGCGACACGTACAACCGCTACATCTGGTTCGCCCGCATCGGCGACGGATCGCTGGGCGGCAAGGGGCGCGGCCTCGCGTTCATGAACAGCATGCTGCAAAAGCACCGTTTCTACGACCGCTACGAAAGGGTCAAGGTGCAGCTGCCGCGCACGGTCGTCATCGCAACGGACTATTTCGACGAGTTCATCCGCGACAACGGACTGCAATACGTCATCAACGCCGACGTCACCGACGAGGAAATCCTGTCGGAGTTCGTCAGTTCGCGGCTGCCCGAAACGCTGGTCGACGACCTGCGGGCCTATATACGCCACGCCGCGAGGCCGTTGGCCGTCCGGTCGAGCTCGAAACTCGAGGATTCGCACTATCAGCCGTTCGCGGGTATCTATTCGACCTACATGATCCCGCTCACCGACAACGAGGACCAGACGCTGCGGCTGCTGGGCAAGGCGATCAAGAGCGTCTACGCCTCGGTCTATTTCGCGTCGAGCCGGGCCTACATCCTCGCGTCGGGCAACCTGCTCAGCGAGGAAAAGATGGGCATCGTCATCCAAGAGGTCTGCGGATCGGAGGACGGAGGTTACTATTTCCCGACCGTTTCGGGCGTCGCCCGTTCGCTGAACTATTACCCGATAGGCGACGAGAAGCCCGAGGACGGCATCGTGAACCTCGCCTTCGGGCTCGGAAAGCTGATCGTCGACGGCGGGCTGACGCTGCGCTTTTCGCCCCGCTACCCGAAAAACGCGCTTCAGCTCTCAACGCCCGAGCTGGCGCTGCGCGACACGCAGCGGGAAATGTACGCGCTGAACCTGAAGCCCGAACAGTTCAAGACGTCGATCGACGACGCGGTCAATCTGGAGCGTTTCGAGATCAACAAGGCGAAGCATTTCCGCAACATGCGCCACGTCGCGTCGGTCTGGGACATGCAGAACCAACGCATATCCGACAGCCTGTTCGAGGACGGCCGGCGCATCATCACGTTCTCGCAGATACTCAAATACGACACGATCCCGCTCGCGCAGATCATCGGCGATCTGCTCCGCATGGGCGAGCAGGAGATGGGCTGCCCGGTCGAAATGGAGTTCGCCGTCGACATGGACGTCCCCTACGGGGCCGAGCGGACGTTCTGTTTTCTGCAGATCCGCCCGATCGTCGAGCAGCAGGACGCCCGGTCGCTCGACTGGGACAGCGTACGGACCTCCGACGCGCTGATCTACGCCGAAAGCGCGCTGGGCCTCGGCGCGATCGAAGGCGTGACGGACGTCGTCTACGTCCGCAGCGGTACGTTCGACACCTCGCGCACGCAGCGGATCGCCTCGGAGATCGGCGAGCTGAACAACCGCCTGCGCTCCGAGAAGCGCCCCTACGTGCTCGTCGGCCCCGGACGCTGGGGGTCGAGCGATCCGTGGCTCGGCATACCGGTCAAGTGGCCGTCGATCTCCGAAGCGAAGGTGATCGTCGAGTGCGGGCTGGAGAACTTCCGCGTCGAGCCGAGTCAGGGCACGCATTTTTTCCAAAATCTGACCTCGTTCGGCGTCGGCTACCTGACGATCAACCCGTTCATGGGCGACGGCCGGTTCGACGAAGGGCGGCTCGACGCGATGCCGGCCGTCTACGAGAGCGAGTCGGTGCGGCATGTCCGGTTCGACGCCCCGCTGTATATTTATATCGACGGGAGAAAAAACAAGGGCATCGTCCGCGAACGGCAGGCATCGGACGACTCCGCCCGGTGAGCGCCGTCCGGTCTTACGCAAACGCAGCTCCGCAGGCCGAACGCCCGCCGACGTCATCCGACCCGCTTTGCCGGACACGGGCGAACCGTAACGGATGATCCGCAAGAGGGGCTTCGCCTTTCCGACAGTTTCCGGTAACTTACCCGGCCTTCGGACGAAGCGATAGCAGCGGTTTACCGAAATCGGGCGATCCCGGACAGGCCGGACGCGTTTTCGGCACGGTAGCGTCGGCACCGCCGCCCGCATCTATGCCACCCGCCATCGTCCCGGCCGGATCGGCCGTTCCCATGCCTCGGGCCACGGCCGGTTACCGAACGGTCGGTACGTTCCGTGCCGCAACCCGTTTTCCGAGCGAGGCCCCGATCCGCCGCATCGTCGGAGCGCCGCCTCCGCTACAGCTAAGGACAAGACAGTCCCGTCTTCATGTTCCGAAGAGGATACACCGGACCTCCGGCCCAAATACGGAACCTGCCGGAATCCGACGACCGGCCGCATGCCTCGGCGGACCCGCCTCACGCGCAGTGCACGCCACTTCTGGACATCATGCGCTTCGTGCCGGTTCCGACGAACCTCGTCGCGGTCGCGACGGCCCCTCAACGGTCTCGCTACCGCCATGCTCGCGTTTCCCGACAGTGGCAACGTATTCGCCGAATAGACGCACGACGGAGACAAGGCACATGAATCGGACAAGGCCGTCGGGCATTCGCCTCTGCGAACGCCACACCCGAAACGCTCCCCCTGTCCCGTTCCGAGCCGAAGCCGGCGCGACGCGCGCACCCCAAGACGCCATACCCTATATGACGCTTCACGCCAAACCGACGTCCGTTCTCCCGACTTCGATCGCAGTATCGACTGCCGTCCAGTATGGCCAACCTTTGACTGGCAACTACTCTATTGAAATTACGACAGCAAAAGCCGCTCTTGCAGAACGGCTTTTAACTATCTTGGTATCGGCGGCATAATAATAGCCGGGCTTTCCCGTCCGTTTCCCGACCCATACGCAGCTATCGGCACGCGAGCGCGCCACGCTGCCACGATACGTCCCGCTTCGGCTCGAAAAACGGAAACGGCTTTTCTCCTTGCGGAATACGTCCGAGTCCTATGTCTGCAAGGCATTCGAGCAAACCCGTCCGGGAAATTGCGAGCCGTTCCGGAAACCGGCGCTACGCGCAGCGGCGGCCTCGGTATGCGCACCGGCAGATGCAGTTCGGCCGGACATCCGAGCCTTCCGACGAAAGCAGCCGATCCGGCAGCTTACCCGCGTCTCGGAAGCTCCATCCGCCGGTTTATGCAATCCGGCAGCTCCCGCTCGTAATGCGTCACGTAAATCATCGTCTTGCCCGGACGCCGGCAGAACTCCGAGATCACGGCCCGGGCGCGCTCCTTGTTGCAGCAGTCGAGCCCGTGCAGCGGCTCGTCCAGAATCAGCAGGTCGGGGTCCTTGACGAACGCCCGGGCGAGCAGCAGCAGGCGCTGTTCGCCGGAGGAAAGCCGCAGGAAAGAGCGATCCCTGAGCGGACGGATACCGAAAGCGTCCATCCATTGCTCGCAAACGGCGCGCTGGGCGTCGTCGGGCGTCCGGTACAGTCCGATCGTATCGAAAAAGCCCGATGCGACGATATCGACGGCCGGAATATCCTTCACATAAGAGCGGTGCATCTCGGGCGACACGTAACCGATGCGGCGCTTGATGTCCCAGATGCTCTCGCCCGTGCCGCGACGCCGTCCGAACAGCGAAATGTCCTGCGCATAGGCCTGCGGATTGTCGGCGCACAGCAGGCTCAGCAGCGTCGACTTGCCCGAGCCGTTCGCGCCTGTCAGCGTCCACTTTTCGCCCCGGCGGACCGTCCAGTCGACCGAGTCGAGAATCGTCCGGCCGCCGTAGCGAATCGTCACGTTCCGAAGCCGGGCCACTTCGTCGCAATCCGGCCCGGCGTTCAGCGGTTCGGGCAGAACGGGAGCCTGCCTCGCATAGCGTCCGGCCAGATCGTCCCGCCGGGCCGAAAGCGACTCGCCGCGCACGAACTCCTCCCGCGTCTGCTTGGGCCCGCAACGCCGGTCGTCCACGACGTATACATGCGTCACGAACGAAGGCACGTCGTCGGGCGACGAGACCACCCACACGACCCGCACGTCGGTCCGCTCGGTCAGTCTCCTGAAAAGCCGCTCGAGCGTCTCCCGCGTAGCCGCGTCGAGCCCGATGAACGGGCTCTCGACAAAGAGCACGCGGGGAGAGGCCAGCAGCATCTTGGCGATCTGGAACCGGCGCAGCTCGCCGCTCGAAAGCAGCACGATCCGCTTGCCGAGCAAGCGGTCCATGTCCAGCATCGCAAACAACTCGTCTCGCCACCGCGGATCGCAGGCCGTACGCCCGAGCGCCTCCGACGCCAGAGGCGCCTCCTCGCGGTCGGAAGAGTTCCACCGCTGCTGGTAATAATAGCCGCGATCGGCCGTGCCGTACGCATCGCGGAACGTAACATGGCGTATGTTATCGCAAGCCTTGCCGCCGGGTTTGCCGAAATCGTAGCGCAATTCGCCCCGCTCCAGATACAGCAGGCCCGACAGCGTCTCGACCAGCACGGTTTTCCCGCTGCCGTTCGGTCCGACGATCGCCAGATGCTCGTCGGCGTTCAGCGTGAAGTCGACCGGCTCGCGGAAGCGCCGGCTCTCGTCCCGGATCACGCCTCCCCGCAGGGAGATCACGGGGTTTCGTCCATCATTTTCCATATCGGTTCTCGTTCCGGGCAGGATTCGCCCTACCCCTGCGCAAAGATAGCGATCGCGGAACAAAATACGGTTTTGCCGGCGCACATTCCAACATAATCGTGTACGGTTTCCCTTCCGACCCGATACGCCCGTACCCTCGTCGAATCGAAACCGCAGTCCTTTCGTCGGATTCCGAGCCTTCCGCAAAAATCCGCAACCCAAACCGGCCCAAAGCGGCGCCCGCCGGCATGCCGAAGCAAACCATGCACAGAGACTCCCGCAGCCCGCCGAACCGCGCGCCCGCTCAGTCCGATCCGTCCGCATCCCGTCGAGCCGAAACCATTGTTCCTGCCGCCGGATTCCGGACCTTTCCGCAAAGGCCGCAAACCGACGCCCGAACAGCGCCCGTCAGCATACCGGGACAAAACCATACACGTAAATCCTCGCCATCCGCCGCACCGGGCACACCGGACCGCTCCCTGCCGCGCCGAAGATTCGGCCAAGGCCGACAGCGCTCGCCCCGGCGACCAATGCGACGGCCGCTTCCCGTGAGGGGAAGCGGCCGCTCAAAAAACAGAATCGTACGATCCGGAACTATCGCTCGGCATCCCGCTCGCGCCGGACGAACTCGCGGACGGCCTGCCGCGAGAAATCCTCGCCCTGCGAGGTCAGGATATGCCCCGTAGTAGGATGTTCGAGCATATGCTTCTCGCCCTTGAGCTGATTGTACATCGCATATACGGTGGTCGGTGGGCAGAGCGAATCGATGATCCCCGCCGTCACATAGGTGGGCACGGTCACATGGCGCGCGAAGTTGACCACGTCGTAATAGCGCGCGGCTTTCAGCTGACGGGCGTCGGGCACGCCCTCCCCGTCGCATTCCACCAACAACGGCCATCCGGAAGCGCGATCCGCCGCCATGCCCGTATGGTCGCACATGGCGGGAATTTCGGCACAGACCAGATCGACCCTCGGATCGAGACAGCCGGCCATCACGGCCTGAGCGCCTCCCTGACTGCAACCGTGTACCATGACCGTCTTGCCGTCCCACTGGGGCTGAGCGGTAATCACGTCGATCGCACGGATCAGGCGCATGACCATCTCGTGAAAGAACATCGAGTCGCGGTCGTCCCGGCCGAAAAGGAAATATTCGAACATCGGACCGTTCTCCAAGTCGGCATAATAGGAGTCGGGTTCGCCGTTGGGCAGGCCGTGCACGTTGAAGTCGAGCACGCACAGACCGTCTTTGGCCCAAGACACGGCCCACCACGCCCGGGAGCTCTTGACCCCGGCGCCGTTGAGCGTCACCATAGCGGGCAACGTACCGGGCTTCGCGTCCTTCGGATAAGCCAGATAGGCCGAAAAACTCCCCGGCTCGCAGTCGGCCTGCACGTCGAACACCGCGATACCCGGATCGGTCGACGGAGCCGGAGTCAGGCGGATATTCATCGGAATCTTCGCCTGCTTTTTCAGCTCGCGCTTCCAATAAGACATAAAATCCTTCGGCTCGGGCATGCTGGGCCCGATCAGCAGCTTGTCGACGCCGGCGCCCGCCATCGCCCGGAGTTCGTGCCCCTGCGGCGTAACGAACTTCACGCGGCATTGCAAGAAGCCGGGTTCGTCGAGCTCATGCCCCCCGATCACAGCCCGTCCGTCGCTGACGCGGGCCACGCCGGAAGTCTTGGGTTTCCACGAGTCTTTGGTCACCTCCCATGTCAGCTCGCCGTCCGCTACGGGAGCCCCGTCCTTCTCGAACGACACCAAAAAGCGCACTTCGTCGCCCCGACCGTACGAGCCGTCGGCCCGGTCGGGCGCCACGAGCAGCCGGTATCCGTCCGCCTCGTTCATCTGGCTCTGGGCGGAAACCGCCGCGACGGCAAAAACAGTCAAAATCGCTGTAAGCAATAGGTTTCTTCTCATGATTCTACTCTGTTCGATTGATTTCAAAAAATCCCGTTACGGGCCATGTTCCGGCCGAACTTCGCCGCGCAAAAATCGCTTCCTTCCCCGAACGGGCACGCAATAATCGCAAATTTGCGCGAATATCGCAACTCCGATTCGCCTTTCCGTACAACGTTCGCACGGAACGCTTCCGCCGAAACGCCCCCTGCGCCTCGTCTTCAGCCGGTCCGGGCGGATGCGAGCCATGGCCGAGTTCACGCGGCCGATCCGCCGTGCGGACTACTCGGTCAGCTTCCCCTCCCGGACTTGGCCGAGCCAGCGAAGCAAGGCCGCGCGATACTCGTCCCAATAATCGAAGCGGCCGATCCAGCCGTGCCGGCCGGTCGGATAGACGTGCAGTTCGGCCGGTACGCCGTTTTCTTTGAGCGCGTCGTAATACAGGATACTGTTACGGACCGGCACCACCTCGTCGTTGTCGCTCAGCGCGATAAAGGCGGGCGGGGTCTGCGGAGTCACCTGCCGCTCGCTCGAATAGCGTTCGACCAGTCCGGCGTCGTATCCTTTGCCCAGCAGGTTCTCGCGGCTGCCCATGTGGGTGTATCGCTCTCCCATCGTAATGACCGGATAGATCAGAATCGAAAAGTCGGGGCGCGTCCGTTCGTCGAAATGCGTGGACGCCGTCGAGGCCAGATGTCCGCCGGCCGAGAAACCCATGACGCCCACCTGATGCGGATCGACGCCCCACGACGGGGCATTGCGCCGTGCGATGCGGATCGCCTCGTGCACGTCTTCCAACGGAATTTCGTGGTGGCCGTTCGGCATCCGGTAACGGAGCACCAAAGCGGCGATGCCGTGGTCGCCAAGCCAGCGGGCCACCTCGAGCCCCTCGCGCTCGTAGCAGACGCATCCGTACCCCCCGCCCGGACAGACAACGACCATCTGTCCTACGGCCCGCTCCCTCTCGGGCAGGAATACGTAATAATCGGGGACGGTCACGTTGAACAGAACCCCGTCGCGATCGACGGTCGACGCAGGATCGATCCCGCTCGAGCGCTCGGGGCCGTCGGGATAGAGAGGCTGCGGAGTCTGAGCCTCGAGTGCGCAGCAAAAAGCCGCGCAGGCGGCCAATACGGCGAAAAGTCTTTTCATCGGAGTATTCGGTTTCATTCGGGTCATCGACTGCTTTTGCGAGTAGGTAAAGATACGAAAAAAATGTAAATTTGTCCCATAACCTCTAAAACCTTACTTCGGGATGAAAACCGTGTTGCTGGCCTTTACGGCCCTGATCTTAACATCCATGGCTATGGAACAGAACAGCATCGAACTGCCCGCCCCGGTCAAAACGGGAGGCATGCCGCTGATGGAGGCGCTTTCGAAACGGGCGACCGACCGGCTGATGGACCCCGCGCGCTCGCTGGACGAACAACAGTTGTCGAACCTGCTGTGGGCGGCATGGGGAATCAATCGCCCCGACGGCCGCCGGACGGCCCCTTCGGCATTGAACCGTCAGGAAATCGATATTTACCTGATCGGCCGCCGCGACGCGTACCGCTACGATGCGGCCGAACACGAACTGGTCGGCGTGGCCGAGGGCGACTTCCGCAGGGACGTCAACTCGCAGGACTACACGAAAACATGCGACTGGATTCTGGTATACGTCGCCGACTACTCGAAAATGGCGGGCGGTAGCGATTCCGACAGGGCCGTCACGGCCGGCATCGATGCCGGACTGATCGCGCAGAACGTCTACTTGTACGGAGCGTCCGAAGGACTGGCCGTCGTCGTGCACATGTCGATCAACCGCGACGTGATCGCCCGCGCGCTGAAGCTCGGAGCCTCGCAGCATATCGTCCTCGCTCAGAGCGTAGGCCTCCCCGCCAGCCGATGATCCCGCGCGAAAAACTGCTCGAGACACTCCGCCGCCACTGGGGCTACGAACGTTTCCGCCCGCTGCAGCTCGAGACGATCGAGGACGTGTGCGCCGGACGGGACACGCTCGTGCTGATGCCCACCGGCGGCGGCAAGTCGGTCGTCTATCAGGTACCCGCCTTGGCTTCGGAGGGCGTATGCGTCGTTGTGACGCCTCTTATCGCGCTGATGAAGGACCAGATCGACCGCCTGCGCTCGCGCCGGATTCTGGCCGAGTCGATCCACTCGGGCATGTCGCCGCGCGACATCGACCGCATTCTGGACAACTGCGTGTACGGCAGCGTCAAGTTTCTCTACATAGCTCCCGAGCGAATCGACAGCGAGCTGTTCCGGACCCGCTTCGGGAAAATGCGCGTGTCGTTGCTGGCCGTCGACGAGGCGCACTGCATCTCCCAATGGGGCTACGACTTCCGGCCCTCCTATCTGCGTATCGCGCGGCTGCGGGAGCTGCAGCCCGACATGCCGGTCCTCGCGCTGACCGCTTCGGCGACGCCCGAGGTCGCCGAGGACATCATGCGCCGCCTGAAGTTCCGCAAGCCGCACGTCCGCCGCATGAGTTTCGAGCGGGCGAACCTGAGCTATGTCGTGCGGCGCACCGAGGACAAGCACGGTCAACTGCTGCGCATCGTCGGAAGCGTGCTCGGCCCGGGCATCGTCTATGTCCGCACCCGGGAAAAGGCCGAAACGATCGCGGCTTTTCTGAACGAGCACGGCATAGCGGCCGGATTCTATCACGGCGGCATGAACTACCTGATGCGCTCCGTGCGTCAGGACGAGTGGATCAGAGGAACGACGCGCGTCATGGTCGCAACCAACGCATTCGGCATGGGGATCGACAAGGCCGACGTCCGTTTCGTCGTGCACTACGATGTCTGCGACTCGCTCGAGGCATACTATCAGGAGGCCGGGCGCGCGGGACGCGACGGCAAACCGGCCTACGCCGTCACGCTGCTTTCGGACGACGACGCATCGAAAGCGGGGCGCCGCATGGAACTCGACTTCCCCTCCAAACAGACGATCCGCCGCGTGTACGAAGCGCTGTTCAACTATCTGGGCGTAGCCGTCGGCGACGGCCGGGGCGCTTCTTTCACGTTCAACGTGTTCGATTTCGCGGCGCGGTTCCGCTTTTTCGTTCCGACAGCTCTCCAGTCGATCAAGATCCTGCAACAGAACGGCTACATGGTCCTGACCGACGAAACGGACAACCCGCCCCGCATCCGTTTCATCGTCCAGCGCGACGAGCTGTACCGCATCCGGGTGGACCGCCGCGAGCTGGACCACTTCATCACGGTGCTGCTGAGACGGTACAGCGGCCTGTTCAGCGACTTCGTGCCCATCGCCGAGGACGAACTCGCGCACCTGACGGGCTATACGGCCGGCCAGGTACGCGAACTGCTGAAAAAGCTGTGGCAACTGCACATCGTCAAGTACATTCCGGGCAATCGCAGTCCGATGCTGATTCTCTCCGAGGAGCGCCTGCCGGCGGACGACGTGCGCATATCTCCCGAAAGCTACACCCTGAGAAAGGAAGCGGCCGAGAAACGGCTCGGCGCCATGCTCCGCTACCTGAACGGAGACGAGTGCCGCAGCATCGCCATCCGCCGCTACTTCGGCGAGCAGGAACCCTCTCCCTGCGGCATCTGCGACCGATGCCGGGAGCGACGCAAAAGCGGCCTCGGCTCGCGGAGGAACGTTCTCGGGCAGCGGATTCTGGAACTCGTCGAGAACCGGCCGACCGATGTCAAGACGCTGGTCTCGAACCTCGGAGGCGATGCCTCGACCATTCTCGACACGGTGACCTCCCTGCTCGACAACGGCGAAATTATCGAGCGGGAGGATGGGAAACTCCGGATTAATCGGTAACTTTGGGCCATCTATGGAAAAAACGTACGCCGACAGCATCACCAGCGAAGCGGTCAACCTGCTCCCGACGGGGTCCTTCCCCGGCGAGATCGTCGTCGTGGACCGCAGCGAGCTGATCGCCGACGCGTGCGCGTACCTGTCGGAATGCGACATAATCGGCTTCGACACGGAGACCCGCCCGTCGTTCACCAAAGGCGTGATGAACAAGGTGTCGCTGCTGCAACTCTCGTCCGGCGAGCGGGCCTTTCTGTTCCGGCTGAACCGCATCGCGCTCGAAAAGCCGTTGCTGCAGCTGCTCTCCTCGGACCGAGTCGTCAAGGCCGGAGTCGCCATCCGCGACGATATCCGCGTACTCAGGCAACTGAGGCATTTCACCCCGGGCGGATTCGTCGAGCTGCAGAACATAGCGCCCGAGTACGGCATCACCGACAAAAGCCTGCGCAAGCTCGCGGCCATCGTGCTCGGCGTCCGCATATCGAAAGCCCAGCGCCTGAGCAACTGGGAAGCCAAGCAGCTTACCCCGGCCCAGCAACTCTACGCGGCGACCGACGCGTGGATCGGCCGCGAGATCTATCTGAAGCTGAAAAAATAAGGGCGCCCCGGCCGCACGGCAAGAAACGGGCAGACAGCGAAATACGTTTTTCTCAAGCTCTTTTCCCCGATTTTTGCATAGAAACTCCGGTCACGCCGACCGGAAAGCAATCGACACGATAAAACCATCTCAGCCATGATAAAAAGAGATTTCAAAGAGGCACTCCTGCATAGGCGGTCCTACTACCGCATCGGAGCCGACTCGCCGGTATCCGACGAGCGAATCCGCGAAGCGATCGACTTCGCCGTCCTGCATGTCCCGTCCGCTTTCAACTCACAGTCGACGCGCATCGTACTGCTATTGGGCGAAAGCCACAAAAGGCTATGGGAGATAACGAAAGAGACGTTGCGCAAAATCGTCCCGGCCGAGGCTTTCCCCGGTACGGAAGCCAAAATCGACGGCAGTTTCGGAGCCGGGCATGGAACCGTTCTGTTCTTCGAGGACCGCGCGACAGTCAAGCGGCTGCAGGAAGCCTACCCTACCTACAGCGAGCGGTTCCCCGTGTGGGCGCAGCACACCTCGGCCATGCACCAGCTGGCGATCTGGACCATGCTGGAGGATATGGGCCTCGGAGCCTCCCTGCAACATTACAATCCGCTGATCGACGAAGCCGTCCGTTCGGCATGGAGTCTCGATCCGGAATGGGAGCTGGTAGCGCAGATGCCGTTCGGTGCCCCGTCCGGAGAACCGGGCCCGAAAGAGTTCCAGCCGCTGGAGGGAAGAGTGCTCGTGTTCGACTGATCGGAAAGCCCGGCTTCCGACGGCTCGCCCATTTCATACCGTCGTGCAACGTCGGAGACGCCGTTGCGGCGAACGGCTCACATGTCCGAAAGGGCCAGCGTATGCCTGGCCGTTTCCGTCCGGCCGTACGGTCCGAGCCCGGTTCGAACGCCCCTTTCCTCCTCCGGCAACTGCCGCACGGTTTGAAAACTAAAAAAAACCGGAATATCGGAACCGGCAGCGTCCGAGCGCAGCCGCACGGAAGAAAATCCGATCACGAAAATCAGACTTTTCCCTCGCGGTGCTTCCGCTCCACGTTCCGGAGCATGTCGGCAGTCATCGAAGCGAGGTCCCACGTAGGGGCCCAGTCCCACTCGCGGCGGGCGCAGGCATCGTCCATCGAGTCGGGCCAGCTACGGGCGATACCCTCCTTGACGGGATCGATCCGGTAGGTCATTTCAAAATCGGGCATATGCTTGCGGATTTCGGCGGCCAGTATCTCCGGAGTGAAGCTCATCGACGTGATATTGAAAGCATTGCGATGGACCAGACGAGCCGGATCGGCCTCCATCAGTCGCACGCAGGCGTTCAGCGCGTCGGGCATGTACATCATGTCCATATAGACGTCGCCCGGAATCGGACAGACGAAGCGGTCCGTTTTCACCGCATCGTAGAAAATCTCGACGGCATAGTCCGTCGTGCCCCCGCCCGGCAGCGTAACGCTCGAGATGATGCCCGGGAAACGGACGCTGCGCGTATCGACCCCGTACTTGCTGTGATAGTAGTCGCTCAGCAGCTCGCCCGTGACCTTGCATACGCCGTAAATCGTATTCGGTCGCATCAGCGTGTCCTGAGGCGTACGCTCCTTGGGCGACGACAAGCCGAACGCGCCGATCGAGCTGGGAGTGAACAACGAGCAGCCGTACTGGCGGGCTATGTCGAGCGAGTTCATCAGCGCCCCCATGTTGATATTCCAAGCCAGCTGAGGGTCTTTCTCGCCCACGGCGCTCAGCAGCGCGACCAGGTTGAAAATCGTATCGACCTTGTACTTGTTGACCGTATAGCCGTAAGCATGCGGATCGAGTGCGTTCAGCACGACGAACGGCCCCGTCTCGCTCAGCGCGCGGCACTCGCGGACATCGGCCGCCACGACGTTGGCATTCCCGTACAGGCCGCGCAGAAATGTCGTCAGCTCGGAGCCGATCTGCCCGCCGGCCCCCACGATCAGAATTCTTTTCATAATGCTCGGTATTCGTTTGCCCGCACGGCATCCTGAGCCGGCCGCAGGGAAATCCGCTCCTGCAGCGGAAATGCCGCCTGCCGGACTTCCGAGCGCAAAAGTAAATAAATTTCAGGCAAAATGGCGCTCCCTTTTGCAGAATTGAAAAATGATCTTTACTTTTGTGCCCGCCGAGGAGGACCGGCATCCCGACGAGGGCGTTGCATTCTCCGTCACCAGAGAGGCTGGGAAGGAAGACGTCGCGGCATTCGCCGGAAGCGGTTTCACCCGACGGCGAGCGGTTCTTCAACATTCGGGCGGATACCAGAGTGGCCAAATGGGGCAGACTGTAAATCTGCTGTCTTTCGACTTCGGTGGTTCGAATCCATCTCCGCCCACACGGTCCGCCGGGCCGTCGCCTCCTCCCGAAAGGACGGAAGCGGAGCCCTGCGGAGAAACGAAAATTGCGGAAGTAGCTCAGTTGGTAGAGCATTAGCCTTCCAAGCTAAGGGTCGCGGGTTCGAGCCTCGTCTTCCGCTCTGACAAAGGCCGCTGTCCCTCAGATCGCGGCCTTTTGTATTTCTTTCGTACAACGCTACCTACGAACAACATGGTAAACATGCTCCGATGCGCCTGCAGGATTGCCGCCTTCGCAATTTTCGCAGGCCAGTATTCGTGTATCGACAAGCAATACGATCTGTCCGATCTGGACACGGACGACGTGACGATCGGCAACGAGCTGACCCTACCGCTCGGAACGGGAATCATCGCGGCCGGAGATATCGTCCATATCGAAGATAACGAAGAGATTACGGTCGACGACGCCGGAAACTACGTGGCGCGGTACTCCGGCGAAATCGGCGTGGACATGCCCGGCGAAATAGGTATCGGAGAGTCCTGCTTTTCGGAATCCCGGCTCGATATTCCGCTTGCCCCGGCAGGTTCTCCCTACGACTATCCGGAGGATGCCGAGATCGAACTCGGCGAATCCCCCGTCGGACTCGATCTGGCGACGAGCAACATCGTCCGACTCGACTCCGTATTGTTCGACAACCGCAACGGAGCGTCGCGCCTCGAACTGAAACTCTCCGTCGAAAACCTCCGTCTCGACGACGGGGACGCGGAGGTGGCGTTCCGCGCGTCTTTTCCGAAAGGATACCGCATGGCCTCCGAAACCGGACAAGACGGAAACTTCGCCGATTCCGAATACTCCTGCACGATCCCGATGCGCGAGCTGAACGGCCGGCCGAAAAGCGTCCGCCTGCTGCTGCAAAAAGCGGTTGTCGGGACCGACGACCGGATCGTGTACAGCGCCTCGCTGCGGATCAAAAAGAACGCCTCGCTGTCCGTCTCGGGTATTCCCGGACTTCGGATCGCAGGAGGAATCTCGTCCCCCGATTACCAAGTAATTTACGGACTGATCGATGACAAGATCACGACGGAGCCGGTCGATATCGAAACCGAAGGGCTTGACGACCTGTTCGACGGCGACGACGGCGTGCTGAGTTTCGCCGATCCGCACATCCGGCTGACGACGTACACCAACGTCGGCATTCCGTTGCAGGCTTCGCTTGCGATGAGCTCGGTCAACAGCCGCTCCGGCGCTACGGAATCGGTCGCAGCCGACCGCATCGCGGTGAATGCCCCCGACGCATACGGGCAGACGGCTGCCAGCGACATTTGGCTCGGCGCTTCGGACCGCGACGTTCCCGCGTCATACGCGTTCACGGCATGTCCGATCAACGACTTGCTCAGGATTTCCCCGGACCATATCTCGATCCATACAGCGGTACGCACGGACACCGGCGCGGCCGACTCGCGGGCCTACTTCTATCCGAAAGACGCTTTCGCCCGGATCGCCTACACGGTCGAGGTCCCGCTCGCTCCCGCCGCCGACTTTCACGGGCGGACCGACCAGACGGTCGACGAAGCGTTCGACGCGGATCTGATCGATTACCTGTTCTCCAGCGGCTCGGTCGAAATCTACGGCCAAGTGACCAACTCCCTGCCGCTGAATTTCGACATGAACCTGATCGTCACGGACGCGGCGGACGTTCCGGTCGGGATCGCTTTCTCTCCGCAGAAGGTCGAGGGCGGCGGACAGGGAACCGACGGCGCGGTCAGCGACGTATCGTTCACCATTACTGAAACGGACATGCCTAAAATGAAGAACGCCCGAAACCTCCGCATACGGCTCGACGCCTACTGCGACGAAGCGCTGGCCGGCCGGCACCTGCGGCCGGATCAGCAGGCCAAGCTGGCGCTGAAGCTCCGCAAAAGCGGAGGAATTACCATCTCTACCGACGAATACCCCCCCAAGGCTACAAATTCCCGACTTGATTATGAAGCAATTTTTACTGTTCGCCTTCCTATCGTGCGGTTTTCTGACGGGTACGGCACAACAGCTGCGGACCGCCTACTTCATGGACAAGGCCACGCTGAGGACCTCGATGAACCCCGCCCTCCGTCCGGCCCGGGGATTCATTTCCATTCCGGCCGCAGGCTCCATTTCGGCTACGTACGCCTCGAACGGCGTGGCGCTGGGCGACCTGCTTTACCAGAAGGACGGCCGGCTGGTAACCTTTATGGACCCGTCGGTTCCCGCCGAATCCTTTCTGCGCGGATTGAAGACGAATAACCAGTTGAATGCCGACATCGCAGCCGAGATCGTTTCGGCCGGCTGGTTCTCCGGACGCGGTTTCTGGACGATCGGCATCGGAGTCAAGGGAACCGTCAGCGGCAACGTGCCCAAGTCGCTTTTCGAGTTCATGAAGTACGGCTCGGGACCGGACGGAACGACTTACGATATCGAGAAACTGCACGTATACACGGACTCTTACGTAGACGTGTCGGTCGGATATTCCCGACCGCTGAACGACCGCTGGACGATCGGCGGGAAATACAAGTTCCTGGTCGGAGCCGGCAATGCGGACATCCATTTCACCAACCTGCACGCCGTCATGAACGGCGACTCGTGGCGGATCACTTCGCAAGGGCGCATGTCCGCATCGGTACAAGGGCTCCGTCCGACGCTCGCCGCCGACCGAAACGGCCGGGAATACATCGACGGATTCGACTTCCGTTCGCCCGGAGTGGCCGGCTACGGGAGCGCCATCGATCTGGGAGCGACCTATAAGATACTCGATAACCTGACGGTCTCCGGAGCGGTGATCGACCTCGGATTCATTCGGTGGAGCAAGCACTCGACAGTCAACGGAGCAGCGCAGGGCGAATTCGATTTCGACGGATTCGACCTCCCGATCGGAAACGATCGGCCGGACAACCCGATAGGCGATCAGATGGACGACCTGACCGATAACCTGCAGGAACTGTTCCATTTCTCGGAGACCCCCTCGCAGAGCCGCACGACCATGCTGCGCAGCACGATCAACCTCGGCGCGGAATATGCCGTAGCCAGAAACAGGGTCAGCTTCGGCCTGCTCTCCAGCACCCGCATCTACAAGCCGAAAGCCTATACCGAACTGACCGCCTCGGTCAATTACCGCCCGACCGACTGGTTCGCCGCGACGGTCAGCTACTCGTTCATTCACAGCGCCTTCGAAACGTTCGGCTTCGCGCTGAATTTCAGCCCCTCATGGATCAATTTCTTCATCGGAAGCGACTATATGTTCACCAAGGTGAATCCGCAGTTCATCCCGATCAGGGCCTCCGCAGCCAACCTGTATTTCGGACTCGGCGTTCCGCTTGGGAAAGAACGGTCGTGCAGGCGATAGCCGGACTGCTCCGCATTAAATTCGGACAGGTTTTGGTATTTAAAAAATAAGTGCTACTTTTGTCCCCGCAAACCTCGGATTCCGGTCCGGGAGTCGGCACGAAACATTGCTGTTTTAGCTCAGTGGTAGAGCACTTCCTTGGTAAGGAAGAGGTCACGAGTTCAAGTCTCGTAAACAGCTCTGAAAATCAGCGATCTGTTATGAACAGATCGCTGATTTTTTGTTTTCAGAGTCCCCCGAAAGCTTGAAAAAGCCATTTTGTTTACCCCTGCGAGAACAGATATACGATTGGCTTTGTATTTTGCGAATAGCGTAAAACAATGGAAATCAAAATAAGTGCCATTTGCCGCAAGGACAAAATATACAAAAACGACACCGCGCATCGATACACATTCGGTTTACCCTTAATCGTCAAACTCGTTACGTCAGCACGGGTTTCTCTTTTGCTCCCGACGATTGGGACTTGGCACAGCAACAGGTTAAAACGTCGTTATTGAACCACAAAGAAATTCAATGTCTTACGCATTCCGCAAGCAGTCTTCGCACTTCGACACACTTGCCTGCCGAAAGCGGCCGGACTTCTTTCTCAGTCGAATACGATCACAGCGCGCAGCGGGAAATGGTCCGAGGGATGATTCCTCCCGTCCGAGTCGGACAGCAAGCCGCAGGTCAGTACCCGCACGCGGCCGCTTACGAACAAATAGTCGATCGGCGTACGGTTCCTGAGCTTCTCGGGAACCTGAACGGGGAATCCGGCATAACTGAACGGAGGTCCGTACGCAGGCGTCTGCGACGCCTCGCGGGCATCGCGCAGTACGGTCTTCATCACGGCGACCGGTTCGCTCTCGGCATGAGCGTTGAAATCGCCCGTGCAAAGCACCGGATATTTGTCGCCCGCTACGGCCCGGATACGCCCGGCAAGCAATTCGGCCGACCGGAGCCTCGCCTCGCGGCCGACGTGATCGAAATGGGTATTGAAAAAATAGAACACGCGCCCCGTGCGCCGATCCTTCATCTTGGCCCATGTGCATATCCGGTTCAAGGCCGCATCCCACCCTTTGGAAACGGTATCGGGCGTCTCGGAGAGCCAGAACGTGCCGCTGTCGAGTACCCGGAGACGGTCCGTGCGATAAAAGATCGCCGAGTATTCGCCCCGGTCTCCCCCGTCGCGGCCCACACCCACCGATGCGAAACCGGGCATCGCGCGCAGATCGCTCATCTGGGACGGCTTCGCTTCCTGCACTCCCAGCACGTCGAAGCCGTAAAAACGGATCAACGCCTCGACCCTTTCCTTGCGGTAAGGCCACGCGTTGTCTCCGTCCACCGGCGTGTCGCAACGGATGTTGTACGAACCGGCAACCAGCTCGCGGCCCCGGGCCGAAAGCAGGTCGGCACCGCCCCCCAAGAGCAGCGCCGACAGGCAGATCATCAGCCGTACCATGCGGCCGCTACTTCCGGATATCGTAAAAGCAACGCTTGGGCGAATAGATTTTGCCCTCCTTGGCCAGCTTCTTGATTACTTTGGCGGCTTCTTCCTTATCGACGCCGGCGGCGGCGGCGATGTCGCCCGGACGCATGGCGCCCTTTTCCTGCAATGCTTTCAGAATCTTTTCTTCCATGACAATCGTGGTTTAGGATTTATCCGTGCGTAAAATTACGCAAACCGGCCGGAATCGCAAATCGGAAATACGGATAGGCGAATAAGAAAATCCTATCGGCCGAAACGCTCAATCGCGCTCCTGCCGCCGGAGCTCTCTGTCCGCGCGGCGCATGCCGAAGGCCACGATCAGGCTGCCGAAGCCGACCAGCAGGAAGATAAACGCGAGCAGATAGGCCACCGGCAGCAGACCGAAACGGTCGTCGACCATCATCAGAAAGCCCAGCACCAGCAGCAGGATGCCCACGATCAGGTAGCGCGACCAGTCGCCCGACCCGCGACGGCGCCATGCCAGAGAGTCGGCCACGTACATCAGTCCCCGAACGAAGACCCAGATGCCGATCAGCACCGGAATCATCGCGGCCGAAAGCAGCGGGTTGCCGAGCATCAGCAAGCCGAAAATCACGTCGATGACGCCCTCGAGCAGCCGCCAGCCCCAGCCGCGAATGCGCATATTGGAAAGCGCGACCACGATCGAGCCGATGCCCGCCACGAGGGCGACGACACCGATATAGACGGCAACCGAGAAAAGGGCCGTGACCGGATAGGCCAGCGAGATCACCCCGAGAATCAGGAACAGGATGCCGTTGAGCAGCAACAGCCACCAGCGTTTGAATATCGTTTCCATAATACAGAAGCGTTTTGGTTCGTTTTTCCGAATATCGTTTTCCTTCAATAACTTTGCCAGAAGCTCGTCATTGACATTCTGTCAGGCTACGCGATACCGGCCGGGGAAGCGGGCTTTTCTATGCTTGCCGGGCAGCCGTACCCGGCTTCCTGTTTACAAAATATCCCATTTAATGCGCAAATATTTTGGCAAATAAAATTTGATTGTTTAATTTCATAAATGTACAGATTGAGGGAGGTTGAGGCGTTGTGCATTTTATAGATTACATTTAATACAAACGCTTATGACACTTGACAGACTCGTTCCGCATCTACTCCTGAACTACCCTTTCGCACCCAACGCCGGTTTGCCGAACGGGAAAGTCCCTAATGTTTTTATACAAATACAAAATGCCTCTGCTTGCAGTATTTTTTTGTATAAAATTTAAATATTATGATGGCAATCGTGTTTTGTATCGAAAAAGTTTAATCGCCAGAGCATGTATAATTGTTCTTTATCAATCGAATTAAGGAAGTGTCACAAAAAAAACATCACTTTTCGATAAATATGAAAACCATTTATTTGTTTATATCAATTGTCAGCTGTCTTTATCCGTTACAAATGGTTTATTCGCAGCCAATTCTCATTGACAGCGTTCAAATAAGCACTCTTCCTAAAATCAATAATACAGAAGATAAAGTATTTGGGTTAAGTAAAATTTGGTCTGAAATAAAATATAACTTCGTCAATATAGACAAAGTTAATTTCGACATAGACTCTCTATACCAAAGCACGCTTACCCGTATTTTACTGACGAGGAATGATATCGAGTATTATGATGAACTGGAGTTATTTTTGGCAAAATTTAACGACGGGCATACTGGGATAGTTGATAGGAGTTATAAAAAGAGTGACTATATCAACGACATTTCTGGAACTATCAGGGAAATAGAAGGTAAGTATTATTTTACCGTCTTGAAAAAGAATGCAGGAATAGACTCAATGTTGTTAGGTGCCGAACTCATAGAAATCAAAGGGTTGCCTGTATCCAAATACATAGAGCGATACTGTCTTCCAAAGGCATGTGCATCCACGGAACACGAACGTCGGCGTATTGCACTGGCGAGATTGCATGAAGGGCCTATCGGTCATTTTTTGGAAGGTAAAGCAAAAACGGGAAAAGGAGATATATTGAATTTTAAATTGCAATACAATTGGGAGACCCTAAGCACTGCCGAGGATGATTATTGGAGTGTACCTTGGGGTATTTATCCCCCCAAGAAAAGGATATCAGTCCAATGGTGTCAAAATATAGCGCGCTTGACGATAAAGGACTTTAGAGAAGATATGATTGCCATGTTGGACTCTGTTATGTTTGACTTGTCCAATAGAAACCCCGAAGGATTAATCTTAGATTTGCGCTATAACAGAGGTGGTGTTACAGATGTTGCTTGGCGATTACAGATGCATATAGATCCAAGTGATACTATTCGTTCCTTTGGATATGAAACCAGAATTAATGATGGTTATGCCCGCTCTCAGGGAAATTATCGTGAGGAATATGAACTTTTTTATTTAGGCAAGGCTTACAAAAAACAAAATCCGGAAATTATCGTAAGAGATATTCACATAAACGCTGTTGAATGTCCTATTGTTTGTTTAATTGGGCCGCTTAGCTCTTCTGCATGCGAAGATTTTCTTGTCAATATTTATGATCTTCCCGACAGGCCAATATTCATAGGGGAAGAAACAGAAGGTTCATCCGGTGCTCCTTTGTTAGTCGATTTGCCTGATGGGGGAGTCGTTCGAATATGTACGTTACGTGAGCTATTCCCGTATAGTAATAAACTTTTTGTTAACAAGGGAATTGTTCCTGATATTGTTATTCACAGAACGTTATCCAGTGAACGACAAAACAAAGATCTCGCATTAGAGAAAGCAATCGAAATTTTAAAAAAAGTACACAATGATTCGTTGCACATAGAACATAACTAAGCAGTGGTCGGTAAACAATACTTAATCAAGTTTAAGCAGGTTTATATCGAATGAAATTCCCCCATTGCATACAATTAGACGCGATGAATTGCGGGCCGACCTGCCTGAGAATGATTGCCAAATTTTATGGCAAAAATTACTCATTGCGGTCATTACGGACTAAATGTCATATTACTCGGGCAGGTGTTTCGATGTTGGGTATCAGTCCGAGCGGCGATCCCTTTTTTGACGATCCCCGGAACCTGCAAACTATCCGCGAGGCTATCGAGCAGGCTAAGCGGGGACAGGTAACGGAGCTTACGCCCGAACTGAGGGAAAAACCGCTCGGCAATCTATGAACTTTAAGATCATCCTTATCGAGATGCCAATCATAACAAAGGGTGTGTCACAGCTTCCCCGGGAAAGTTCGGCGGACCGCTTTTTGTTTGTTTCCCGATTAATTCTTATCTTTGTGGGCTGTTTAACATTTAAATTCGAATCAGAATGCCGAAAATGAAAACCAATTCCGGTGCGAAGAAGCGCTTCGACTTCACCGGATCAGGAAAGATCAAGAGAAAGCATGCTTTCAAAAGTCACATCCTGACCAAGAAAACCACCAAGCAGAAACGGAACCTGACTTACTCGGGTCTCATTTCGAAGGCCGACGAGGCCAACGTGAAGCTGCTGCTCGTAAAGTAATCGAGGAGCCGCTTCGCGCTTTCAGTCAAACAAAGAGCGATTTAGCCCCGAAGAGCGCGGGAGAACCGTGCCGCTAACCGCTCGTAAAACTTTTAAATTATGCCAAGGTCAGTCAATGCAGTAGCATCCAGAGCCAGAAGAAAAAAGGTTTTAAAACTTGCCAAAGGTAACTTTGGTTCAAGGGGAAACGTATGGACGGTCGCCAAAAACACCGTCGAAAAGGGTCTTACGTACGCTTACCGCGATCGCAAGAACAAGAAACGCCAATTCCGTAGCCTGTGGATCCAGCGTATCAACGCCGCAGCCCGCAGCCACGGCATGACTTATTCGGAATTCATGGGCAAAGTGAACGCCAAGGGCATCCAGCTCAACCGCAAGGTGCTGGCCGATCTGGCGATGAACAATCCCGCAGCATTCGAAAAAATCGTTAAAACAGTCCAGTAAGGCATAGCCCGCCCGCAAGGGCGAAGGCTCAGGGCCTATGCAGAACCCCGCTCCTAAGGAGCGGGGTTCTTGTTTTTCCTGTCCCGGTCATATCGTTTACCGTACCGACTTGCGAACACCCGATGCCTCCGGTTTAATTTCCCCCTCTGTCGGAGAAAATTTCATGCAGGAGCCTAATCGGATACATAACCGGTGGCCGCAAGTCGCGGTCAACAGACAATAGAAATTCCGGGGGCGAACATGCTTGGTACACGGAAGCATACCATTGCTTTCCCGACGCAGCCGCTCTCTACGTCATCGTCGACGGTTCCCGAACTCCAACCTATCTCCCGCTCGGCCGCTTTCCGGCACCAACCTGCTGCGCAATCGGCAAAGACGAAAGAGACGGAATCGAAGGACGAAAAACCGCTCCATCGACGGGGAGGTGCAGGAAACGACCTGCCAAAAATCGGCCCTGACATTCGCAACATATAGCGTTCATCCTGTTTCGGACGGAGACCGAGAGCAAGTAAAAATCACAAGAAGAGAAGAAAACGGCACCGAACCGGGAGCGAGACGATCCGAGAAAGGAACGGAAAAACCTCGTCGGAACCGATTACATCGCACTCCGACAAGTAGGCGTATACGGCGGCGAGCAGCTCGTACCTACGATCGTTTGCGGTTCGGCGCAGGCGACAGCAGTCCGCAGCACTCCGAACCGAATCGTCCGGCGCGATTTCCGCGCCTTCAGGCAACCGAGCAATCCCGGGAATAGCGACAGGCGACTGTCAACGTCCCAGTTCGAGCGCCAGCGCGGTCATCGTCGCCACGCCGTAGTCGAGCGCCCGCTCGTCGGGATCGAATACCGACGTGTGCAGTCCGCCCGTCGGACCGTCCGTCCGCGCAACGCCGAGACGAAAAAAAACGCTCGGATAGCGCTTCGTGTAGGAACCGAAGTCCTCGGCCGTCATTCGCAAAGCCAGCTCCTCCACCCGGTCGGCGCCCCACAGCCGCCCGACGATCTGCCGAGCGCGCGCCGTCAGCGCCGGATCGTTCACGACGCACGGATAGCCGTCCGATATCTTCACCTCGGCCTCGACGCCGTATGCGGCCGCCGTTCCGGCCGCGATCTCGGCGACACGCCGTTTCGCGCGCCCGCGCCACGTCTCGTCCATCGTCCGCAGCGTGCCTTCCATTTCCACCGTCGGCGGAATGATGTTCGTGGCGCCGTCGGCAATCAGCCGCCCGATCGAGAGCACGGTCGGAATCGTCCCGTCGGCATTGCGGCTGACGATCTGCTGCAACGACGTGACGATCGCGGCCGCCGCAACGACCGGATCGGTCAGCGTATGGGGCAGCGCGCCGTGTCCCCCGGTTCCCCGGACCGTGATGCGCAGCTCGTCGCTCGAAGCCATATACTGCCCCGCGCGGAAGCCGAAACGGCCGGCCGGAATCTCCGCCGCCACATGTTCGCCTACGAAAGCCGCGACCTCGTAGTCACGGAACGGGTCCTCGGCCAGCACGAGCGACGCTCCGCCCGGGCAAAGCTCCTCGCCGGGCTGGAAAAGCCCGAACACCGTTCCCTCGATTCGCTCGCTCATCCTCTTCAGCACGAGCATCGCCCCGAGCAGGCAGGCCGTGTGGACGTCGTGCCCGCACGCATGCATCACGCCCTTGTTCCGGGAAGCGTATTCCAAACCGGTCTTCTCCTCGATCGGCAGCGCGTCCATGTCGGCACGCAGCACGACGCAACGGCGGAGGTCTCCCCGGCCCTCGATCCGGGCCAGAACGCCCGTTCCGGCTATCGGCTGGAATTCGATGCCCGCCTCCCGCAGGCAATCGGCCACATAACGGGAAGTCTCCCGCTCCTCGAACGACAGCTCGGGATTGGCATGCAGAGTCCGTCGGGCAAGCAACACCTGCCCGGAAACAGCCTCCGCCGCCTTTTTGATCGAATCATAAGTTTCCATACGGCAACTATTAAAATCGCATTCGCGGGTCCGACAGCCGGTTCCGCCACGCCGAAACATCAATCCACGCACCCACTCTCTACAGGAAACAGGGGCGCTCGCACCTTTTCCTCCGTCGGGAGACCTTCGACCCCGACCGCTTTCCAACGGCTCGCCGACTCGTCGGGTGCTTCCGAACCGTTTCCTCGCCAACTCCGTCGGATCGGTTCCGATCATCCCGCCCTTCTCCCGAAATCCCGCACCGTTTTCGGCAAGGCCGGTTTCCGGTAAGCAACGATACCCCGCGAACGGCCTGCATACAGAGCCTTTCTCTTTACGAACGACACGCGCCCGCGAACGCCCCGAATACTCCGAGCGGGAACCGGACGGATCGGATAAATACGCCCTTCTCCAACCTCTCTCGCTTCGGACTCCGGCCCCGAAGCGCCCCGCTCACGCTACCGGCCGCCGAACGGACTGTCTCCGTCCTCATATACGGCCGCGTCGACATGCCAAAAGCGCCTTCCATCCCAAATAAACGCGGAGTTCCGCAAGTGCTGCGCGAACCGGGAAAGCCCGAGCCGGCGGCGGACGAAAACTTCGCAAACGCCGCGTCTAAAACAGCGCCTGCGCGATCTTGACCATATTGTCGGTCTTGCCCATCGTATAGAAGTGGAGGATCGGCACGCCGGCGGCGATCAGCTCGCGCCCCTGCGCTACGGCCCATTCGACGCCCACCTCGCGCACCTCGCGATTCGTCGGGCACTTCTCGACCTCGCGGACCAGCACCTCGGGCAGATCGACGTGGAATATCTGCGGCAGCATCGTGAGCTGCGCCTTCGTCGAAAAAGGCTTGATGCCCGGAATGATCGGCACGTCGATACCCGCCGCGCGGCAATTCTCGATAAAAGCGAGTATGCTCGCGTTGTCGAAGCTCATCTGCGTGATGATGTAGTCGGCCCCCGCGTCGACTTTTTCCTTGAGCCGGCGCATGTCCTCGGCCGGATTCGGAGCCTCGCAGTGCTTTTCGGGATAGCCGGCCACGCCTATGCAGAAATTCGTCCGGTGACAGTCCTCGACCTCGCCGTCGATGAACACGCCCTCGTTCATCCGGGCGATCTGGCGGACCAGCTCGCAAGCATGCCCATGCCCGTCGGGATGCACCCGGAACGAGTGCTCGCCGCGCAGATTGTCGCCGCGCAGGGCCAGCACATTGTCGATACCCAGAAAATCGAGGTCGATCAGCGCGTCCTCCAGATCGTAGCGCGACTGTCCGCCGCAGATCAGGTGCGGAATCGCCTCGACGCCGTAGCGGCGCATGATGGCGGCCGAGATACCTACCGTACCGGGACGGCGGCGCACCGTGTGCCGCTCCAGCAGTCCGTTCTCGCGTTCGACGTATTTCACGTCCTCGCGGTGGGATGTCACGTTGACCGAAACCGGCGCGAATTCCCGGAGCGGATCGAGCGCCTCGAACACGCGGCCGGGCCCATCGCCCTTGAGCGGCGGCAACAGCTCGACCGAGAAACGGGCCCGTCCCTCGGCGGCGGCTTGGTTGTAAATGTCGGTTATGTGCATTGTTTCTCGCTTGGTTACATATCTATCAGATGCTGCGGAATCAGCACCCTCATTTTCTCGGGGTCCGTTCCCCGCCGCGCCGCATACGAGGCGAGCTGCTCGGAGTCGATGCGGCCGACCGAAAAGTTCCGTGCCTCGGGATGCCCCAGCATCAGCCCGCAGGCAGCCTCTCCCGGCACGATCATGTACGATTCGGTCATTGTCATGCCGGTTACCGTCCCGACGTCCATCAGCGCGAAGACGTCGGCCTTGAGCGAATGATCGGGAGCCGACGGATAGCCGAAAGCGGGACGGATGCCCTGATACTTCTCGGCGAGCAAGTCCCCGACGCTCCACTGCCCTTCCCGCTCGTAGCCCCACAACGTCACGCGGGCATAGCGATGCAGCGCCTCGGCGAACGCCTCCGTCAGCCGGTCGGCGAGCAGCTTGGCCATGATCGCGCGATAGTCGTCGCCCTCGGAGCGGTAGCGGCCGGCCAGTTCCTCGAGCCCGAGGCCCGCCGTCACGGCGAACGCCCCGACGTAGTCCTTCACGCCGCTGCCGAGCGGAGCGACGAAATCGGCCAAAGACAAATTCCGCTCGCGGTCGGCCTGCTGATTGCGCAGTTGCGGCAGTCTCATCCGCTCCCGTTCCCGCAATTCGTCGGCGTACAACACGATATCGTCCCCGTCCGATGCGGCCGGATAAAGCCCGATCACGCCGTCGGCGCGCAGCAAACGACGGTCGACGATCTCCGACAGCAGCCGCCGCGCATCGTCGAATACCCGCCGCGCCTCCTCGCCCCGCTTCGGATCGTCGAACAGGGCCGGATAGCGCCCGGGAAGTCCCCATGCGCTGAAAAAATAGCTCCAGTTCACGAGCGGGACCAACTCTTCGAGCGGATAGTTGCAGAACAGATACCGTCCCGTTTTCCTCGGCACGGGCACCCAGGTCCAATCGATCGCCGGCTTGCGGGCGCGCGCCTCCGCGAGCGAGCGGTACGCACCCGCGTCCCTGCGCTCGAACTCCTCGCGCAGCCGCTGCTGCCGCTCCCGGACCGAGCGAAGATACTCCTCGCGCCGGACCGACCCGAGCTCGGCGAGCACCCGCACGTCGTCCGAGGCGTCCTTCACATGGATGACCGGCCCGCTGTACAGCGGCGCGAGCTTGACGGCCGTATGCAGGTCGGAGGTCGTCGCCCCGCCGATCAGAATCGGGATGCGGAGCCCCATTTGCTCGACCGCCACGATCACCTTGGCCATTTCCTCGAGCGACGGGGTAATCAGTCCGCTCAGTCCGATCACGTCGGCCTGCTGCCGAACCGCCGTCTCGACGATCCGCTCGCTCTCGACCATCACGCCGAGATCTTCCACCCGATACCCGTTGCAGGCCAGCACGACCGAGACGATGTTCTTCCCGATGTCGTGCACGTCGCCCTTGACGGTAGCCAGCACCATGCGCCCGGCGGACGAGGCGCGGCCCTCGCGGCGTTCGGCTTCGATGTAAGGCGTCAGTACGGCGACGGCCCGCTTCATCACCCGCGCGCTCTTGACCACCTGCGGCAGGAACATCTTGCCCTTGCCGAACAACTCGCCTACGCGGTTCATGCCGCTCATCAGCGGGCCCTCGATCACGGCGAGCGGATTGCCCAGTCCGCGGTAAGCTTCCTCGGTATCCTCGTCCACATAGTCGGCGATACCTTTCAGCATCGCATGGGCGAGCCGTTCGGCCACCGTTCCCGAGCGCCAGCGCAGTCGTTCGCCGTCGTCGGCGGCCGTTCCCTTCTTATCCTTGATCTGCTGGGCATAGGCCGTCAGACGCTCGGTCGCATCCGCCCGGCGGGCCAGCACGACGTCCTCGCAAAGCTCCAGCAGCGGTTTCGGTATCTCGTCGTAAACCTGCAACATCGACGGGTTGACGATGCCCATGTCCATTCCCTCGGCGATCGCATGATACAGGAAAACCGAATGCATCGCCTCGCGCACGGTATTGTTGCCCCGAAACGAGAACGACAGATTGCTGACACCTCCGCTCACTTTCGCGTAAGGACAGTTTTTCTTGATCCAGCCGCAGGCGCGGATGAAATCGAGTCCGTAGCGGTCGTGCTGCTCGATACCGGTGGCCACCGACAGCACGTTCGGGTCGAAAACGATGTCCTCGGGCGGGAAACCGGCTTCGGTCAGCAGACGGTAGGCACGGCCCGCCACCTCGATCTTGCGCTCGAACGTATCGGCCTGCCCCCGCTCGTCGAACAGCATCACGACGGCCGCCGCGCCGTACCGGCGCACGAGCGCGGCACGCCGCAGGAACTCGGCCTCGCCCTCCTTGAGGGAGATGGAGTTGACGACCGACTTGCCCTGCACGCAGCGGAGCCCGGCCTCGATCACCTCCCATTTCGACGAATCGATCATTACCGGCACGCGGGCGATGTCGGGCTCGGCCATCAGCAGGTTCAGAAAATCGCGCATCGCCCCGACGCCGTCGATCAGCCCGTCGTCCATGCAGACGTCGATAATCTGAGCCCCGCCTTCGACCTGTTGCCGGGCGACCGACAGAGCTTCCTCATAGCGCCCCTCGCGAATCATGCCGGCGAACTTGGCCGAGCCGGCCACATTGGTCCGCTCGCCGACGTTGACGAAATTGGCCTCGGGCGTCACGCGCAACGTCTCCAGCCCGCTCAGCGTCGTCACATGCGACGGAGCGGGGACCTTTCGCGGAGCGCGGCCGTCCGCCACGCGGGCGATCTCGGCGATATGGACGGGCGTCGTGCCGCAGCACCCCCCGACGATATTGAGCAATCCCTCCCGCAGATAGCCGTCGATCGTCTCGGCCATCCGTTGCGGCGTCTCGTCGTAGCCGCCGAAGCCGTTCGGGAGCCCGGCATTCGGATGCGCCGACACGGCGCATTCGGCCACGGAGGCGAGCCGGGCCACGTAAGGCTGCATCTGCTCGGCCCCGAAGCCGCAATTGAGTCCGACCGACAGCAGGCCCGCATGCGAGACGGACGTATAGAAAGCCTCGATCGTCTGCCCCGAAAGCGTGCGTCCGCTCGCGTCGGTAATCGTCCCCGAAACCATGACCGGGATCGGAACGCCGCGCTCGGCGCGCAGCCGCTCGATCGCAAACAGGGCCGCCTTCGCGTTCAGCGTGTCGAACACGGTCTCGACGAGCAGGACGTCGGCCCCGCCGTCGACGAGGCCCCGCGCCTGCTCGTAATAGGCTTCGGCGAGCTCGTCGAAAGTCACCGCCCGGTAGCCCGGATCGTTCACGTCGGGCGAGATGGAGGCCGTCCGGTTCGTCGGGCCCATCGAGCCGGCGACGAAGCGGGGCTTCGACGGATTGCGCAGCGTGAAGCGGTCGGCCTCGCTGCGGGCCAACGCGGCGGCGGCCCGGTTGATCTCGTACACGTACTCCTGTAACGCGTAATCGGCCATCGACACGGCGTTCGCATTGAACGAATCGGTCGATATGATGTCGGCCCCCGCCTGCAAATAGGCCTCATGGATGCTGCGGATCGCCTCGGGCTTGGTCAGCACGAGCAAGTCGTTACACCCCTTGAGCAGCACCTCCGAGCCGGCGAAGCGCTCGCCCCGATAATCCTCCTCTCCGAGGCCGTAGCCCTGTATCATCGTCCCCAGCCCGCCGTCCAGCACCAGGATGCGGCGCGAGAGCTGATCATATATAGAAAATTTCAACATGCGCGGTAAATAAGGTTCTGATCGTTCCCGAACGGACCCGGAGCGTTCCCCGGTCCGGCGTTACTGTCTGACGGGCACGATCTCGAAAAGCTTGTTCCAGTTCTTGCCCGTCACGAAGATGCGTCCGGTCTTCGCGTCGTAGGCGATCCCGTTCAGCACGTCGGTCTGCGCCGTCACGTCGGCGGGAGAGAGCAGCCCCGCCAGATCGATTACCCCGACGACGGCCCCGGTACGCGGATCGATCCGGATCACCGTATCGGTCGTATAGACGTTGGCCCAAAGTTCTCCGTCGATCCACTCCAGTTCGTTGATATAGGGGACTCTGCTCCGGTCGGTACAGACTTCGATCGTGCGAACCGTACGGAACGTCTCGGGATCGATCACGCGGATTTTCTCCGTGCCGTCGCTCTGATAGAGAGAGGTCCCGTCCGTAGCGAGTCCCCAACCCTCGCCCCCGTAACCGAACTCGCCGACGCGTTCGAACGTCTTCAAGTCGTAGACGAATCCCTTGTTGCTGCGCCACGTCAGCTGATAGAGCTTGCCGCCGAGCAGCGCGAGCCCCTCGCCGAAATAACTGTCGTCGAGCGGGACGCTCCGTACGACCCGCCCGTCCGTAAGATCGACCTGACGAAGCGTCGATCCTCCCTCGAGTCCCGTGCTTTCGTACAGGTATCCGTCGTGCCAGAGCAAGCCTTGCGTATAGGCGGTCCGGTCGTGCGGGTAGACATTCCTCACGCGATGCCCGTACAGCACGGGCGCCTTGCCGGCCAGCACGGCGAACTCCCCGCTGCGCGAGTCGCTCCGCCCTTCCCGGTACGCGACCACCTTGTACAAGACCTTTCCGGTAGGATGCGCCGCAGAGACTTCGTACGGGTATCCCGCCGTGTCGAGAGCGGCCACGCGCCGCTCGCCCATGTAGAGCACGACGCTGTCGGCCTCGGCTCCGGCACGGAGCCGGAAACCGATCCGCTGGACGCTTCCCTGCGGCACGGTCGCGCCATACAGAGGCGAGACGCCTTCGATAAGCGAGATATTTTTCCGCGTCGCCCTCTCCGCGGGGGCGCTGCGTTCTCCGGCACTCGAACCGCCGCAGCCGCACAACAGACCGCAAAGCGTCGCGGCAACGGTCAACACGCTTTTGCTCACGTTCATAAAATAGGCATTCCTTTAGGTTACAAAGGTACGAAAAATTAGTATCTTTGCCTCACCGGCGGCGAAAACGGCGGTGAGGAGACAAGTTCCCGCCCGCTGCGCGAAACTCGAACAACCGACAGATTGTCAGTACAATGGGTTCGAGCAAAAAGACGCAAAAACGAAACAACACGATAAAATTTTAACGAATAATGCTGACGATAAAGCAAATCCGGGAAAACAGGGCCTACACGATCGAGCGTCTGGCCGTCAAGGGCGTAGACGCCGCCGAGGCCGTCGACCGAATCGAGAAGCTGGACGACGAACGCAAGTCGATTCAAGCGCGGCTGGACGGCAATCTGGCCGAACAGAACGCCATAGCGAAAGAAATAGGCATGCTTTTCAAGCAGGGCAAAAAGGACGAAGCCGAAGCGGCCAAGGCACGCACGGCCGCGCTGAAAGAAGCATCCAAAGAGCTCGACGGGCGGCTGCGCGACGTGGAGGCGGAGCTCAACGCCGAAATCGTCAAGTTGCCCAACTTTCCGAACAAGGACGTGCCGCACGGCCTGACCGCCGCCGACAACGTCGTCGTGCGGACGGGAGGAGCGACGCCCGAGCTGCCCTCCGACGCGCTCCCGCACTGGGAGCTGGCCCGCAAGTACGACATCATCGATTTCGAGCTGGGCGTGAAGCTGACCGGAGCGGGCTTCCCCGTGTACAAGGGACAGGGATCGGCCCTGCAGCGCGCGCTGATCTCGTTCTTTCTCGACTGCAACACGGCGGCAGGATATACCGAAATCATGCCTCCGCTGATGGTCAACGAAGCCTCGGGCTTCGGAACCGGCCAGTTGCCCGACAAGGAAGGCCAGATGTACCACGTGACAGCGGACAATTTCTACCTGATCCCGACGGCCGAAGTTCCCGTGACGAACATCTACCGCGACGTGATTCTCAGCGAGTCGGACTTTCCGGTCAAGATGACCGCCTATACCCCCTGCTTCCGGCGCGAGGCCGGCTCCTACGGCAAGGACGTGCGGGGATTGAACCGCCTGCACCAGTTCGACAAGGTCGAAATCGTGCAGATCGCGCATCCCGACCGCTCGTACGAAGCGCTCGACGGGATGATCGCCCATGTGGAGAGCATCGTACGGAAGCTGGAGCTTCCGTACCGCATCCTGCGCCTGTGCGGCGGCGACATGAGTTTCACGTCGGCCATCACGTACGACTTCGAGGTCTTCTCGGCCGCCCAGCAGCGCTGGCTCGAAGTCTCGTCCGTGTCGAACTTCGAGTCGTTCCAAGCCAACCGGCTCAAACTCCGCTACCGCGACGCGAACAAGCGGACGCAGCTCTGCCACACGCTCAACGGCAGCTCGCTCGCGCTGCCGCGTATCGTAGCCGCGCTGCTCGAGAACAACCAGACGCCCGAGGGTATCCGCATTCCGGCCGCGCTGGTTCCCTACACTCGCTTCGATACGATCAAGTAAAGCAGGCTCGAAAGCCACTCCGATCGCCCCGAAAGCCGCTGAGTTTCCGGGGCGATCGGCTTTTAAGCCGGAAGCCGATCCGACTCGTCTTCCCCGGGCCCGCCTCGCATGCCCGAGGGACGAACCCGGTCCGGCGGGACCGCGCCAGACGCCATCGAACGCATAACGGACGGCACGCAAACGAACCGGGCGTCGCGCCGTTTTTCGACGGCACAGGACCGACCGTCGTTCAATGCGGTTCCGCACGAAACGCGGCCGGCTCAGACACGGCAGCATATTTGCAATTCCTCTCACCGACACTTAGCGAATAAAAACATGAAAAGAACATTCCTTTGGGCAGCACTGCTGCTGAACGGCACGGCGCCCGCGCTGGCATGCACCGGCATCTCCTTCACGGCCCGGGACGGGGCCTTCGTCACGGCACGCACGATCGAATGGGGCGAGAGCCCGCTGCCCAGCGGCTATGTCGTCATTCCCCGGCAGCACGAAACCGTCTCATACACGCCTACCGGAGCCAACGGTTTGTCGTTCCGCGCAAAATACGGGGCGGTCGGACTGACGATCGTCCGGGAAGAGTTCATCGCCGAGGGAATCAACGAAGCCGGACTGTCGGCCGGACTGTTCTACTTCCCCCATTACGGCAAATACCCGGCCTACGATTCGACCCGGAACGACCGGACGCTCTCGGATCTCCAGTATGTCGCGTGGATACTCTCGCAATTCTCCTCCGTAGACGAAGTCAAAGCCGCCACACAGACCGTACGGGTCGTATCGATCGATCCCTCCGTCGGCTCGACCGTCCACTGGCGCATCGCGGACGCGACCGGCAAGCAGGTCGTGCTGGAGTTCATCGACGGCGAGCCCCGCTTCTACGACAACGAAGTCGGCGTGCTGACGAACTCGCCCGACTTTCCGTGGCAGATAACCAATCTGAACAATTACGTGAATCTGCATCCGGGAAACGCCGAAGCGCAACGGATCGGAAACGTCCGGATATTCCCCTTCGGCGCAGGCTCCGGATTTCTGGGTATCCCGGGAGACGTCACCCCGCCCTCTCGTTTCGTCCGGATCGCGTTCTACAAAGCGACCGCCCCGGCATGCGGGACGGGACTCGACGCGGTATTGCAGAGCTTCCATATTCTGAACAACTTCGACATTCCGATCGGAATCGAGCACCCCGAAGGCCATGCTCCCGACATACCGAGCGCGACGCAGTGGACCTCGGCGATCGATCTGGCGAACCGCAGACTCTACTACAAAACGTCGTACAACAACTCGATCCGCTGCATCGACCTGAAGAAAATCGACTTCGCGCGGATCGGGTATCAGGCTCACCCTCTCGACACAATCCAGCAGCAGCCGATCGAGGAACTGAGCATATCGTAGCAGGAAAGCGCAGGCCGCAACGGCCATGCCGTATCCCGGACGAGGGCTACCCGCCGGGGCCAAAAGAGTATCCGCCGCAGCCACTACCGGCAGTCGCAGCGGATGCAGACCGACATTCCATACCGGGATGAACGAAAGGCCGGATAATCGCCCAAGCACGCCGGCATACGCAAAATTACCGACGCCCGGGAACGGCATATGCCCGCCCGGCAGCAGGCAGGGAACGAGCTCCGACCGACCCCAGAAACGCGGACAGCCGCAACAGGCGCCGATCAGCCCTTGTGCTTGAACAGGTAGGTCTTCGACTCGCTGCGAGTCAACAAACGACGTATATTCTTGCGATGCGTAAACAGTAGCAGCAGGGCGATCACGCAACCGAACACTACGAGCGAGACCGGAGGCTGCCGCTTCAGAATCAGGATGAATATCGGAAACGCTACCCCGGCGCTCATCGAGCCGAGCGACACGTAGTGCGTCAATCCGAAAACGACGGCGAAAACGATCAGGCAGAGCAGAACGGCACCCGGGTATACGGCCAGCACGGCTCCGGCCAGCGTGGCGACCCCCTTGCCTCCGCGGAAATCGGCGAACAGCGGCAGGATGTGCCCCGCCACGGCGGCGGCCACAAGCGCTATCTTCAGGTTGAACATCTGGCTGCTGCCGGCCTCGTAGCCGGACAAGTGCGCCAGCATGACGGCAGCGAAGCCCTTCAGTATGTCGATTGCGAAAACCGGCAGCGCGGCCCGCGCGCCCAACACCCGGAGCGTATTGGTCGCCCCGGCGTTGCGGCTGCCGTGTTCCCGGACGTCGATGCCGTAAAAACGCTTGCCGATCCATACGGCGCTCGGAATCGACCCCAGCACATAGGCCACCAGAATGAAAAATACGTTCAAAGCCATAAAACGTTCCGTTTGTAGCGCAAAGTTATGCAAAGATAGCTCTTTCGCCGGAACTTGTTTTCGGTTTTAACAAAATTGACTACTTTTGTTAATTATTCCGAATCCCTATGGAAATGGTATCGAAATTCTACGACAAGCTGCTTGCCCGGCAATCGCTGAGCTCGTGGTTCTGCGTCATTCTGGGCAGCGTGATCCTGTCGGCCGGCTTCGTGCTGTTCATGAACCCGTACAGGGTCGTTCCCGGAGGCGTGTACGGCACCGGTATCGTGCTGCACGCGCTCGTACCCTCGGTTCAGGTCGGAACGTTCGGTCTGATGCTCGACATTCCGCTGCTGCTGATCGGACTGAAAGTGTTCGGCCGGATGTTCGGCGTCAAGACGGTCTGCTCGGCCCTGCTGATTCCGGTAGTCATGAACGGCATGACCTACCTCATAGGGGAAAACCCGGCCACGATGTTCGGAGGCAACATGAACCTTTCGCAGGACATGTTTCTGGTCTGCATCTTCGGCGGCGTGTTTCTGGGCTGCGGTACGGGCCTGATCATCAAGGGGCATGCCACTTCGGGCGGAACCGACATCATCGCCATGCTGCTGACGCGCTACACGCGGATGCGCTTTTCGCGGGCCATCCTGCTCGTCGACTCGTGTATCATCGTCTTCGGTATGGTCGTTTTGGGCGACTGGCGTTTGCCGCTCTACTCGCTAATCACTATCTTTGTGTCGTCGCGGATCATCGACTACATCATCGACGGCCCCAGCTACGACAAGCTGCTTTTCATCATATCCGACCGTCAGGACGAAATCCGGGAATTCATCCTCGACAAGATGGACCGGGGAGGAACCTATATCAAGTCCACCGGCATGTATACCGCTCAGCAGCGCGACATGATCTTTCTGGTGGTGAGCCGCAACGAGGTGTCGATGCTCCAGAACATGATTCACCAGATCGATCCGGCGTCGTTCGTCGTGATCGTGGACGCATACGAAACCTACGGGGACGGCTTCAAGGCGTTCCCCGAAAAAAAATGACGACGACCCGATGGAATTCCGCCCAGAGAATCTCCGCTCGCTCCGTCCGCTCGCGGGCGACGGCAGCAAGCTCTATATCGAAACTTACGGCTGCCAGATGAACGCGGGCGACAGCGAAATCGTGCTGTCGATCCTCCAAGACGAAGGCTACCGTTACACCGAGCGCGTCGAAGAAGCCGACGTGATTCTGCTGAACACCTGCTCGATCCGCGACAACGCGGAACAACGCATTCGGTCCCGGCTGCGCGAACTGGGCCCTTTCAAGAGAAAAAAGCCCGGCGTACGGATCGGCATACTGGGTTGCATGGCCGAGCGGCTCAAGGAGCGACTGCTCGAGGGCGACAGTCCGGTCGACGTCGTGGCGGGACCGGACGCCTACCGCGACCTGCCCCGCCTCCTCCGGCAAGCGCGCGACGGAGCCCGGTCGGTCAACGTGCTGCTGTCGCAGGAGGAGACCTATGCCGAGATCTCGCCCGTGCGGCTCGACCGCAACGGCGTCAGCGCTTTCGTGTCGATCATGCGCGGCTGTAACAACATGTGCTCGTACTGCGTGGTGCCCTACACCCGGGGAGCCGAGCGTTCGCGCGACCCGCAGTCGATCCTGCGCGAGGTAGGAGAACTGTTCGGCGCGGGCTACCGCGAGGTGACGCTGCTCGGCCAAAACGTCAACTCGTACCGCTGGGAGCGCGACGGGAAGACGACCGACTTCGCGGGCCTGCTCGAGCAAGTGGCTTCCGTCGATCCGCTGCTGCGGGTGCGCTTCTCGACCTCCCACCCCAAGGACCTGAGCGACGAACTGCTCCACGCGATGGCCAGACATCCGAACATCTGCCGCGCCATTCACCTGCCCGCCCAGTCGGGCAACTCCCGGATACTGGAACTGATGAACCGCAAGTACACGCGCGAATGGTATCTCGGCCGAATCGAGGCGATCCGCCGCATCCTGCCCGACTGCGCGATCTCGACCGACCTGATCGCGGGATTCTGCACCGAGACCGAGCAGGAACACCGCGACACGCTGTCGCTGATGCGGGAGGTGGGCTACGAGTTCGCCTTCATGTTCAAATACTCGGAGCGGCCGAATACGAAAGCCGCGAGGCACATGGCCGACGACGTGCCCGAAAACGTGAAGACGGCGCGGCTGACGCAAATCATCGAGCTGCAGAACGAGCTGTCGCTCGAAAGCAACCGCCGCGACGTAGGCCGCACGTTCGAGGTGCTCGTCGAAGGAGTCTCCAAGCGACGCGACGACCAGCTGTTCGGCCGCACGTCGCAGAACAAGGTCGTCGTATTCGACCGAGGCACCCACCGGGCCGGAGAATACGTGACGGTCCGCATCACCGGCTGTACGTCGGCCACGCTGACCGGCGAAGCGCTTTCGGTCCGGGACGGCGGGATGCCCGGACACTGACCCTCTGCGGTTCCGGAACCGCGGAGGAACGCTGTCGGAATCGTCCGTGACGCCTGCCGATTCCTGCCGTACGGGAGACGAGACGGTATCCTCCGGCCGGAATTTCCCGGCGAGTATTTCATCTCACGAAACAGAGGCCGCGCGGCTCGTCCCGCACGCACTCCTTCCGCTCAAAACGGCCCGCCTTTTTTTGACCGGAAAGAATAATAATTATATATTTGCATCGTAATTTCTTTACAAAACTTAAAACAGAAGAAAATGGCTTACAAAATCAGCGAAGATACCTGCACCGCATGCGGTACTTGTATCGACGAATGTCCGGTTGAAGCGATCTCCGCAGGAGACGTTTACAAGATCGATCCCAGCGTCTGCACCGAGTGCGGAACCTGCGCCGACGTCTGCCCGACCGAATCGATTCACTTGGAATAAGTCCGAACCGACCGCAATAAAACCGTTCCTCGGGCGAGGAACGGTTTTATTGTATCCCGACCCGCTGCATACCGATGGATATGGAAAAAATCTACCGCAAAGCCCTCGCTCTCGATCTCCTGACCGCCGACGAAGCCCTCGTCCTTTATGAATCGGGGCCGCTGGACGAACTGATGTCGCTGGCATGGGAGCTGAGGCAAAAGCACGTGCCGGGCCGTACGGTCACATGGCAGATCGACCGCAACGTCAATATTACGAACGTCTGCATCTCGGGCTGCAAGTTCTGCAATTTCCACTGCAAGCCGCACGACCGGGAAAGGGCCTATGTGACGACGATCGACCAGTACGTGCGGAAAATCGACGAGACGCTCGCTCTGGGGGGCGACCAGTTGCTGCTGCAGGGCGGACTGCATCCCAAGCTCGGCATCGACTTTTACGAGAACCTGTTCCGCGAGCTCAAGAGGCTTTATCCCACGCTGAAGCTGCACGCTCTCGGCGCACCCGAGGTCGCCCACATCGCCCGCATCAGCTCGCTCGACGACGAGACGACGCTGCGCCGGCTGATGGACGCCGGCCTCGATTCGCTGCCCGGAGCCGGGGCCGAGATTCTCGATAACGGCGTGCGGCGGGCCATATCGCCCGGAAAGCCCGACGCCGACCGCTGGCTGTCGGTCATGCGCACGGCCCACCGGCTCGGGCTGCCCACGTCGGCCACGATGATGTACGGCCACGTCGAGACGCCGCGCCAGCGCGTCGAGCACCTGATCAAGATCCGCGACCTGCAGGCCGAATGCCCTCCCGGCCGGTACGGATTCGTCGCCTTCATCCCGTGGATTTTCCGCAGCAGCGGAACCCGGCTCGAAAAGGAAGGCGTCGACGCCTTCTTCTCTCCGCTCGAATACCTGCGCATCATCGCGCTGAGCCGCATCGTGCTCTCCGATATCCGCCACATACAGGCATCCTGGCTCACCGTAGGCAAGCAGACGGCTCAGATCGCCCTGCACGGAGGAGCCGACGACATGGGCTCGATCATGATCGAGGAAAACGTCGTCTCGTCGGCCGGAGCCCGCAACCGGCTCGATGCCGAAGGCATCCGCCGCGCGATCCGCGAGGCGGGTTTCACGCCCCGGCTGCGAGACCAGCTCTACCGGTTCAGGGAATAGGCAGGAATTTCCGTCCTTTGTCGGCCTTCTCCGTCAGCCTTCGTCGCTCCGAACAAGAAAAAAGCGTTCCAATGAAGCCGGATTCCGCCGCCTCCGGAATAAACCGGATCGTACGAAACCGACCTTCCGGCTCCGAAACGGGGATGAAAGAGCCGGAAACCTACGGAGGCGAGATCAGTTCCGTATCCATGTGCCGTCTTTGCTGTTTAGCACAGTCTTTGCAATAATCCACGCATACATTTTCCACTAAAAAACGCAAGACGATGAAACAGGAGACTGCGGAGGTTCTGAACCTCGACGTACAAAAACTGACCGAAATGCTGAACCAGGCGCTGGCCGAAGAATGGCTCGCCTATTACCAATACTGGGTCGGGGCCCGCGTCATGGAGGGCCCGATGCGCAGCGAGATCGAGTCGGAGCTGCTCGAGCATGCCGACGAGGAGCTCGAACATGCTGGGAAACTGATTACGCGCATCATTCAGCTCGGCGGAACGCCCGTGCTGAGTCCCGACGAGTGGACCCGAATGGCGCGCTGCCGGTACGAAGTTCCCAGCGACCCGTACATCGAAACGATCCTCGAGCAGAACCTCCGCAGCGAGCGCTGCGCGATCAAGCGCTATCAGGACATCGCCGACTTCACGAGCGGCATCGACTATACGACCGCCAAAATGGCCGTCGAGATACTCGAAGACGAGCTCGACCACGAGGAAGATATACTCTCTTACCAGCACGATATCGCCGCTCTGAAAAGAACGATCGACAAGATGATCCGATAGTCTCGGACTCGGCCGACGCCGGTCGGGGCGCTCTCCGTTCGCATCGGGGAACGCTCCGACCGCCGTTTTTTCGGGAAGCGCCGAAATCTCCGAGCGAAAGCGCGGTTTTCCGTACGAGGAAAAACGTATCTTTGCATCGTACAAAACCGCATGCCATGAAATACCTGTTCTTGCACTACCCCGCCTGCGGCACCTGTCGCAAAGCGGCCCGCTGGCTCGCCGAGCACGGCGTGGAAGCCGAATCCCGCGACATAGTCCTGTCGAACCCCGGACGCGACGAACTGTCGCAGTGGATCGCCACGAGCGGACTGCCGGCACGCAAATTCTTCAACACGAGCGGACAGCGCTACAAGGAACTGAATCTGAAAGAAAAAGTCGCCAAAGCGTCGGACGGGGAGCTGATCGCTCTGCTTGCGACGGAAGGAAAGCTCGTCAAGCGACCGTTGCTCGTCGGCCCCGACTTCGTGCTGGTAGGCTTCCGCGAGGAGCAATGGCAGGAAAAACTGCTCGGCCGCTAAACGGCAACAGTCTACGGCCGCTCCCAAAGCCGTGCGGCCGAGTCAGCCGAAGCCTTCCGACCCTATCCGCCTTGCAGAATAAGCATCCCTCCGAAGCTTTCCCTGCAGAAAAGGCGTAATTATGCTGTGCAACGGATACCGTCACGCGCCCGCGCTTTCCCTGCATCGTACCGGCGGACCGGAACACTGCCCGGACAATGCCCGCGAAGGCATGCCTAAAGTCTACATATAGCCAAGGTCCGGCATTCCGATTGTTATCCTATGCCGGCACATTCTCCTGCCGGAAGAGGATTCGCGCCGCTCCGCCTTAGTCCGGCACGAATAAGGAAAGGCCGGTTCTTATGTATCCGGCACAGCATAGCCCCGTAACGATCCGGACACGACTGTCGCCAAGCATGTTGCGACCGTTCGACCCGTTCCGGGAAACCATGCACGATACGACCGGACTGTCTCCGTATATCGAGACGGACTTTCGCTACGGCCGGAAACCCGTCTCGATCTCGTCCGAAGGCATCTGCCTACCCCACCCGAAGTTCAGCCTCCCGAGCCATTCGGACGCAAATCGCCGAAAGAACGGACTATCTATGAATACGGATAGCCCGAATGTACAGCGGGGCCCCGTCCGTTCCATCGATGTCGAACCGCATCCGGCCTCCAGCGCTACACGCATCGGGAAACTTTTCCAGCACGGACGCCTTTCCCTCGCTCAGATCGAACGTAATAGGAGTCCAATCGGAAGCCGCAGGGAACGAAAGCCCCGGGATCGATCCTCCGGCAATTATTTTGAGAAAAAGCTCTACGGTACCGCCTTTTTCGCATTTGTATTCGAAAGAAAGATGGTTTTCGTCCGAAGCGATCGCCCGACTCCTGGCCGCCGTATGAATATACGGATCGACGCCGCCCTTTTCAGCCTGCAACAGATAGGCGAACCCGGTTTCGTAACTGAAATAATCCGTCAAATCCTCGAACCGTTCGAGATCGGACCGGGGCTCCTGCAGCTCGATGAACAGAGCCGAAGCCAGCTCGTTTTCATGGGCGTTTCGCTCCCGCATATGCAACTGCTTTATCTCCAACACGGCACCGGCACCTCCGCCCAGCAACAGCTGCATGCGCGAGCCGATACTGCCCCATCCGCACTGCTCGACCGCCTGCCCCATATCGAATTCGTAGAGGCGCCAGTCGGAAGAAGCGGTCAGCGGCTCGATCCGGACCGGAGTCTGCGAATCTTCGTCGAGAACGACCGAAAGAGGCACGTCCCGATCGCTCTTGTACATGAAGGTCAGCACCGGACCGGGTATAGCGGCAGCTATGCGCTGCGTAGTCACCGACGCCTCGCCGCTTGTCGCGGTCCAGCGGTAGGTGTAGCCCTCCGACGGCGACGATTCGAGCTCCTCGACCGCGACTCCGCTGCTCTCCTTCACGTAGAGATAACCTTCAGGAAAACCGCTGTCGTCGATTTCCCAGCCGTCGGTCCGTATCGCATCGAACGCGCTGCGAATCTCCTCTACCGTCCCTATATACAGATAAACGTCGTACTCAAGCACCAGCCCCTTCGCGACGGCGAAGTTACGGATCGGGGCGAAATAGGAACATCCGCCTCCGGTCGGCCCGGAAGGCCCGTCGAAACGATAAGTCGTCGAGAGCGGCGTGCCCGGCGTATACACGCCTATGCCCCAGTCGCTGTCGTCGACATAAGCGGCCCAATGTTCGGTCCGCGTCCGCTCCTCGTTCGGCCAGCCCGGCACGTCCCTGCGCAGCGGACCTCCGGTCCAGGGCGAGGAACCGTCGTAGTAGACCAGATTCTTCAGGGCATAATCGACGAAAACGGCCGGCATCTCCTGACTGGTAGCCGGATGATCGGTCGCCCCGGGCCCGGTGTTGCGGAACGTATAATGAATGCGGGCGATCCGGCCGTCGAGCGTGATGCGCTCTTCCATCTCGCAGTCCGTCACGGCCTCGCCGGTCGCCCAATGAACGGGCGTCGAGACGACGCGAATACTGTTCTCGGTAATCTCCTGAGAAATAACCCGGGCTTTCTCTCCGCGACATCCCCCGCCCTGAATCGGATTCCATACCCAGCTTTGGCCGTTCCAATCGCTGCCGTCGGCCTCCCCGTAATAAGACTGTTGGATAAACCGGCCCTCGTCGGCATGATTGAGCAGATTGCGCTTCGTATTCACTTCGGAAAAATGGAAAACGGCTCCGCCGCGATCCATATCGACGCCGAGCTGAACGATCCCGTTGTTGATATAGGTCCCGTTCACACCCTCCTCGGGCCAAGGTCCGACATGCGGAACGGCCTTGACCGAGACGGAATCCGAGCGCCGGCCGTCGGCATACACGGCGGTCACGGAAAAAGCGTATTCGGTTCCGTTGGCCAGTCCGTCGACGACCAGATAGTTGAACCCGACGTGCATCGTCCTCTGCCCTCCGCCCGGATTCCAGCGGACATCGTACTCCAACAAACCGTCGCTTACGGGTTCCGTCCAGCGCAGAGCGACCTGTCCGTCCCCCTCTTGAGCAGTCAAGTTTTCGGGAGCGGGCGCCGGAAGCGGCTCGCCTCCCCCGGTCCGATCCTCGGTACAGCAAACGAGCGCCAGGCAGGCCGCCATCAAGCAGAAAACACATAACAAACGCTTCATAGCACGAAATTTAAAAAACGTAAACGGATGCGCAGGCCCCTCGTCCGAAACCGGATCGAAAAACGGGCGGCTTCGTGAACAAAAATAGTAAATTCCCCATAAAAAGCAAGTATAACGGACAGATCGTCCGCACCTTTCACGGACCGCATCGTCACAGCCGGCCGATGCCGCAACGGCAGAAAAACGCGCAACAAGCCGGCCCGGCAAACGCGGTTCCGCCGGATCGTCTGCACTCGAACCGCCCCCCCGTAAAGCCTCGCGGAACGTCCGGTCGCCTGCACATAACGAGTTCGCCGTCGAACAGCCGGACTGCTCGACGGCGAACTCTATTCGGACGTCCGTCGCAATTCCTTACGGAACCTCAATTGACTTTCTTGCGGTCGTCTTCGCTCTCGTCAGGTGCCATTTCGATCTGCAGGGCGACCATGCGGATCGCCGCCATAGCGGCCTCGTCGCCCTTGTTGCCGTACTTGCCCCCGGCCCGGTCGATCGCCTGCTGCAGATTCTCGGTCGTCAGCACGCCGAAAGCCACCGGCATGTTCGACGATAGCATCAGCTGGGTCACGCCCTGCGTCACGCCCTGACACACATAGTCGAAATGACGGGTTTCTCCTTGAATGACGCAGCCCAGCACGATCACGCCGTCCACATCGGTATACTCGGCGAAATACTGGGCTCCGAGCGCCAGTTCGAATGTTCCGGGAACTTCCTTGACGATGATATTCTGCTCCTCGCAACCCGCCGCGCGCAGCGTACGGACGGCCCCTTCGAGCAGAGCGCCGGTAATCTGCGGATTCCACTGGGAAACGACGATTCCGAACTTCATGTCGGCTGCCGACGGCAGCTGCGGGTCGAGCCGGGAGAGATTTCTGTGTATTGTTGCCATATCGCTTTTCATAAAAAAGGTTGCCGCCTTGCGGCCGCAACCTTCGGATTATCGAAATGATCGCAAGGCGCGTCGGCCTTACATCTGCTGCTGGATACGCCCGATATACTTCTGTATGTCGCGCGCCTCCATGCTGGCGGGATAGTCGTCGCTGATCCTCTCGTAGGCAGCCAGGGCCTTGGCGTAATCGCCGAGCTTCTCGTACACGCCTCCCGCCTTTTTCAGATAGTAGGGTGCCGAAAGCGAGTTGTCGCTCGCAGCAACGGCCTTCTCGTACATCCGGACCGCCTCGGCGTAATTCTCCAACTGCGCGTAAGCATCGCCCTGCAGGCCGCAGTTCTGCGCGGCCAAAAGCGCCTCGGGAACCGACTTGGTCGAGGCGGAATATTCCTTCAGGTAATCGAGTGCCCGCTGATACTCGCCCAGCCTCAGATAGCAAATTCCGGCATAGTGACGTGCCAAATTGCCCTCGTCGGTCGAGCCGTAGCGGTCGATCACCTCGAGGAACCCGGCGAAGTTGCCGTCGCCGTTGAGCGCCAGCGCGAACGAGTCGACGGCGAACTGCTGCTCGGCTACGAACATCATGGCCGCCGCCTTTTCGGCACGCGGACCGGAGATCAGGTACTTATATCCGAAAAAACCGCCGACCACCACGACCACCACGATCAGCGCCGTAAGCAACGAGCGGCCGTTGTTCATGATAAAACCCTCGACCCGGCCGATAGCCGACTGAATAGCCACTTCGGGATCCTCGGTCTGCGATTTGTGTTTCTCCGTCATAATTGCTTCAGAAAATTAAAGTGAAAGACATACTGAAATGCAAAAGTAACTTTTTTTGGCGAATATAAAACTATTCCGCCCCTTTTTGTCGTTATTTTTAGACGCCGGCTCTTCCGCCCGCCCCGTTCTTCCGCCGTCGGAGGACGACGGCCCCCGGCTGCTCCGAAGCAAGGACCGGCCTTGGACGTTGCCGAAAAAATGCCTACCTTTGATCGCGGTCGCGGGCGGATTTCCCCCGGCAACACTTTCTGTCCCCACATGTACCTTCAGCGACTTTCCCTGATCGACTTCAAGAACGTCGGCGAGGCCCAGATCGAGCTCTCGCCGCAGATCAACTGCATGGTCGGCGACAACGGGACCGGCAAGACGAATCTGCTCGACGCGGTCCACTACCTTTCGATGTGCAAGAGCGCCTTCGGCCTGTCCGACACCCAGTGCGTGCGGCACGGCAGCGAGGCGTTCCTCGTGGACGGTCGCTACGGCGAGCCTGCGACAGATCGCACCGAGCGTATCGTATGCTCGTTCAAGAAAGGAGGCCAAAAGAAGCTTTGCCGCAACGGCAAGGAGTACGAGAAGCTGTCGGACCACATCGGCCTGATTCCGCTGGTTCTGGTCACGCCGTCCGACACGGCGCTGATCAACGAGTCGGGCGAGGAGCGCCGCAAATACCTCAACAGCTTCATCTCCCAGCTCGACCGCGAATATCTCTCGGCGCTGGTGCGGTACAACCGGCTGCTGGCCGAGCGCAACAAGCTGCTCAAACGGCAGCAGTCGCCCGGATTCGAGGAGCTGATCGAGGTCTTCGACGCGCAACTTTGCCCGCTCGCCGCGACGCTTTGGCAAAAGCGGAAGGAGCTCGTCTCGGAACTCGCCCCCGTCGTGGCCGGGTATTACGCGGCGCTGTCGGGCGACCGCGAGCGGGTCGGCCTCGGCTACCGCTCGGAGCTCAACGAGCGTCCGATGGACCGGATCCTGCGCGAGACGGCCCAGCGGGACCGGATCAACCAGTTCACTTCCGGGGGCGTACACCGCGACGACATGCTGATGAGCATAGGCGACTACCCGCTGCGCAAATACGGCTCGCAGGGACAGCAGAAGTCGTTTCTGGTCGCGCTGAAGCTGGCGCAGTACGACATCGTGGCCGCTCGGTGCGGCTCCCGGCCGATCCTGCTGCTGGACGACATATTCGACAAGCTCGACCTGCAACGGGTCGGCGAGCTGATCCGCATCGTAGCCGACAAGCGGTTCGGCCAGATACTGATTACGGACTGCAACCAAACGCGGCTCGAAGGCATATTGCGCGAAAGCGGGTGCGCGTACAAGCTGTTCCGGGTATCCGGAGGAATCGTGGAGGAATCATGAGGCGCAGGGACCCCGTACGCATAGGCGACGCGCTGAACGACTTTTTCAGCTCCACGCCCGTCATCGCCCGCAAGATCGCCGAGGCGAAGATTCCCGACCTGTGGCCCGTTCTGGTGGGAAACGTCATCGCCTCCTATACGACGAAAATCGAGCTTCGGACAGGCGGACGCCTGTTCGTTCATCTCAGCTCGTCGGTGGCGCGCAACGAGGTATTCATGCGGCGTTCCGCGCTGATGGACGCGATCAACGAGGCCTCGGGCATCCGGATCGTATCGTCCGTCATCGTCAAATAGCTTTTCGCCCGCACACAAAACGCCATGCCCTTCGGCCCCCGTTCCGCGCCGCGCGGTCGAGGCTCTTCCGCGGTAAAAAACGGACCGTGCAGGAACGCTCTTTCCTGCACGGCCCGAAAAAGATCGGCCGGAACGGGACCGTGCCCGAAGGCTTGCCCCGAGAGCTGCCGGCCGTATCACTTCTCCTCTATCAGAGAAGCGTAATCGGCCCACTTTGCCCGATAGGTCGCTCCGGTCCCTTGAGGAACATAGATTTTATAGGACACCGGATCCCACCCGCCGGGCTTCGGGAACACGCCCCGCTGTCCGCTCTCCAGCACGGGAAAATCGCCGGAGGAAATATCGTCGAACAATACGGTAACCGACTCCAGCGTCATCTGATCCCAGCTGCTTCTCGTATTGAACGCCATGTCGCCGATACGCCGGATGCCCCGGCCGATGACGACCCTCTTCAACGCCGTGCACTCGGCGAACGCCCGCTTCGCGATCTCGGCGACACCGTCGCCTATGACCGCTTCTTTCAGGCCGGTACAATAAACGAAGGCGGCCTCGCCGACGTAAGTCACGCTGGCAGGTATATCGATCCTCTCCAGCGCGCTGCAACCGTCGAACGCGTTGTATCCGATCGACTCCAGCCCCTCGGGCAGGACGATCTCTTTCAGACGATCGCAATAGGAGAAAGTCCTCAACTCCAATTCCCGGATTTTATTTCCCTCGAAAACGACCTTCTCCAGCGGCGAGCCGCCGTTGCTTTTCCCCTCGAACGCCGAAGCGCGCAACAGCTCCACGCTCCCGGGAATGACGACTTCGGTCAGCCGGGTCTTGGAAAATGCGAACTGGTCGATCTCGACGAGCGTTTCCGGCAGGACGATCTCCTCCAGCCCGCTGTTATTGAACGCATTGCTTCCTATATACTCGATCCCCTCGGGCAAGGTCAGGCTTTGCAGCGCGGTCTCTCCGCCAAAAGCGCCGGGCTCCACTTGCGTTACCGTGCCCGTATAGCCCCACTTCCCCTCTCCGGTAACCGGATCATAGGAACTCAGCCCGTCGACAAACTCGCATTCCTTGCCCCGGAAATACGGATCGCCGGGGAAAGACTCGTTCGTCACGCGCAACTGCTCGGTCGCCCGGTAGCGAATATACTTCGCTTGCTTTACGACCAGCTTGCGCATGATGGTGCGCTCATCGTCGGATGCGAAAACCAGAATCTCGCTCTGCGGATCGGCGACCGCCGCCGGATCGTCCGGCGCAGAGACGAGGATTCTCCTGTCGCCCTCGTCCACGGAGACCTTGTAAGCGCTGTGCGAAATGCACTCGATGGCGACCTGCGCTCCGGCAGGCGTCAGCTCGTAACGAACTTCGGCCGTTTCTCCCGCCCCGCAGGCGATCTCCATCTCCTTCACCTTTTCCGTATCCGATTTTTCGAACAGCAGGTCGAACTTCTCCCGGTAGCGCGGCAATCTGATCCGTTCCCCGGTCTCGGCCAGCGTCAGAACAACAAAGTCCGGATCGGAAACGTCGATGTCGCTGAACATCGAATCGCCGTCCTGACCGGGCCGTCCGTCCTCCCCCATAGCCTGACCCAACTGCACCCAGTTGTCGTCGTCTCCGTAGGAAACGTACCAGTAGCCGTTCTCGATCTTCAGCTTCGGCGTGTTTCCGTCGTCGCCTTTGTCGCCGGCGGTCCCTTTCAGAGAGGCGAGCCATTCCTCTTCCGTACCCCGATAACCGTTTTCCACGGCCAGTTCATAAGCGGACCGGCCGTTGTTGCCGTTAAGCGAGGCCAGCCACTCCTCGAGCGTGCCCCGGTAGCCGTTCTCCACGGCCAGCTCGTAGGCAGACCGACCGTTCTGGCCGGTATTGCCCTTGAGCGAGGCGAGCCATTCTTCTTCCGTTCCCCGATAGCCGTTTTCCACGGCCAGCTCATAGGCAGACAAACCGTTATTGCCGCTGAGCGAAGCCAGCCACTCCTCGAGCGTACCCCGGTAGCCGTTCTCCACGGCCAACTCGTAGGCAGACCGACCCGCCGGCCCCTGCGCCACGACCCGGTCGCCGCGACTGTCCTCCAGCCACTCGCCGTCGAGCGTCCAATAGTAAAGGCCGTCCGTGTCCTGTTTCACGCCGATCACGGGAGTCGCTCCGCTCTGTCCGTCCTTCCCGTGATAGATCGTAACGGGACCGCTCCGGCTGAAAGAGATCGTGTAGCCGATCGTCTCGCCGTTCTCCACGACGGGAGCCACGCCGGTCACGTAGTCATTGGCCTGCAACGCTTCGACGATCCGCTGCAACGAGACGATATTGGTATTCATCCGATCGCACAGCCTCTCCAGCGCGGCCAGACGCGAGCCCATATCCTCGTTCTTGTTCCACATGGCCACTTCGTCGTACTCCGTGCAGGACGCCAAGGACATCAGGCCGAAAATCAAAAGGGTTACTATCTTTTTCATCACGCTCTCCGAATTTAGAAATTAACGCCCGTCCTGATCAGGAAGCAGCGGTTCCTGACGTTTTTGTATCCGATCATCCGGCTGTCGTTCCCGTACACCGTGTCGGACTTGTCGATATCGATCAGTCCGGCCTCGTAAGCGATTCCGAGACTGAAACGGCTGAACGTCAAGTCCACGCCGCACGAGAATCCCATGTCGTGACGCGAGAATCCTCCCTGACTTCCGAAAACGGACACCGCCTCCCGGCCGATTTTGCGCTTGCCGCCCACGCCGACGGCATAATAGAGTCCCGCCCCGGGTACGACGGCCCAGCGCCTGCCCAAGGAAACGGCATAGTCGATGCCCACGGGAATCTGCAAGTAGCTCATTGTGGTACGGCTGTCGTCGAATCCGTTGATCTCGTATCCCTTGCCGACGAAAGTCAACCCCGTCCGGAAATAAAACGGCAACCGCCGGCTCAGCCCGACCCGATAGGTCATGCCCGCCTCGTAACCCGGTCTCGTCGAAGAGGAGAGCCCGTAAGAGGCAATCCACGAAGCGCAGTATCCCGCATGCAGTCCGATGACGTGCTTAGGAAACGGATGAACCGGACCGGAAATTCTCTCCATGGGCGACTCGGCAGGCAGCGCCGTCGCATGGGAGACCGAACCGTCGGCCGAGCCGGTCGCATCGGGCCGAGGAGCCTCGCCGTTTCCGGATATGCCGGACACCGTTCGCTGCGGTTCTTTCTCGGGGCCTTTCGCCTCGACGCACAGATAGAGAGCGGTATTGCTGCTGTTGCGCAAATCGGGGAAAAAATGTTCCAGCATGTGTCGGTAAGGCTCTCCCCCCTGCAAATCCATCAGCCGCTTTTTCCGCCCGTCGACGATCTTGCCCTCGGCGTCGTATATCCATACGGGCGTACGATCGAGAATATCCAGCACCTCGCTGCGGTAGGAAACGTCGGAAGCGGCGATCCGTTCCCGAAGCATCCCCCATGCGATGCCCTCGGCATGGTGCTCGACCAGCGCAGCAGGAACGTTTCCCTCGCGGACAAGGTAGGCTTTGAGCTCCTCCGCCCGGCGCTCCGACAGCCGCTCGTTGGCTTTCGCCGTCCCGTCGGGGGAGGCATACGAGCGGATAACGATCTTTCCGACGCGGTTCTCTTTCAGCGCCCTGTCGACCGAATTCAGGAAACGATCCAGCCGCGCGCGGTTATCCCGGAACGACGGATCGACGTCATGAAAGCCCCGACGGTAGAAAACCCGCATCGAGTCCACCGCTTTCTGAGCTTGCACGTTGCTCGCGGCAAGCACGAACGCGAGCCATAATAACAGACATTTTTTCATTCGGCGTCATTTTAACGTTGTCGTCTTCTCGTCCGCCTATTGCGGCGGATAAACACGTTGGAATACAGTCCGGTATGACTGCAAAAGGCATACGGGTATCCTATTTATTCCTTCGTTTTTACAAGTGACGCGATCAAAGCTCCGTATGAAGCGGAGGAAGATTTCCTCATGAGCCTAAAAAACCTATAGATACGCCGATTTTTTGTTTTTTATCGTCGTTTTTATATTTTTGCAGTTGTAAACCAACGATTTAACGAACATATAAATCGAATCCGAGTAAGGGCTGTCGGAACGATTCCGGCAGCCCGTTTCGCAACTCGGCAACGGGAAACGACAAGCGAGAAACGCATTGCAGAAACTTAACCGGCAGCAGGGGAAGCGATCGCAATCGAACAAAAAACAAACTGCAACGCACAGAAAACCGCCGAACGAAAGCTCAACGGAAAAGACAAGGGTACGGGAGAACGGCAAGGTCAACGTTTCCTGCGGACGGAGCTTTCACTATATGCGCCTGACAGTCGTCAGGAAGGGAAAAGACAGGACCGAATCCGGAGACTTTTCATCGTTCTCTTTGCGAGCATCGCTGCCGACGGACGGAATCGTCGCCGGACGGGCGATCCCCCAAACCGCACAAAAAAGCAACAGATCGATTTCTCGATCTGTTGCAGTTTTCGATAGGCTATTCCGGAGGAAAGCCTTCCGACAGTCGTTTTCCGCCTGCCGGACTATTTCTTAGCCTCTACCGGCTGAATGTCAAGCAAGTCCACGTCGAAAACGAGAACCGAATTGGCCGGAATGCGACGGCCCATCGGACGGCTGCCGTATCCCAGATTGGAAGGCACCCACAACTTGATCTTGCCGCCTTTGCCGATCATCTTCAGGCCCTCGGCCCATCCGGGAATCACGCGGGCCATATTCAGCTTGGTCGTGTCGCCTTCGGCGGCACGATCCTCGATGACATTGCCCTTGCGGTCGGACAACTTGTAGGCCACGAATACATTGTCGGCCGAATCGGGCTTCGCACCCTCGCCCTCGCGTACGATCTCGTACAGCAGACCGGACTCGGTTTTCTTCACATTCTTGTTATCCTTCTCGACCTGAGCCAGGAAGTCCGCGTTGGCCGCGCTGTCGATACGCGGCTTGCGCACCATGTAATACTCCTGAATGAAGTCCATGGCCTGCTGACGGGTCATCACCGAAGTGTCGCCCTTGGCTACGTCTTTCATCGCAGCGACGACGGTAGCCAGATCGAACTTCATCTCCATGACGCTGTCCATGTTCTTGACGTACTCGCCGAGCTCCATGCCCATCGTATAGGCCAGCGTGTCGGTTACGTTCTTGAGATTTCCTCCCTTGGTGCCGCACGAGCTGAACACGAGAGCTGCCGCGCCGCCTAAAATAAGTAACTTTTTCATTTTCTTAACCAATCATTATTTGAATTGAATTGTTTCTCGCTTCCGCGTACCCGCGCGCCTTCCGACTTCGCGGCGGGAATGCAAACATAAGCAAATTAAGTGAATAATACTGCATATTCGAAAAAAAACATCGAATTATTTTACTCCGTCTCCAAAGCTTTTCCCCTCATCAGAAACCTCATGCCCAACAAGCTGACTCCGATCGCGGAGAACGACGCCGCCAGCACGGCGATCTTTCCCGACGCCACGTAGACCGGATCGCCGAAAGCCAGCGTATTGATGAAAATCGACATCGTGAACCCGATTCCGCCCAGACACGAGACGGCCAGCAGGCCGCGCCACGTAGCCCCTTCGGGCAGCGCTCCCCATCCGAGCCGCACGCACAGACGGCTCAACAGGAAAATGCCCAGCGGCTTGCCGAGCACCAGGCCCAGAAAAACGCCCAGTCCCTGTCCGGAAGCCAGCACCCGCAAATCGCCCAGCCCGTCTACCGTCACGCCGGCATTCGCCAGCGCAAAGACCGGCATGATGAAAAACGCGACCGTATGATGCAGCCCGTGCTCCAGCCGCTGAGACGGACTGATCGACTGGAGGGCCACCCGGCTCAGCCGCTCCAGGTCCTCCATCTGCGCGCGGTTGGACAACACCTCGGCCCCCTCCCGGTCGTGCCGGCGGAAGTCGTCCATGCAATGACGGCTCTTGTAGCCGAAATAGCGCTTGGAATAGCGAGGCGTCGCAGGAATCGTCATCGCGATCAGCACGCCCGCAATCGTCGCATGGACGCCCGAATGAAGGAAAAGCACCCACAGCAGGATACTCGGAATCAGGTACAGGCACATCCGGTAGACATTCAGCCGGTTCAGCACGAGCAGCAGGGCGAATACCCCTCCGGCCGCCGCCAGCAGGCCGTAATCGATCCCCGTCGAATAGAAAACGGCGATCAGCACGATCGCCCCCAGATCGTCGACGACGGCCAGCGCCGTCAGGAACACTTTCAGCGAAACGGGCACGCGGGGACCGAACAGCGACAGCACGCCGAGCGCGAAGGCGATGTCCGTCGCCGTCGGCACGCCCCATCCCACGGCATACGGCCCCGACGGATTGATCGCGAAGTAGATCAGCGCGGGAAAGACCATACCGCCCAGCGCAGCGGCCAAAGGAAGCGCGGCCTGCCGGAGGCCCGACAGACGGCCGGCGATCACTTCCCGTTTGATCTCCAGCCCGACGTAAAAGAAGAAAACGGCCATCAGCCCGTCGTTGACCCACGCCTCGAGCGGCTCGTCGAGGGAGAAACCGTCGAAACCGATCCGCAGACGGGCTTCGAGCAGATGGTGATAAGCGGACGCGGTCCACGGAAGATTGGCCAGCACGAGCGCCAGCACCGTAAACAAGATCAGCACCACGCCTCCGGCCCACGGGCTGCGGACAAATTTCCGTAGCCGGGCAAGGCGGTTGTAGAAATTGCGCTTATGCCTGAAATCGAATGCTCTGGTCATCGCTCCGGTATATTCCGGTTCTCGCACCATGCGAGCCGGCGCTCAGGCCTTCCGCCACGCAAAAGGCGTTCCACAGATACTGTTATCGTACGAATGCCGCCCGCCCCCGAACGATCCGGACCTCAACGCTCCGCATCCGGCCGACCGCACCGCCCTACCATAAGACGCCCGTCACTCCGACGACAGCGCGAACAGGCAGAGCTTGTACAGCATTCTCGCTCCCACGTTGGCGTCCCACTCGTCATCTCCGGAAGGAGCCGGAGCCACTTCGCACAAGTCGAACCCGACGATCCGGCGCCCGGACGCCGCGACGCGCGACAACAGATAGACCGCCTCGTCGAAAGTCAGCCCTCCGGGCACGGGCGTTCCCGTATGGGGGCAATACTGCGGGGTCAGGCCGTCGATGTCGAAGCTCACGTACACTTGCTGCGGCAACCGGGCGACGATCCGTTCGCAGAGGGAATGCCAGCTTTCGCCGGCGAACTTCGAGGCCGACAGCCCCGGTCCGTCGAACATCGTCACGCGCGGATCGTCCGCCGCCAGACGGGCCTCCTCGTCGCAGAAGTCCCGGACGCCGACCTGCACGAGCGACGCAAGAGACGGAGCCTCGCGCAGCGCGTTGAACATAATCGAGGCGTGCGAGCGCACGAAGCCCTCGTAGGCTTCCCTCAGGTCGGCATGCGCGTCGACGTGCAGAATGCCGAGCCCCGGATGCCTCTCGGCGACGGCCCGGATCAGCCCGAGCGGCACGCTGTGCTCCCCGCCGACCACGCCCACCGTCTTGCCGGCATCCAGCCAGCGGCTGGCCTCGGCGTACACTTCGGCCTCGAGCCTCTCCGCCCCTTCGTTGACGCGCCTCAGCCGCCGGCGCAGCGATTCGCTGTCGGGCGATCCGCCCGTCTCCCAATGCTCGATCACGCGACGCGCCTCTTCGCGCAGCATCCGGCTGCGCAGCGGCCATGTATCGTCCAGTTCGGCCGTGCCAATCCCCCGTTTCCATACACCCGGACAATGCACGTCGTACAAGTCGACCTGCAAGGACGCGTCCAGTATCGCCCCGGGACCGAGCGCCGTCCCTTCGCGGTAGGACACGGTGACGTCCCACGGCACGGGAATCAGCACCAGAGAGGATTCCTCCGGCGCAAAGGGCAATCCGAAATAGTTGCCGTTGGCTATGCCCGGACCGTTCGGATCGAAACCGTCCGGGATACGGGCCGTTTTTTTCTCTTCCATAATCGTCGCTTCTGATCCGGCAGCGGCCCGAAACCCGTCGTTTCGCGCCGGGCCGCCGGCAAGGCAAAGTTAGCAAAGATAAACGATCCGTCCTACTCCCGATTCCCCGGCCCGATCCTCAGCCGGAACGCGGCCGCGCCGCCGATTCGTTTCCGGAGCGTACAATACGACGGCGCTCCGTTCCGTTCTATAGACAGATTTCCGATAGCGTTGCGATAACGGGGTCGGGGAATTTTTTTCATAATCATTACATTAAGTTGGGTGACCCCGCCGCGAGCTTTCGCGGCGGGGTTTTTCACTGCAAATCCGGCGAACGAAACGGTGTTCTTCAATCCGGATATTCCGTAGCGGGAGCACGCCGCAGGCCCGATCACCGCGCACTCCGAAACCGGCCTCGATCTTCCGGCCATCTTCCCATGCGCCGCCCATCCGGAACGCCTAAGGAGCGCGAGCCCGCAGAAACGCTCCCGGGGCAAACAAGTTTCGGAAGTTATTGCTACCTTTGCGGGCACGATAAATGCAGAGCGCTCAGGAGATGACCGACAAACCCCATATCATTGCCGACTGCGACATTCCGTTCCTGAAAGGCGTACTGGAACCCTATGCCGACATGGAGTACCTCAAGGGAAGCGAAATCTCGCACGCCGACGCCTTGCGCGCCGACGCGCTGATTATCCGCACCCGCACCCGCTGCGACGGACGCCTGCTCGACGGGACCCCGGTCAGGCTGATCGCCACGGCCACGATCGGGCACGACCACATCGACTCTCCGTACTGCCGCGAACACCGGATCGAAATCCGGACGGCGGCGGGATGCAACGCCCGGGGCGTACTGCAATACGTGATGGCCGCGCTCGCAGCGCTGGCCCGGCGCGACGGCTGGACTCCCGCCGGCAGGACGCTCGGCGTCGTAGGGGTCGGAAGCGTCGGATCGCTCATCGCCCAATACGGCGAGCACTTCGGATTCCGGGTGCTGCGCTGCGACCCGCCCAAAGCGAAGCAGGACCCGGCAGGCGACTACACGGAACTGAACGAAATGCTGCCCCAATGCGACATCGTCACATGCCACGTGCCGCTGAGCGTCAACGGCGACTACCCGACGAAAGCCATGGCCGACGCGAGCTTTTTCGCATCGATGAAGCCCGGCGCCGTGTTCGTCAACACCTCGCGGGGCGGGATCGTCGTCGACGAGGACCTGATCGAGGCCCGCCGCTCGGGCCGGCTGTCGCACGCCGTGATCGACACATGGAACGACGAACCGCACATCAGCCGCGACCTGCTCGGACTGGCCTCGCTGGCCACGCCCCACATCGCCGGCTATACCGTTCAGGGCAAAGCCGCCGGAACGGCCGCTGCGGTCCGCGCCGTCAGCAGACACTACTCGATGCCGCTCGACGACTGGTACCCGCCGCAGGTAACGCCCGGCAAGCCCGACCCGTCGATCGGATGGGAGCGGATGAGCAGCGCGATGCCCCGCTACTTCGACATCGAGGCCGAAACTTCCCGGCTCAGGGCGCACCCCGAACTGTTCGAGACGATGCGTAACAATTACCGCTACCGAAACGAATTCTTCTGACGGACTCCGCCGCGCCGCAACGGCCTTTTCCGCCGCAGGCAGGACCGCTGAAACTCCCTTAAGGTCCGCCGGCAGCTCGCGGCCCGCAGAAATCTTACGCGAGGAACCGGCGCCAAGACGGGAAACGCTTTATTGGGAAATAATTCATACCTTTGCGCAAACTTATTTCACAGCCGCCCCATGTATAAAAAAGTCATACGTCCGCTGCTGTTCGAGCTTTCGCCCGAGCTGATACACCGTATCGTCGTGGTGATGCTGCGGGTCGTGCATTACGTTCCGGGAGCGCGGCAACTGCTCCGGACCTGTTTTACGGTCCGGCATCCGTCGCTCGAGCGCGAGGTGTTCGGCATCAAATTCCCGAACCCGGTCGGCATCGCCGCCGGATTCGACAAGGACGCCGAGGTATACGACGAGCTGCTGTCGCTGGGCTTCGGTTTTACCGAAGTGGGGACCGTCACGCCCAAGGGACAGCCGGGCAATCCGCGGCCGCGGCTTTTCCGCCTGCCGCTCGACGAGGCGCTGATCAACCGGATGGGCTTCAACAACCGGGGCATGGAGAATGCCGTGCGCAATCTCCGCCACCGCAAGCGCCGTCAGGTAATCGGCGCAAGCCTGGGCAAGAACACGGCGACTCCGAACGAATCGGCCCCGGCCGACTATCTGAAGCTGTTCCGGTCGCTCTACCAGTACGTCGACTATTTCGTCATCAACGTCAGCTGTCCCAACGTCCGCAACCTGACCCATCTGCAAGACAAGGAGACGCTGAAGGAAATCCTGCGCGGGCTGCTCGACTTCCGGCGCGGACAGAACCAGTACCGTCCGATCCTGCTCAAGATCTCCCCCGACCTGACGACCGCCCAGCTCGACGACGTGATCGCCCTGATGCAAGAGGGCGGAATCGACGGCATCGTAGCGACCAACACCACTACCAGCCGCGAAGGATTGGCGACCGATTCCCGCACGCTGGCCGACATCGGCAACGGAGGAGTGAGCGGAGCTCCCCTGACCCGGCGCTCGCTCGAAACGGTTCGCTACATTCACGAAAAGACCGAAGGCCGTTTCCCGATCATCGGCGTCGGCGGCATCATGACCGAGGACGACGCGGTAGCCATGCTCGACGCAGGCGCCGATCTGATACAGGTCTATACCGGCTTCATCTACAACGGCCCGGCTTTCGTCAAACGCATCTGCAAGCGGCTCCGCCTCGAAGCCGACAAACGGTCGGTCGGAGAGCAACGGGCCGACAACGCCGGCGAGTAAGAACAGACCGCGTCCGGACAAGCCGTCGAACGCCTTTCCCGCTTTCCGATCCGCCCCGCCGTTTCGGAAGGCGGGGCGACAAATCGTTCCGCAACCATACGGAGAGGATTACGCATGCCGTAGCGGCCGGCGGCCCGAAGGCTCGTACCGACGATAGAAGACCGTAAGCAACACGAAGCCGGCCAGCGCGAACGGAGCGCCGATCAAAGCCGGATACTCGTATCCCAGACCGGCTTCCAGCGGCAAGCCGCCGCAATAGGCTCCGATCGCATTGCCCAGGTTGAACGCCACTTGGACGCTGGCCGCCCCGAGCAGCTCGCCGCCCTCGGAATGGCGCAGCAGCAGGAGCTGCTGAGGACTCGACACCGCGAACAGCCCGGTCGTGCAGACGCACATCAGCGCGACGGCAAGCCATGTAACCCGAGCGCAGAAAAAGGTCAGCAGCAGGGCAACGCAAATAGTCCCCTGCGCCCAAGCGGCCACCCGCCCCGGCGTATAGCGGTCCGACAGGCGGCCGCCGGCCAAGTTGCCTGCGAACATGCCGAATCCGGCCAGCACCATCAGCGCCGAAACGCCGGCCGCCGGGAAACCCGCAACGCGAGTCAGCAGCGGATTGATATAGCTGTACCAGCAGAATACGCCTCCGTTGCCCAACAGCGTCGCTCCGAGTAACAGCCAGGGCGCCTTTTTGCGAAAGAAACGGAATTGCCCCTTGAAGCCGGTATCGGGCAAACCGCCGACCTGCGGCACCCAACGCCAGACGAACAGCAGCACGACCAACCCCCAACAGCCCACCAGCAGGAAAGTAGCCCGCCAGGACAGCGCCTCGCTGAGCGTCGTGCCGAGCGGCACGCCGAACAGGTTGGCGACCGTCATGCCCGCGATCATGATCGACACGGCCTCGGCGCCTTTTCCCTTGTCGGCCAGCTTCTCGGCAACGATCGAGCCCACGCCGAAATAGGCTCCGTGAGGCAGTCCCGAAACGAAGCGCGCCAACATCAGCACGCCGTAGCCGGGCGCAACCGCAGCGCACAGATTGCCCGCGATCATCAGGCATACCAATATCAGCAAAATCCGCTTGAGCGGAAGCCGACGCGCGAAAATCAGCGCCGGGGCCCCGACGCACACGCCGAGCGCATAGGCGGAAATCAGATGCCCGGCAGTCGCTATGCTCACATGCAAGTCTCCGGCGACATAAGGCAAAATCGCCATCATGACGAACTCGGCTATGCCGAGCGCGAGCGTTCCGAAAGCCAGCGCGACAAGACTCTTTTTCATACGGTCCCCTTATTTTTCCGGCGGCAAAAGTAATACAACTTTGATTCCCGGAACACGCCGCCGGGCTCGTTTTTTTCAAAAGAGCCTCGACGAGGTACGCAGGGCACGACGCGCCGGCATCCCTGCCGCTCTTCAGGGGACAAAAGGCGGAAGCGGCCCGCGAGAGCTTGGCTATTCCGAAACAAGAGCGTACCTTTGCCGCAGCATACGACACGGAAGGCACGCGACCGGACACCCGCACAAAGCTCTGCTCGAATGCGCGCCGTTTCCGTAACATAATCATCAGGCACTTATGCAGGCAGAAATCATCACCATAGGCGACGAAATCCTGATCGGACAGATCGTCGACACGAACTCGGCCTGGCTGGGCGAGAAGCTCAACGCGGCGGGCATACGAATCCACCGGATCACGTCGGTCTCCGATACGGCCCGGCACATAGAGCAGGCCGTCGGCGAGGCGCTGAAGCGCTCCGACGTCGTGATCTGCACCGGCGGCCTCGGCCCGACGAAAGACGACATCACGAAACATACGCTCGCACGCATGTTCGGCATGGCGCTCGTGCGCGACGAAGCCGTCTACGAGCAGGTACGCAGGATGACCGAGCTGCGGCATATCGATTTCAACGAGCTGAATCAGGCTCAAGCGCTCGTGCCCGAAGGCTGCGTCGTGCTGCCGAACCGCTGCGGAACGGCTCCCGGCATGTGGTTCGAGCGCGACGGCCGCGTGCTCGTCTCGCTGCCCGGCGTCCCGTTCGAGATGAAAGCGCTCGTCGACGAGCAGGTGCTGCCGCGCCTTTGCGAGCATTTCCGCTTCCGGGCCATCGTGCACCGGACGGCCATTACGTTCGGCATGGCCGAGTCGATACTGGCCGAGACGATCGCCGGCTGGGAAAGCGCGCTGCCCGGCTACCTGCATCTGGCCTACCTGCCCAGCGCGCTGTGCATCCGCCTGCGCCTGTCGGCCTACGAGATCGACCGGGAAGAGGCCGAGCGGGAAATCGGCAGGCAATTCGAACAGTTGGAGCGAATCATCCCCTACAGCATCGTCGGATACGGGGACGTCTCGCTCGAGAGCATAACGGGGGACCTGCTCCGCGCTCGCGGGGCGACCGTCGCAACGGCCGAGTCGTGCACGGGCGGCAACATCGCCCGCCGCTTCACGGCCCTGCCCGGCGCCTCGGACTACTTCCGGGGCGGCGTGGTAGCATACTCGAACGACGTGAAGCGCTCGTTGCTCGGCGTAAACGGGGGCGATCTGGAGCGCTTCGGAGCCGTCAGCCGTCCCGTCGCCGAGCAAATGGCCGAGGGCGTCCGCCGGGCGACAGGCTCCGTGTACGGCATCGCCACGACCGGCGTCGCAGGGCCTTCGGGCGGCACGCCCGACAAGCCGGTCGGCACGGTCTGGATGGCCGTATCGGGCCCCGAGGGCACCTTCTCGCTCCGGATGACGTTCGGATCGCTGCGCAGCCAGAACATCGAGCGTGCCTCGTCGCACGCGATCAACCTGCTCCGCCTTCGCCTGTGCGGAGCGCCCGATCACGGACTCGGTACGATCCGGTACTGAAAGCGCGGGCAGCCAAGGTACAGCGCAACGGCCGTACCATCCGGCATAGGTCACGCGCATGGGAAGTAACGCGGCAGGGGTGCGCAGCTTCTTCAAGCTCTCTCCCGTACCGCTTCTGCCCGACGGCTCACCCCGAAACCCGGACAGCGCAGACTTACCCGCCTGCGCTGTCCGGACCGAACATCCGTCCGTTTACGGCTTCGGCCGATCGAATCGGAAGCCCACCTGCTCCCGAGGCAGGTGCATGCCGGTACGCGCCTGCTGCTGCAAATCGAGCTGGATCCGGTCGTACTGCGTTTCCCATTCCAGCAACATGCGGTCGTAGCGGACCGCTACGACGTCCCAGTGGATCGGACGGTTCTCCGCATGCCACAGGTCCCGATGAAACAGTTTGAGTTCCTTGGTCATATCCCTGAGCGAGCCGAGGCGGCTGGCATAGGGCATAACCAGGTCGTACAGCGCCGTGTTGACCGCATATCCCCGGTCGTCGTCGCGCACCACCGCGTCGTACAAATCGGACATCTCGTCGGCCGCACGGCACAGGCCCGGCCGTGTCAGCGTCACGGAGCGCTCGATGCCCGAGCGCGACTCTTTCACATCCGTCCGAACGCCGATCAGCTCATCGGTCAGCGTCGAGGCGGCGAAAAAGTCTTCTTCGTCGCCGGAGCATATCCGGACGGTCAGTCGCTCGCCGAGATCGAAATCGCGTTCGCCGAGACATACCTCGGCCGGATAAGGGACCAGCGGCAACCTGCCGTCCTCGAACGGCCCGCGCGGTCGGACTTCCGCCCGGACGACCGGAATCGTCAGTACGGCCGCCAGCAAGGATAAAACAAATCGCTTCATTTATCGGTTCGGTTTAGGTTCGGTCAGACGAAAATAAGCATTTTCCGCGACATAGCCGACAAGCAACCCTACAACGTCCCACTTTTTCGGCCGATAAGACGGCCGGTTTTTCAGCGTTCTTTCCGACACACCGGCAGCAGACGACTTTTTGCCTGAGGATTTTTTTATTCGGAGAATAATCGCTAAATTTGCCGTTCCTTTTGGAGTACAATGTTTAAAAGAAACTTGTCTTATGAAAATTTGTGAAATCACGGGTAAGACGGCACAGGTGGGCAACAACGTGTCGCACTCGAACAAGAAGTCCAAGAGGCGTTTCAATCCGAACCTGAAGACGAAACGCTTCTGGAACGAGGAGGAAGGCCGCTGGATCACGCTCAAGGTGACTGCCCACGGCATGAAAACCATCAACAAGAAAGGTTTGGCAGCAGCTCTCAAAGAGGCCGCCGCTCCCAAATCGCTGTATTAATCCCTAAACAGAAACCGAAATGGCAAAGAAAGGCAATCGGGTCCAGGTGATTCTCGAATGCACGGAACAGAAGGAAAGCGGTCTGCCCGGCATGTCGCGGTACATCACGACCAAGAACAAGAAAAACACGCCCGACAGAATGGAGCGCAAGAAGTACAATCCGATTCTCAAGCGGGTAACCATTCACCGAGAAATTAAATAGGCTTGAACCATGGCAAAGAAAGTAGTCGCAACGCTGAAAACCGGAACCGGTAAAGCATTCACGAAGTGTATTAAGATGGTGAAATCCGACAAGACCGGCGCATACGCCTTCAAGACCGAGGTCGTTCCCAACGAGCAGGTAAAGGATTTCTTCGCGGCCAAGAAATAGCCGAATCGCCGTCTTATTACAAAAAGCTTCTTAAGTTTTAAGAAGCTTTTTGTATTTTTGACGGTGCGGTATCTCCGGAACGAAAAGACGCTTCGTAGGGGGGAAGCAGATACGCCACCCCGAGTCGCGCGAGTTCGGGGAGATGCAGAGTACGGGAAAGCGCAGAGCTCCGACCGAACCAAGCCCCAAGGCAGAAAACCGTTCCGAGCCACGACAGCGGATGCCGAGAGCGCCGGACGAGCAACAAGGCGCCGGACAACAGCTTGCCAAGCGCAGTCCGACGTTGCCGCCCCGTACAGCCGAAAGGCGCCGACGACAGATCCTGAAAACCGAGTAAACAAAGCAACACGCGATATGGGAATTTTCAACTTTTTCTCCAAAAAGGAAAACAAGGAGGACTTGAACAAGGGTCTCGAAAAGACCAAGGAGGGCGTTTTCTCGAAACTGGCCCGCGCGGTCGCAGGCAAATCGAAGGTCGACGACGAAGTGCTCGACAACCTGGAGGAGGTGTTGATCACCTCCGACGTAGGCGTCGACACGACGCTGCGCATCATCGAACGGATCGAAAAGCGCGTGGCCGAGGACAAGTACATGAATACGGCCGAGCTGAACGGCATTCTCCGCAGCGAAATCACCGCCCTGCTCGAGGAGAACCGTCTCGAGGGCGAGCAGGGATTCGACTACGGAAAAAAGGACGGGATGCCCTACGTCGTGATGGTGGTAGGCGTCAACGGAGCCGGCAAGACCACGACGATCGGCAAGCTCGCATCGAAGCTCCGGCAGGCGGGCCAAAAAGTCTACATCGGCGCGGCGGACACGTTCCGGGCTGCTGCGATCGACCAGCTGGCCGTCTGGGCCGAGCGGGCCGGCGCGACGATGATCCGGCAGGACATGGGCTCCGACCCCGCATCGGTCGCTTTCGACACGCTGCGCAGCGCCGTAGCGAACGGCGCGGACGTCGTGCTGATCGACACGGCCGGCCGGCTGCACAACAAGATCGGACTGATGAACGAGCTGACCAAGATCCGCAACGTCATGGCCAAAGTGATTCCCGGCGCTCCGCACGACGTGATGCTCGTGCTGGACGGTTCGACGGGCCAGAACGCTTTCGAGCAGGCCAAGCAGTTCACCCAAGCGACGCAGGTCACCTCGCTCGCCATCACGAAGCTCGACGGTACGGCCAAGGGCGGCGTCGTGATCGGCATCAGCGACCAGTTCAAGATACCCGTCCGTTTCATCGGCGTGGGCGAAGGGATCGACCAGTTGCAGGCTTTCGACCGCAAGGAGTTCGTCGACAGTTTGTTCGGAAAGTAGCTACCCGCTTCCGCAGAACACTCGGCCGGGAATATTTCCGTCCCGGTCCGAGGCAGACCGCAGGCGCGGCATGCCGGTCGGTCGACCGGCAACCGTACGGAGCGGGAAAAAACTTTCTCCGGAAGCCAGTCCCGCCGTCGTCCGACAATCCTATCGCCACCCTGAATCCGCTCCGCCGCCGTAAACGTCCGCGCACGGGGCCGCATATCCCGAACATACCGTCCGCAGCCGGAATCGCGCAGAAATCCCGCGCGATCATGCGGCCGAAATAACTCGTGTACGTCGGAAGCCCGGCCATACGGCCCGACTACCCTCGGCCGACTCGCCCGCGCCTTTTCCCCCGCAGCCCGGGCCCGCCTCGACGAGCACCGCTCAAAACCGCCGCGATACGGGGCATGTCGTTTCCCGTATCGCGGCGGCGACAAAACAGATCGTGAAGATCGGAATGCAAATTCCCTATCGCTTCCTGAGCGAGGCGCCCCGGCCGACCGATTGCGAAACGATCGCCGCATCGCCTCCGTAAACGACGCTCGACCCGCCGGTCGCGACGACGCTCAGCTCGCCGGTTACCTCCACGTCGGCCGAGCCCGCACCCGAGCAGGAAACGCTCGCATGCTGCACCGTCAGCGCGGTTGCGTCCGAACGCGCGGCCCCCGAGCATTCGACATTCAGATCGACCGTTTCGCCCGAAACCGTCGCCTGCGAAGCCCCCGACAAACGGACGCCCGTATGTCCGGCATCGCGCACCCCGACTTTGACATTCGACGCGCCGCTGCACGTCATCCGCACGTCATCGCTCCGCACATCGACCGACGCGTTGGACGCCCCGGACAACTGCATCAAAAAAGCCTCGTCGAAGTGAGCCTTCAGATCGGCCGACGAAGCGCCGCTCAGCTTCAGCTCGCCCCGTCCGGCGCTCACGCTCAGCCCGCGGGCGGAAGACGCCCCGCTCAACGCGCCGTCGAAACGCGCTCCGGCGTCGAACTCGTCGCCGGTCGTCAGCTTCGAAGCGCCCGAAAGCCTCAGATACGTCAGCTCCGGCATCCGGACGACAGCCGACAACTTCACGTCCTTCATATCGAACGAACTGTTTTTGCGACCGCGGTCCGGCTGCACGAACTCCAGCATCAGGTTTCCGCCCGAAACGAACACGCGGACGCAATCCTCGAACCGCGTATCGTAAGATACCTCGACCGAACAACCGTCCGAACGGATCAGCGTCACGTCGTACACGCTGCCGGCCACGATTCCCGTGAATTCCGGCACGTCGATCTTTTTCGTCACCGTCGTTGCGGACGCGGGCTGCATAAGCAGGCCGAACGCCGCGAGCAAAAGCCATTTTCTCATCGTATCGTTTTTTAGGGATGAATATTCGAAACGGTCGCCGCAAGGCTTCTTATCGTTTCCTGAGCGAGCTTGCTCGGCTCACGGACTGCGAAACGATCCTCGCATCGCCCGAATAGGTTACCCGCGAGGCGCCGGTCACGCTGACGTCGAGCTCGCCGGACACGTTCAGATCGACCGAGCAGGCGCCAGTACAACCAACCCGCGCCCGACGGGCGTTCAATGCGGCAGTATTTACGCGACCGGCTCCGCTGCTCTCAATCGTCAGACTACCCGTCCGCCCGGTAACCGTTACGGAGGGAGCTCCCGTCGCCCCGACATAGGAATAAGAAGCATCGGATATGTTTAACCGTAACGAGGCGGCTCCGATCGTCTCGGCCCGCACGCTCACGCCGGTCTCCGAGACGATAGCCCGGGCTGCCCCCGATACCACATAGAGCGATTCGTCGAACTTCCCGTCGATCCGGACCGAAGCCGCGCCGCTGATATCCCAATTCCCGGACTCTCCTCCGACACACAGCTCCGACAACGAAGCCGCGCCGCTGATACGCCCGTCGAAACGTTCTCCGGCATCGAACCGGCCCGATGTCTCCATGCGGCATGCGCCGCCGATCTCCAAATAGCTCAGCACGGGAAGTCGAACGACCGCCTTCGGGCGGAGGTCGGAAAATTTCTTGCGTTCGGCGGAAGACCAGCCCGACTGATCGATCTCCAGCACGAGACGCCCCTGTTTCACCACGATCCGCAGATCGTCGGCCATATCGGCCTCGCAGGTCACCTCGGCCGAGCAGACGTCGGCACGGATCAGCGTCACGTCGTAGATGCCGCCGGCCACGACGCCCGTGAAACCGGACACCTCGATCTTTTTCGTAACCGGAGCCGCTCCGGAAGGCAGCAGCCATAGCGCCGCAAGGAATGCCACAAACCAGTTTCTCATCGTCTTATCGTTTTTCGTTCTCTACTGCTCGTCGGCGATCTGCGCCCTCAACTGCTTGACCGCATTGACTTTCAGTCCGAAATAGCGTCTCAGTATCCGTACTTTCTCGGCATCGTCCAGCTCGTCGGGCAACTGCTCGTACAGCGGAACCGCCTCGCAGTCGATTATCCGAATCGTACGGTTGATCTGGGACGTATCCGCTCCGGTGCGCAGGCAGAACGCCGTAATCTCCCGGTTCAGGGAATCCATATCGCGCTTGTACGCGGCGATCACACGCCGGACCGGGTCTCCCTGGCTATGTCCCGTGCGCAGCCACAACAGTCCGAGCACAACCGCGGCGGCGCAACCCGCCGCCCAAAAGCGCCGAAGCAATACGGAAGCCCCTCGTTCGGTTCCGCGGGCGAGCTTCGCCGCGAAACGCCCGCGATGCCCCTCGTCGAGCGGTTCCGTGTCGAATGCCGCCCGGTTCTTCTTGACAAACTCGCGCAAATTATCCATCCTTTTTCAGTATTTCCAGCAACCGGGCTTTGGCCCGGACATATTGGGAACGCACGGACGAGGCTTTCAGTCCCGTGATTTCGGCCGCCTCCTCGTAATCGTACCCCTCGAACAGCAGCAGCGAGAGCACCGCCCGGTAACCGGCAGGCAGCCGGCTCATCCCCCGGCGTATGCGCTCGACCTTCTCGGTCGCCTCGCCCTGGGAGTCGCCCAGCAGGCCGCTCCAACCGGCCTCCGTCTCCGCCTCGTCGGGTATGCGCTCCGCAAGGCTCCTTTCCGGGAAAAGCCTCCGCAGGGTTCTGCGTCTGCGGATCGCGTCGATCGAGGCCCGGACGCAGACCTTGACGAGCCAAGCCTCGATTCTGCCGTCCGAAGCGGAATCGGGCGTCGCACCGGGCACCGGCCCGGCAGGACTTCGGCGTAACCACTTGAGCAGCGTGTCGTGCATGATCTGCTCGGCCTCCGTCCGATCGCCGACGATCCTCAGGCTCGTATGGAACAGCCGCCCGGAATACCGGTCGTAGAGGCTGTCTATATCGGAAAGAAAAACCTTCATGTCGGAAACGCGCTTTCAATCATAATACGCAGGACGGAGTCGGCTGCTGCACCTCGCATCGAAAAAAAGCGGATCGTCCGTGAAGACGATCCGCCGATTTCCGTTTCGCCCGGACGATTATGCGCCGGCGATAGAAGGAGCCGTGTATACGCGGGCGGCCAGCTCCTTGTCGATCATATAGAGGCCCATCTTGCTGTCGTCGACCATTTTCAGCGAGTCGATGATATCCTGAGCGTTCTGTTCCTCCTCGACCTGCTCGTCGACGAACCAGACCAGCTTGTTGGCCGTAGCGAAATCCTTGTCGGCCTCGGCCTGACGGCACAGCGCGTCGATCATGGCGGTCACTTTCTTCTCATGGACGAGCGTCGCCTCGAAAGCGGCCAGCGGCGATTCCCACTCGCAGGGAACCTCGGCGATCGGGGCGAGCGTCACACGGCCGCCGCGCGCGAGCACGTAATCGACGAAAATCTGAGCATGATCCTGCTCCTCCTTGAACTGAACGGCGAACCAGTTGGCCACGCCCTTCATTCCCTTGGCGGAAAAGTGAATCGACATCGACAGATAGAGGTAAGCGGACCAAAACTCCGCATTGATCTGAGCGTTCAACGCTTTCTCCATTTTTTCACTCAACATGGCTTTGTTTTTTAATTACGGTATATTCGGGTAAGTTTCGTGCTTCTTACATACGCCAAAAATAATAAAAATAGTCGTACGAAAAACAATAATTTTCGCGGTCTCTCTGCCGTCGCGCGGAACGGCATTTCCGTCTACAAACCTGATTATCCGAAAAATGCACACTAAAATACGGTAAACCCGGAGAATCCCGAAGACCGAAAGCACGGCTCGGGAAAGCGAAACGCGTCGGCACGCGCCCGGAAAAACCGCCCGTACCGCTCGCCCCGCGCGGGCGCCTTGCAAACTTTTAGCTATTTTTGCAGCGAACAAAGACCAACCCATGAAACGCAAGATCAACGTCGTCACGCTCGGATGCGCCAAAAACAGGGTCGACTCGGAGCACCTGATGGCCCAGCTGCGGCACGACCGCTTCGAAGTCGTGTACGACTCGGATTCGACCGACGCGAAAATCGTCGTCGTCAATACCTGCGGATTCATCGGCGACGCGAAGCAGGAGTCGATCGACACGATCCTTTCCTTCGTCGCGGCCAAGAACCGGGGAGAAATCGAGCGCCTGTTCGTGATGGGATGCCTGTCGGAACGCTACAAGGAAGAGCTGCGGCCGGAGATTCCGGAAGTGGACGACTACTTCGGCGTGCGGGATATGGCCGACGTAGTCGCCGCGGTCGGCGGACAATGGCGCGAACATCTCGCGGGAGAGCGGATGCTGACGACTCCCCGGCATTACGCCTATCTGAAAATCTCGGAAGGCTGCGACCGCCGGTGCGGCTACTGCGCGATCCCGCTGATCCGGGGCCGGCACGTATCGGTCCCGATGGACGCTCTGGTCGCCGAGGCGGAAAAGCTCGCGGCCGGAGGAACCCGGGAGCTGATCGTCATCGCGCAGGACACGACCTATTACGGGCTCGACCTGTACGGCGAGCGGAAGCTCGGCGAGCTGCTGCGCCGGCTGTGCCGCATCGACGGCATCGAATGGATCCGGCTGCACTATGCCTACCCTGCTTCGTTCCCGCAGGACGCGATCGACGCGATGCGCGACGAGCCGAAGATATGCAAGTACCTCGACATCCCTTTCCAGCACATCAGCGACAGCCAGCTCCGCAGCATGCGGCGGGGAATCGACCGGGCGCAGACCTACGCGCTGATCGACAAGCTACGAAGCGAGATTCCCGGCATCGCGCTAAGGACCACGCTGCTCACGGGCTATCCGGACGAAAGCGAGGCCGACTTCGCCGAGCTCATGGAGTTCGTCGGGCGGGTCCGTTTCGAGCGGCTGGGCGTTTTCGCCTACTCGGAAGAAGAGGGGACCTATTCGGCGCAGCGCCTGTCGGACAACGTACCCGAAAAGACCAAAAGGCTGCGCGTCGAGCGGCTCATGGAACTCCAGAACGGCATCTCCCGCGAACTCAACATGCAGCGTCTCGGCACGACCGAGCGCGTAATCGTCGACGGCCGGGAAGACGGACTGCTCGTCGCGCGGTCGCAATTCGACTCGCCGGAGGTCGATACCGAAATACTGATCCGTACGCCGCAGGAGCTCGCCCCGGGCACCATGTGCACCGTAAGAATAACTCAGGCAGACGATTACGACCTGTACGCCACGATTTGCGACGAAATATAGCGGCAAGGTTTTTGGTATTTCAATAAAAAAGATTACTTTTGAATGGGTAATTTTAATTCCGTTCAAAAGAGATATGGACGACCGTACAAAGCTTGTCGAATCGCTGGGGAAGAAAATAGACCGAGTCCTCGACGACAACCGCAGGCTGAGGAGCGAAGCTCTCGGCCTGACCACCGAGCGAGACAGGCTTCTGCGGCAAAAGCGGGAAGCCGAGAATCGCATCCGTCTTCTGGAAAAACGGATTAAAACGCTGGAAACCGCCGGAGGCTTTCTCACGAGCCGCACCGACAGGCGGACGGCACGATTGCGCGTCAACAGGCTTTTGCGGGAAATTGACGGCTGCATCGCCCTGATGAACAAATAGATCAAACCTCTTCCCGGCAAGGGAAGGGAAGATATTTCGAGATGGCAGCGACAAGAAGAATATCGGTCAGGCTGGCGGGCAAGGAATACCCGATGACGATTCCTCAGGCCGAGGAGGAAAAGTACCGCCGCGCCGCCCGGGACATCAACTCGCTGATCGCCGCCTACAAAACGAGGTTCATGGCCGAGCCCGAGGATTATCTGGCCATGGCGGCCTTACAGGTGGCGGCAGACAAGGTCGATCTCGAAATGAAAGGGGAAATGACCGACCAAGCGGTCCGTCTGCAGGAAATCGAACGACGGATCGACGGTTACCTGAACGACATAAAGGAGTAGCTCCGCGTTCTTACGGACAACAGAGCGAGAGGTTCTTTACATACGCCAAGGAAGCAAAACCCGCATGGATTCCTTTTAAGCTTTGCGAAACTCAACACTATGATCGATTGGGGTCAAGCTCGGTAGCTCAAAAACAGGCCTTACCTTTCCCTTCGGGGAAAGTTTCCTCCCCCCGGAGGAACGTTGGAAGTTTGCGATTTACGGCAGCCCCACACATGACGGAACGGAGATTCGTCAAACAAGAGAAGAGGAACCCCATGCGGGTATTTTTTTACGCTAACGACAGACTTTTTATACGAACAAATAACTTTAACGAACTATGGATGTGCTAACAATTGTAATCATAACGCTCGTCACCTCGGCCGTCGCCGGCTATGCCGCCTCGAAGATCGCTTCGAAGGTCGTCAGGAAACGGGGCGAGAAGATCATCAAGGAGGCGGAGGCCGAAGGAGAAATGATCAAGAAGGAGAGGATTCTCCAAGCCAAGGAAAAGTTCATTCAGCTCAAGAGCGAGCACGACCGCGCGGTCAACGAGCGGAACCAGAAAATAGCGCAGAGCGAGCAGCGCGCCAAGCAGATCGAAAGCAACCTGCTCGCCCAGCAGGAGGAGCTCTCGAAGAAGACCAAGGAGGTCAACGCGGCCCGCGAGCACCTCGACGCGCAGCTTCAGGGCGTCGAGCGGCGCAAGGAGGAGCTCGACCGCAAGATCAAAGAGCAGAACGTCCGGCTCGAGCAGATCGGCGGACTGAGCAGCGAGGAAGCGAAGAACATCCTGATCGAAAACATGAAGGCCGAGGCCAAGACCGAAGCGATGACCTACGTCAACGAAGTCATGGAAGAGGCCAAGATGACCGCCGGCAAAGAGGCCAAGAAAATCGTCGTGCAGACGATTCAGCGCGTGGCTACCGAGGCGGCGATCGAAAACTCGGTCACGGTCTTCAATATCGACAGCGACGAGGTGAAGGGCCGCATTATCGGCCGCGAAGGCCGTAATATCCGGGCGCTGGAGGCAGCCACCGGCATCGAGATCATCGTCGACGACACGCCCGAAGCGATCATCCTGTCGGGCTTCGATCCCGTTCGCCGCGAAATCGCCCGGCTCGCGCTGCACCAGCTCGTGACCGACGGACGCATCCACCCGGCGCGTATCGAAGAGGTCGTAGCCAAGGTGCAGAAGCAGATCGAGGAAGAGATCATCGAGGCCGGCAAGCGGACGACGATCGATCTGGGCATACACGGACTGCACCCCGAGCTGATCCGGCTCATCGGCAAAATGAAATACCGCTCTTCCTACGGACAGAACCTGCTCCAGCACTCGCGCGAGGTAGCCAACCTGTGCGGCATCATGGCCGCCGAGCTCGGTCTGAACGCCAAGCTGGCCCGGCGCGCCGGACTGCTGCACGACATAGGCAAGGTTCCCGACGACGAGCCGGAGCTGCCGCACGCGATCATCGGCATGAAACTGGCCGAAAAGTTCAAGGAAAAGGCCGAAGTAACCAACGCGATCGGAGCGCACCACGACGAGATCGAAATGACGAACCTCATCTCGCCGATCGTTCAGGTTTGCGACGCGATTTCGGGAGCTCGGCCGGGAGCCCGCCGCGAGGTCGTCGAATCGTACATCAAGCGCCTCAAGGAGATGGAGGAAATGGCCCTCTCCTACCCCGGCGTGATGAAAACCTATGCCATTCAGGCCGGCCGCGAACTGCGGGTGATCGTCGGCAGCGAGAAGATCTCCGACCAGCAGGCCGACAGCCTGTCGCACGACATCGCCAAGAAGATTCAGGACGAGATGACTTACCCCGGTCAGGTCAAGATCACGGTGATCCGCGAGACGCGCTCGATCAGCTATGCGAAATAGCGCGCCCGGTCGCTGCAGATACATTCGGGAGAGAAGCCAGCCTACGGCTTCTCTCCTCCTTTTTCCCGGTTTCCTCTCAGGAATCCGTCCGGGCCGAAACGAACGGTCCAAACGACGGAAGACGGGCAAGACACGACATCCGGTACGATCAGGCATCCAATCAGGCTACATCGGTCCGACCCGGAGAGCAGCATCCTACGGTCGCCCGCCGGCAAACAGACCGCCGCATGCGACGAGCCGACCGGCACCTAAAAAACGGGATACTCGCGGGACAAACGGCGACACGGTCCGGTCTTTCCGGAAACGGTCCGGACCGTTTCCTTCTGTCGGGCGCTCCTGCGGACAACGATCCGCCGCTGCCAAACGGTGCAAGAGACCGATCCTTAGCCGTAACGGCAACCGATTCCCTGCCTGCCGATACGATGCAAACAAGACGTCCCAAGCACGGGAAACGAATCAAGATGGCGAATAATCGCCGGCATTCTCACAGAGAACTCATACGCTCGCCGACCGTGATTCGCGGCTGCCGGCCGCGAAGTTCAATTCCGACTCCTACCTTGACAGGAAAACTCGTACTGCGTCAAAATCCGACGACCGATACGGTACGACGCAAATCGGATACAGAAATAAAGCGCCATGCGACCGCAACGAATACCTGCGGTCAGAAACTTCCGAATCGGACGGACCATTCGGCGAAACTTCTTTCAAAACTTTGCTCCATTCGATGACCATCGATTCGGGATAGGAGCATGCCCCGGAACGACCACCGGCATACCTGCACAATAAAGACACGGAAACCGGGATCGGCCGAACATTCCCCTCCTCGACGAGACAGACCGGCCGGCCGTTCCCGATCGTCCGTTCAACGGGCAGGCCCCCTCGGGGCCTGCAAGAGGCTAAAAGGCGATTTCCCGCTCGGACAAGGCGGCCCGGATCTTCGGCGCGACCCGCCGGAAATCGGGCATCGAGGCCAATTCGTCGAGCGTAACCCAGCGGAAGCCGTCCGACTCGGCCCGGTCGATCACGACCCGAGGATCGCCGTCGAACAGGAAAACGAAGCGCATGTCGAAATGCCAATGTTCGTCCTCGCCCTTGCTCGGGCAGGGCGGAATGTAATGCCCGTCCGCATCGGCCGGAACCGGCAGCAAGGAGCCGCTCGGCGCGAGCAGCTCCAGCCGGTCCCGACCGATCCCCGTCTCCTCGCGCGCCTCCCGGAAAGCGGCATCGAGCACCGAAGCGTCGGAGGCTTCCACATGGCCGCCGGGCTGAAGCCACTTGCCGAGCTGCTTATGCTTGAGCAGCAGTACGCATCCGGTCTGCCGGCTGACGATCAGCGCGCCGGCGGTCAGGTGACCGACGAAATTCTTCCGGTCGTACAACGCCGGCGCGTCGAACGAGGCGACATAACGGACGAACGGCTCCATCGCGGCGCGCTCGTCCGGATACCGGGCCGTATAGGCCGCCAGCATGGTCTGTATTTCCGCTTTCGTATTCATGGTTCCCGTTTTTCGGCTCTGTCGGTTCAACGACCGCCTCTCCGTCTTAAGACGAACCGTTCCCGAACCGACATATGAGACTGTCATGGGCATGCCGCGCTCCAAACGGCCGGCAGAAAAATTTACCCGGACCGGCCGCATAATCCGCAGCCCCTCCCGCCATTCGCCGTCCGGCGACGCACCCGATACGCCTACGAACGAGGGTAGACGGCTACCTCTAACCCGAAGTCCGCATACACGCAGACAGGTCCCTTCTTTATAAAACAACGACAAGCCCGAAGCCGGGATTGTCGCTGCGAATCGTGTCGGCTACGGAACTCAGCCGTTCAGCGTGCGCTCGACGTAACTCTTGTAATCCTTTACTACGGGCGTGTAATCGCTGCCGAACAGGGGCGACGAGATCAGAAAGTCGGCCGACGAACGGTCGATAGCCGTGGGCACGTTATACAGCGTGGCGATCCGTAGAAGCGCTTTGACGTCCACGTCGTGCGGCTGCGCCTGCATCGGGTCCCAAAAGAAGATCAGCGCCTCGACCTGTCCCTCGGCGATCAGCGCCCCGAGCTGCTGATCGCCTCCGAGCGGACCCGACTTGAGCAGCGTAATGTCCACGTCGTCCTCCCGAAACTCGCGGCCGCGACGATCCCTCAGCGTTTTCTCGACCATCTTGCCGGTCGTTCCGGTACAAATCAGATGATGCTTCAGCAAAACCTCCCAGTTCCAATCGACCCACTCGGCCAGGTCCCGCTTCATGTTGTCGTGCGCGACCAGAGCCACTTTCTTCTTGTTGTTCATAATCATCGTAATCAAGGTTTCGTCGCAAAGTTACGAAAGTTTGCCGGAGGAAAAGCCGCCGGCATCCGTTTTTTAGCCGGATCAGCGGAAAAATTTACTTCGGCAGACGAAATAGGGATTGTGCAGCGAGGTTTTGTTGTACTGCATGCCGGTTCCTCCGCCGAAAGGCTCGACCACGCCGCCGGCCTCGGAGAGAATCACCTCGCCGGCCGCCGTGTCCCACTCGTAGGTATTCGACGTGCGGACGTAGACCTCGACGGCCCCCTCCGCCAGCAGGCAGAACTTGTACGAGCTCCCCTGTTCGATGACTTCGGCGTCGGGATGCACGGACTTGATCCGCGCTACGTGCTCGAACGTCTCGTCCGTATTGTGCGAACGGCTGACGGCGATGCGTATCGGCTCGTTGGCGCACTCTCGCAGCGGCAGACGCACCGAGTCGCACCACAGGCCCGTAAGGTCGAACGATGCCTCGCAGTCGGGCCGCACGTCCGTCTTCAGATAGGATCCGACGCCCCGCTGAGCGAAATAGATTCGCCGGATGTAAGGGACGTAGATGATTCCTATGTAGGGTTCGTTATCGCACATCAGCGCGATATTGACCGTAAATTCGCCGTTTCCCTTGAGAAACTCCTTGGTTCCGTCCAACGGATCGACCATCCAGAACAAATCCCAGTTACGGCGTTCCTCGTACAGCAAGTCGCGCCCCTCCTCGCTCAGCAGCGGAATGCGCGTCTGACTCAGATAGTTCTTGATCAGCTCGTGCGACTCACGGTCGGCTATGGTGATCGGCGTATGATCGCTTTTCAGGTCGACGCCGTAATCCGCGTCGCCCGTATAGATATCGATGATGCGGGCGCCCGCACGCACCGCCGCGTTGTAGGCGTTCACCAGCAGAAAATCGGTCTGCTCCTTGTTCAGCATAATGCAGTCGTTTATAGTGTGAGCAAAAATTCCGTTCCCGGTCTACTTGGCCGACTCGAAAATCAGCAGCTCGCCGTCGCGGGAGGTCACCGTCGTCACCAACGGTCCCTTGAACCGCTCGCCTTGAGGCCCGATCCAGACGCCCCGGGGGAAACGCACGGTCCGCGTGTCGCTTTCGCCCAGCAGCGGCGCGACCAGATACTTCGACCCGATCATGAACTGGTCGTTGCAATCGGTGAACCCGTTACGGGGAAACTCGTACTCCATGTGACGGACCAACGGTTCGGCCGTGCGCGAAGACTCCGCCGCCAAAGCGGCGTAATACCCGCCGAGCTTTCCGCGTATCTCCAGCGCGTCGCGGCACTGCCGGGCAATCTGAGGATCGGTTATCCGCCACGGAGCCATCCCGATCGCAGAAACGGGAAGCAGAGAGGCCAACTGCATGTAGCGTAGCAGCAGCTTCTGGTCGACACCCGCCGAATCGGCCGGCTGCGCCGGATCGGCCCGGACCGTACTGTAAGGAAAACCGAGCAGATTGGCCGAAATCAGATTGGAAACGGCCTGCGGAAGAAAAGCCCAGTCGAGGCGGGCGTCCATCTGCAAATCGCTGACATAGGGCGCCATTCCCCTCGTCCGGCTGATCGTGTAGAGGCTGTAACCGAACCCGAGCCCCAATTCGCTCCACTTTTTCAGGTACTCGGCCGTCCCTTCCCGCGAAAACCGGGCATAGGGCAACGCCGCCTCGCAGTCGAACACGAACCCGTCGACCCCGCAACTGTCCTGCAATGCGGTCAGCCGGTCGCGCAGCATGTCGAAGACCTGCGGGTCGGTAATATCGTAGAAAGCGCTGTACCCGCCGGCCCATTCGGCGATAGCGGCCCTGCCGTCCGACATCCGGACGAAAGCTCCGCTGTTGCGATAGGCTCTGAATATCGGGCCGTCGCCGCTGACGAACGGAGTGACGGTCAGCAGCACGCGGAATCCCCGCTCGTGAAGCTCGCGAGCGAGCGCCGCGAAATCGCCGTACTCGTTCCAACTGGGCGTAAAGCTGCCGATGGTTTGCTGCCAGCCGCTCGGTACGACCAGCGTGCCGGAGGGATAACCGGACGCGAGCAGGCTTTCCGCGAAATCGCGAATCTGTCCGGCCGTAGCACCGAAAGGAATCTCGCCGGTCATATCGTACAGAGGAGCGGTAAAGAATCCTTCGGCCGGAACGCCGTTACCCTCCTTCGGCGGAAAATTGCGGTGACAACACACCAGATAAGCCTCCCGAAGCGTCTTGCCGCCCGTCACGGCCTCGACCTGCTCGACCGGCGAATCGATCAGAAAGCCGCTTCCCGTGAACTCGATCTTGAACGGCTCGCGGCTCCATATATAGCGTCCCCTGCTCGAAACGAGGAAAGGGGTCGCTTGACTCTTGACCCATGTCGACAGGTCGGTCTGCGGGAACGGTTTTTCGAGGGGCATCATCTGTTCGCCGGTCACGAACACCCCCCACCATTTCTCTCCTTTCAATACGTCGATCTTCGACTTGTACTGTCCCGCCGCCGTTCCCGCCGACAGGATCAGCGCCCATGCGGCCAGGACGGCCGAACCGATTATCTTTCTTGCTTCCATCGCTTTAATACTCGACCCGTTTCATCAGTGAATTGAACCACAGCACCCGTTGTCCGAACAGCGCCCCGGCCGTCGCCGCGTACTCGGCGAACAGCTCGTCGACTATGAGGCGGTAAGCCTCCATATCGTCCGCATTCACCTGAAGCGAATAAGTGAAATGATCCTCCGCATCGACCGACAGCACCCGGGTGAAAACGACCTTTCCGAAACCGCGTGCGCGGAGCGCGGGGATGTACTTTTCCGTAACGAACTTCAGCCAGCGGTCGTGCACCGACGGCTCCACCATGAACGAAGTATTGACAATATACATAATATTTTCCCGAAATCGTCCTCGAAAAATTTGTCTAATGTACGCTTTTATTCCGACTTCCTCAAATTTTGCGCGGCGCGGCGGCATGCGGAACGGCCGGCAGCGGCTCCCGAACGGGGTGTTCCGACCGCGACCGATCCGCCGGTCAGCTCTTTTATTCGACGCACAAGGCACGGTCCGTTGCGCCGGAGGTCTCGACCGTAAGGGGAAAGGGCCGCTTGCGAAACCGGCTTCCGGCTCCGCACCTCCCGAGAATACAAGACGAACAGGCCCGATTCCCGACGGAACGGCGAAATAATGGGAGCCGGACTTTGCTTTTTCGGAAAAACCTTGCTATCTTTGCGGTCCAATCTGTACAACGAATTAATTCAACATTAATATTAATGTACGCAATCGTAGAAATCGCAGGTCAACAATTCAAGGTTGAAAAGGGTCGGAAGCTCTATGTTCACCGTCTCGCGGGGGATGAAGGTTCCTCGCTGAGCTTCGACAAAATCCTGCTCACGGACAACGACGGTCAGGTCAAGGTCGGCACACCTGTAGTGGAAGGGGCCGCAGTCAGCGCAACCATTCTCAAACACCTGAAGGACGACAAGGTAATCGTCTTCAAGAAGAAGAGAAGGAAAGGCTATCAGGTCAAGAACGGCCATCGGCAGTGCTTGACTCAGATTCAAATCGACGAAATCAAGGCTTAACGTTTAAAACCAAATTACCATGGCACACAAAAAAGGGGTAGGTAGCTCCAAGAACGGTCGGGAATCCGAAAGCAAGCGTCTCGGCGTGAAACTTTTCGGCGGTCAGGTTGCCAAAGCGGGCAATATTCTGGTTCGCCAGAGAGGTACCGTGCACAATGCGGGCGAGAACGTTGGCATGGGCAAGGACCACACGCTGTACGCTCTGGTAGACGGAGTGGTTACCTTCAAGAAAAAGGAAAAGAACAGATCGTACGTCTCGGTGACTCCTCTGTCGTAGATGAGCCGGACGATTACCGAATCGAGGATGAAAATCCCTCTTGCGCCATGCGCAAGAGGGATTTTGTTTTGTGAACGAACCGACGTCCCGTCTCCGCGTATCGATACAAAGAAAACCGGGAATGCCCCGGCAAAATCCGATCCGCCGGCAGAATTCCCCTGCCAAGCGAAAGAACGCGCGTCGGAAAGCGGAGGCCCTGTCCGGAAAGCTCCGCGCGAAACGTTCGGGACGGATCGCGGCCCACGACCGAACGTACAGCACGCTTTTTGAACATTCGCCCGTCTTTCGCACGAGCCTCCGTGGCGAAACATCCCGAGCGCAGGAAACGCTTCCCGACGACCCGCTCCGGAGCACGGCCCGACGCCTTCGAGACAAATAACCGCGCAAAACGAAGAAAAGCAACGAAAAATACGTATTATTGCACAACCGATATTCCATCCGTCATGAAGGAAATCTACAACAGGCTGTTGCGACTGGCCCTGACGGTCGGGCTGACTGAACGGGAAGCGTTCGTAGACAAGGTTTCGGAAGTCATCGCCCGTAAAACGAGCGCCGATCCCCGCTACGGCGAGCGGCTGGCCGAAGGCGTTCTGGCCGCCGTCGAGGCGCTCCGGGACGAACTGCTGCTGAGGCAGGCGTTCGCACGTTCCTCCCAACGGGAATCCGGCAGGGAAAAGCGCCCGGCCGAATACGGAGAGCTGATCGACCGGATCGACCGGCTGAACCGGACGCTCGAGGAACTGAACCGAACCCTGAACGAGAGAAAGCCATGAAAATAGTGAACGTCTACATATCCATCCTCCAGTTTCGCCGCGCCTTGCAGATTCTGGGCATTCTGACCAAGCACTCGCTCGGCGAGCTGTTTTCCCACACCCGTTTCTCGCGGCGCCGCAGAAGGAAAGTGCAGAAGACGGTGCACACGACGCCCGAGCGCATCCGGATGACGATCGAGGACCTGGGCCCCACGTTCGTCAAGTTCGGCCAAATACTGGCCGACCGGCCCGACATGGTCTCCGAGAAATTCCGCATCGAACTCAAGAAACTGCAATCGCGCGCGTTGCCGTTCGACAACGACTACGCGCTTTCGCTGATCGAGAAAGAGCTGGGCGCCCCGATCGACGAAATATTCTCCGAGTTCAATACGACGCCGCTGGCCGCCGCGTCGATCGGACAAGTCTACGAGGGAAGGCTCCGCTCGGGAGACGAAGTGATCGTCAAGATCCGGCGTCCGTATATCGAGAACAAGATCAAGCTCGACATTTACCTGCTCAAGCATCTGGCGCGCAGCTTCGCCAAGCGCTATCCCGAACTGGCGGCCGTGAATATCGTCGGACTGATCGACGAGTTTTCGGCAACGATCCTCAAGGAGCTCGACTACACGCTCGAAGCCTCGAACATTTACCGGTTCCAGACGATGTTCAAGGACGATCCGACCGTGCATATTCCGTTGGTATACAGCCGATACTGCACGAAAAGACTGCTCGTAATGGAACGTATCCGGGGCATCGCTCCCGACGATCCGCCCGCGCTGCGGGCGGCCGGGCTCGACACGCACCGGATCGCCGTCAACGGAGCCGACATGCTGCTGACGATGATTCTGAGGCACGGATTCTTCCACGCCGACCCGCACGCCGGCAACATCTTCATCATGCCGGGCAACGTAATCGCGATGATCGATTTCGGCATGGTCGGCGCGCTGACGCCGCGCGACTTGAACTTCCTGTCGGATTTCGCTATCGGCTTCGCCCGCCGCAACGGCGATACGATCTCGAAGGCCCTGATCACGCTCTGCGGCAAAAAATTCTTCGAGCGCGAGGAAGAGCTGCGATTCGAAATACACCAGATGATGATGCAGTACACGGGAGTGCCGATCGAGACGGTGAACTTCGCCGGAGCGATGCAGGCGTGCATCGACGTGATCGTCAAATACCAGCTGCAGATTCCCTCGGGCATCTTCATGCTGATCAAGGCGCTCGCTACGCTCGAGAAATTCGCCGCGACGCTCGACCCGCAGCTTTCGCTCGCGCCGATCATTCTCCCTTATGCCAAGCAGATCGTCAAGGAAAAATACGCGCCGCGCAAAATCGCCGGCATGCTGTACGATACGCTGTCGAGCTACGTCGGTTTTATCCGCAGCTTCCCGGACGACGCGAGCGAGATACTCTACAAACTCAAAGAGGGCAAGATCAAGCACGACATCCGGCTCGACGACAACGCGCTGTTCGTCCGGACGATCAAGGCGATCAGCCGGCGGATAGCCTACGTGATCGTACTGGTCGGGCTGTTCATCGGTTCGGCGCTGCTGATGGTGTTCGACAAGGGAAACGCCTACGGACGTTTCATTCTGATCGCCGCCTCGGTGCTGATCCTGCTGCAAATGCTCAAATGGCTCTTTTCGGACCGGAACAAATAGACGCAGGCCGGACGGGCATCGCATCCGCAGGTCCCGAAAGTGCCTCGCACGAAGAAGCGAACGGGAAGCGCCTGCGACGGCTGTCAAAAAGGAAGGGCCGGGCGGACGGGAAGGTAGAGACGAATGGGAAGGAAGACAGAACGGGCGATGGTATCCCCGAAGCGGGCGGAAGTTTCGGCCGCATCTTTGCGAAACACGATTTAAAATCTACCGATATGAGCAAAATAGCCAAGCATCTGACGGATCTGATCGGCGGCACGCCGTTGCTGGAACTGTCGAACTACAGCCGTGAGCACGGCCTGAAGGCGACGTTGATCGCCAAGTTGGAATATTTCAACCCGGGAGGAAGCGTCAAGGACCGCATCGCGCTGGCGATGATCGAAGACGCCGAGCGAAGGGGCATTCTGAAGCCCGGGGCCGAGATCATCGAGCCCACGAGCGGCAATACGGGGGTCGGGCTGGCGCTTGTCGGAGCGTCCAAAGGATACCGCGTGACGCTGACGATGCCCGACACGATGAGCGTCGAGCGGCGCAACCTGCTCGCGGCCCTCGGAGCCCGCATCGTGCTGACGCCCGGAGCCGAAGGCATGACAGGGGCTATCGCCAAGGCGGAGCAACTGCGCGACGGTACGCCGGGCGCGGTCATTCTCCAGCAGTTCGCCAATCCGGCCAATCCGGCCGTGCACAGAAGGACGACGGCCGAGGAAATCTGGCGCGACACGGACGGACGGATCGACCTGTTCGTGGCCGGCGTCGGTACGGGAGGCACGGTCAGCGGCGTCGGCGCCCGGCTCAAGGAACTGAAACCGTCCGTACGGATCGTGGCCGTCGAGCCGGCCGAGTCGCCGGTACTGTCGGGGGGCCAAGCGGGGCCCCACAAGATTCAGGGCATCGGCGCGGGATTCGTTCCCGAAACGTTCGACCGCAGCGTAGTCGACCGGATCGTTACCGTAGCCGGAGACGACGCGATCCGCACCGGCCGCGAGCTGGCGCGCGACGAAGGGCTACTCGTCGGCATTTCGTCGGGAGCGGCGGTCTGCGCGGCGACCCGTCTTGCCGAAGAGCCCGAAAATGCCGGCAAGCTGATCGTCGCGCTGCTGCCCGACACGGGCGAACGCTACCTGTCGACCGCCCTGTACGCATTCGAGGACTATCCGCTGTAAACGCGCCCTGGACACACAACATCGCATTCTTCCGGTCGTATATCCACCGCCGGCCGGCTCGCCCGCATTTCGGGAAGCCGGCCGAAGGACGACAGAAGGAGCGATATGCCGAACTCCTTTTGTTATTATTGTGCTCAAAACGCTTCGAGAATCGTCCCCGCCAAAAGTACGGCATGATTCCGGAGAAACGACATATCGCCCGTCACAGCTCGCGACCCCGCCGGGCCGCGAGCTTTCCCTTTCCGGCCCGCGCAATCGCCATTCCGGCCGCACGGGCCGAAAAAGGGCGTTGCAGCCGAACCGTAAAGATACGTATCATATGATAGCCCACACCATAAAGCGAATCGTCTGTCTGGGCTGTTTGTCGCTCGCCGCAGCAGACATGTCCGCCCGCGACCGCGCGCTCGAAAAAAGCATCCGGACTTTCCTCCGGGACAGGCAGGCGACGGTAGCCGTCGCCGTACTGAACGACGGCCGGATGATCGCCAGTATCGAGGAGAAAGCCGAGCTGCCCACGATGAGCGTCTTCAAATTCTATCAGGCGCTGGCCGTGCTGGACCCCGCGGGCGGGTCCGGCCTGTCGCCGGACAGTCTCCTCTCCTTCGGGGAGAGCCGGCTGCCTCGGGACACGCACAGTCCGCTGAGGGATTCCATTCCGCAGGGAGGCACTCTGGCGGTCCGCGACCTGATCCGCTACGCACTGATCGTCAGCGACAACAATGCGTGCGACATTCTGCTGGCCGCAGCGGGAGGACCCGAGGCCGTCGATCGCTATGTCCGGCGGCAGGGTATCCGGGGCGTTACGATCGCAGCGACGGAGCAAACCATGCACGAGCGGTTCGAGAACCAGTATCTCAACCGCACGACGGCCGAAGCGGCCGTCCGGATGCTGGAGCGACTCGATACGGGCCGGCCTATTGCCGGCCGAACGGAGAAAACTCGTCGAGGAAGCCATGATCGCCTCGCGGACCGGGATCCGCCGAATCCGCAGCGTGCTCCCCGGAGACGTCGTCGCGGGCGACAAGACCGGCAGCTCGCTGCGAAGCGCCGAGGGCATGACGGCGGCCGACAACGATCTGGCGTTCGTCCGGCTGCCCGACGGCACGACGTACTACATGGCCGTGCCGGTCGCAAACTCCTTCGAGGACGACCGCACGAACGATACGACGATCGCCGGCATTTCACGAATCGTCTACGACTATTTCGTCGAACGGGAATAAAACCGGCCCCGTCCGAGCCGGTTCCGACGGACAATCCTTCGTAAGCCGATAATGTTCGGTGGCTAACCCAACTTTTAGGGAGAGTAAGCCACTTGTTACTAACATTTTATTATGTCAATTCATTATTAGTTTTACAACAGACCAATGACATTTGCGACAATACATATTGTCGCTATGTTGTTCTACACCTTCTATATCTATCATTGGAAGTTGTAATCTCTTTTCTTTCATCACAATCTCAAACTCATTGAAATACCAATCTTTAAGTTCTTGTTTATCTATTGTGAAGCCACAACTCCGTAAAAGTGTTGTAAGCTCTATTATTAGGATTGCATATTGATTTGTATTGACCCATATTATTTTTCCTTGTTAGTAACAATACCGCACAGTCTCCGACGGACCGGCCGACAACAAAGAGACGGACGGCATCGGCCGGAAGCAGCCTACCCGGCTATCCAATCGGCCGCGCGGTCGGCGCAGCGCTCGCCGTCGATCGCCGCCGAGACGATGCCGCCCGCGTAGCCCGCGCCCTCGCCGGCGGGGAACAAGCCCTGCACGCGGGGGTGCATCAGCGTCAGCGGATCGCGCGGAATGCGCACGGGCGACGACGTACGGGACTCGACGCCTACGACGAGCGCCTGATCGGTCACGAACCCCCGTATCTTGCGCCCGAACGAGACGAAGCCACCGCGCAACGCGGCGGACATGAACTCCGGAAGCCAGCGGTCCACCCGGGTCGGCGCGACGCCGGGCACGTAAGAGCAACGGGGCAGCGAGCCGCTGCGACGGCCGGCCACGAAATCCGACAGCCGCTGGGCCGGAGCGACCTGACGGTCTCCGACCTGCTCGTAGGCCAGCCGTTCGAGCTGCTGCTGGAACCGCAGCCCGGCCAAAGGGCCGTGTTCGGAACGCAGATGCTCGAAATCCGACAGGCGCACCTCGGTCACGATACCCGAGTTGGCGAAGACCGAGTTGCGTCCCGACGGCGACATGCCGTTGACGACCGATTCGCCGCCGCCGGTCATGGCCGGCACGATAAACCCGCCCGGGCACATGCAGAACGAGTAGACGCCCCGTCCCCCCACCTGCTCCACCAGCGAGTAGGACGCGGCGGGCAAATACTCGCCTCGCTCCGGCATATGGTACTGCGCCGCGTCGATCAGCCGCTGAGGATGCTCGACGCGCACGCCCATAGCGAAAGCCTTCGCCTCGAGCTCGACGCCGCAGCGGTCGAGCATCTCGTAGATGTCCCGGGCCGAATGGCCGGCAGCCAGCACGACGGCCGCCCCTTCGACGAGCGTATCGCCGAGCAGCACGCCCTCGACACGGTCCTCCCGGACGCGCAGGCCGGTCGCACGGGCCCCGAAGACGAACTCGCCCCCGGCCTGCTCGATCGTCCGGCGGATCGACGCGATGATGCGGGGAAGGCGGTCGGTCCCGATATGCGGATGAGCGTCGTAGAGAATCGACTCGTCGGCGCCGTGAAAGCGAAGCACCTCGAGCGCCTTGCGGTAGTCGCCCCGCTTTTTGGAGCGGGTATACAGCTTGCCGTCGGAATAAGTCCCGGCCCCGCCCTCGCCGAAAGCGTAGTTGCTGTCGGGATCGACCTCGCCGTTGCGATTGATCCGAGCGATGTCGCGCTTACGGGCCGAGACGTCCTTGCCGCGCTCGAGCACGACGGGCCGCAACCCGCGCTCGATCAGCCGCAATGCGGCGAACAGCCCCGCCGGACCCGACCCGACCACCACCACGGGCGTCCGTCCCCCGACGAACGGATAGTCGAACCGCACCGGATCGGGCTCCCGCTCCCGGTCGACATACACCTCGACGCCCAGATTGACCCGGACGGGACGGCGCCGCGCGTCGATCGAACGCCGCACGACGCGCACCAGCGAGACGCGCGACGAATCCACCCCCAGGTCGCGGGCGATCAGCGGAAGATAGTGCTTCACGTCCGAAGCCTGCTTCGGAGTGAGAACGAGAGAAAGGTCGAACGGCATATTTTTAATCGGATCACATACCAGATTTCGCCAAAATTAGTACATTTGTTTCAAAATACATCTGTTGGCTATGAGGAATCTGGTTATCATCCCGACCTACAACGAACTGGACAACATCCGTCCGATGATCGACAAGGTCTTCTCGCTTCCCGAAAAATTCGACCTGCTGGTTATCGACGACGGTTCGCCCGACGGCACGGCGGAGATCGTCAGGGAGCGGCAGAAAGCGTATCCCGAATCGCTGCACCTGATCGAGCGTCAGGGCAAGCTGGGGCTCGGAACCGCCTACCTGACCGGATTCCGCTGGGCGCTGGAGCACGGCTACGACTATGTCTTCGAGATGGACTGCGACTTCTCGCACAACCCGGACGACCTGATCCGGCTGTCGGCGGCCGCCGCCGAGGGAGCCGACCTGGTGATCGGCTCGCGCTACGTGACCGGCGTGAACGTCGTGAACTGGCCGATGAAGCGGGTTCTGATGTCGTACTACGCGTCGGCCTACGTCCGCGCGGTAACGGGCATGCCGGTCCGCGACGCGACGGCCGGATTCGTCTGCTACAGCGCGAAGCTGCTCCGCACGATGGATATGGATGCCGTCGAGATGAAGGGCTACGGCTTTCAGGTCGAGATGAAATACACGGCATGGAAGCTCGGCTTCCGGATCAAGGAAGTGCCGATTATCTTCACCGAGCGGACGCAGGGCGCGTCGAAAATGAGCGGCGGCATCTTCCGCGAGGCGTTCTTCGGCGTACTGAAGCTGCGTTTCCGCACGATCAAACCGCGCGCATGATGAGCGGCTTGCTGATCCGGGGCGGGACGATCGTCAACGAGGGAGAGAGCTACCGGGGCTGGATCGTCGTCGAGAACGAACGCATCGCGCGGACCGGACGGGGCGACTATCCCCGTCCCGAGTTCGACGGCGAGACGATCGACGCGGAAGGAATGTACGTGCTGCCCGGCGTGATCGACGACCAAGTGCACTTCCGCGAGCCGGGTCTGACCTACAAGGGCGATCTGCACAGCGAATCAATCGCGGCGGCGGCGGGAGGAGTGACCTCCTACATGGACATGCCCAACGTCAAGCCGCCCACCGTAACGAACGCTCTGCTGGAAGAAAAGCTCGAACGTGCGGCCGAAACCTCGGTGGTCAACTACTCGTTCTACCTCGGCGCGACGAACGACAATATCGAGCAGATCCGTCGCCTCGACCCGAAGCGGGTCTGCGGCGTCAAGCTCTTCATGGGCTCGTCGACCGGCAACATGCTCGTCGACGACGAGCGTGCGCTCCGCGCCCTGTTCGCCGAGTCGCCCGTGCCGATCGCCGCGCACTGCGAGGACGAGCCGACCGTACGGGCCGACATGGAACGTTTCAGAACTCTGTACGGCGAGTCGGGCCTGACTGCGGCGATGCATCCGCTGATCCGTTCGGCAGAAGCCTGCCTGCGAAGCTCCGAAAAGGCGGTTTCGCTGGCCGAGCGCTACGGAGGAAGGCTCCACGTACTTCATCTGAGCACGGCCCGCGAGTTGAGCCTGTTCGACCGCGACAAGCCGCTCGAACAAAAGCGCATCACCTGCGAAGTCTGCGTGCATCACCTTTGGTTCAGCGATGCCGACTATGCCCGAAAAGGCAACCTGATCAAATGGAATCCGGCCGTCAAGACCGCTGCCGACCGCGACGCGCTCCGGGCCGGGCTGCTCGACGGAGCGGTCGACGTCGTAGCGACGGACCATGCGCCCCACACGCTCGAAGAGAAGGAACGCCCCTATGCGAGCGCTCCGTCGGGCGGTCCCCTCGTACAGCACTCGCTGCCGATGATGCTCGAACTGAGCGCGCAGGGCGTATTGCCCGTAGAAACGATCGTCGAGAAAATGTGCCACGCGCCGGCCCGGCTGTTCGGCGTCCGCGACCGGGGCTTCCTGCGAACGGGCCATTTCGCCGATATCGTGCTCGTCCGGCCCGCAGATCCATGGACCGTATCGAAAGAAAACATCCTGTACAAGTGCGGCTGGTCGCCTCTGGAAGGTACCGCGTTCTCGCACCGCATCGTGCGGACGCTCGTCAACGGACGGACCGTCTATGCCGACGGACGGGTCGATACGACGCACCGGGGAGCGGAGCTCGAGTTCGACCGGTAAAAGCGAACGCCGGAGTCCGGCAGAACCGCCGGGGCTCCGCAGCAGGGCAAAAGGAACGAGACAGCAGAGAGCGAGCCGCCGTCGTCCGACGCAGTACCCAACGGTGCGGATAGGGATACGAAAACATATCGCCCGAACGGCGGATCGTCCGCTTCGGAGCGGACGGAAAGTCCCGTGACACCGAACGAAACCTATCACCATGATACCGATAAGACGCATCTGCTCGATTTGCTTGTTCGCATGGCTCGCAGTACCGCTCGCCGCCGAGGCGGCCGGCCTCGGCCGCCACCCTTCGGGAAAGAAAACGGACCGGGCGCAGTACGCCCGGCTCTGCGAACGCTTCGAATCGGGCGATACGACGCTGGCTCCCGACCAGTGTGGGACCGTATACTACGGTTTCGCGGCACAAAGCCGGTACAACGGCAGTCTCGGTTACGGCGAGGTAGACGCTATGACCCTGATCGAACAGGATAAGCCGCAGGAGGCGTTCGCGCTGTGCGAACGGATTCTGAGCAAAGCGCCCGTATCGCTTCAGGGGCATATGACGCTGCTGCTCGCCGCCGGCCGAGCGGCAGTACCCCCGGAGCAGGCCTATCGGTATGCGATCCGATTCGACGGGCTGTTGGACGCCGTTTTCAGAAGCGGCGACGGACGCAGCGTTCGGACGGCGTTCCGAGTGCTGAGCGTAGCGGACGAATACGTCGTCATGCAAGCGCTGGGCGTCGAGAGCATGCTTTCGCAAAGTCTCATCGAAGAGCATGAAAAGCATTACGACCGGATCGAGATTTCGGGCGCAACGGATTACGAGGGCGACGAAATCTATTTCGACGTAAGCCTGCCGATGAAACATCTTTACAAAGTTTTCGGGGAAAAATAGCCGAACCCTCCGACGTACCGCATAACCCGACCGAAATGAGAAAACCGAATATCAGACTCTGGACCCGGCGGCTGACCCTGACCGCCCGGGAAGCTCCGGCCGAAATGCTGCTGGCGCTGTACTTTTTCGCGATTTATTCTTTGAACCGGGAACATGTGCTGAGCGGCATGGCCGATTACCTGCCGCTGATGCCGATCTTTTTCGCGCTCTCGCTGCTGACGAACCGGTGGTGCCGCAGCCCGCGCAGCCGGATCGCCTACCGTCTTTCGCCGCTGGCCGCCGTCCCGTTCCTGTGGGCCGACGTCGGCGGCTGGGTCCACTCGGTCGCCTATCCGGTCACGCTGATCGTCAGCGCGTTAACGGTCTTTGCCGGCGGCTGGCAGCGCGACAACGCGCGCTTCGTCGAACGGGTCCTGCGCTACCTGTCCGACGCGATCGCGAGCGGGCTGATCGCGCTGGCGGCCTTTCTGGCCTCCTGCGCCATTTTCTTCTCGATCGTGTACATCTTCAACATACTGGACGACTGCTCGCGGGGATTCACCGAATACGCGGCTATGGCGTCGCTGCTCGTCGTCTGGCCCGTTCTGTTCCTGATCCTCGACCGGGACAGCGAGCGCGATCAGGGCAACGGCTTCGCCTCCGGCCCTTTTCTGGACGTGCTGTCGAACTATATTCTCACTCCCGCCCTGCTGATCTACACGGCCATACTGTATCTCTATTTCGCGAAGATCGCGATCGGCTGGTCGCTGCCCAAAGGGGGAATAGCCTATCTCGTATTCGGCTACACGATCACGGCGCTCGTCGTGCAGGCGAGCCAGACGCTGTTGCAGCGCCGCCGCTACGACTGGTACTATCGGCGCTTCGGACCGATCGCCCTGCCGGCGCTCGCGATGTTCTGGATCGGCGTGCTGTATCGCGTGCACCAGTACGGCTTCACCGAGGCGCGGGCCTATCTGGTCGTCTGCGGAACCGTGATGACGCTGACCGTGCTGATGCAGTTCGACCGACGCACGGCACGCTACCTGTACGCCACGGTTACGGGAGCCGCCCTGCTCGCCCTGTTCACCTACGTTCCCGGCATGACGGCCGCCGACATCGGCGTCCGCTCGCAGTCGGTCCGGGCCGACAGACTGATCGACAGGCTGGAGCTCGCCGACCCGACGGGCCGCCTGACCCTCGCCAGGCTCACCCATGCCGACAGTACGCAGAAAAAAGACCTCCGCAACCTGTACGAATCGCTCGAATATCTGCGGGACGAGCGAGGCGAAGAGTATTTGCGCGCCCGGTACGGAATCGGCACCGAACGCGCTCTGCTCGACGAGGTCGTGCCCGAACGGTTCCGGGAATATGTGGAGTACGGCTGGGAAGGGGAGGTCGATACGATCGCGGTCGACGGGGACGTCACTCTCGAGCGCGGCGCGGAAGCCGTCGATCTGTCCGGATATTCCAAGCTGTACCCTTTGCAAAGTTACGGCGACAACCGGCATACGTTCTATCGCACGGACGACGACACGCTGTATGTCGAGCAAGGCGACCGCGTTCTGTTCCGGCTGAGCCTCCGCGATATGCTCGCCGGACAATTGGAAGACATGCCGTACAGCCCGCACGGAACGATTTCGGTCGACTCTCTGAGAAACGGGGCGGACCGGCTGCTCGAGTACCGGAGGGATTCGGTCCGACTGATCTTCAGCCGGATCGTTCTGGAGCGGCAGGGCGACGGCGGGCTCCGGATACTCGATCTGGACATGGACTATTACCTGATCCGGTAACGCCGAAACCCATTCTCTCACGATGAAACGCTCAACGAAAAAAGCCCTCCGGATCGCAGCCGCCGCAGTCGCCGGTTTCGGACTGCTCATCGGATACCTCTGCTACCGGAATGCGCAGATCGCCCGGAAACTCGACAGCGAAGGCGTCACGACCTCGGCCGTCGTCATCGGGCGGCATACCGAAGAAAGAACTTTCCACAACCGGCGGCGGGCGCCGACCCAAAGGCAGATCACGCGCATCGAGTACGAGTTTACGGTCGACGGCAAGACTTATCGGAACGATGTGTCCGGCCTGTCCGGCAGCGGAGCGCTCCAGCGCGGCGACCGCGTGCAGATCGTCTATGCGCCGGACGACCCGCAGACGCACCGATTCGTCCGCAATCCGGACGGTACGATCCGTCGGCTTGCCCGGCCGAAGCGCCGCCGTGAGGTCCGTCTCGGACATCCAGAAGACACCGCGAGGAAGCGCCTGCCGCAGGATCTGCCGACGAAAGGCCAGCCCGTCCGGTAGCAGGCAGCCCGCTCCGGCCGCACGAGCCTCCGCCGGGAAGAAGGAATCGGGGACGCTCCAGAAACCGGGTCCCCGCACGGTCCGCGAATGCGCGACAGAACGCCGGCCGTACCGTGCGAGAGCGGCTTCGGAGACCCTTCAGCTCAACGCCTGAATTTCACGGCAAGATTTGCAGCCTGATAAAAAAACAGCTATCTTTGCACAGCTTTTTTCGCGGATATGGCGTAATTGGTAGCCGCGCCAGACTTAGGATCTGGTGCCTTAACCGGCGTGGGGGTTCGAGTCCCTTTATCCGCACGGCCCGAAGCCTCCGGCGGGAAATCTCCGGAGGCATTCCGGTTTTTGGTTCAGAAAACTTTAAAAGACCCTGTTAAATGAATATCGTCAGAGAAAACCTGGAAGACCTTACCACCCTGCTCAAGGTGACCGTCGGTGAGGCAGACTACAACGAAGCCGTGGACAAGTCCCTGCGCACGTACCGCCGCAAAGCCAATATCCCGGGCTTCCGTCCCGGCATGGTCCCGATGGGCATCATCAACAAGATGTACCGCAAGGGAGTCGTGGCCGAAGAGGCATACCGTACCGCATCGAAGGCCTGCTTCGACTACATCGAGACGGAAAAGCTCACGACGGTCGGCGACATGATTCCGAGCCAGAAACAGCAGCCGCTGGACTTCGACAACGATACCGAGTACGAATTCGTATTCGAAGTAGGCATTGCGCCGGAGGTACAGATCAGTCTGAGCAAGAAGGACAAAGTGACCAAATACACGATCCGGGTCGAGGAGAAGATGCGCGAAGGCTACCGCAGCAACTTCCTGCGCCGGTTCGGCAGGCTGGTCGATGTCGAGAAGGTCGAGAAGGAGGAGGCCCTCGACGTGACGCTCGAACAGGGCGACACGAAGATCGAGGAGGCCTACGTGGGCCTGATCGGCATGAGCGACGAGGACCGCGCGCCGTTCGTCGGCAAGAAGGTCGGCGACACGATGGATGTGGATATCGCGAAGCTCTATAAGACCCCGTCGCAGCGCGCATCCGTGCTGGGCGTGAAGGAAGCCGAGCTCGAAGGTATGGACCCGAACTACCGTCTCACGATCACGAAGATCCGCAAGTTCGCCGAACCCGAACTGAACGAGGAGTTTTTCAAGACGGCTTTCCCGGACGGCGGCGTAAAGACGGCCGAGGAGTTCGAGCAGTATGTCACGCGCCAGATCGAGGGCGACCTCGCGCGCGAGAGCGGATTCCTCTTCTCGATCGACGTGCGCAAGTTCCTGCTCAAGAAGGCCGCGCTCGTGATGCCGGAGGCTTTCCTGAAGAACTGGCTCTACACGATCAACGAGGGCAAGTTCACGATGGAACAGATCGAGAAGGATTTCGCTCAGTTCGTCGACATGATGCGCTGGAACCTGATCCAGAAACATTTCGTGTCGGAAATGAAGCTCGAGGTGACTCCCGAGGAAGCCAAGAACGAGGCCAAAGCGATGGCCGCCCAGCAGTTCGCCTATTACGGCATGAACCAGGTGAACGACGAAACGCTCGAAAACTACGCGCAGAGCATTCTGGGCAACAAGGAGGAAAACCGCAAAATCTACGACAGGCTGTTCGAGCGCAAGGTCATCGACGCGGTGACTCCGCAGATCACCGTCGTCGAGAAGGAAATTTCCGCCGACGACTTCGGAAAGCTGGCTCAGGAAGCGCAGTAAGCGCCGGAGCATTCGTTAACCGCAAAAAAAGAGGAGCTTCACGTGAAGCTCCTCTTTTTCATTGATCCGCCATGGAATTCGTCCGGCGGGGCAGGATTCGGATTATTTTGCTAACTTCGTGACGGAACGAACCGTAAAACCACGACGACATGAAATCAGGGAGACTCTTTACCCGAACGTGCTGCCTGCTGGGCCTCTTACTGTCGACGGCGTGCGGGTCCCGGACGGAGAAGGCCAGCCCGGACTATCCCGAGTTCAAGATGATCGTGCGGCTGTGGCCCGATCATCACAAGGACAGCGCGCTCAGAGAAGAGCTGCTTCAGGCGCTGAAGAAGTATCCGGACTTTTGCGACGAAGTCTGGCTCTGCATGGAATTCGAGACTTTCTCGAAAGAAGCGCACAAAGAATCCGCGCGGGCCATGGCCGTAGCGGCCGAACGGCTGCGGAATGCGGGCATCGGCGTGTCGATACAGGGAATAACGCTCGGTCACGGGGACGATTTCGAATCGGGAGCAGCGCGGCCCCACCCGGAGCTCACATGGGGCAATATCGTCGACGCGCGGAATGTCCGGACCGTCACTTCGAGCTGTCCCCGCCAGCAGGCTTTCCACGACTACCTCAGAGAAATCTATGCCCTGTACGCCGGGCTATGCCGGCCGTCCTGCATATGGCTGGACGACGACTTGCGCGTCACGTATCACGCTCCGGCGCGGCAGCTCTGTTTCTGCGATACCTGCCTCAACCTGTTCAACCGGCAGCACGGGGAGCACTGGACCCGGGAAACGCTGGTCGAGGCGCTGGACAGGAACGAAGGGGAAGGCCGGCTGCGGCGGCAATGGATATCGTTCTGCCAGCAGAGCCTCGCCGAGGTAGCCCGGACTGTCGCGCGAGCCGTCCACGAGGTTTCGCCCGGCACCCGGATGGGCTTGCAGCATGCCAATTTTCACCGCGAACTCATGGAAGGACGGGACTGGAACCCGACGCTCGACGCGCTGGAGGAAGAGACCGGACTGGCCCCGGCTTCCCGGCCGGGAAACGGATTCTACGACGACCACGCCCCCAGAGGCATGCTGCTCAAGGGATACGACATGGCCCGCCAGATCCGCCGTCTGAAGCCGTCCGTGCGCGAAATAGCCGCCGAGGTGGAAGGATACAGACACCGCGCGACCGGCAAATCTCCTCACGGCCTGTGCGTGGAGTCTATGTTCTACCTGGCCATGGGAGCGACTCAGCTCTCGTACGCGATCATCTGCGCCGCTTCGGAGCCGATGCAGTGGTATGCGGACAACTATTTCAAGTCGCTGAGCGCCTGGCGCCCGTTCTACGAGCAATACGTCGCCTTCAACCGAGGGACGGAACCGGGCGGAATCGATCCTTATATCGGTCCCGACCATGCGTTGCGCGATACGGAGGCGGGCGAACCCTCTTTCGCATGGAGCGTTGCGGGATCCGGCGATATGATCTACGATATGGCGACACTCGGCCTGCCCTTCTGCCCCGACGGGAACCATTCGTCGGCACTCATCATGGACGCTTCGGCCGTGCAGGGACTGGCCCGAGACGAGGCCGCCCGGCTTTTCGGCACCCGGGGCATCCTGCTCAACCGGGCGGCATGGGAACAGGCACGGCAGCGCAGACTCGATACGCTGCTTACGGACGTTCCGGTTCCCGACGGACTCGCCGGAGTCGAGTGCATGATCTCCGGGAACGGAGGCAGGACGGCAGTCGTTCCTTCGTTCAGCGCCGACGTCAACAATGCCGGAAGACTGAATCTGCTGCGCATCGCCGACTGGCTTTCGGACGGGAAGCTTCCGGCGATCATGGAGACGATGGCTCAGGCCGCCGTCGTGCCCCGGATCGACTCGGCGCAGAACCTGCGTTCCGTCATGCTGCTCAACTGCAGTATCTCGAAACAGGATTCGATCCGGCTCCGCCTGCGCGGATGTCCGCCGGAGGCGAAACGCACTTTCGTCTGGAAAAAAGCGGGACAACCGGACGAAATCCTGCGTCCCCGGTACGAAGGCACGGATGCGGTCGTCCGGATTCCCGCTCTGGAAGGCTGGAATGTCGGCTGGCTGGCCGTCGAATAGCATCGCGGCCCCGGCCGAAGCGAATTATCGAGAAACCGAACAGATTTTCCGGCGAATTAGGCTATCTTTGCAGACGGTTTCTGCCGACTCAACATCCGGACGATGAAATACCTTCGAGAGATTCTGCTTTGCGTCGTACTGACGGCGGCATGTTCCGTGGCGACGCTTCACGGCGGGGACTCGCTGAGCCTGAAGATCATGACTTACAATCTTCGCTTCGGCGAGAAAGCTTCGCTGGAGGAGCTCGCCGAAGCGATCCGCGCGCAGCGGCCCGATCTGGTCGCTCTTCAGGAGATCGACTGCCGCACCCGGCGGCCGGGCGTCGAGCGCCAGCACGACAAAGACTTCGTGACGGAGTTGGGCCTGCGGACCGGCATGTTCCCGCTCTACGGGAAAACCATACCCCATGCCGGAGGGTGGTACGGAATCGGCATACTGACCGCCGGACCGTACATCAGCGTGCAAAAGCTGATGCTGCCGCAGGCATCCGCGACCGAGGAACCCCGGGCGCTGCTGCTCGCCACGATCGAGGCAGGCGGAGACACGATCGTTTTCGCCTCGACCCATCTGTCGCTGAGCGCGCAGAGCCGTCGGATGCAAGCCGAGTTCATCGCCCGGGAAATCGGAAGTCTGCGCTTCCCCGCGCTCCTCGGCGGAGATTTCAACGCCGGACCGAACGCTCCGGAAATCGAGACGATGACCCGAACGGGAAAGATGCTGTGCGACCGGCAGCCCACCTTCCCGGCCGACGGGCCCGAAATCCGGCTCGACTACCTGTTCGGTTTCCCGGCCGGAAAATGGAGACTGGAATCGACTCGGGTCGTTCCTTCGGAATTTTCCGACCATCGGGCGGTCGTTTCGGTCGTTACGCCGGTACGCTGAACGGGGAAAATCTCCCGGGACGCTTTTTGGTTCGGGGTTTGCTTTAGAAACTTGCCGTCACAGGCATTTGAACGTCAACAGAGTCGAAACAGTAAAAACGGAATAACTATGGGTAAAAGCGAATTCGAGAAATACGCCGCCGGCCACGCCGGGATCAGCAGCCTGAAGCTGCACCGGTTCAACACGATCACGCAGGAATACATTTCGCCGACGATCATCGAGGAGCGGCAGATGAACGTCGCGACGATGGACGTCTTCTCGCGGCTGATGATGGACCGCATCATCTTTCTGGGCGTACCGATCTACGACGACGCGGCGAATATCATCCAAGCGCAGCTGCTGTTCCTCGAGTCGACCGAGCCCGAGAAGGACATCCAGATCTACATCAACTCCCCGGGCGGCTCCGTATCGGCCGGACTGGGCATCTACGACACGATGCAGTTGATTTCGTCCGACGTGGCGACGATCTGCACGGGTTTGGCGGCCAGCATGGGAGCCGTCCTGCTCACAGCCGGAACGGCGGGCAAGCGCTCGGCCCTGCCCCACTCGCGCGTGATGATCCATCAGCCGCTGGGCGGCGTCGAGGGACAGGCGTCGGACATCGAAATCACGGCGCGGCAGATCCTGCGCACCAAGAAGGAATTGTACGAAATTCTGTCGGCCCACTCGGGCGTCAAGCTGTCGAAGATCGAGAAGGACGCCGACCGAGACTACTGGATGACGGCTCCCGAGGCCAAGGAGTACGGCCTGATCGACGAGGTGCTCGCCGGGCGCAAGAAGAAGTGACCGAACATCCGTTTTTGAAAACAAAGGGGACCTTTCGGGCCCGGCCCGGAAACGCCCCGCATAACGAATCCTATGGGGAAAAAGACTACTACGAAAGAAACCGATTGCTGCTCGTTCTGCGGGTCGCCCCGCAGCGAGGTCGGCGTTCTGTTCGCCGGCAGCGACGGTGCCTGCATCTGCGACCAGTGCATCGAGCGCGGACACTCGCTGCTCGAGCAGAGCAAGGCCGCGCTCGACAGCAAAAAAGCCAAGCCGATCCGGCTCGAGGAACTGATGAAACCGGCGGACATCAAGGCCTTTCTGGACCAGTACGTTATCGGACAGGACGAGGCCAAGCGCCACATGGCCGTCGCCGTATACAACCACTACAAGAGGCTGATGCACGAGCAGAGCGGCGAAAAGCAGATCGAGATCGACAAGTCGAACATCCTGATGGTCGGTCCGACCGGTACGGGCAAGACGCTGATGGCCCGGACGATCGCCAAGCTGCTGAAAGTCCCGTTCACGATCGTCGACGCGACCGTACTGACCGAAGCGGGCTACGTGGGCGAAGACGTCGAGAGCATCCTCTCGCGGCTGCTTCAGGCGGCCGACTACGACGTAGCCTTGGCCGAACGGGGAATCGTCTTTATCGACGAGATCGACAAGATCGCCCGCAAGGGCGACAACCCGTCGATCACGCGCGACGTCTCGGGCGAGGGCGTACAGCAGGCCCTGCTCAAGATTCTCGAGGGAACGGTGGTCAACGTGCCGCCCCAAGGCGGACGCAAGCACCCCGACCAGAAATTCATCCAGGTCGACACGACGAACATCCTGTTCGTCTGCGGAGGCGCTTTCGACGGCATCGAGAAAAAGATCGCCCGGCGGCTCAACACGCAGGCCGTCGGCTACGGCCAACTGCGCAAGGAGCGCGTCGACACGGACGACATCATGCAGTACGTGCTGCCGCAGGACCTGAAGTCGTTCGGGCTGATTCCCGAGCTGATCGGCCGAATCCCGGTGCTCACCTACCTCGAACCGCTCGACCGCGCGGCCCTGCGCTCGATTCTCACCGAGCCGAAAAACGCCATCGTCCGCCAGTACGTCAAGCTGTTCGAAATGGACGGCATCGCGCTGTCGTTCGACGACGACGCGCTCGACTACATCGTCGACAAGGCGGTCGAATACCGTCTCGGCGCGCGCGGCCTGCGCTCGATCTGCGAGGCGGTGATGATGGACAGCATGTTCGAGCTGCCGAGCCGCAAGAACTCGAAAAAGAGCTTCACCGTCACGCTCGACTACGCCCGAAGCAAGATCGACAACGAGAAGTTCCGCCGGCTCAAGGCCGTAAGCTGACCCGACGCCGGCAGTCATCGGCATACGGACCGTACATGTCTCGAGACATGTACGGTCCGTTCCATTCCCCGCCCGCTCGGCCGGGCCGATTCGGCGAGCGCCGTGAAGAGCCTCTCCCGACCGGCGGCATTTCCCGACATTCTCTTCGACGTCCTAACAAACCCGTACCGGCTCTCGCCCTTTTCCCTGCCCAGACAGGAGGGACTGCCCGACCGGAACCGGTTCCGCCTCCTCGGAAACGGCCATACCCGCGCCCCGCGATTCCGGACATTGTTCCGGATACTTACCGGCTTTACGATTCGGGGACACTCCCCGACCGCCGGCCGCAGAGACAAGTTCCCTCAACTTGCCATAACCCGACAAACCGAAGGCAACGGTCTCTGCGAAAAAAACTCGCCGAGAACAAAAGGAAACCGGTCGTTCCAGACCATCGTATCAGAAAACCCGTTTCCCGCCGAAAAGGAAAATCCGGGTCGAGAACCGGTAGGGCCGACCGCCGGCCGTCCGATAAATCAGATCGACATAGCAAGCCGCATACCCGAGGGAAGGGAACGGGACCGTAACGGTCGTCCGGCCGGTTCCGGACAGCGCCAGCGGCTCGGCATGCCAGTCCGAACCGCCGAAGTCGAGCGTATCCGAGACGGCATACCACCGCTCCGCCCCGACGAGCCGGTCCGGCGCGAACGACAGGTCGATGCTCAGCGAGTCGCCTTTGCGACGCGCCGAATACCGGCAGGACGGAAATTCCTCGTCCTCGAGCAACATGGAGAAAAACGTTCCGAGTGCACCGAAAGCCGCCGAGTCCCGCGACAAGTCACGACCGGCGCCCGGCAAATAGCGAATCCTGTTGATACCGGGCAGCGAATCGAGGCAACCGGCTGTTTCCGAAACCTCCCGAGCCGAGGCGGCAGCTCCCGACACGACCAGCTTGGGCATCGGCAGCGAATCCGCGCGGGCATAAGGATCGACCGACACGACGAGCGACTGCCCTCGCTCGGTTCCGGGCAATCCGTGCAGCAAGGCCGAAGCGTACCCGTCTCCGGGCGAATCGACCGAAGGCCGCGCGGACGAAGCCGAGACCCGGCGCCCCGCATTCAGCATATCGGCGCACCAAGGCGAAATCGCCGACATGCGCTCGTCCCGGGAAGCGGCGAGCCACACGGCCCACCCCTGCTCGGCCGCGCCGCCGACCACGAAACCGCCGGCCTTGCGCCCCAGCATTTCGGCGCAGAACTCGGTCACGGCGTCCATCGCGCGGATCACGCACTTGGTCATCGGGAAAAGCAACGGCCACGAGTCGTCCCCGTCTTCGACGGCCAGCTCCAGCGTGCGGCGTATCCATGCCCCGGCGTTCAGACTATCCGCCGAGGACCGGTTCGGCACCTGTCCCAGCAACGCAACCACAGCCTCGCACCCGGCAGCCAGCCTGGCGGCGGATGCCAGCCAAAACTCGGCCGGCTCTCCATCGCGGACGGGAGCACTATCCCCGGCCCCCTCTCCCGAGAGGAACAGCAGTACGCCCGGATGCGAAACCCGGTCCGGAACGATCACCGAAAGCCGGTGTTTCCAGACGCGATCCCGCCACCGCTGCGAGGTCAGCCGCAGGCGATGAATCGTGCAGCCGCTGTCGCGCGCGCTCCGCTCGAGTTCCCAATCGTACGCATAATCGCCGTTTCGCAAATAGGCGCCGAGCAGGTCTTTCGGCGCACGGACGGAATCGCCGCCGAAACAGCGGGCGCAAAAGAGGAAGCCTGCCCACAGAGAAAACCCCAGAATCGAAAGATGTCGCAGCATGATATCGAGTATGTGCCGCCGAAAGACACTACCCGGGACAGAAGCGCGCGCCGGCTCCGCCGGCCCGACGCGCTACGGGAAAGTCCGGACTCAGTTCCAGCCGAGCTCTCTCTGCAATTCCGCGTCGCCGAACTTCGACGAGTTGCCGAACCATACGACCCGCCCCCGGGCGTCGAACAGCACGGCGAAAGGAACAAATTGCACGCCATAGGCCGCGAACGTCCGGTTCCCGTCGTCGAGCGCCACAGTAAAGGCGTAGCCTTTCCCTTCCAGCGCCGCGGCGAGCCGCTCCCGGCTCTCGCGGACCATCAGAATCACATTCAGCCGTTCGGAATGATCGCGTATAAAACCGTCGAGCACCGTCAGACGACGCAAGCTCGGCTCGCTACGGGAAAAGAAAAATTCCACGAGCGTCGGACACGAGTCGGACAGAGCGTCCTTATGCGAGAGCCACTCCCCCACTTTCAGCTCGGGCGCTTTCTCCCCGACAACCAGCCTCTGGGCCGGGCACGAACCCGCCGAGAACAGCAGAACGACGACCGCCAAACAAAACCTTCCCATAGGCTCATCCGATTTCGCGTTAAACAAATATAAACTATTTATTCATAAAACGAAACCGATGGCGCAAAGTTACTCGCCGCAGGCGCGGAATATCCGGCCGCCCGCCCGACGCACGGCACGGCGACGGCGAACGATAAAATCCGATGATATTATTTAGCATTTTAAAGAATAAATCCTAAATTTGTAGAATCGGGTCCGCTCCCCGCCGAAGCGGGGTTCGGACCCGGAACATCGGATTACGAAACCAACCTAAAAATAACGAAAACTCATCATGGAAGTTTCACACATCGAACATCTCGGCATCGCAGTCAAGAGTCTGGATACCGCCATTCCGTTCTGGGAAAAAATGCTCGGCACCAAATGCTACAGCATCGAGGAAGTTCCCTCGCAGAAAGTAAAGACCGCTTTCTTCAAGGTAGGGCAGACCAAGATCGAACTGCTCGAGTCGACCTCCCCGGACGGCTCGATCGGCAAATTCATCGAAAAGCGGGGCGAAGGCGTCCACCACGTCGCCTTTGCCGTGAAAAACATCGAGGAACGCCTCTCCGAGTGCGAGGCTGCCGGCGTCCAGCTGATCGACAAGGCCCCGAGGGGCGGAGCCGAAGGACTCAGCATCGCCTTTCTGCACCCCAAGTCGACCGGCGGCGTACTGACGGAGCTCTGCGAGGACAAAAACGAAAAATAGCAAATCTGCCGCTAACCCCGGCCGAGGAGCCGCAGACAGGCAAACGAACCTAAAATCACACCAAAATTTCGATATGAGCGACATTCAAAACAAGATCAAGGAACTGATGGAGGTCCGCGAGCAAGCCAAGCTGGGCGGCGGACAAAGACGCATCGACTCTCAGCATAAGAAAGGCAAGAAGACCGCCCGGGAACGCATCGAGATGCTACTCGACAAGGGCTCGTTCGAGGAATTCGACATGTTCGTCACGCATCGCTGCAACAACTTCGGGCTCGGCGAGGAGACCTATTTCGGCGACGGCGTCGTGACCGGGCGCGGCACGATCGACGGACGGCAGGTGTACGTCTTCTCGCAGGACTTCACGGTATTCGGCGGCTCGCTTTCCGAAACCTTCGCTGCGAAAATATGCAAGGTAATGGACATGGCGATGAAGAACGGCGCGCCGGTCATCGGCATCAACGACTCGGGCGGAGCGCGCATTCAGGAAGGTGTCAACAGTCTGTCGGGCTACACCGAGATTTTCCAGCGCAATATCCTCGCCTCGGGCGTGATCCCGCAGATTTCGGCCATTTTCGGTCCGTGCGCGGGAGGCGCGGTCTACTCGCCCGCCCTGACCGACTTCATTCTGATGAATCAGGGAACGAGCTACATGTTCGTGACCGGACCGAAAGTCGTCAAGACCGTCACCGGAGAGGAAGTGAGTCAGGAGCAGCTCGGAGGCGCGTCGGTCCATGCGGCCAAGAGCGGCGTAGCCCATTTCGTCTCCGAAAACGAGGAGGAGGGCATCGCCACGCTGCGCAAGCTGCTCGGCTTCCTGCCGTCGAACAACATGGAGGACGCTCCCGCAGTGGACTGCACCGATGCGATCGACCGGCTGGACGACGTGCTCAACGACATCATTCCGGACAATCCGAACAAGCCCTATAACGTGCTGGACGTAATCCGGGGCGTCGTCGACAACGGCGACTTTCTCGAAAGCCAGCCCAAGTTCGCGCCGAACATCGTGACCGGCTTCGCCCGGTTCAACGGACAGAGCGTCGGTATCATCGCGAACCAGCCGAAGTTTCTGGCCGGCGTGCTCGACATCAACGCCTCGCGCAAAGCGGCCCGCTTCGTACGGTTCTGCGACGCGTTCAATATTCCGATCGTGACGTTCGTCGACGTACCGGGCTTCCTGCCGGGCACCGCTCAGGAATACGGCGGCATCATCGTCCACGGCGCCAAGCTGTTGTTCGCTTACGGCGAAGCGACCGTTCCGAAGGTCACGGTCATCCTGCGCAAAGCCTACGGCGGCGCCTACTGCGTGATGAGCTCGAAGCATCTGCGCGGCGACATCAACTACGCATGGCCGACGGCCGAGATCGCCGTGATGGGCCCCAAGGGCGCGATCGAGGTACTGTTGTCGAAGGAGATCGCCGCGATCGAGGACGAGCAGCAAAAGGCCGAGTTCATCGCCCAAAAGGAAGCCGAGTACCGCGATAAGTTCGCCAACCCGTACGTGGCCGCCCGGTTCGGCTACATCGACGACGTGATCGAGCCGCGCAACACGCGCTATCGGATCGTCCGCGCGCTGGAGTCGCTCGCGAACAAGCGTCTGGCCAACCCGCCCAAAAAGCACAACAACATTCCGTTGTAACGATGAAAGGACTGTTCAGCAGACTGTTCGGGCCGAAGCGCAGCGCATCGGCGGAGAACGAGATCGCAGCGGCCATAGCCGTAGCGCTGCAACTGTACGGAATGGGAAGCGCGCCGAAAAGAGCGGCCGGCACGGTATCGCATCGCTCAAGGCCCGTATCGGCATGGAACTGCAAAAGCTACGGCATGACGCAGCTGCCGCAAAGAAACCGGCGCTGGTAGGCCGGGGACCGTATCCAATCAATCGAAACGCTCAACGAATAACCGCAACATGAAAGAATACAAACTGAAAATCAACTCGAACGACTATCATGTCGTCGTAAGCGGCCTGTCGAACGGCCGGGCCGACGTCATGGTGAACGGACAGAGCTACTCGGTAGAGATCGCCGATGCCGGAGCGGCTTCCGACGCGGGTAAGTCGGCTTCCGCTCCGGCCGTCACCGCAACGGCGCCTGCTCCCGCCGCTAAGCCGGCCGCCGGAGGCGCGGTCAAAAGCCCGCTGCCGGGCGTCGTGCTCGACATTCAGGTCGCCGTCGGCGACCGCGTCGGCACGGGCCAGCGGCTGATGATCCTCGAAGCGATGAAAATGGAGAACAACATCGACTCCGACCGGGAGGGAACCGTCAAGGAAATCAAAGTCGCGACGGGAGACTCCGTGCTGGAAGGGGACGTGCTGCTGACGATCGAGTAGACGCCGCGGCGGAATATCTTACGATCGGAAATGTCAACGGACCGGCTCCGGCCGGTCCGTTTTTGACTCGATGCCCGTGCATTCCCGGCTTTTCCCTTTCGGCACCTGCCGTAAGAATTCCCGGTCGAGTACGTTTCGGTATGTCCGGCACTTTCTCCCCCGCCTGAACATCCGAACGGTCTGCCGGCCCGGGCAAGCCGGCGGATAACCGTCGGAAGCGGGAAAAACGGCGGGAGCGCGAAAAGCTCCGCCGTCCATAATTTTACGCAACAATTTAATACGACCCGAATATGAAAAACATGTTAATCGCACTACTGGCCGTCCTGACGCTGGCCTCGGGCAGCGCCGCAGCCCAGAGCGCAAGAATCGAGATCGTTCCCAAACCGGCCGAAATCGTCGCATTCGAGAATCAGGCCGTTTACAAAGACCCCGTGCTGGTCTGGCTCGACCCGCAAGCGGGACTCGATCGGAATTATGTCGAGCAAACGCTCCGCGAGACCGGGCTTTCGCCGATTTTCGTCGATAAGCGAAAGAAAGCCGATTTGGTATTCTGGCTCAATAAGACGCCGCTGAACAACGACGACGAGGCCTATCGGCTGGCCGTGCAGTCGCCCGACAGCAAGAAGCAGATCGTCGCCAGAGCCGACGCGAAAGAGGGCCTTTTGTACGCCTTGCAGACCCTGCGTCAGCTGGCTCGGCAGGAAAACGGCACCGTCGTCGTGCCGAGCTGCGTGATTACCGACGCCCCGGCCTTCCCTTGGCGCGCGTTCATGCTGGACGAAAGCAGGCACTTCCACGGCATGGCGGCCGTCAAGGACCTGCTCGACGAAATGGCCCGCCTGAAGCTGAACACGTTCCACTGGCATCTGGTAGACGATCCGGGATGGCGCATCGAGATCAAGAAGTATCCCCTGCTGACCGAGCGGGGCTCGAAGCGCGACTTCTCACACATGGATATTACGCCCGAAGGCTGGGACAGCCTGCATCCGGAACGCACTTACTATACGCAGGACGAGATCCGCGAAGTAGTGCGCTATGCGGCCGACCGGGGCATCCGGATCATACCTGAGATCGAAGTGCCGGGCCACGCCTCCGCCTCGATTCTGGCCTATCCGTGGATCGGCTCGACGAGCCGCCGCGAAGGCAAGGCCGTGACGGGCGACCTGTACGACGTGACCGATCCGAAGGTCGAGGCGTTCCTGCACGACATTCTCGACGAGGTGATCGGGTTGTTTCCGTCGAAAATTGTACATATCGGCGGCGACGAGGCCAACTACGTTCACTGGAAGAACTCGCCCGAGATCATGGCGTTCATGAAAGAGAACGGTCTGCCCACTTGCACCGACCTGCAGGTGTGGGCGATCAACCGGATGTCGAAATACCTCGCCTCGAAAGGATGCCGGATGATCGGCTGGAACGAGATCACGGGCGAAACCGTGCGCGAGGGCATTCAGGCCAGCCAGTCGGAGCAGCTCGCCCCGGGCACGATCGTCCAGTTCTGGGACGGCGACGTATCGCTGGTAAACAAGGCGATCGCCAAAGGTTACGACGTCGTGAACTCGAACCGATTCTTCACGTACGTCGACTATGCCTACGAAGTCACCCCGTTCGAAAAAGCCTATTCGTTCGACCCGATTCCCGAAGGACTGGCCGAGAAGGACAAAAAGAAAATCCTCGGTCTCGGATGCCAGATGTGGGGAGAGTATACCCCGACGCTCGAACGAATCTACTACCAGACCTATCCCCGAATCGCCGCCTTCGCCGAAAGCGGCTGGACCGCTCCGGAGAAAAAGTCGTACCCCGACTTCCGCAAGCGCCTGAAAAAGATCGAGGCGATCTGGAAAGAAAAGGGATATATCAAGACTCAGATAGGGAAATACTGACTTTCAGTCCGCAGGCAGAAACGATCGGCCCCGCAAACGATAGGCGGGGCCGATTTGCTTTCGGTATCTTTCCGCCGCACTTTCGCCGATAAACGGGTAAGAATGCTCCCGACAAGCCGCAAGGTAGTTTCTTCCCGTAATTTTCACGACGGACGAGCGTACTCTGCGACCGTTTCCCGGAACCGTGCGGGCATCGCTGCAACGGTCACATAAAAGCCCTCCCACATAGCGTCGGTCGAAATTTTGTTCGACCATCCGATCGCTCGTCGCACATATTTCGGTAGCAAAGGCTCCAAGCCTATCGCCCAGTGCGGCCAAAACAAAACCCGCCTGACGAAAACGTCAAGCGGGCCGTCCGGCAGAAACCGGCATACCAAACTCAACAGCCGCAACCGCAGCCGCCCTTGTGATCGTGGTCGCAGCCATCGCCGCAACCGTCGCCACAGCCGTCGCCGCAGCAATCGCAGCCGCCCGCGTGATGGTGGCCCATCATCATATCCTCGGGCGTAGCCTCGCGCACCTCGACGACCTGCCCCGTAAACTCGAGCGCCTTGCCGGCCATCGGATGATTGAAGTCCATCGTCACGCTGTCCTCGCCGACCGCCTTCACGACGCCGACCAGCCGGTTGCCCTGATTGTCGCTCATCGGCAACTGGTTGCCCACCTCGAGCAGGCCGTCCTCGATCTTGCCCTCGATCATGAACACCTCCTTGGGCAGTTCGACTACGGCATCCGCCACCACGTCGCCGTATGCTTCGGCCGGCTCGAGACGAAAGGCGAAACCGCCGCCCGGCTCCAATCCCTCCAACTGCTTTTCAAAAGCCGGCAGCAGGAAGCCGGTGCCGTATACGAACCTCAGCGGGCTCTCGGCCGTAACCGTTTCGACGACTTCGCCGTCGACTTTCAACTGGTAGCTCAGAGCCACAAAAGTCTTTTCTCCGATTTTCATATCTGTCAAAATAATAAAGTGTCGTATTCCTAAATCCGGACAATCCGGCGGCAAAGATACGAATTCCCTCCGGAATCCGCCTTCGGTTTTCCCGATTCGTCTGCAAAAACGCGACCGGAAACGACTCGGGCGAAATGCCTGCCACCCCAGCCCGACCGATCCGGCAAAGGGGAAACGCTCCGGGTAATCCCCGTATACAGAGCTCCTAAAACCGGGCCGAGACCGCTGTCGCGGCTCATTCCCCCTCCTTCCGGAGATGGAAACGATGGGTCCGATCTCCTCTCCTAAACGGTCCGGTCCGGGAAAACGGTTTCTCACGAGCGAACCGAACCCCCACTTCAACACCCTTTACGAAACCGTTCTACTCGACCGATTCCAGAAGGTATTCCCTCCAACAAACAAACCTGCCGGCTACCCCGCTTCCGGAAAGCGAAAGGCCGCCCCCGGGAGCCCCGGCCTACTCGCCCCCGTACAGCGTTCCGCAAGTGCAGCAAAGATTGCGGTCGCCGTATCCGCCATCGATTTTCGTCACGTAAGGGAAAAACTTGTTGGCCTGAATCCACGGTAACGGGAACACGGCCCGCTCTCGGCCATAAGGGTGAGTCCATGTATCGGCGCAAGCCTCCTGCGCCGTATGGGGAGCCATCTTGACCGGATTGTCTTCGGCGTCGGCTTCGCCGTCGCGTATCTGCTCGCACTCGCGCTTGATCGCCACGAGCGACTCGACGAAACGGTCGAGCTCGGCGAGGCTCTCGCTCTCGGTCGGCTCGATCATCAGCGTCTCGTGGACCGGAAACGACAGCGTCGGGGCATGGAATCCGTAGTCCATCAGCCGGCGGGCAATATCGGCGCACTCGACGCCGTAGAGTTTGCGGAAATCGCGCAGGTCGAGAATCATCTCGTGTCCGACGCGCCCCGTCTCTCCGGTATATACGATGCCGAATTCGTCCTTCAGCGCTGCGGCCAGATAATTGGCATTCACGATCGCCATCTCGGTCGCGCGGCGCAAACCGCTTTCGCCCAGCATCTTGATATAGCCGTAGGTGATCGGCAGAACCAGCGCGCTGCCGAACGGAGCGGCGGCTACCGCCGTAATGCCGCTGCGTCCGCCCGTCTCGGCCAGACTATGCCCCGGCAGGAACTCGGCCAAGTGGGCCGCCACGCAAATGGGCCCGACGCCCGGACCGCCGCCGCCGTGCGGAATCGCGAACGTCTTATGCAGGTTCAGGTGGCAGACGTCGGCCCCTATGTATCCCGGGTTCGTCAGTCCGACCTGAGCGTTCATGTTCGCACCGTCCATATAGACCTGTCCGCCGTTGTCGTGCACGATGTCGACGATCTCGCGGATGCGGCTCTCGAACACGCCGTGCGTCGAAGGATAGGTAACCATGATGCAGCAAAGCTCGCTGGCGTATTGCGTGGCTTTGGCTTTCAGGTCGTCGACGTCGATGTTGCCGCGCTCGTCGCAGGCCACGGTCACCGTCCGCATACCGGCCATCGCGGCCGAGGCGGGATTCGTGCCGTGAGCCGAGGCAGGTATCAGCGCGACGTTCCGATAGCCCTGCCCGCGACTCTGGTAATAGGCTCGGATCACCATCAGGCCCGTATATTCGCCCGACGCGCCCGAATTGGGCTGCAACGACACGGCCGCCATGCCCGTGATCGTCGCCAAGTCCTTCGACAGCGCGTCGATCAGCTCGCGGTAGCCCTCGGCCTGATCGGCCGGAACGAACGGGTGAATATCAGCGAACTCACTCAGGCTCAAAGGCATCATCGCAACGGCGGGCGTCAGCTTCATCGTGCACGAGCCGAGCGAGATCATGCTGTCGACCAGCGAGATGTCGCGCCGCTCGAGCTTCTTGACGTAGCGCATCAGTTCGGTCTCGCTGCGATAGTTGCGGAATACCGGCTCGGTCAGATAGGCCGACGAGCGGCGCACCCCGACCGGAAGACGGTCCTGCCCCCCGATCGTCTTGAGCGCCGGAGCTTTCTTGCCCGCCGCCTCGGCGAACGCGGCGATCACGGCATTCGCCTCGGCAAGCGTCGAAAGCTCGTCGAACGACAGCCGCACGCGGCCCTCGTCGGGATAAAAGAAGTTCAGCCGGCGGGCGAGCGCGGCCTCGCGCACTTTCGCCGCATCGGCAGCCACCTCGATCGTATCGAAGAAGTTTTTGGTTTTCAGCTCGTAGCCCAGTTTTTCGAGCATATCGGCCACGACGACGGCATGACTGTGGGCATGCAGGGCGATCCGACGGATGCCCTCGGCTCCGTGATAGACGGCGAAGAAGCCGGCCATCGTAGCCAGCAGTGCCTGAGCCGTACAGATATTCGACGTGGCCCGCTCGCGCTTGATGTGCTGCTCGCGCATCTGAAGCGCCATGCGCAGCGCTTTGTTGCCGAGCCGATCGACCGAAACGCCGATGATCCGGCCGGGCATATTTCGCTTGAAAGCGTCCTTCGTGGCCAAATAGGCCGCATGAGGGCCGCCGAATCCCATCGGAATGCCGAAACGCTGCGTCGAACCGGTCACGATGTCGGCGCCCCACTCGCCCGGCGCCTTCAGCAGCGCAAGGCTCAGCATGTCGGCCACGGCCGTCACCAGCACGCCCCGACTGTGGGCCGCCGCAGCGAAATCGTCGTAGTCGCGCACCTCGCCGTCGGCCGCCGGATACTGTACGATCGCGCCGAACTCGCTGCCCGTGAACTCGTAGCAGTCGAAGCGGTCGCTGACGATCTCGATGCCGAAAGGCTCGCTGCGGGTCAGCAGCACGTCGAGCGTCTGCGGGAAAATATTCTCATCGACGAACAGCACGTTGCGTCCCTCGCGGACCGCCTCGCGCGAACGGAGCGCGAACATCATCGCCATAGCCTCGGCCGTAGCGGTCGCCTCGTCGAGCAGCGAGCAATTGCTCACCTCCATGCCCGTCATCGAGACGACGGCGGTCTGGAAATTCAGCAGCGCTTCCAGACGCCCCTGCGAGATTTCGGCCTGATAGGGCGTATAGGAGGTATACCAGGCGGGGTTCTCGAACACGTTGCGCAGGATGACCGCAGGCGAGGCCGTGCCGTAATACCCCATACCGATTAGGCTGCGGTAAAGCTTGTTCTTACGGCCGATCTCGCGGATATGGGCGGCGAACTCGCATTCGCTCATGCCTTCGCGCGGAAGGGCCAGCGGCTTCTTGAGCCGGATCGTCGAGGGTACGACCTGCCCGATCAGTTCGTCGACCGAGCGGACGCCGATGGCCGACAGCATCTGCGAAAGCGCCCTTTCGTCCGAACCGACGTGGCGACCGGCATATTGATCTTGTGACATAATGCTTTGTATGTTAAAGCCACAAAAATAAACAATTTATCCGAACGCAACCGTTCCGACTTAAAAAATCGTTCATTCCGGAACTTTCGAGTTACGATCCGACACTTCGCTCTAATATTCGAAGCTGCTGCCGCCTATGAACTCGCGCAGAATGGACGTCGGCGGAATCTCTTTTCCGTCGAGCGAGGTGAAATGGTCCAGAAACTTCAGCAGGCGCCTCGCCTCGCCGAACTCGGGCTCCGTGTCGGGGACCTCGCGCAGCAGCGGCCAAACGCAATCTTTCAGAACGGCCAGCTCGTAGAAAAGCGACGAATTGAACATCACGTCGGCCTGCTCCTGATTCGGGAAGATATGCTTGTCCTCGCCCCGGCGGACGCTCTCCCAGCGGCGCAGCGTAGCGGTCGCGCTGTTGCCGCGCGTACGGTGATCGCGCACGATACGCCGGATCAGCCGGTTGTCGGTCGTGGCGATCCGGTTCAGGTCGTCCATTGCGATCGAGGTCAGGGCCGAGACGTAGACCTTGAACTTCATCGCCGCGTCGATTTGCGGCGTCAGCCTCGGATTCAGGCCGTGAATGCCCTCGATCAAAAGCACCGAGCGCTCGTCCATGCGCAGCGTCCGGTGATTCGGCTCGCTCTTGCCGGTAATGAAGTTATAGCGCGGCATCCCCACCTCGCGGCCCGCGAGCAGGGCGGCCAGATCGTCGTTGAACCGGCCGACGTCGATCGCTTCGAGCGCCTCGTAGTCGTACTCCCCGTCCTCGTCGAGAGGCGTCTTCTCCCGGTCCACGAAATAGTCGTCGAGCGAGACGAGCACCGGACGCATGCCCAGAATGCTGAGCTGGATGCCGAGCCGCTTGGCGAACGTCGTCTTGCCGCTCGACGAAGGGCCCGAAATCAGCACGATGCGCGCTCCTCCGTCCCGATGTCTCTCGTAAATCCGGTCGGCCAGATTGCCCAGCGCCTTCTCATGCAACGCTTCGGCGATCCGGATCAGGTCGCTTCCGCCCCCCTCGAGAATCCGCGCGTTCAGCGAGCCGATGTTCGCCACGCCGATCACGTCGACCCAGCGCGTGTACTCGCTGAACACCTCGAACATCTTGTCCTGCGGGACCAGCTCCTCGAGCTTCGTCGGATCGGTTCGCTGCGGCAGAGCCATGCGGAACCCTTTGTAATAGGGATGCAGGTCGAAGCGGGAAACGTATCCCGTCGAAACGGCCAGCGCGCCGTAAAAGTAGCCCACCAGATCGGCCATGCCGTACACGGTCACATACAGGTGCGGCCGGGTCCGCAGCAGCGCGATCTTGTCGTCGAGCCCCAGCGCCTCGTACATCGCCTCGGCTTCGGCCGAGGTGACCTTCTGCCGCACGATCGGCAAGTCCTGAGCGACGATCGCGCGCATGCGCTCCTTGATCCGGACGATCTGCTCGTCGGAGAGGTCCTCCATACCCTCGATCTCGCAATAGAATCCCTTGGCGACCGAATGCTTGATATGCAGTTTCCGCTCCGGAAACAGGTCGTAGACGGCCTTTTGCAGTACGAAGAACAACGTGCGCTGATAAACGCGCATTCCCTCGAAATGCGTGATGTCGACGTAGCGGATGCTCACCGGCGAGTAGACGGCGAAGTCGAGCTCCTTGAGCCGGTTGTTGACATAGGCGGCCAGAAACGGACGGTCCTCCCGCTCGCCGAGCGACAGAATCTCGGCAATCTGCAACAGCGAAGTTCCCCGGTTGACGAACAGGCTGCGGCCCGTATTCTCGCAAACGATTCTTACGGTATCGTTCATATTCATGGTTTCAGACGGTTTGATTTCGGCGATTCTCGCGGACCGCGATTCGACGGTAAAACGCGAAGCGGCGGCGAAAACGTATGAAAGATACGTTTTTCGGCGCAAACCGCAAAAAAATAGCGCGACGCGGAGGCAAACCGGCTTGCCTTTGTTGTTAAATGTGAATTATTTATTACCTTTGCAACGCTTTTTCGGGCCTCTCGCCCCGGCCGCTCTTCGAGGAAGTTCGGGACCGAGAAACCGGACAAGCACTATAAATAATGTCTAACGCATTAATTGCCAAAACAAACAACATGACGACAAACAACGAAAACCAACCGGAAATGAAAGCCGCCGAGCCGGTGGCGGCCGCTCCCGTCAACCTCGACACGTTCGACTGGGAAGCCTACGAGCACGATTCGAACCTGTACGGCGAATCGAAGGAGGAAATCGCAGCCAAGTACGACCAGACGCTGTCGAACGTTCAGGTCGGCGAAGTGGTCGAGGGAACCGTGATTGGGCTCACCAAGCGCGAAGTAGTGGTCAACATCGGCTACAAGTCGGAAGGCATCATTCCGATCAGCGAATTCAGATATAACCCCGAACTGGCCGTAGGCGAGAAGGTCGAAGTATACGTCGAAAGCGCCGAGGACAAGAAGGGGCAGCTCGTGCTCTCGCACAAGAAAGCCCGCCAGCTCCGCTCGTGGGATCGTGTGAACGAGGCGCTCGAGAAGGACGAGGTAATCAAAGGCTACATCAAGTGCCGCACCAAGGGCGGCATGATCGTCGACGTGTTCGGCATCGAGGCATTCCTGCCCGGCTCGCAGATCGACGTGAAGCCGATCCGCGACTACGACATCTATGTCGACAAGACGATGGAGTTCAAGGTCGTGAAGATCAATCAGGAGTTCCGCAACGTCGTCGTGTCGCACAAGGCGCTGATCGAGGCCGAGCTCGAGGCGCAGAAGAAGGAGATCATGTCGAAGCTCGAAAAGGGCCAGATTCTCGAGGGTACCGTCAAGAACATCACCTCCTACGGCGTGTTCATCGATCTGGGCGGCGTGGACGGCCTGATCCATATCACCGACCTGAGTTGGGGCCGCGTGAACCATCCCGAGGAAATCGTTCATCTGGACGAAAAGCTGAACGTCGTGATCCTCGACTTCGACGATGCGAAAAAACGTATCGCGCTGGGTCTGAAGCAGCTCTCCCCGCACCCGTGGGATGCGCTCGACCCGAACCTGAAGGTAGGCGACAAGGTCAAGGGCCGCGTCGTCGTGATGGCCGACTACGGCGCGTTCATCGAGATCGCACCGGGCGTCGAGGGTCTGATCCATGTCTCGGAAATGTCGTGGAGCCAGCATTTGCGTTCGGCTCAGGAGTTCATGAAAGTCGGCGACGAGGTGGAAGCGGTCATCCTGACGCTCGACCGCGAGGACCGCAAGATGTCGCTCGGCATCAAGCAGCTCACGCCCGATCCTTGGGCCGACATCGAGCAGCGCTATGCCGTCGGCTCGCGCCATACGGCGAAAGTGCGTAACTTCACGAACTTCGGCGTATTCGTCGAAATCGAGGAGGGCATCGACGGCCTGATCCACATTTCGGACCTGAGCTGGACCAAGAAGATCAAGCATCCGGCCGAGTTCACGCAGATCGGAGCCGACATCGACGTGGTCGTACTGGAAATCGATAAGGACAACCGCCGCCTGAGCCTCGGCCACAAGCAACTCGAGGACAACCCGTGGAACGCGTTCGAACAGCAGTTCGCCGTCGACAGCGTACACAAGGGCACCGTGTCGGAACTGACCGACAAGGGCGCGATCATCTCGCTGGGCGACAATGTCGAAGGCTTCGCCCCGGCCAAACAACTGGTCAAGGAGGACGGCACGACGGCTAAGGCGGGCGAAACGCTCGACTTCAAGGTGATCGAGTTCTCGAAAGCCACCAAGCGCATCCTCGTTTCGCACACCCGTACGTTCGACGACACGAGGCGTCAGGAGGCTCAGGCCGAACGCGCCGAGCGCCGCAAGGCAGACGACGCAGCCAAGGACTCGGTGAAGAAGATCAACGCTTCGGTCGAAAAGACGACCCTCGGCGACATCTCTTCGCTGGCCGAGCTGAAGGCCAAGATGGAGAGCGCCGAACAGGCCAAGGCTCCGAAAGCGGCCGAGGAAGCCAAAGCCGAGTAATTCTGCTTCTGTCATGACGTTTCGGGTCACCGTACTGGGCAGCAGCTCGGCTATGCCGACCCTCAAACGCAATCCCTCTGCTCATGCACTGAACGTGCATGAGCAGTTTTTTTTGATCGATTGCGGCGAGGGAACGCAGACGCGGCTGCTTCGCTGCGGCATCAGTCCGCTGCGGCTCGGCGTCGTCTTCCTAACGCATCTGCACGGCGACCATGTCTACGGACTTTTCGGTCTGATGTCGACGCTCGGTCTGCTCGGCCGGCGCACGCCGCTGAAAATTTTCGCGCCGCGCCCGTTCGACCGGATTCTGGCCTCGCACCTGAGCTTTTTCGACTCGAAGCTGCCTTATGAAGTACAGTGGGAAGAAATCGACACCCGGGCGCACCGACTGCTGTACGAAAACAAAACGCTGGAGGTATGGTCGATCCCGCTGCGTCACCGCGTGCCGGCGGCCGGATTCCTGTTCCGCGAAAAGACCCCGCCCCTGAACATCCGCAAGGAAGCCGTCGGGCTCTACGGTCTGGGAATCGCCCAATGCCGGGCCGCCAAGCGGGGCGAGGACGTACTACTGGACGACGGGACAGTCGTCCCGAACGCCGAACTGACCTACGTTCCATACCGGCGCCGGAGCTACGCCTACCTGAGCGACACGCTCTACTCGCCCCGGGCAGCGGAGCTCGTCCGAGGAGTCGACCTGCTGTACCACGAGGCGACATTCGCCGACCCGGACAAGGCCATGGCCCGGAAAACAGGACACTCGACCGCCGCCCAAGCCGCGAAGGCCGCGCTGAAGGCCGGCGCAGGAAAGCTGCTGATCGGCCATTTCTCGTCCCGCTATCCGGACGTCGAAGTGCTCGTAAACGAGGCGAGGAATATTTTCCCTGCGACCGAGGCCGTCGTCGAAGGAGAGAGTTACGACATCCGGCCCGTCATGTACGGCGCGCAGGAACAAGCGGCGCAAGACTCGGCCGAGTAAGACGTCGGTCTTCTATACCCGAATACCTCCGACCGGCAGGACGATCCGGACTTTGCGACCGACGGGCGGACGGAACCGAAACGGGCCCGTCGTCAGGCACGAGCGAATCCGCCTTCCCCTTTCGAAGGGAAGGCTCCCGGTCCGAATAGCGCGATACCGGGCAGGATTCGGTCGCAAACGAGAGCCTCATCGCCTTGTCGCCACAGCCCGGACGGAGCGGACGAGCGCGAAGGGCAACGGAACAGAGTAAGGAAGCGGAAGGGAACGGCACGCCCCCGGAGAGTAGGAAACTGCGGGGTGCGTGCCATCGGCCTTTCGGCCGACACGCATTCTCACCGGCATGCGAGCGGCGCGAAAACGGAAAAACCGCTCAGCATACCGAACGCCGGCATCGTTTTTGGGCGGTAATCCGTCATACCGGATATGGGGCTCGGTAAACATGGAGGAATTATATATTTCAATATCCCAAACGCGGTCGCAACCGGAGTTTTTCATATCCGCCGGCCGCGGACGGCAATCACAGGACACGCATCGGGTCAGACCCTTATTCCAAATTCCCTCGGCCGCAGGAAGCTTCATATCGGGAGGCAGGAAACAAGGAGAACCCGAGAGCCGGTACGGAAAACATACAACCGGAAACACAAAACTATACGGAAGATGAATCGAAGCAAGAAAAACGGACGGACGATCGGCGCCATGGCATTGATTGCGTCGATGATACCGGTCGTCCTGACGGCTCAGGCCCGAGAGACCGGAGTCGACAAGACGACCTGGCTCTATGCCGTCAAGGGAACGGACAGCCTCTACATGGACCGCTATGTGGCCGAAGCGTCCCGGGAAACGAACGCGCCCTGTCTGATATTCGCTTTCGGAGGCGGGTTCGTCGGCGGCGAGCGCGACAATCCGGCCTATGTTCCCTATTTCGAATATTTCGCACGCAAGGGGTATGCCGTCATATCGATCGACTATCGGCTCGGACTGCGCGAGACGGCCGGAAGCCGCCCCGACCCGGCCGATACGCCCGAAGCGCTCGCCGAACGGTTCTTCGCAGCGGTCGATATGGCCGTCGAGGATCTGTACGACGCCACGTCCTTCATCGTCGGACAGGCCCGGGCATGGGGCCTCGACCCCTCGGCCGTCGTAGCCAGCGGATCGAGCGCCGGGGCGATTACGGTCCTGCAGGGCGAATACGAACGATGCACGGGCTCGGCGCTGAGCCGCCGCCTGCCCGAAGGCTTCCGCTATGCAGGCATCATCGCCTTCGCAGGAGCCGTTTTGGAGAAAAGCTCCTCCGGTCCGGTCTGGCGGGAAAAACCCGCCCCGATCCAGCTATTTCACGGCGATGCGGACTGTAACGTTCCTTACGACAGCATCGGCACGGGCGGCGCGGCCCTTTACGGATCGTTCTATCTGAGCAGGCAATTCCGCCGGATGAACACGCCGTTCTATTTCTATTCGGTCAGCAGCGCGGCTCACGAGATGGCCGTACGGCCGATGGACCGGAACCGTGCCGAAATCGGCATTTTTCTCGACCGGCTGGTGCTCGGACGGGAGCCATTGATGATCGAGACGCAAGTCGAGCGGATCGGAACTCCGGCCACACGGAAAAAGATCACGCTCTCGGACTTCATCCGGGCCAACTCGGGAACATAGGCCGAATCCGCTCCGTCTCCGGACGAAAAACAGCGGATTCGCGTCCGCCGCACGGATTGCATGGACGTGCGTCCCGCATGGAGCGTAACGAAAACGTATCGGGATCGCAGTTCGCTCAAAACCGGGAATCGGCTCCGCCCCTGTCGCCGGCAGCCCGGCCGAACAACTCCCGGTATAGGAGACCGCTAAAGAACGTCGTCTACGCAAACCGGTGCGACACGGTCCGAAGATAACCCCCCGCCGAGACCGATGGCGCGCGGACGACCCGGACCGTCCGCCCCGGCAGAAACGGCAGGAAAGCGCAGCCGGACTACAATTTTCCGCCGGAATCGCCTCTGAAACGAACCCGACCGACCGCTCCGCCGAGTCGCGCAACGAAAAAACACGGTCTATCCGACCTCGGCCCGTATCCGGCGGATCAGCCGGCGATAGCGCCGCCAGTAGAGAAGCGCGGCCACGCCGAGACCGAAGATAAACCCGACCCACAGCCCCGGAGCCCCCATGCCGAGCGTGAACGCGCAGAGATAGCCGACCGGCAGATTGATGACGATGTACGACACGAAAGCGTACCGCATCACGATTTTCACATCCTGCATCCCCCGCAGCACGCCGAGCAGCACGACTTGCAAACCGTCCGAGAACTGATAGAGCCCGGCCATGATGAAAAGCTGCGCGGCAACCGCCGCGACGGCCGTGTCGGAGGTGAAAAGCAGCGGAATCCAGTGTCGCAGCCCGATAAAGCAGCACATCGTGAGGAAATTGGTCATCAGCGCCAGATGGCACGAAGCGGTCGCGGCGCGGGTCAGACCGTCCAGATCGCCGCGGCCGAAACGGTGACTGACCAGAATCGTCGTCGCGGAGGATATGCCCACCATCGCCATAAAGGCGAAATTGCCGAACGTAACGACGATCTGGTGCGCGGCCAGCTCGACCGCTCCGATCCATCCCATCATGATCGACGACAGCGCGAAGGCCGACACCTCGAGCACCATCTGCACCGATATGGGCAGACCCACCGACAGCAGTTGCCGGGTCCGCCTCCAGCCCTGCGCCGCCCAGGTGAAAAAACGCAGGTAACGCCGGAACGAGACGTCGCGCAGAAAATAGGCCAGCATCATCAGCGGCATGCAGATCCGCGAGATCAGCGTCGCCAGACCGGCGCCCGCCGCGCCCATTTCGGGGAACCCGCACTTGCCGTAGATCAGCAGATAGTTGAACCCTATGTTGATCGCGTTAGAAGTCAGCATGACTACCATCGCCGCACTCGTATTGCCCACGCCTTCCAGAAACTGCTTGAAAGCACAGTACATCATGAACGGCACGATCGACCACGACAGATAACGGAAATAGGGCCTCGCCTGAGCGACGACCTCGGGCGCCTGCCCCATCCGGTCCATCAGAGCCTCCAGCCCCAGCAGCAGCGCCAGCAAGACGATTCCGGTCGCGGCATACAGCACGAGCGAATTCTGAAACAGAGCGGCCGCGCCGCGCAGATCGCGCTTGGCGTACGCCTCGCCGACCAACGGCGTCAGCCCCAGCGAAACGCCCATGCCCCAGAACATGAAGATGACGAACACGGCTCCGCCGAACGACACGCCGGCCAGCGGCAGCGCGCCCAACCGGCCGACCATCGCGTTGTCGGCCAGCTGCACGACGACCTGCCCGACCTGCGACAGCATCACCGGCGCGGCCAGCGTCAGGTTCTCCCGGTATTGCGGCAACCAATTCCGGAGTTTTCCTTTCCAAGCGAAACGTTCCATAGAAGCGCAAAGATAACCCGAATCCCGTTGTGCCGCAAATTCCCGAGACGCCGAACCGACCGTCGGACAGAAATACGAAGAAAATCGGCAGGTGGCATGCCGGAGTCAGGACCTCCGCCGGAACGAAACGCTCCCTCGTCCTTAGCCCCGCTCCGGACAGCGATGACGGGCAAGCAGGAACCGCAAGGCCCGGACTGAGCCGAAAACCAAACGGATACGGTTTCCCTACCGGGGGAAACGACCGGGAGCCGAGTCCGGCACGACGTGCGAGACGGGACCGGGCGAACCGGCGGTCGCCGCCCTTCTGCGACAGACCCGCGAAAAAAGCTTCGGCGGCCCTTTCACGGGCCGCCGAAGCGAAAACGAATAACCGCCGACTACGAGGCGAGATGAGTAGGCGAGTCGGCCGGCGCGACGGACAGCTCGATCCGGTCCCCGTCCGTGCAAACCGTAACCCGGTCGCCCGCATGCACGGCGCCCGCAACAATCAGTTCCGACAAAGGCTCCTCGACGCGGTCGAGAATCGTCCGGCGCAGCGAGCGGACGCCGTAGGCGGGCTCGTAGCCCAGCTTCACAAGCAGGCGCTTGGCCTCGTCGCTCGCGTCGAGGGAGTAGCCCAGCTCGCTCACGCGGCGGCTCAAAAGCCCCAGCTCCAGCTCGACGATGCGCAGCACGTCCGCATCGGAAAGCGTCCCGAAGGTCACGATGTCGTCGATACGGTTGATGAACTCTGGAGCGAAGCTTCGCTCCAGATTCTTGCGATAGGCCGCCTCGCGGTTGAGCGTCTGCATGGCCGGTTTCGAGGCCGTGTTGTATCCGACGCTCTGGGCGCGCTGAGTAGCCTCGCGAGAGCCGACGTTTGACGTCATGATAATGATCGTATTGCGGAAGTCCACCCGGCGGCCGAGGCCGTCGGTCAGCTGACCCTCGTCGAAAATCTGTAGCATCAGGTTGAATACGTCGGGATGCGCCTTCTCGATCTCGTCGAACAGTAGCACGCAATAGGGACGACGGCGAACTTTCTCGGTCAGCTGGCCTCCCTCGCCGTAGCCGACATAGCCCGGAGGCGAGCCGATCAGCCGGCTCACGTTGTGCTTCTCGGAATATTCGCTCATATCGACGCGCACCAGCGCCTCCTCGGTATCGAACAGATACTTGGCCAGCTCCTTAGCCACATGGGTCTTGCCGACGCCGGTCGGACCGACGAACATGAACACCCCGATCGGGCGGTTGGCATCCTTGAGTCCGGCCCGGCTGCGGCGGATCGCGCGGGTCACCTTGCGCACGGCCTCGTCCTGCCCGATCACGACGTCGCCCAAATGCCTCTCCATGTCGAGCAGGCGGGCCTGCTCGTCGCCGGAAATGCGGGACAGCGGGATACCGGTCATCGAGGCGATCACCTCGCGGATAGCCGTCTCGCCGACCTCGATCGGACTGCGGGCCATATTTTCCCGCCACTGCTTCTCGACCTCCTGCAGCCTCAGCCGCAAGGCCCCCTCGCGGTTGCGGAGCGTGGCCGCCAGCTCGTAGTTCTGCATCTTGATCGCCCGGTTCTTCTCCCCGGCCGCCTGCTCGATCTCCTGCTCGAGGAGCTTCAGCGACTCGGGGACCTGAGCGTCGAACGCTCGGGCCCGGCTTCCGGCCTCGTCCATCACGTCGATGGCCTTGTCGGGAAAGAACCGGTCGGTCACATAGCGGCGGGTCAGGCCGACGCAGGCCGAGAGCGCCTCGTCCGTATAGCGGACGCAATGGTGCGACTCGTACTGGCTGCGGATGTTGTGCAGCATATGCAGCGTCTGCTCGGCCGACGGCTGCTCGACGACGATCTTCTGAAAACGGCGCTCCAGCGCGCTGTCGGTCTCGATGTTCTCACGGTACTCGTTCATTGTCGTCGCGCCGATGCACTGCAACTCGCCTCGCGCCAGGGCGGGCTTCAGTATATTGGCCGTATCGAGCGATCCCTGCGTGCTTCCGGCCCCGACGATCGTATGAATCTCGTCGATGAACAGGATCACGTCGCTGCCCGAGAGCTCCTTGAGCAGCGCGTTGATACGCTCCTCGAACTGTCCGCGGTATTTCGTTCCGGCCACCAGCGACGACACGTCGAGCGAAAAAATCCGCTTGTGAAGCAGCACGTGGGGCACGCTCTTCTGAACGATGCGCAGCGCCAGCCCCTCGACGATGGCCGACTTGCCGACGCCCGCCTCGCCGATCAGTACCGGGTTGTTCTTTTTGCGGCGGCCCAGAATCTGGATCACCCGCTCGATCTCGGCCTCGCGGCCGATCACCGGGTCGAGCTTGCCCTCAGCGGCACTGCGCGTCAGATCGACACCGAACTGGTCGAGCATGCTATCCTTGGTCTTGTCGCCGGCCGGAGCGCCGATACGCATCACGCCGGAGAAGAGCCGCTCGGGGTGCTCGCCCTCGTCGTCGCCCAGCAGCGACAGAAAGCGCATGTTCTCATAGTAGTCCTCGTTGGGAGGCAGGTCCTTCAGGAAAGGAGCCGCCGTCTCGCCGGTCACGTTGTACAAGGCCAGTATCCGCGAGCTGATCGAGCCGCGGTCGTCGAGAATCGCCCTCAGCAGATGTCCCGTGTTGAGCATATGCTCCACGACGCAACCCTTGCCCGCATCGGAAATGATTTGGCGCAGCATCGACTCGCCGTTGATGGCGATCGTCTGCCGGAGAGCCTGCCTCTGGCCGTCTTGCGCGACGACAGGTCCGAGCTCGCGCTCGAGGCGCGTCTTGATCTGATCGATCTCCCAGTTTTTGAGCAGTTTCCGCAGCACATGGGAGGCATGGCTTTCCTCCTGCTTAAGTATCGCGAGAAAGAGGTGATCCGTCGTCACTTCCGAACTGCTGCGGCGACGCGCCTCATAGCATCCTCCCAGAAGGACCGACTCCAGTTTCTTCGTTTGCTTAATTTGCATGGCGTTTTCCTCATTTGATTTTTCTGGAAAGATAACGCCGCGCGAAGACGCTTTATTATAGTTTCAGCCGCCGGGGCCACTCGCCGACTTCCAGATCGCGGATATCCGCTCCGTCGATCGTCAGACGCACGGCCGTCCTAACCTGGTGAAAGCCACTCAGCCCCGCAGCGCCCGGATTGATGTGAAGCCAGTCGTTGCGCCGGTCGTAAATCACCTTCAAAATATGCGAATGTCCGCTGACGAATATCTTCGGCCGGCGCAGGCGCAGCTGCGCCTCGACGCCCCGCTCGTAGCGGCCGGGATATCCTCCGATGTGAGTCATCGCCACGCGCACCTCCTCGCAGTCGAAAAGCTGCCAGCGCGGATAAGCCAGACGCACCGCTCCCCCGTCGATATTGCCGCAAACGCCACGCAGCGGCTTGAAGGCCGCGATCGCGTCGGCCGTTTCGATTCCTCCGAAGTCGCCGGCATGCCACAACTCGTCGACATCGGCGAAAAAGTCGCGCAACGGCGCGTCGAACGTGCCGTGCGTATCCGAAAGTATTCCGATTCGTTTCAAAGCCGATCTCCCTTCCGCATTCTGCGATAAATCGATTATCTTTGTAAAGGTAATTCTTTTTCGCATGCAAACCAACATCCCGCTCGCGGAACGCCTGCGTCCCCGGACGCTGGACGAATACATCGGTCAGGAGCATCTGGTCGGTCCGGACGGCGTTTTCCGACGCTTTCTGGAGACGGGCAACGTTCCTTCGTTCATTCTGTGGGGCCCTCCGGGCGTCGGCAAGACGACGCTCGCGCGGCTCGTGGCGACCGCGCTCGACCGGAAAATGTTCACGCTCTCGGCGATCAACGCCGGCGTCAAGGACGTGCGCGAAGTGATCGAGCAGGCCCGCAAGAACCGCTTCTTCAACACGCCGGCCCCGTTCCTGTTCATCGACGAGATCCACCGTTTCAACAAGTCGCAGCAGGACTCGCTGCTCGGAGCCGTCGAGCAGGGGATCGTCACGCTCGTCGGCGCGACGACCGAGAACCCGTCGTTCGAGGTGATCTCGCCGCTGCTGTCGCGCTGTCAGGTCTACGTGCTCAAGGCGATGGAGGAGAGCGACCTGCAAAAGCTTCTGGACCGGGCCATAGCGACCGACACGGTCCTGCAGGAGCGCAAGGTCCGGGTCGAGCAAACGGCCGCCCTGTTTCGCTTCAGCGGCGGGGACGCGCGCAAACTACTGAACATCATCGACATTCTCAGCAACGCCACCGAAGGCGAGATCGTCATCAGCGACCGTAGCATCACCGAATGCCTGCAACAGAACATCGCCCTGTACGACAAGAACGGCGAGCAGCATTACGACGTGATCTCGGCCTTCATCAAGTCGGTGCGCGGCAGCGATCCGAACGCGGCGATCTATTATCTGGCCCGCATGCTCGCCGGAGGCGAGGACCCGAAGTTCATCGCGCGGCGGCTCGTAATCCTCGCCTCGGAAGACATCGGGCTGGCCAACCCGAACGGGCTGTTGCTCGCCAACGCCTGCTTCGACACGGTGCACAAGATCGGCATGCCCGAAGCTCGCATCACGCTGGCCGAAACGACGATCTACCTGGCCACGAGCCCCAAGAGCAACTCGGCCTACATGGCGATCGACGCGGCTCTGGCTCAGGTCCGGCGCGACACGACGAACCGCCCGGTCCCGCTGCATATCCGCAATGCGCCCACATCGCTGATGAAAGAGCTGGGCTACGGCGAAAATTACCGGTATGCGCATGATTTCGAGGGTCACTTCGCCGAGCAGGAGTTCATGCCCGAAGGATTGGAAGGCCGCCGCTTCTACACGCCGGACGACAATCCCAAAGAGCGGCAGATCGCCGAGCGGATCCGCACGTTGTGGAAAGGAAAATACTGATTACAAAAACAGCTTTCCGAACCTGCGGGCAGAAGCCTGCGCGCGACAACCGGCCGTGACGCCGGATCGCAAGGAAAGCGACTTCGCGATTTCCGCACGGCGGGGGCAACCCGTTCGGACCGGCCATGCGTATTCCGGCCGGGGAAACGGTCTTGCTCGCGCGATGCCGCGAACGTCCGCCGACTCGTTTCCGGCCGCGCAGTCGGGACCACTCCTGAAAACGAGCCGGACACAGCCTTCCCCGGACGGAACCGCCCCCGGCACGCCGTCTCCCGGCAGGAACAAAAGCGACAGTACCGGAACACGGAGCCCGCGCCATGCCTGCGGCACGGCCGCCCGCGCGAGGGGAAACCGGCCCTCGGACAACATTTGCCAAATCGGAAGGAAATAGCTACTTTTACTCGGTCAAAAAACTTTCCGAGCCATGAATACCCGAGAAATTCTGAGCCATATTCCCAACCTGCGGCATCTCGACAGCGGGATGTTCCTGCTGATGGCCGGCCCGTGCGTCGTCGAGAACGAGACGATGCTCCGGCAAGTGGCCGAAACGGCCTGCCGGATCACCGAGCGGTTGCGGATACCTTATATATTCAAAGCGTCGTACCGCAAGGCCAACCGCTCGCGGATCGACTCGTTCAGCGGCATCGGCGATCTGGAGGCGCTGCGCATGCTGGGCGCGATCCGAAAAGAATTCGGCGTACCGGTAGTGACCGACATCCACAATCCGGAAGAGGCCGCCATGGCCGCCGAATACGTCGACGTGCTCCAGATACCCGCCTTCCTGTGCCGCCAGACCGATCTGCTCGTAGCGGCGGCCAAGACCGGCAAGGCGGTCAACATCAAGAAAGGGCAGTTCCTCTCGCCCGAAGCGATGGCTTTCGCAGCCGGCAAAGTACGCGACGCGGGCAACCCGAATATCCTGCTTACGGACCGGGGCACAATGTTCGGTTATCACGATCTGATCGTGGACATGCGCAGCATTCCCTCGATGCAGACGCTGGGCTATCCGGTCGTCATGGACATTACGCACTCGCTTCAGCAGCCCAATCAGGGCAGCGGAGTCACCGGAGGCCAGCCTGCGATGATCGAAACGATCGGCCGCGCGTCGATTGCGGCGGGGGCCGACGGGATTTTCATCGAGACGCATCCCGATCCGTCGGTCGCCAAAAGCGACGGAGCGAATATGCTCGCGCTCGAACGGCTCGAGGGACTTCTCGAACGGCTGTGCCGCATCCGGACGACGATCAACGAGCTATAGCGCCCGAAAGGCGTCGGCCAGCAAACCTCCGTTCCGCGAGAAACGCCCGCCTTCGCCTTTTCATACGGACGGACGGCGGGCCGGCCGACGATACGAAGCACTCCGGAACATTTCCTTTGCGAGGCGACGACATCGCAGAAGCTCTCCGGCAATTGTTAATAAAATCACAACAAATCGGGCCAAACAACCTTGCCGGTTTGCGATACGAAGCGTAATTTTACGGCAATGAAAAGGAAGTGGATTATCATAGCGGCTGCGATAGCGGTCGCGGTCATTGCCGTCGTTCTGATCGTCTGTCTGTGCGGCCGGAACGAATCGCACGCACTGCCGGCCGAAGAAGCGGCCGAGGAAGAAACGGTCGAGCTGCTGTTCGGCATCGACAAGCAACGGTACGACATCGAGCAAGGTATTGTCAGGGAGGGAGAGACGGCCGGCCAGATTCTGGCCCGGTACGGAGTCGGAGCCGGCACCATCGACCGGATCGCCAAAGCGGCCGAACCGGTCTTCAGTCTCAAGAATATCCGGTTCGGCAAGCCTTTCACCGTATTCCGCGAGAAAGACTCGACGTCCCGGCTCGCCTATTTCGTCTACGAGCCGACGGCGACCGACTACCTGATCGTCGATCTGAGCGGCGACTCGGTCGACGTCCGCAAGAACGCGAAGGAAGTGACCGTCGAGCGGCGGATGAAAACCGCCACGATCGAGAGCTCGCTCTGGAACTGCATGATCGACAACGGAATGAGCCCGAATCTGGCTATGGAACTGTCGGAGATCTACGCATGGAGCATCGACTTCTTCGGCCTGCAAAAGGGCGACAATTTCACGATCATTTACGACCAGCAGTTCGTCGACTCGACCGAGGTGGGCCACGGCACGATCTGGGGTGCCCGTTTCGAGCACGGAGGCAAGACATACTATGCCGTTCCGTTCGTGCAGGACGGCAAACTGAGCTACTGGGACGAGCAGGGCAACAGCCTGCGCAAGAACCTGCTCAAGGCGCCGCTCAAGTATAGCCGGATCAGCTCGCGCTTCTCGAACGGGCGCATGCATCCGATTCTGCGCATCCGGCGTCCGCATCACGGGGTCGACTACGCCGCGCCGTCCGGGACGCCCGTCGTAGCGGTAGGCGACGGAGTCGTTATTTTCAAAGGATATGCCGGAGGAGGAGGAAACACGCTCAAGATCAAACATAACAGCGGATCGCTCGTTTCAGGCTACTTGCACTTGAAAGGATATGCGAAAGGGATCGCCAAGGGAACGCGCGTAAGGCAGGGGCAGCTCATCGGCTACGTAGGCTCGACCGGGCTGTCGACAGGTCCGCACTTGGATTTCCGGCTCTGGCGCAACGGTACGCCGATCGACCCGCTGAAAGTCCCGACCGAACCGGCGGAGCCGATCCGCGAAGCCAACCGAGCGGCTTTCACGGACATCAAGGACAGGATACTGGCCGAGTTGCAAGGCAGACTGGCCGACAGCCTGAGGGTCACCACTTTCGAGCAGACGCCCGATACCGCCGCGCGAACCGCGAAAACCGACAGCGTCCCGCAAAAATGATCGACCGAAGGATAACGGATTTCATCGCCCGGCACCACGTGCTGACGCTGTCTACCGTCGCGGACGGCATGCCGCACTGCTGCAACCTGTTCTATGCGTACGATCCGCAGCGGAACCTGTTCGCGGTCACCTCGTCGGACGAAACGCTGCATGCGAGGCAGGCGCGGCAGAATCCGCGCATCGCGGCCTCCGTCGTACTGGAAACCCGCGTCGTAGGCAAAGTGCAGGGACTTCAGATACGCGGCACGATGATGCCGGCGGAAGCGGAGACGCTTCCTTCCGTACGGAAAGTCTATCTCGGACGGTTTCCGTACGCGGCCGCAGTCAAGCTGGAATTATGGACGATCCGGCCCGATTTCATGAAACTGACCGACAACCGGCTCGGTTTCGGCAAAAAGATTGTTTGGGAAGACCGAACTAAAACCGAACGCATTGGACAGTCTGAAAGATAAAACGATAGCGGTCACGGGAGGCACGGGACTCGTGGGAAGCCATCTGACGGCCGAGCTGCTCCGCGAGGGTTGCTCGGTCCGCCTGATCGTCCGCAACGCCGGCAAGACGGATCTGCTGAAAGCTACGTTGCGACGCATGGGCGTGGCCGACCGTTACGACCGGATCGAGTTCCGGCAGACCGCGCTGAACAATCCGCACACGTTGCGGGAGGCCGTCCGAGGCACGCAAGTCCTGTTCCACTGCGCGGCTCAGGTCTCGTTCGATCCGGAACGGGCGGACGACATCGTCTCGTCGAATACGGAAATCACGACCCACATAGTCAACAGTTGTCTCGAATGCGGAGTCGGACTGCTCGTGCATTGCAGTTCGATTGCTACGCTGGGAGAACCCCGACACGAGGGAGAACCCGTCACCGAGTCGTGCACGCTCGACAGTCCGGTCGGAAAGTCGGCCTACGCGATCAGCAAGATCTATGCGGAGAACATCGTGCGGCGCGGCATCGCACAGGGACTGAAAGCAGTCATCGTCAACCCGGCCATCGTCATCGGCGAAGGGAACTGGACCAGCGGCAGCTCGCTGCTGATCGCTTTCGGCGCGCGCGGAGGCTTTTTCTATACCCGGGGCGTCAAAAGCTACGTCGACGTCAGGGATGTCGCCCGGGCCATGGTCCTGCTGGCGCAAAGACCGGAAACGGCCGGGAGCCGGTTCATCCTCTCGGCGGACAGCCTCTCTTTCCGCGATTTTTTCGGCATCGTCGCCCGAGCGGCGGGACGCCCTGCGCCGAGTATCCCGATCGGGAAACCGGCGCTTCGCATGGCGTCGAAGCTGGACGAGAGAATCAGCCGCATGACCGGGCGAGAGTATCTGTTATCGCCGTCGGTAGTCGAGAACGCCTCCAGCCGCTCGCGCCACTGCGGCGAACTGATATCGCGGACGACCGGCTTCCGATACACTCCGCTGCACGAAACGCTGAAACGCGTCACCCGAGCATACATCGATGAAAAACGCAACCGATAGCATAGCGGTCATCATCGTGGCCGGAGGCAGCGGTGCCCGCATGGGGGCCCGGCTGCCCAAGCAGTTCCTTCCGCTCGACGGCCGCCCGGTGCTGATGCACACCGTGCAACGGTTCGCCGACGCGCTGCCGCAGAGCCGGATCGTCGTCGTCCTGCCGTCAAGCCATATCGAATATTGGAACAAGCTGTGCCGCCGGCACGGTTTTGCCGTCCCGCATATCGTCTGCACCGGCGGAGCGAACCGATTCGAGTCGGTTTCCAACGGGCTCAGGCACGCCGGCGAGGCCGAGCTGATCGCCGTGCACGACGGCGTACGGCCGCTGGTAAGCCGCGAAATCATCGAGCGCGCGACGGAAGACGCACGGACTTACGGAGCGGTCATTCCGGTCGTCAGACCGATCGACTCGATGCGGCGTATCGACCGCGACGGCAGCCGGATCGTCGACCGGAGCCTTTACCGGATCGTTCAGACCCCCCAAGTATTCCGTGCCGACATCCTGCGGAACGCGTACGCCCGACCGTTCGACGAACGGTTCACCGACGATGCGAGCGTCGTCGAAGCCGCCGGACAACCGGTCTACCTATGCGAGGGCTCGTACGAAAACATCAAGATCACGACGCCGGTCGATATGCTGACGGCCGAGGCCCTGCTCGCCCAAAGACAGCGGACGTCCGCCACAGCCGGCGAATAACTCGTCGGCAGACGCATCCCCGAAATTTTTCGCCGGCAAAGGGTACGCCGGCCGAAAACCTGACCGGACCGGGCGCTTCACGATGTTCCGCCCGACTCCGGACAGACAAAAAACGGATCCTGCCGGATAAGTACGGATACGGTCGGGAAACGTTTCGGCAACTGCGGAAATCCCGACAATTTCCGGAAAATCGTAAGGAATCCGAAGGTCTCTTTCCGATCCGTTTCCAAGCGGGGGACAAAGCGAAAGACCATCCTGCGACAATTCGGGAAACGGCGCGACGACAGGACGGACATGCCGCCCGAAACGGAAGCCCTACCCGGCGACGGCCGACGGATTCTTTTTGCCGAACTTGCGTTTGATCCAGCGCGGAAAGATTATGGCCCCTATAGCCAGGTAAGGATAATAGGTCACGCCGCGCCACAGCAGCGCGATCAGCGTTGCGGCCCCCAGTTGCATGGCCTGCGGCACGACGATCAGATCGCGGCAATAGGTACTGAAGACATACTCGGCGAAACCGCTGCCTCCCGGAGTCGGCATGATCAGCATCATGATCCACATGACGAGCTGGCGCGCGAAGAGCAGAAACTGATCGCTGACCGAGAAAAAGGCCATGATCAGCGCGTTGGCCACCAGATAGCGCGAGCTCCATGACAGAAAGGTCGACGATCCGGCCTTGAGCCAGAATCCCCACCCGGCCCGCCGCAGCTCATGGGACGAACGGACGATGTCGCTGCCGGTCCGACCCGCCGCATGATACCATCTCCGGAGAAAGCGTATCCGGAATATTTTCAGAATCAACCATTTCAACCCGCGAGGATTGACGAACAGGCCGTAGGAAAGAACCAGCACGTAAGCCAGCTTCAGAAAGTACCCGGCCAGCGCGATGCTCATCAGCCCCCGCGTAACGGCCCCGGAGACATCGAAAAGCTCCGCCCGGCCGACGATCAGCATGAGCAACGGAAACATCACGATGAAATAGACCTCGTCGAGAAACGACGTCAGCATGACGATGGCCGAACTTCGTCCGACGCTGATCCCCTCCTTGTGGACGTACAGGATCGCGACGCTCGTCCCGCCGACGGCCGAAGGCGTAATGGCCGACGTGAACTCCCACAGCATGATGACGCGAAAAGCCTGCCGCCAGTTCAGGCTGCCCCCGCTCAGCACGCGTATGCGGATCATATAGCCCAGATCGCGGCCGAACATGAACAGCACGGCCATCAGCAGCCAGAACGCGGTATGCCATGTGAACGAAATGCCTGCGAAAACGGCCGGGTCGAAGTCGCGCCACAACATATAGCCCACGACGCCCAGCCCGATCAGGATCGGATATATGGCATTGCTGAGCTTGATCTTGCCCAGCGGGCTTTTCTTTTCCGGTTGCCGTTCCACTTGCAGTCGTTTTTACGCTTACCTGTTCCTGTCGGCCTTCTCGTCGGAGGGAACCGTTTTGAAGAGTTTGTCGCCCCGGCGGATCAGCGTCGGAACCTTGATCGAGCAAAGAACGCCCTGCGGAGCCTCCTGCACGGGTTTCAACGCCACACGGATCTCCTCGACGACGAACTCGACGACACCGGTCGTCTCGCCGGTCAGAAAGACCGGCTCGCCGACCGACAGCGGAGCCGCCTCGACCTGCAGTTCGATGACGCCGATGCGGGCGAAATAGTTCGTCACCTTGCCCACGTACACCTTGCGTACGGTAGCCGACGATCCGTAAGTCCGGCTCCACTCGCCGGCCCGGGCTCCCATGTAATAGCCGCCCCAGAATCCCCGGTTGAAGACGGTCCGAAGCCTCTCCTTCCATTGCTCCGCCCGTTCGGGCGTGTACGTCCCCTCCTCGATCGCCCGCAACGCCTCGTCGTAACACTCGACGACCCGCTTCACATAGTCGGCCGAGCGGGCGCGCCCCTCGATCTTCAGCACGCGAACGCCCGCATCGAGAAACCGGTCCAGAAAGTCGACCGTGCAGAGGTCTTTGGGCGACATGATATATTTGTTGTCGACGACCAGCTCCTCGCCGCTCTCGCGGTCCCGGACCGTATAGGCGCGGCGGCATATCTGGCGACAGCTTCCCCGGTTGGCCGAATGCGCCGACTCGTGCAGGCTCAGGTAGCACTTGCCCGAGACGGCCATGCAGAGCGCCCCGTGCGCGAACATCTCGATACGGAGCGGCTCGCCCTTGGGCCCCCGCAGATCGCGCGAGCGGATGCCGTCGGCAATCGCGCGCACCTGAGCGAGGCTCAACTCGCGTGCCAGCACGACGACATCGGCGTACTGCGCGTAAAAGGCGACGGTCTCGATATTCGACAGATTGAGCTGAGTGGATATGTGCACCTCCAGCCCGATGCTGCGGGCGTAGAAAATGGCGGCCTGATCCGACGCGATCACGGCGTCGACCCCCTCGCTCCGGGCCCGGTCCATGATCCGGCGCATCTCGGGCAAATCCTCGTCGTAGAGGATCGTATTGACGGTCAGGTAAGTCTTGATCCCGTGCCTTCCGGCCTCCGAGACGATGCGCGACAGGTCGTCGAGCGTAAAGTTGAACGACGAACGCGCCCGCATGTTGAGCTGCTCGACGCCGAAATAGATCGAATCGGCCCCGGCCTGAACGGCGGCGGCCAACGACTCGTAGCACCCCACCGGGGCCATGATCTCCACATCGCTCCGCTTGACAGTCATCGCCCGGTTACTTTCTGCGGTTCAACAACATGTCGGAAAGCTCCCGTAGCGGCGCGAGGCGCTCCTCGGAAAGACGAAGACTGCGAAGCACCTGTCGCGCTTCGTCGAAATAAGAAGCGACGACGCGCTCCGTCGTCTGACGGACCGCCAGCGAGTCGTACACGGCACGGACGGCGGCGATCTTCTCGCCGGAGGCCATCTCCGCGTCGTGCAGCAAAGCAAGCAGCCTCGCGCGGGTCGAAGCGTCGGCAGCCTTCAGCGCGGTGGTCAGCAAATAGGTTTTCTTGCCTACCAGAATATCGCCTCCCACGGGCTTTCCGAACACCGCCGGATCGCCATACGTGTCGAGCAGATCGTCCTGAAGCTGGAAAGCCATTCCTAGGTCGATGCCGAAACGGTACAGCAACTCGGCCTGCACCGGCTCGGCCCCGCCGCACAGCGCGCCGATCTTCAGCGCGCCGGCCAGCAGAACGGCCGTCTTCAGTTCGATCATCCGCAGGTACTCCTCGACGGTCACGTCGTCGCGGCTCTCGAAATCCATATCGTACTGCTGTCCCTCGCAGACCCCGACGGCCACGTCCGTAAACACGGCGAGCAGCTGCGGCAACACGGCCTCGTCGCACTGCGAAAGCAGACGGTAGGCCCAGATCATCATCGCATCGCCCGAAAGAATCGCCACATTGTCGTTCCAGCGCGTATGCACGGCAGGCTTGCCCCGACGCATGTCCGAACGGTCCATGATGTCGTCGTGCAGCAACGTGAAATTATGGAAAACCTCTATGGCCATCGCGGCCGGCTTCGCAGCGTCGATCCCTCCGCGGAAAGCCGAGCAGGCCATCAGCAGGGCGACCGGCCGAATCCGCTTGCCGCCCTCCTCGAGCGAATAGGCGATCGGCTCGTACAGCAGGCGCGGCTCGCGCGGCCATTTCATCGACCGGAGCTCCTGCTCGAAGATCCCCTGCAATTCATTGAAAGAGTACATATCCCGAAATATTTGTCTCGTTAAAACCGGAAAGTGCAAAGTTAGCAAATCTTTACGCAATGCGGGCAGCCATCGGTCCAAATATTCGCATGGGGAAGCATGTCCGGTCCTCGCCGGCCCCCGGAATCTTCCTCGGCGGCCGGCGGAATAGATGTTTTTTGTGCGTCGGATGCCATACCGGACGTTTTTTTTCCTATATTTGAAAACGCAACCAAATTAAAATAATTTAATAACAACGCATCCAATGAAAAAAGTAGCAGTCGGCGTAGATATCGGAGGGACGAACTCCGTCTACGGATTAGTGGACGACCAGGGCCATATTCTCAGCGAGGGCGTATTTCCCACGCGCAATTATCCGGACTCGGACCTGTATATCGAGGAACTGTATATCGGCATCCAGAACCTGCTCAAAGCCGCCGGCGACGAGGTCGAGCTCGTGGGCGTGGGTATCGGGGCCCCGAACGGCAACTACTACCGGGGGACGATCGAGAACGCGCCCAATCTGCCGTGGAAGGGACCGATCAGCGTGGTCGAAAAGATGAAGCGCTTCTTCCCCACCCTGCCCGTCATTCTGACCAACGATGCGAACGCCGCGGCCGTAGGCGAAATGATCTACGGCGGAGCGAAAGGCATGAAGGACTTTCTGGTCGTCACGCTCGGGACCGGTCTGGGCAGCGGCTTCGTGGCCAACGGCCAACTGATCTACGGATATACCGGATTCGCCGGTGAGCTGGGGCACGTTACGGTCAGCCACACCGGCCGCGTCTGCGGCTGCGGCCGCAAGGGGTGTCTGGAAACCTACGTCTCGGCGACCGGCATCAAGCGGACGATATTCAAGCTGATGGCAGACAGCATGGAAGAGAGCGAGTTCCGCCACATCACGTTCAACGACCTGACGGCCGAAATGATTACCAAAGCGGCCCTCAACGGCGATCCGCTCGCCATCGAAGCCTACGAGTATACGGGCATGCTGCTCGGGCATGCGCTGGCCGACGCCGTGACGATCACCAGCCCCGAGGCGATCTTCCTGTTCGGCGGACTGGCCAAGGCCGGCAAATACATTTTCGAGCCGACGAAGAAATATATGGAAATGCACATGATGCCCGTTTTCCGCAACAAGGTGAAGCTGCTTCCGTCGGGCATCGACGGCAAGAACGCGGCCGTGCTCGGCGCATCGGCTCTCGTTTGGCAAAGTCTGACCGGCAAGCAGATGTAACGGCGGCAGGTATACTGCACGAGAAAGCCAGGAGAAACGGCGTACGCCGTTTCTCCTGGCTTTCTTATATCCGTTATATCCGCGCGACTCCTAACTCGATCCATGACCGGACGCAGGCGGCCTCTTTACGCCTGCATTCCGCATCCGTGCATCCGTGCATCCGCACGCTACCCGAACCGGCCTCTTTCACGGAAACATCAGCCCCCGAAGCCGATACCGACCGAACGCATTGGCGTTTCCTCACGATCCGCCGTCCGGACAGCGGCCGGATAAAAGGATGTGCCCGCTCCACGAAAGGGGGAAATCCGTTTTGCATGAAAATTGAAAGATTCCGTACCACGCGCAGCGAACGAAACCCGCGCCGTCCCGCGCGGAACGCCATAACGCGGAATATCCAAAAAACAAAAAAATCGAATTATGAGAAACGGAGTCATGATGCAATATTTCGAATGGAATCTGCCCAACGACGGCAACCTTTGGAAAAAACTGAAACAGGATGCCAAGCACCTGCACGAAACAGGCGTGACGGCCGTATGGATTCCGCCCGCATACAAAGCGGACGAGCAGCAGGACGAGGGCTACGCGACATACGATCTGTACGATTTGGGAGAGTTCGACCAGAAAAATACGGTCCGAACCAAATACGGAACGAAGCAAGAACTCGTCGAGGCCATCGACGAGCTGCACAAGCACGGAGTGCAAGTCTACCTCGACGCCGTGATGAACCATAAGTGCGGAGGGGACTATCCCGAAAAGTTCATGGCTCAGCAGGTCGATCCTTCGAACCGGAACGAGCCGGTGGGCGAGCCGCACGAGATCGAGGCGTACACCGGTTACGATTTCAAGGGACGCGGCGACAAGTACTCCGACTTCAAGTACCACTGGTATCACTTCTCGGGCACCAGTCAGGGCCCCGACAACGAGCATATCGACAAGATATTCCGCATACTCGGCGAGGGCAAGCAGTGGAGCGAAGGGGTAGACTCCGAAAACGGCAACTACGACTACCTGCTGGGAAACGATCTGGATCTGGATCATCCGGAAGTCATTCACAACCTGTTGCACTGGGGTATGTGGGTGGCCAAGGAACTGAACCTCGACGGCGTCCGCCTCGACGCGATCAAGCATATGCGCGACACGTTCGTCAAACAGTTTCTGGAAACCGTCCGCGCCAGCCGCGAAAGCACGTTCTACGCGGTCGGAGAGTATTGGAACGGCGATTTCGACTCGCTGGAAGCCTATCTGAACGTTGTCGGGCGCGAAATCGACCTGTTCGACGTGCCGCTGCACTACAAAATGTATCATGCCTCGCAGAAAGGGCGCGACTTCGATCTGACGGGATTTACCGAAGGATCGCTCGTGGAGCGCTACCCTGCCAACGCCGTAACGTTCGTGGATAACCACGACTCCCAGAGGGGGAGCTCGCTCGAATCCCAGATCAAGGACTGGTTCAAACCGTTGGCTTACGGCATGATTCTGCTGATGAAAGAGGGCTACCCGTGCATTTTCTACGGAGACTATTACGGAATCGGCGGCGAACAGTCTCCGCACAGAGCGGTTCTGGACATTCTGCTCGACGCGAGACGAAAGTATGCCTATGGCGAACAGGACAACTACTTCGACCATCCGAATACGGCGGGTTTCGTTCGTCGCGGCGACGCCGAACACCCCGGCTCGGGGCTGGCCCTGCTTGTCTCGAACGGCGAAGATGGCGAAAAGACGATGTTCGTCGGCAAGGAGCGCCGGGGCGAGCGGTGGCGAGAGATAACCGGCTGCGTCGCCGAGGAAACCACGATCGGCGACGACGGTCGGGCGACTTTCACGGTGCCGGGCGGCAAGCTGGCCGTCTGGGTGCGGAAGTAAGGCGATCCGGGCGATCATATGCTTCACCGTACCCTCTCGGCCCCATACCTGTTTCGGCGCCTCCGTCCGGACGGTCTCTCCCGTCCGGACGGAGGCTTGGCCGTTCTCGCACGACAGAAATCGGGGATCGATGCCGGCACGAATTCAAAGTATATAATCGCGGCAATCCGCCCGTTCCCCCACCGCCGGGCCGGAGAGGGGACACGCCCGCTTCCGGCCGTCACCGTACGACAGCCGCCTCATTCCGACACATGCCGCCCCCGACACGCCCTAATGTACGCCTTCCCCGACCGCCCCTTACGTCCGGTCCTGTCGCCCGCTTCCTCTACCGGTAACGGTTTGCGGAAAGCGGTCATACACCTTACCGCACAGAACGGCCATACGACGTCTCGGACGATCCGGACCGGAACGGCTTCTTCCGTTCGGGCAATGTCATGGCGGCTCACCGATAACGGCAAGCAAGAAGCGATGCCGGCACGCCAAAACCCATGATCGCGATAAGAGATTCGCACCGGCCGAGCCGCTGTCCCGTACCCGGCCGATCAAACATACAACTACCAGGAAGAAAGATTTTTACGTCCGGTCGGACCGACCGGACATTTTTTCGCTATCTTTGGGTACCAAGCCAATCCTAAACCCTCTTTTATGAAAAAATCGCTCGTCCTGCTACTGCTCTCGAGCCTTGTCTCGGGACTGTACGCCCGGCAACCGCGCACCGTCGTCGAACCTCCGTTCGCATTCCGTAACTCGGGCACGCTCGAAATCGAGCGGATCGAGCTCGCGCCCGAATCGACGACCGTCTACATCCAAGCCTATTTCCGACCTCACAACTGGATACGAATCAGCTCGGAAACCTATATCCGCACAGGCGCCGAAGGCGAAAAGCTGACAGTCCGCTCGGCCGACGGCATGCCGCTCGACACCGAGTTCTACATGCCCGAGACGGGACGGCACGACTTCTCGCTGAGCTTTCCTCCCGTCGATCCGAAAACAGCGAAGATCGACCTGATCGAAAGCGACTGCCCCGACTGCTTCAAAATATACGACATCGACCTGACGGGCAAAAAAGCGAAGCCGGGCCGTTCGGCTCTCGCAAAAAAATACAAGAAAGCCGCCCCGCTGACGGAAAATTTCACCGCACCCGTCGTCAGCGACAGCCCGGCCCGGATCGCAGGAGCGATTACGGGCTACGATCCCCGCTTTTTCGACCGGATCGAAATCGCGTTCTACTCTCCGATCGTCGGGGACGGAGCGACCGAACTCTCCGTGCCCGTCCGGGAGGACGGATCGTTCGAAACGGGGCTGAACATCCTCACGCCGATACGCGGGATGCTCTTTCTGCCCGGATTCGTCACCCTTCCGTTCTATGCCGAGCCCGGGCGGGAGACCGCGCTGGAGATCGATCTGGGAGCAGTATACCGTAAAACATCGGTATTCAAGGAACTGCATCCGCAGACTTCCCCTGTCGCATACTACGGAGAACTCGGTCGCGTGAACGAGGAACTGGCCCGATTGCAAAAAATCCAGATCCGAACGGGCACCCTCCACATCGGCTACCACTTCGACCGCCTGACCCGGATTCACGGCATGCGGCCCGAGCAGTACAAACAATACGTTACGGAAGAATCGGCACGCCGTCTCGCCCAGATCGACACGCTGAAGGAGTTCTGTCCCCGCAGCCGGGAGATCGCCGAGAAGACCGTTCGTGCCGAAACGCTGACCGATCTGCTCAATTACTCCACGATGATGGAACACGCCTACCGCACGGTGAACGAGCTCTGGGACCGGAGTCAGCCGCTCGACATCGAAATCGAGAAACCCGACCCGGCCTATTACGATTTCGTGAACGACTATCCGGTCAACGACGAAACGATGCTCGCAGCCGGCACGACGGCCCTCGATGCGCTCAATGACTTCACGCTGTATCTGATCGCGACCCATCCGCAAACGCAGCATCCGGGACCGCAAAACCGCTCGTTCCACCCCGACTCTATCCTGAACGATCCGGCGACCGTGCGTCTGATCGGCTCCGACCGCGGAATACTTTACGACCTGAAGCGCTTTCGGGACATGATCGGCCGGATCAACAACGGTGTCCCGCTGACGGACGCTCAGGCGCAGTCGCTCGATACGCTTTTCAGCAACCGGGCATTCGCGCGCGAAGTGCTCGCACGCCAGCGGCGGATCGACTCGCTGATCGCGGAGAACAAGAAAAAAACGGGATTCGCGATCCGCCCGACGCCGGTCCGCGACACGCCCGAGCAAACGATCGAGGCGATTTGGGAAGCCTACCGGGGAAAAGTCGTTTTCGTCGACGTATGGGAAACCTGGTGCGGTCCTTGCCGCCGGGCCATGGAAGCCACCGAGCCGATCAAGAAAGAGCTCGACGGCCGGGGCATCGTCTACCTCTATCTGGCCAGCGAATCCTCGCCGCTCGAGGCGTGGCACAACCTGATTCCCGGCATACCGGGCGAACACTACCGGCTGGACCAGGAAACCGCCGCCGCGTTGCGGGAAAAGTTCGGATTCAACGGCGTACCTTCCTATCTGCTGATAGACCAGGAGGGGAAGGTCGCATATCAGCGGACCGGATTCGAAGGTCCTGAAAAAATAAGGCAGCTATTGCTCGAAGCTTCGGAAAAATAGGTATCTTCGGGAACGAATACGACAAACGAACCATACTTATGAAAAGCGTCGAAGACACGCTGCTCGGGCGCCGGTCGATCCGGCGGTACGAGCGGCAACCCGTCGAGCGGGAAAAGCTCGACCTGATCTACGCGGCGATCCGCAACACGCCGACCAGCTACAACGGCCAGCAGTTCTCGGTCATCGCCGTGACGGACCAGACAGTCAAGGAGGAATTGTACGAAATCACCGGCCAGAAGCAGATCAAGACCTCGGCTATCCTGCTGGTTTTCTGCCTCGACTATCACAAGCTCCGCGTGGCGGCCGCCGCCAAAGGCATGCGGACGCCTCCGTTCGAGAGCACGATCGACGGCTACACGGTCGGCGTGATCGACGCCTCGATGGCGATGATGAGCGCCGTGACGGCCGCCGAATCGCTCGGACTGGGCTGCTGCTGCGTGGGCTATGTCCGCACGGCCGATCCGCGCCGCATATCGGACATGCTGGGCCTGCCCGAAGGCGTATCGATCGTCTGCGGACTGACGATCGGCTATCCGCGGGAGATGCCCGACCTGAAGCCGAAGCTGCCCGTGGAAGCCGTCGTGCACGAGGGCCGCTACATGCCCGATGAGAAGCTGGCTCCGCTGCTGGAGACGTACGACCGGCAAGTCGCCGAGTTCAACCGCAGCCGGACCGGCGACCGGACCGACAACGACTGGGCCGGCCACATAGCCGACTACCACCGCCATTCGATGGAACACGGCATCGGAGAGTACCTCGAAAAGCAGATCGGACTGGAGAAGTAGCGTCCGAGGCACACACGTCTGAGGACTTCCGATAAGCGGATGCGGGAACGGGCCGATCCGCATAAGGAACCATGCCGGAAGGCGGTCGGTGAGGATTTCGTCCTACGCCTTCCGGCATTTTATCGTGCCTGCGGAAGCTGGATCGGAACGAACCGATCCGCATTCCGAAAATAATCGGCCCCGGGAACGATTCGCAGGCCGGCGGCATATTACGGTCATATAAGTCAACCGTGCCGGGGCTGTCGCAGCCCCAGTTCTGAGTCGTTCGCCGCTTCCGGCAAACCGTTCCGTCCGCACCGGTTCCCCCGAAAGGATGCGTATCGCGAACCGAATATGTCGCCGGCCGGTTCTTTATGAATCCGAAAAACAGGGGCTATTGCGTCCGGTCCTTCTTCTCGAACAGAACGTGTATCCACAGCGGCCGGCGGCGACCATAGAGCAGGTATTGAATCCGGTTCAGCGCGCGGGCCGGAAAGCAGACGGCCCATTTCAACGGCCCGATCTCCGGACGGACGAGCTTCGCCCCGCAATGCACGCACCCTTCCTCCTGGGCGTAGCTGCCGTACGGATACCCGCAAAGACGGTAAAGGAAGACCGACAGCGGATTGGTCACGGCCTGCCCCCGCCCGACGAGCCGGGCGTCGCGGACCTCCATACCCGGGAAAAGCTCCTCGAGCCTCCCCCGGTCGAAACGGCTCAGGTGACCGGTCGTCGGATTGACGGCCCCGCAGCGCGCGCAACGCGTCCGGTTCGCGCGCAGGTCCTGACGATAAGGCACGCCGATCAAGGCCCAGCGGGAAGCAACCCGCGCAATCTCGCCGCAGGCTTGCCTCAGTTTCTGCGGCGGCACATGCTCCAATACCTCGGTGCAGAACACCGTATCGAACGACCCGTCGGCGAAATCGAGGGCCGTCACGTCGCCCTGTACGGGCACGATTCCCGGCTCGTCGATCTCGGGTTTCCGCAGATCGAGCGCCGTGACCTCCCCGTAAAGAGCGGTCAGGCGTCGGGACAGATAGCAATCCCTCGCCCCGATCTCGAGCACGCGGTCGCCGCCCGGCGCAAGCGACATCAGGTCGGCGATGCGCAACTGCTCGCGCGCGCCGGCGCGCTGTTCGGCCAAATCGAACTCCATGACGTCAAATTTCAAAGATACTCACCCGCATCGTCCGCCCGTCGAGCACGAGCAAGCGCCCCGCCAGCGTCTCTCCGAAGCCGGATAAGAGCTTGACCGTCTCGAGGGCCTGCAAGGACCCGATCACGCCCACCACGGGCGAAAGCACTCCGACAATCTCCTTCTGAGGTGGCTCCTCGGGATAGAGCGACCGGTAGCCGCCCGCCCCGCGAGCGTGGAACACCGATACCTGTCCCCCTGCCTGCTCGGCCGTTCCGTATACCATCGGCACGCCGGCCGAGGCGCAATAGTCGTCGATCACATAGCGCGCGGCATAGTTATCGGTACAGTCGACCACTGCCTCCGAGCCGTGCAACCGCTCGGAAGCATTGGCGGCCGTCAACCGCTCGGCGACGATTTCCAAGCGGCAGCCGGGATTCAGCCGCGAAAGACGCGCGGCCGCAGCCTCGGCTTTCAGCGCCCCGATCTCGGCAGTCGTGTACAACACTTGGCGCTGCAGATTGCTCGGCGACACCGTATCGCTCTCGACGATCCGGATATGCCCCACCCCGGCCGCCACGAGATAGTTCAGTACGGCCGAGCCGAGCCCGCCGGCCCCGACGACCGTCACCCGGCTTTCGAGCAGCCTCGACTGCCCCTGCTCGCCGAAGCCGTCCACCAACAAATTGCGCTGGTAGCGCTCCCGCTCTCTTTCGGATATTTCGCGCATCGGTAAACGTTTACCGCAAAGATAGCAATTCCGCAGCGAATCGCGCACTTCCGCAGGCTCGGAGCATCGACCCGGCGCACGAAGCGGATACAAACCGTTCCTCCCGACCGGGACTATGCTACGGCAAGTCCGTCGATCCTTGCGGCAGGGCGGACACCTTTCCGGCTCCGATCAGGGAAGAGACGTCGGACGGACCGTCTCGGGACGCATATCCGTACTCCGCACTCCCGGCCCTATTTTTTCAGATTGGGAAGGAACCACGCCGCCAGCCCGATCAGCGGCATAAAGCCGGACAGGTTGTAGATGAAATCGATTCCGCGACTGTCGGCCAGATCGCCGAGAACCGCCGCCCCGATTCCGGCCACGCCGAAAGCGAAACCGAAGAACAGGCCGGAAACCAGTCCCAACTGGTAGGGCAGCAATTCCTGAGCGTAGACCAGAATGGCAGGAAACGCCGATGAAAGCATCAGCCCGGCGCAGAAGCTCAGCACGACCGTTGCGACCAGACTGTCGACATGGGGCATGGCGAGCGAAAAGGGTGCCGTTCCCAGAATCGACGCCCAGATCACATACTTGCGGCCGAACCGGTCGCCGGCCGGGCCGCCGAGCATCGTTCCGAAAGCCGTTGCGGCCAAAAAGACGAACAACAGGATCTGCGACTGGCCGATCGTAACGCCGAACTTGTGGATCAGGTAAAACGTATAATAGTTGGTCAGCGCCGCCATGTACATGTACTTGGAGAAGATCAGTACGAGCAGCACGGCGATCGCCCATACGGTCCTGCGCAACGACAGAGGCATACCGGCCCGGACGGTTTCCGCTTCGTCCGTCGCCGGCGCATCGAGAAACGAACGCTTGTACCAACGGCTGATCGGCACCATGATCGCCACGGCAACCAGCGCGAAGACGGCGAACCAGGCAAAATGCGCACGTCCGTACGGCGCGACCAGAACGGCCACCAAAAGCGGCCCCAACGCATAGCCCAGATTGCCGCCCACCTGAAACAGCGACTGAGCCAGCCCCCGATGTCCGCCCGAGGCGAGCGAAGTGAGGCGCGAGGCTTCGGGATGGAATACCGACGAGCCGATACCCGTCAGCGCCGTCATGGCCAGTACGCCCGCGAAAGAGGAGGCATAGGCCAGCCCCAACAGCCCGAACATCGTGACGGCCATGCCCGCAGGCAGAGCCCACGCCGACGGGCGCTTGTCGAAATAGAGTCCGGCCAACGGCTGAAAGACCGAACCGGCCAGTTGATAAATCAGCGTGATGAGCCCGATCTGGGCGAAACTGAGCGTCAGGTCGTGCTTCAGCATCGGATAGATGGCCGCAATGACCGACTGCAGCGTATCGTTGAAAAGGTGCGCCACGCTCAGAGCCCACAGAATGCCGAATGTGATGCCGGTCGCAGCCCGGCTTCTGTCCCGATCCATCGAAAAATCGTTCTTAACGGTTCGTCCGTCGCCGTACGCTCGTCCCCGTTCCGGAAGCGGCAGAATCCAGCCTCCGGCGGGAGCCCGGCGAAAAATCGCCCAAAGGTACGCATTTCTCCCGTGCATCCAACCGAATCCCGGAGCGAATCTTCGCGCTCCGTGTCGGGGCGTTCGCCGTTTTGCCACAAGCGGCCTTTTCCTGCGGTCGTTACGGCGGAATACCGTTCCGCACGCGCCCGGTCCTGTCGGACGCTCTGTTCGAAGCCGTACAGGAGCGCGGCAAAGCAGAAGGCCGCCCCGGAAACCCGGAGCGGCCTTTTCATGTCGGAACATTCCCGAACCGTCGGCGAAGAACAGCCCGGATTACTTTCCTCCTCTCACGCAACGCACCGAAAACGCGTTCTGCTGCGGGAAATTCATATTCGCATTGGGTTTGGCAACGGCCGTAGTGGCAAAACCGAGGAAAGATCCTTTCTCCCCGCTCGCTTCGTCACCGGTCCAATAACGGCCCTGAGCCGCAAGCGAGCCGTCGGCCGCCTTGCGATAGCCGGCCGCAGGGAAGAAAATCGCATCGGGGCCCAGATTCATACCGGCCACACCGTCGATCGTCGTTACCTCGTAAGTCTTGATCAGCTCGACATACTCGGCCTTGGTCGGCAGACGCCACGTACCGGTCGGAGCCACCAGGGCGCACGGATCGCCCTCGTTATACGGAATGTCTTCCCATGCGACCGTCGTTTCGGAAGGCATGTAAGCCGTCCCACCGTACTCCGTACCATCGGACGAAACGCCGTACACGCTCCTGAATTTGAACAGCAGCCCCAGATCGGTCGGAGCACCGACCGCGAACTGACCGTCCTTAAGCACGATGTTACCCTCGGCCCATTGCAGAGCCTCCGGTTCTCCGCTCTCTTTCTTCGCCTGCCGGACACTCTTGCCCGTGTAAATGCCATTGACGTAGATCTTCAGCTCGCGGTCGGCATCGGTCTCATTTGCCGGAATAGAGAACCGGGCCGTCGGCGAGGTTTTCGACGCATCGACCGTCAGGTCCACGTCGCCGCCCCTGACCTGAACCGGGAACTCGGCCAAGTCGCTCTTGCACGTAACCGTCAGATCGAAAGCGTCGGATGTCTGGACGGTCGAGGGCGTATGGGAAACATAGAACGCATAGTTCACGTTTTTCACGCAACGCACTGAGAGAGCGTAGTTTTCCCCGACGGGATAGACCTCGCATACCTCTTCCTCGAAACACATCGAATAGATTCTCGTGCTCGACCAGATATAGCCGAACTCGCCCTGCCCCCGGTACTCGGCCAGTCCCGCTCCCGTATTGTCGTAAAGGATACCCGCCGTCGGAACGAACAGCGCACCTCCGGCATAAGACTGCCCGAGCACGCCGTTCAGCGTCAGGGAATCGCCCGCCGTACCGTTCAGCGCCTCGATCTCGGACCGCGTCGGCAGGCGCCATGTATCGGCCGGGGCCACCAACCGACAGGGATCGCCGCCGGCGTCGGCCGCCATATCCTTCCAGCCTATCGTGACCGGGTTCGGATTATAGGCCGTGCCCTGATAATAAGCCGCTCCGGGATCGTACGGCATACCGTACGTGCTGTTGAACTTGAAATACAGGCCGTAGTCCGTCGGTGCGCCGATCGCGAACTGGCCGCCCTCGAGCACGACATTGCCCCGGGCCCATGTCGTCTGGCCGACCGCGACGTCGGTATACTTGGACTGCTGAACGACGCTTTTTCCGCAATCGGCCCCGCCGACGAATATTTTCAACTCGCGGGCCTCGGCGCCCGTATTGGCCGGTACGGAGAAAGTCACCTCCGGATCGGATTTCGATCCCGTTTGCGTCAGATCGACGCCCTCGCCCCGAAGCGCAACGGGAAACTCGTCCATATCGCTCTTGCAAGTGACGGTCAAGTCGAACGCATCGCCCGGAACAGGTCCTTCGGGCGAATGCGACACGTACAAAGCATACCCGGCCTTATAAGTCTGCGTAACGCTCTGACCCGTGTAGTCGTCGTTCACGTAAATTTTATAGACACGATCCTCCGTGCCGTCGTTGGCCGGAATGTCGAACGAAACGGTCAGACGGTCCTTGCCGGCCTTCTCAACGAACTGCTCCTCCTCGCAGGCGACCATCACCTCGAACTCGTCGAGCTCGCTCTGGCAGGTGACCGTCAGTTCGAAACCCTCGTAAGTCTGCGGCTCGGTCGGAGTATGAGACACATAGTGCGCTCCGCCCTCGTTGCGCACGCAGCGCACTGAAGCCAACGAGCCGGTCAGGTTGTAATGCACGAACACGTAAAAATCGTCGGTCCCGAGCATCATGACCGAGCCGTGACCCTCCACGTCCTCGCCGCTGCCCCAGTATCCTCCGTTGGTCTGCTTGAACCCGATGCTTCCCAGCGTATCGCAGGCTCCGGCCAGCGGCATCAACAGTTTCCCTCCGTCGAATACGCGGCACGCCATGCCGTCCACCGTTTTCACTCCGTCTTCGCAATACGAGGCCAACTCCTCCAGCTCGCCCATCGAGGGTAATCTCCACCGGCCGGCCGGAGCAAGCTGGGCGCACGGATCGCCGTTACCGGCGGGAATATCGGCCAAAGCGATCGCCGACGGACTCGGATCATACGCGGTCCCACTGTAAGCATCCCCGTCCGACAGTATGCCATACGTACTCCGATGCTTGAAATAGAGGCCGGGGTCGGATTCGGCCGCAGCGACGAACGACCAGTTCGTCGGAAGCAACTGCTCCGACAGAGCCGCCGGCTGCGATTTCAGGGTCAGATTGCCCTTAGCCCAAACGGCTTCGCCGATCCGGACCGAACCAGGCTGCTGCTTGGCATGGCAAACCTCCACCCATTCGTCCTTACTCAGCAGAAGAATCGTGACGTCCTGTACCTCCTCTCCCAAATATTGGGGTATCTCGACGGTCACCTTCTTTTCCTCGTACTGCGACACGACGCCGGTAGGGTCAGCATCGGAAGTGACTTTCAACTGCCACGATTCGTTTTCGGTATCGACAGTCAGACCGAAAACTCCTCCATTCCACGAAACCGTATCCGGAACGGCCGACTGCACGAGGCGAACGGAATCCTCACCGGGCAAGGGACCTCCCGGCGTATTGTCATCCTTGCAGGAAACGAACACGCTGCCAAGGAACAATAAAAACAAAACGACACTGGTACAAAGATTTTTCATAAGCATTTAAATTTTGGGTTTTAAAAATCCTATCAATCTCTAAGACGGCGACATCCCGCTTCATCAAACGGAACGGACTGACCATGGCAAATTTAACAAAATTTTCAGCCTGGGGTAATTATTTTAATAACATTTCCCGGAAAAGCCGGAGCGACTCGTCCGGATCGTGACAAGCAAGGGAGAAAATACGCACCAACCGCAGCACAGAAAAGCGCACCGCCCTCCGGTCGTGCCACGCGGCGAGCACCACGAAGCAGAGAATCCGCCCGCACGTCCCTTCCGGACGTTTTGTCATTGCAAGGACCCTTCAGTACAACGGTACGCCGTACTCCGCTGTCGGCCGCTTCGAAACAAAAAGCTTCGCGCATGGTAGCGCGAAGCTTTCGTATGCAACAGTCTCAACGGATGCCCGACCCATCCGCAAAGGTTCCTTACCGGTCATTTCCCGCTTTCATGCTTCTTGCTGTACAGGAAACGCTTGATCTTGTGCGTGGGCGTTTTCTCGAAGCCCTCCTGGTTCTCGACGACCACCGAAATGCGCGAGAAACGGTTTACCTTGGAATTGACATAGTGCAGCAACTCCTTCTTGATTTCCTCCATCCGAGCGCCGAGCTTCTCCTTGACCGTCTGATACTTGCGCTCGAGCTCCTCGCGGTTGAAATAGACGATCGCCACGAGCTTGCCCATATCGTCCTCCTGAACCAGCGAATCGTTGACCAACGCGTGGCCGTTGAGCACGTTCTCGATCTCCTCGGGATAGATGTTCTCGCCGCTCGGACCGAGGATCATGTTAGAAAGCCGCCCTTTGATGTACAGATATCCGTCGGCGTCGAATACGCCGAGGTCCTTGGTACGGAACCAGCCGTCCTCGGTGAACGAGTCGGCCGTCGCTTCGGGATTCTTGTAATAGCCCATCATCACGTTCGGTCCCTTGACGACGATCTCGCCCTCGCCCGAAAGAGGATTCACGTTGTCGAGCCGGGCCTCGATGCCTTGCAGCATCGGTCCGGTCGACTGGTGGCGCACCATGGTCGGATTGACGCCGGCCAGCACGGGCGCCGTCTCGGTCAGTCCGTAGCCGATCGCATAAGGGAACTTGCCCTCGAAAAGAAATTGTTCGACGCGGGGATCGAGTTTCGCACCGCCGATACCGAAAAATCGTATCCGGCCGCCGAACAGCCTCATCAGCTTCTTGCCGGCGATCCGGTGCAGCCATTTGCGTCCCCACTCGCGATCGTAAAGCCAGCGCATCAGGCGGTTCGCCGAAAGTTGCGGAAGAACTTTGTTCTTATAGATTTTCTCGATGATGAGCGGAACGCTAAGCATGATCGTCGGACGGACGACCCGGAGGACCGGAAGCAGGACCGACGCCGTGGGAGCCTTGTCGAGGTAAACGACCTGCGCACCCCACATGAACGGCAACAACATGCCCAGTGAGCACTCGAACGTATGCGAAAGCGGAAGGATCGACAGGAAAATATCGGTCGGATAGACCGGCTGAAGCACGCTGACCATAGCCAGTTCGCTGCACAGATTGCCGTGCGAGAGCATCACGCCCTTAGGCTCGGACGTCGTGCCCGAAGTATAGATGATAGCGGCCAGATCTTCGCTCCGAGGAACGGAAACGACGCCCCGCGCGGCAGCTTTCCGATGCGAGATCACGCCCAGGTTCTTCGAACGCACGACCAGCAGGTCCTGCTCGGCGATCACCTCCTTGGACACTTTCGTATAGAGCTTGTCGGACGCGACGAGCGCCTTGGCTTCGCTGTGCAGGATGATCCGGTCGATCTCCGGACCCGAGAAGTCGGGCAAAATAGGAACGATCACCAGGCCATGGATCGCGGCCGTGAAATAGACTACGCCCCAGTTGGGCATATTGTTGCTCAGCAGAGCCACCTTATCGCCCGCGCCGAGCCCGGCAGCAACGAACGTCTCGGTCAGGGCATCCACCCGACGGGCGAAATCGTCATACGTCAGCCTTTCTCCGCCGTACAGTGAAGAACATCGATTGGAACCGTACGTTTCGATACTGTGCAGATACAGTTCCCGAAGTGTATTGAACGTCATGTCTGATCTTTTGGAATCGCTGTAACGCCTGTTCTACGAACGCAAAGTTAATTCTTTTTATTTTTATATCCGATTTTTCCGACCTTTGTCTCATGAACGCAACCGAACGGATACTGCGGCACGCCTCGCAACTCGGATTCGACGATTGCGCCGTAGCCCGATGCCATCCGCTGAACAGCCAGCGGGAGACTTTCGAGGAGTGGCTCGAGCGCGGCTACGACGGTTCGTTGAGTTACTTGCGGCGCCACGTCGCCAAGCGGTTCGATCCGTCGCTGCTGGTCGAAGGCGCGCGGTCGGTCATCGTCTGCGCGGTCAGCTACCATCGTCCGCTCTCCGAAGGCGACATACCGTCTCGCATAGCCTCATACGCTCACTCGCGCGACTATCACCTGACGCTCCGCGAGAAGCTCGCCGAACTGCTCGTCCTCGTGCGCGAACTGTACCCGGATTCCGAAGGACGCGCTTTCACCGATACGGCCCCGATCGTCGAGAAGGCATGGGCCGCCGAGGCCGGACTCGGCTGGATCGGACGGAACTCGCTCCTGATCCATCCCCGTTTGGGATCGTTCGTGCTGCTGGGCGAAATCGTCACGACGGCCGAGCTCGACGCCGGCCGGCCGACCGTGCCCGACGGCTGCGGAAACTGCCACCGCTGCATCGACGCGTGTCCTGCCGGAGCCATTCTGCCCGGACGGAGAATCGACGCTTCCCGCTGCATCTCGCGCCGGACCATCGAACGCGGCGAAGGAGACGAAGGCGAGCTGCACGGATGGATTTTCGGCTGCGACCTGTGCCAACGGGCCTGTCCGCACAACCGCCGGGCCCCGATCGCCTCGAACGAGGCTTTCCGTCCCGTGCCCGAACTGGAGCGAATGAACGCCGAGCAATGGCTCGCTCTGAATCGGGCCCAGTTCGACCGGCTGTTCTCCCAAACCCCGCTCGCCCGCTGCGGACTGCAAAAACTGCAGGACAGAATCCGGAAACTCGGAAAAGAATAGGCTCGTCCGACCGCATCCACGACAGCCCCGGCAACCTTCCTCTTCGTGCCGTAACGATGCACATACCGTTCCACAACGGCCGGCCGGGCTTTTCATCGGCCGACATGGGGAGCGTCCGACATCGCCGAGCCGGCAAGCCGAACGGACCCCGCCGCCCGGAACGATCGCCGGTCGCACTTCCGCCGCGCGTTTCTCCGAACGAAAAACGCAACGGATCGGACGATCCGTTGCGCCTGTCTATAAACGGTCCTCGCTTCCGCCGACGTCAGTCCGAGCCGCCCTCCATATACTCCAACTGCCATTGCAGCTCTCCGGCGACTTCGCGAAGCGTTCCGTCCGCCGAAGCCGCACACAGCTGCTCCCAAAGCTTCACCCGTTCGCACAAAGAGGGCGAGACGGTCGCCAGCGAGCGCATCAGCATCACCAGCCCCCGGCCGACAAAACTCTCCAAATCGCCTCGCCGGGCGATCCGGTCTGCCTGTTCGAAAAAACGGTCGGCCCATGCGCGGTTCTTTTCCGCGCGGATAGCCGACGCAGCCGTCAGCAAGCCGGCATACCGCTTCATCGGCTCCGGCGAGCCCATCCATTCCAAAGCCATATCCGGAGCATCGGGCGCATGGCGGAACAGCGCGCTGACGACCTGTTCGACCAACTCGGTATTGGTCAGACCGTCCGCCCACTCCCGCATCTGAGCGGCAGTCACTTCCGAAGGGTCGTCGATAAAGGCGGCCGCGAGCTTCAGCTCCCGAACCTGCTGCCTGAAAAGAAACAAGGCGAAAGCATGCGCCGGAGCGTACGCTTTCGCGATCTCCCTGATCGTCGGCACGGAAACGCCGTAGCTGAGCGGATAGTCGAGACCCCGGCTGCGCATGGCATCGACGACAGCCCCGTTCATTTCCACCTTCAGCCGGCGCAACAGACCGATCATTCGCTGGGTATCGTCCATGTCCCGGCTATTTGACCGACGTCACGGGCAACTCGATCACCTGCCCGAACTGATACAAAGGCAGACGGCTCTGCGCGATTTCGCGATTGCCGTCCATCAGCCGGCAATTCACCATGTCGGCCACGCGGTAAAGAATCGTGCTGCGCGAATCCTTCGAAGCGCGACGCTCCGGAGCCAAGCTCTGTGCCTTGTTCTCGGGAGCGAGCTCCAGCAGGACGGGCCGACCCGACAGATCGTCCGCGGACAGCAAGCCGGCGGTATCAGAAAAACGGCAGACGACCGTCGCCGGCTCGTCCTTCGACGGCACGACGCTGAATTCCCGGACGATTCTTTGACGGAACTGCTTGCCCAGAAACAGCGACAGATACTCCTGCTCCAGCCGGTCGATCTCTTCAAGCGCAGCCTTCAGGCCCGCGCCGAACACGTTCTCGCCCGCCTCGCCCGTCACCAGATCGATCCGATGGCGCCGCAACGAGAAGATCGCATTGGCGGCATCCTGCGCCATCGACTCGGGACTTTTCTCGACGAGGCTCAGCCGATCGACCGACACCTTGACGAACGAGGTATCGCTGTCCAGATAAGACACCGCCTCGCAACGGTCGGGAACAGGCCCGCGAAGCGGACCCGCGCAGTCCCATGCAGGAGGCAGAGGCTTCTGGCCGGCAGCGGACGCCGCTACGAACCCTTCCGGAGTCACGTCGTAAATTCTCAGCGGGCTCTTGTCGGGATTGTCCAACGCATACACTTCGGCCGGATCGGCTTCCTGAGCCGCGCAGAGCGTCGCGCTCTGAATCGTGTAGATGTCTTTGTCCGCGAGCGGAGCCATCACGCCCAGAAGTTTCTGAGCGAAGCGGGCATACGGGCCCACTCGCACGCTCTCCCTTTCGGCAACGACCTGCACGCGAACCACCGAGCGAGGCAACGCATAGGCCACCGTATTCCCCTCCATCGGCTTGGACGGCTTGTAAGCTTTCACTTGAGCCGACGCGCCCGCAACAGTCAGGGAACCCGCCAGCACCGAAATCATCAGCTTTCTCATAATCATCCTTTTAGTTTATGTCCGTCGGCATCCTCCTCGGGACACCGAACCAAACAAAGTTATACTATTTTTCCAAAAAGAGACTTACATCTTCAGGTAAAAATCGCCCGTCAGCTCTTTGTAACGGGCACTGTACCCTCGGCGGTCTTCGGCTTCGATCACGAGCGTCTCCTCCTGCAAATCCTGCCGCCGGGGGGAAAACTCCGCGCACAGCCGCCTGACGGGACCGCCCGGAACCGTATGCACGGCCAGTGCGCGCACCTGGTACAATCCCTCGTTCAAAGCCGATGCCGCAAAGTCGCATGCGGTCTCGGCAGGCAAGATTACCGACAACCGTCCGGAGGGAACGAGCAACCGCGCAGCCCCTGCGGCCAGATCGGCATAGGACAGGGACTCCGCATGCCGCGCTGCCGTGCGGGCCGGATCGGGCGATTTGAGCGATGCGACGAAATAGGGAGGATTCGACACGATCCGGTCGTACCGGACCGTGCATCCGGCCGCGAAATCGGCGAACGGACGACGGTAAAGAGTCAGCCGACCGGCCCAAGGCGACGCGGCGAAATTGCCCTCGGCATCGAGACAGCTCCCCTCGTCGATCTCGACGGCGTCGATCCGGGCCGACGGATTGCGCTGGGCCAGAATCAGCGCGATCACTCCCGTTCCCGTACCGACATCGAGCATCCGCCCGCCCGCCGGCGCCGAATCGCACCATGCGCCGAGCAACACGCCGTCGGTGCCCACCCTCATCGCCGAGCGGGGCTGACGGACGGTGAACCGTTTGAAAGCGAAATAGTCGTTGGCCATCGTCTTGCAATCGAGGCGGAAAGGTACGAAAAATCGCCACAGAGACAAAATAATCGGGGGAGAGCATCAGCTCTCCCCCTTTCAAATATCGACCGAAAAAATTATTTCACGTACTGAGTCACGCCCGTCATGCCTCTCTGGCCCAAATAAGGACGAATATTGCCTTTCAGGGCGATCTTGACCCGATAGTTCAGCTTATTGTCGGCCAGATTCAACGCATCGCGGATCGGGCCTTCGGGCAACTCTACGGCGATCACCTCGCTGGCTTTCTTGGCCGTGCGCTTGTCGGAGAGCAGAATATTGGTCTTGACCGAAACGGTCTGGGCGTACTGGGCGTTCTCCTCCACGCTCGTGCCGTCGACCACGCCGACGATATAACCGGTGATCCACACGTCGCTCTCCTCCTGCGGAAGGCCCTTGACCGCCGTGATATTGTACGGGTGCTGGGCCGTACCGTCCCCGTTAAGCGGAATCACCTCGATCGTGAACATCAAAGGAGCATAGGGAGGTATCTCGGTGGTGGTGGAGGTCCCGGCCTGACCGGTGCTGCCGTAGCCGTACGTAGAAGTGAAAAGGGCTTCGGCCGTCTCCCCGTACCTCATTCCCTTGATGGCCTCATAGAAGCCGCGGACTACCGACGTATCCTCCGACTTGAGCGACACCACGAGCGAGTCGTACTTGGACGAGCTGCTGTTATCGTAGATGTGGTACTTGCGCGCCGTATCGGCGATATTCGTGTCGAAGACGAATCCGTCCATAAAACGCCCCACATAGTAGACGTAAGCTATCGAGTCGTCCTTGACCGTCGCGGTATCGAGCCCCGTGCGGAGCGACCGGCGGTAAAGCCCCGTCTTCAGCGTGTCGGCTATGGTCTGTCCCCAGTTACGGGACGCATACTGAGCCACTTCGTTGCTCTCGTCCCGAAGCGGGTCCGAAATGATCTTCTTCAGCTCCAGATCCATGATGATAGGCGTCTGGGCCGGAACGCTCGATACCTGCCCCTGATACCCTCCGGTAAACGACCGGCCGTAGTTGCCGTAAGCGAGCGTGTAGGGAACGTACACCCGGACGCGATCCCCCTCGTTCATCGTACCCACGGCGTCGTACACGCCCTGAGGCAGGTCGCCGTCCTCGTAGAACTGAATCATCTGGGGCACATAGTGCGTAAAGTACTCGAAAGTACCCTGCTCGACGGCTACCGCGCTGTCGCGCGTGACGAACACGTCGCCGTCGACCATGATCCGGCCGGTATAGTTCAGCTGTATCCAGTCGTACTCGACCGGGGGCTTGATTACTCCCGAGGCGGAGTGCAGTTTCTTGATGTAAATGCCCGAAGGCTGCTTCTCCGCGCCGTCGCCGTACAGGCCCACCCATGCGTCGAAAGCGGCCATCTGCTTCTCGCCCAGATTATCCGAAGGCTCCTTGGCACAGGAAGCGGCCACGATCGCGACGATCGACACGGCCCATGCAATGCGAACTGCTTTATTCATTCTTAATCACTTTTTCGATATAGACAAACCATCTCGTCGCCTGATCGCCGTCCACGACGCCCGTATTCCCGCTGCCGTAAGCCAGATCCGAGGTGACGAACAACTGAAGCGAGTCGCTCTCGCGGGCGCCTTGCAACCCGTAAGTAAGTCCCCGGATCATCGGCGTCGCTCCGAGCACGACCCGCTGAGGTTCGAAGCTCCAATACTCCGTATTCAGCACGGTATCTCCTTCGACCAACGAACGGATATTCGTATAATAGGGCACTTCCGTCGCGCTCACCGAGCCCGAAAAGAGATAAGCGGCGAAATCGAAAACGACCGAGTCACCGTAGGCGATCTGCGGTTCGCTCTCGTACTCCGGCCGGTCGGCGTTGATCGTGTAGCGGTATACGCCCGAGGCTTCGGCATACTCCCAGCCTCTCGAATCGAGAAAGCTCTCGATCGCGGACCGTTGCGAGGTCACGGCATCGTCTTCCTTGGCGCAGGCGAGCGCAAGAGATCCGGCCGAGATCAGCACTATTTGAGTAAACCGCTTCAATATCCCCGTTTTAGCGTACAAATCTACATTTTTTTTCATCCAAAACCAAACGAACCCGCGCGCTTGCCTATTAAACTGCGAATAATCAAAAATATTGCCCCGGGCACGAAAATCCCACGAAAAAAGCCGGGCTTGCCGCCCGGCTTTCGTACGATACCGACTTTCCCCGGCAACTACGATTTGCTGAGGAAATATTTCTGCGATTTGAGCAGATTCCGGCTTTGCAGCACCATCGTCTTGGTTTCGTTGATGATCGTCAGGTAGAGTATGCTGCTTCGCGTGGTCGAAGCCTTGGCCTTCACGCGCTTGATCTGGCTCTTGATCGCCGCGGCCAGCGTATCGAACAGCTCGTCCCTCAGGCGCAGAATCTCGTCGAGCTGCTCGAAACGGTTCGTCCGAAGCATCTCGTTGATTTTCGTATAGATCGTGCTGACCTGCTCGTTGACCCTCTTCAGATCCTCCAACTGATCGACGCGGAATCCCTCGTGGTTGTTGTTGATATGGTCGAAGCTCGGCCGCGTGATGTGGACCAGCGCCTTGGCGACCTCGTCGAGATAATCGACGATCTGCACATAATAATGCCCCGTCTCGACATAATTCTCCTGCAACTCGAGCAGCGTCGGAAGCACCTCGTGCTTGCGCTCGTGAGCCGCCTGATAAAGGGCTTCCGATTCGCGCACCATCTGCTTGAGCAGTTTGCGGTCTTCGTTGAACAAGCCGATCAGCGTCTGATTGTAAATCGTCGTCACCTTGCTCATCGTGTCCGTTACCTCGCGGATGCAGCGGTCGACGATCGATCCCTCGTCCGAGAGCGCCTTCATTTCGGCCTCCTTGGCAGCGTCCTTCTTCAGCTTGCGGTTATGGAGCACGGTGCTCTCGAACAGCAGGTAGGCGCACAGCACGGTCAGCACGACCAGCGCGATCGTACCGCCCCAAACCAGAGCCGCCGCTACGACGAACGCGATCGTAAAGGCGACCAGAGCCGTGAAAAACCAACCCGCGATCACCGTCAGCACGCCTGTAATCCGATATACGGCGCTTTCGCGGCCCCAAGCCCGGTCGGACAGCGAGCTGCCCATCGCGACCATGAATGTCACATAGGTCGTCGAGAGCGGCAACTGCAACGAAGTAGCCGACGAGATCAGAATCGAGGCCACCGTCAGATTGACCGTCGCCCGGATCAGGTCGAACGGAGCCTTGTCCTTGCGGTTGAGCACCGGCACGAATCGGCTGGCGACGAAACGCTGGATGCGGTCGGGCGTGTATTTCTCGTAGTTCCTATTGACATTCAGCGCGCTGCGAACGATCGCGCGTGAAATGGAAGTCGAACCGAACCGCTCGACGCCGACGTCCTGACGTGCCAGGTTGATTTCCGTATCGGAAACCGCGCGGGCTTTCTTGGAAAACCACAGCGTGACGACCATAACGAGTCCCGAGAGGAACAGAATCAGCATATTAGCGACAACCGGATCGTTCAGGCTGCCCATCAGCATCGAGCTGTCGCCGGTCGTCTTCGCCACGTCGTAAGCGTCCACTCCGGCTACGAAAACGCCGATGAAGTTCACCAGGTCGTTACCCGCGAAGGCAAGCGCGAGCGAAAAGGTCCCGGCCAACACGGTCAATCGCAGTATATTGATTTTCAGAAGACTCAGCAACGACATCAGCAGACTCCAGCCTGCTACCATAGCTGCCAGCATAGCCAGCGTATGGTGTTCCATCCACGCCATCGCATGCGCGGGAATGACCGAAGTGCCTTTGAGCCCTTTGAAGACGGCGAAATAGGAAATAGCCGTCAGCGCGATCCCGCACCATAGCGCGCCGACGGTGCGCAGCTTCTTCTGGTAGCGGAAAGAGAAGATAAGCCGGGTAATGTACATGACGACCGTTCCGCACACGAAAGCGATCGCCACCGAGATCAGGATTCCACCGATGATCGCCATCGCATTGCCCGTGTTGATCATGTCGGCCATCGAGGCCGGATCGCCGTCGGGCATCGTCACGACCGAGCCGCTCGAGAGCTTGAATACGCAGATGCCTACCGCCGCGCCCAGCAGACCGAACACGAGCGAAACGGTCGTCGACGTCGGCATGCCCAGCGTATTGAACAGGTCGAGCAGAATCACGTTCGTGAACATCACCGCCAGAAACAGCAGCATCACCTCGGCGAACGTGAACATCTGCGGATGGAACACGCCGCTGCGCGCGACCTCCATCATACCGCTGGAGGTAATGGCCCCGACGATGATGCCGACCGACGCGACGGTCATGATCACATAGCGGGGCGCCGCCTTGGAGCCTAAGGCCGAATTGAGAAAATTCACCGCGTCGTTGGAAACACCGACGACCAGCCCGGCCACGGCCAGAACCAGCATGATGACAACGATGGCAAGATACAGATCCATACGATTTCGATTTAAATGCATTTCGGGGTCATGCGAAAAACCCTTGTCCCGGCCCTCTCTTCCGGCCGTCATACCGGTCATTTCCCGTACCTTAGCGGCCTGTCCCTTTCAAATTCGGCAACAAAAATAGAACAAAATGGCATAAACTTGCAACAATCGGGTCAAATTTACCCGCGCGACGCATCCGACAAAGTTCCTTACAGGCGCTTGAGCGCTTGTCTCACGAGCTCCTCGACCGTAGCCGCAGGCATCTCTTTCCGCAGCGCGCGGAGCACCTTCTCGCTGGCCTGCCGGGCAAAACCGAGCATCGTCAGGGCCGAAAGCGCCTCGTCGAACGTTCCGTCGGCCGCCTGCCGCAGCGGCAGCGCCTCGTTCGCCGGGCAGACGGCTCCGATCTTGTCCCTCAGCTCGACGATGATCTTTTGGGCCGTTTTGATACCGAGTCCTTTGACGCTCTTGAGCACGTCGGCCTGTCCGGCGGCGATAATCGTCCGTACCTCGTCGGCCGTGAAGGCGGAAAGAATCATGCGGGCCGTATTGCCTCCGACGCCCGACACGCCCAGCAGCGCCCGAAAAATGTCGCGCTCTTCCCGGCTGAAAAAGCCGTAAAGCACCTGCGCATCCTCGCGCACGACGAAATGCGTGTACAGCCGGACCTCGGCCCGATCGCCTATCTGCGAAAAAGTCTGCAGCGATATGTTCAGCCAATAGCCTATACCTCCGGCCTCCAGAACGGCCGCCGTCGGCGAGAGCGTCTCGACCCGACCCGTTACGTACTCATACATAATCCTTTCCTATTTTAAGGCAAAATTAGTCAAACAAAAGGAAATATTTATATATTTGCACAACAATAAACCGGGAACGGCCGTGCGCCGGCCTTTCGGCAGCGGAAACGGCGGCGTCCCGGAGATTTCAACAAACCACAACAACCGAACATGAAAAGAATCTTGATCGCCGTATCAGCCGCACTTCTTCTGGCTGCCTGCAACAACAAAAACAGCGCCTCGACGGCAGGCGGGGCCGTAACCGGAGCCGACAGCAGCCAATCGGCCGTCGCAGCGGGCGGAGACATAGCCTATTTCAACATCGACTCGCTCGTCAGCCGATACGACATGTACATCGACCTGAGGGCCGCCTACGAGCAGAAGGCCAAAAAGGCCGATACGGAGCTGACTTCCAAGGGCCGCAGTCTCGAGAACGACGTGCGCGACTATCAGGACAAGATACAGAAAGGGCTGGTAACCCGCTCTCAGGCCCAGTCGATCGAGGAGAATCTGAACAAGAAACAGCAGAGCTTCATGCAGCACCGCGACCAAGTGATGTCCGAACTGGCCGAGGAAGAACAGGTGATGCTGAACCGTATCCATTACAGCATTACCGAGTACCTCAAAGAGTTCAACAGCGACTACCGCTACAAGATGATCCTCAGCTCGAGCACGACGGGCCCGGTGCTGAACGCCGATCCGTCGCTGGATCTGACTCAGATCATCCTCGAGGGACTCAACAAAAAGTACGCGGCCGAAAAGCCCGAGGAAACGCCCAAAAGCGTAACGGGCAAGTAGCGGCTACGGTTCCCTGCGGAGGGTCCGAACCGAAAGGGACCGTCCGCTGCCGGTCCGAACCATTCTGCGCGCGGCAGGTCTTTGGAGACTTGCCGCGCTTTTCATTCCCATATATTTCTCTCCATACCGAACCGTCTCCCCGAACACCCGGGAAACGGGAAACCGCCGGAGCGACCGGACCGCCGAGGAGACCTCCTCGTTTCCGACCGGCATGTCCGTAACGGCAAAGTCCGAGAATCCGTCGTCCTGCCGCAAGTACCGTACACAACCGGATATTTCTCCCGGTCGAACAAACAGGAAATATCCGGCACGCGAAGGACGCTCCGGTCGGCTCCGGCACTTCCCTGCCCGTATTTTCGTTTTGATGAAAAAAATCCTTTACTTTGCATGAAACTATCTCGGGAAAGATATGCGTCTGCATAAATTCAAGCTGTACGTCAAGGTGACGGTCCGGAGACTCAGCAACCCGGTCTTCTTCATGCTGCTGGCCCTATCGCTTTGCCTGTGGTATATCACCAAGCTCAGCTATGTCTACACGACGGACATCCAAATTCCGGTCCGCATCGACAGTACGCTCTACTCGGTCCGATGCAACGTCGAAGGGGTAGGCTATCAGATTCTCAAGCACAAGATCGCGCCCCGGCGCAACGGCGTGGATATCTCGTCGGACAATGTGGCCGTCACGCCGTCGGCGCGTCAGGCCGGCGTTTACGACATCGCGCCCTTCACGCTTCAGAACATCATCTCCTCCCACATATCCGACCTGAAAATCCTTTCGGTCGAGTCGCCCGTCGAGATCGAATTTCCTCAGCAAGAGCATGATTAAGATCGGCATAACCGGAGGGATAGGCAGCGGGAAAAGCACCGTGTGCCGCGCATTCGCGCAGTTGGGCGTACCCGTCTACGACTCCGACTCCCGGGCGCGCCGGCTGATGAACGAGGACGTCGCCCTGAAAGCCGCTGTAAGCGGGTTGTTCGGCGACGGAGCGTACGACGCCGACGGACTGAACCGGAAATACGTGGCCGGACGCATTTTCTCGGACGGGACGCTGCGCGAGCGCCTCAATGCCGTCGTACACCCTGCCGTAGCCGAGGACTTCGCCCGCTGGGCCGAACGCCAGCAAGGGCCCTACGTAATCGAGGAGGCCGCTATTCTGTTCGAGAGCGGCGCTTACCAGCAGATGGACAAGGTCGTGACGGTCACGGCTCCCGAGTCCGAGCGGATCCGCCGTACCTGCCTGCGCGACGGCGTCGTCCCGGAAGCGGTCCGCGCGCGCATGGCCGCCCAGATCGACGAGGCCGAACGGATCGCCCGCGCCGATTACGTGATCCGCTCCGGCGACGAGGAACCCGTCCTGCCGAAAATTCTGGAACTGCACGGGATATTCTGCCGGCTGCGCTGACTAAACGCCCCGGCACCCGCCCGCAGAGAGCGGTCCCGAAACTAACGAAAGCACCTTATGAAACTGACCGTAGGAAAACATAGCATCGACCTGAGCCGTCCCGTCGTAATGACGATCATCAACGCGACGCCCGACTCATTCTACGAGGGCAGCCGCACGCCCCGGGCCGACGATGTCGCGCGCAGGGCGGAGCGGGCAGTCGCCGACGGCGCGGCCATTCTCGACGTGGGCGGCTATTCGTCCCGGCCGGGCGCCGACGACGTGACGCCCGACGAGGAACTGCGCCGCGTCACGCTCGCATTGGAAACGATCCGCCGCCGATGTCCCGACACGCCCGTATCGATCGATACGTTCCGTTCCGAAGTAGCCGAAGGCGCGATCGAACGCTTCGGGCCGTGCATAGTCAACGACATAACGGCCGGAACGGCGGACCCGGCGATCGCCGCCGTCGCGGCGAGGCACGGCGTCCCGCTGATCGCGATGCACATGCGCGGCACGCCGCAGACGATGCAGACGATGACCCGCTACGACGATCTGACCGGGGAAGTGCTCGCCTACTTCGTCGAAAAGATCGGCTGGCTGCGCGGCGAGGGCGTGACGCAGATCGTGCTCGACCCGGGCTTCGGCTTTTCGAAAACCGTGGAGCAGAACTTCCGCCTGCTGGGCGAAATGCACCGGCTGGGCGAACTGGGCTATCCGGTTCTGGCCGGCATATCCCGCAAGTCGATGATATACAAGACGCTCGACACGACGCCGGACGACGCCCTCGCAGGCACGACGGCGCTGCACTGGGAATGCCTGCGTCAGGGCGCATCGATCCTGCGCGTGCACGACACGCGCGAGGCGGCGCAAATCGTCGCGCTGTACGAACGGTACGAACAATCCAATGACCGATAGCATGATACGAACCAAGGAGATACGCAAGAGTTTCGGCACGCTCGAAGTGCTCAAGGGAATCGACCTGCTCGTCGAACGGGGCGAGGTCGTCTCGATCGTCGGCCCGAGCGGTGCAGGCAAGACGACGCTGCTGCAAATTCTGGGCACGCTGAGCCGCCCGAACTCGGGCGAGATCGAGATCGACGGAGAGGCGGTGCACGCCCTTTCGGACCGGCAGCTCTCGCGCTTCCGCAATACGAAAATCGGCTTCGTTTTCCAGTTCCACCATCTGCTGCCCGAGTTCACGGCGCTGGAAAACGTCTGCATACCGGGTTATATAGGCGGCCGCGACCGGCGCGAGGTCGAGAAGCGCGCGGCCGAGCTGCTCGAAATGCTCGGTATGGAGCACCGCTCGTCGCACAAGCCGGCCGAGCTGTCGGGAGGCGAGCAGCAGCGGGTGGCCATTGCCCGCGCGCTGATCAACTCCCCGGCCGTGCTGCTGGCCGACGAGCCGTCGGGCAACCTCGACACGAAAAACAGGGAGGAGATTCACCGGCTGTTCTTCACGCTGCGGGACACGCTGGGCCAGACCGTCGTCATCGTGACGCACGACGGACAGCTGGCCGCCATGTCGGACCGAAAGATCGAAATGGTCGACGGACAGATCGTCCGTTGACGGCAAGCCCTCCCCGGATATGATACCCGAACCGATCCGCGAGCTGCTCGACGAGCTGTACGAGCGCTACGACACGCCCGGATTCATCGAAGACGACCCGATCTCCGTCCCGCACGGCTTCACGCGCCGGGAGGATATCGAGATCGCCGGCTTCCTCGCCGCGACGATAGCCTGGGGCAACCGCCGCTCGATCGTCCGCAACGGACGGAAACTGATGGAGCTGATGGACCGCTCCCCTTACGACTTCACGATGAACGCATCGAGGAACGAGCTGCTGCCGCTGCTCGACTTCGTCCACAGAACATTCAACGGGGGCGACTGCATCGATTTTATCGGCGCCTTGCGCGGCATCTGCCTGCGCGACGGCTCGCTGGGCGGCTATTTCGAGCGGGAATACGCCGAAACGGGCGACCTGCGGACCGTGCTGTCGCGCTTCCGCACGGCTTTCTGGAGCGCGGATCACCGCCCGAGAGCCGAGAAGCACCTCTCGTCGATCGACCGGGGCGCCTCGTGCAAGCGTTTGTGCATGTATCTCAAATGGATGGTTCGCGACGACGGACGGGGCGTAGACTTCGGACTGTGGAAGTCGATTCCCCCGGCAGCGCTCTATCTGCCGCTCGACGTGCATACGGGCCATATGGGCCGCGCACTCGGACTGCTCGCCCGAAAGCAGAACGACTGGAAGGCCGTCGAGGAGATCACCGCCTCGCTCCGGACGCTCGACGCTTCCGATCCGGTCAGGTACGACTTCGCGCTGTTCGGCGCCGGGATAGACGGATTCCTGAAATAGAATCGCTCCGGAAAGCGTTCCTTCCGCTCGTCCGAAACGACCGGATCGGGCGATCCGCCGACTGCGAGGCCTGCCTTTCGTCGCGGGGGATCTTCCTCGGAACAGACAAGCAGCAGGTCGTCCTATTCGCCAGACCATTCTCGCCCCGCAAGGAACATTCCGAAGGTCCCGAAACAGGATTTCCTCAGCTACCGGGTCGCGCGACCCGGTAGCCGAGGCTTTCCGCATCATTTGACGGACCGCGCTCCCCTCCGAGACATGGCAAACCCACCCCCCTTTCTCTGTAATGATACCCCTCTACCCCTGACGGTCGGATATGGAAAGAGGTATAACGTCGTCCTTGTACGCCCCGACGGCAGCATCTTCCGAAATCGGGACAGCCGGCCGGCAGAGAAAAACCGATACCGGTCCGCATTTCTCCCGAAATCCGACGAACCCGCTTTCCCTTTTCCGCAACGATGCCTTCTGACCCTCAACCCGCCGAACACGGGAACGAGAGACAACGCCGGTCCTTGCACGTCCCCACGGTAGGAACTTCTAAAATCGCGACAGCCGACCGGCGGCGAAAAAACCGGAAGACGGACCGTGCCGGCAACCGCGAATCGATCCGGATACGTCCGGAGCCGTCCGCAGAAATTTTCAGAAAGCCTTTTGAATTGACGGGAGAACTCCGTTACTTTGCCCCGTCAGAAACATCAGGAGGGCCGACAAGTGGTAGAATACCTGAACCATGTGGTATTGCAACAGTTCAAAAACTGGATGCTGCCGATCGCCATGATCGTCGGCGGCGTTTTCCACTCGTTTTTCGCATCGCTGGCCTTTCTGACTCCCTACCTGATTTTCCTGATGCTGCTGGTTCCCTACTGCAAGCTGTCGCTCGGCGAGCTGCGCATCGCTCCGCTCCATGTCCGACTGCTGCTCGTCCAGATCGCCGGCGGACTGGGTCTCTACCTCGCGCTCGCCCCGATCGACCCGCTGCTGGCTCAGGGCACTTTCATCTGCGTGCTGGCCCCGACCGCCACGTCGGCGGCCGTGGTAACGGGCATGCTGGGCGGCAGCGTCGCGTCGCTGGCGACCTACTGCCTGCTGAGCAACATGGTCGTCGCGCTGATCTCCCCGGTCGTCTTCTCGTTCGTCGGCTCGCAGGTCTCGCTGCCTCTCTTCGACTCGCTGCTGCGCATCGGACGGCAGATGATTCCGCTACTGATCCTGCCGTTCGTCGCCGCACTGGCCCTGCAACGCTTCTGGCCTCGGGCGCACCGGGCACTGAGGCAAAGGCAGTCGATCTCGTTCTACCTGTGGGCCGTATCGCTGACGATCGTCATGGGCAACACGACTTCGTTCCTGATCCGTCAGGACTCCTCCCGGTACGGAGACGAGCTGCTGCTGGCCGGCGCCTCGCTCGTCGCATGCGTATGCCAATTCGTTATCGGACGCCGCATCGGACGCAAATACGACCTGAAAATCTCCGGCGCACAGGGACTGGGACAGAAAAACACCGTGCTGGCGATCTGGATGGCGCAAACCTACCTGCTGCCGATCGCCTCGGTCGGCCCGGCCGCCTACGTCGTGTGGCAGAACGTCATCAACAGCTGGCAACTGTGGAAGAAAAGAAGGAGCGAGGCCGAGCAGCAAATCTGAAGCCCTCGATACGCTCGTTCTCCGGCCCCGGTCCAGACAGGAAAATTCTCTCATAAATGTACTCACAGGGACATCTCCGCACAAACCGGCGAGTCGTGTTTCCGAATGTTCCGGCTACCGCAGCCGCATATCTCGGACCTAAAGCAACGGCCAACTCCCTCCCGCAAAGAAAAAGGGCGAGACATAGCTTTAGGGATACGGCCAGCCGAAACATAAGAAAACGGACATTCGCAACTGTCATTTCCAGCCTCCGTACTCCATGGCATACAGGTCGAATCCCTCGGCCCAATAATCCTTTTTCACCTCCTTGAGCACGAAGCCCTGCTTCCGGTAGAATCCGAAAGCCAGTTGCGAGGTTCTGACCGTGATCCTCCGGATGCCGCCGAGCGATCCGAGCTTTTCGATCCGGAACCTGAGCAACCGGGTTCCCAGCGATCGGCCCTGATACTCGGGATGCAGGATATCCCAACTGATTTTTCCCGTCGTTCGCTCGTCCGCCAGGTTGATTCCGCCGCAACCGACGATCTTTCCGTCGAAAAGCAGGACGTAGAACCACTCCCTCTCGCAGTCGAGATACCGGCTCAGGTCGGCCTCCTCCTCCGGCGCGAAATACTCGGGCGTATTGGCCCGGATCAGGCTCAAGACGGCTTCCTTATCGGCCGGCTCGTATTCCCGGATCACTATATGACGATCCATTCCCCCCATAACCGATTTCGACAATATAAACAAGATTCGCTAATTATATACTCCATAGTACCTATGTCGGTTCCGGTTGCCACGACTTCGAATCGATCTGTCGAGACTCCGTTTGGACAGGGTCCGCCCGAACCGGACGGCATACATACAAGGTCCGGTCGTAGTCGGTACATAAAACACATAATCGTCGCAAGATTGGCCGCCTGCATTCCGGCACATCCCTTCTCGGCATATCACCGCGGTTTCCGCCGTCCCGCTCCCGCCGGTTTCGGACCCGCAAGCCTGCGTGCAAGCCGAAGCCCGCGCGGAAAACGAAAGACCGGGCGTCACAGCCTCGACATCCGGTAATAGACTCCCAGCGGAAGCGACTTGCCGAAAGGATCGGAGAAGTAGAGCTCGCCGAACTGCTCCGAAGAGCACTCGCCGACGAGCTGCCGGACCGCCGTCCGGGCCAGCAGTGCGGAGAGTCCCATCGAGTAAAGGTTCAGCACGAGGAAGCTGCCCCGCGCGGAGAGCAACTCGCCGCAGAGGCTCAGCATCTCGTTGATATGCTCCTCGAGAACCCATTTCTCGCCGGCCGCTCCCCGGCCGTAAGCCGGCGGATCGAGCACGATGCCGTCGTAGCGGCGGCCCCGCCTCGCTTCGCGGCGGACGAACTTCAGCGCATCCTCCACGATCCACCGGATTCCGTCCATGCCCGAAGCCTCCATATTCTCCCGGGCCCAACTCACCACCGGTTTGACCGAATCGACGTGCGTTACGTCGGCACCGGCCGCCCGGGCGGCCAGCGACGCTCCGCCCGTATAGGCGAACAGGTTCAGCACGCGCGCTCCGGCGCCCAGCCGGCGGACTTCGCGGAAAATGAACTCCCAGTTCTCGGCCTGCTCGGGGAAAAGCCCCACATGCTTGAACGAGGTAAGCCCCATGCGGAATTTCAGGCTCATTCCTCCTCCGTATTCCACAAACCAACGGTCGGGCATGCCCGCGCGAAGCGTCCACTCGCCTCGCTCGCCGCTGCGGCCGTCACGACGGAACACGGCGTCGGCCCGTGCCCTCCACTCGTCCTCGCTGAGCGAGCGGTCCCAAACGGCCTGAGGCTCGGGGCGCGCGAGGACGTAGCGTCCGAAACGCTCGAGTTTCTCGAAACGGCCGCTGTCCAGCAGCTCGTAGTCCTTCCAGCCGGAAGCGGACAACAGCTCGGACCGCATTCCGTCCCCGGACGGAGTCTTATCGCTTTCCATAATCCTTGATTGCTATGCTTCGTTTCACTTCATAAAACATTTCGGGCCTTTCCCGTTCCGAGGGACCGAAGCGAAGCTATGGCCGACTTTCCGAGACTTTCCCCCCGAAACGACCCGTCCGGATCAAACCGTCCTCTGCCGCCATGCCTCGGGTCGTCCTGCGCGAGACCCTGCGCCCCGATCATCGCCGGGACCGTCCGGGCTTCCGCTCCCTTCGGGCACCTTCTTCCCGCGCCGGCTCTCCGCGCTCGCCCCGATATACGACGCTCATTTCGCAGCGGGCGCAATCGAACAGCAGCTCGTACACATGCCGCCCGGACGCCAGAAAAAGGCGTCCCCGATAGGCCGGGTTCTTCCGGAGGCACTGCCCCGTCTCCCGTCTCAGGCAATAGCGCGTCCGCATGACGCGGCAACCCTCGGGAATCGGGCCCGCGTCGAACCCCGGCTCGATCCGACGCACACCGTGCTCGCGGTAGAAGCCGGCGGCCAGCGAATTGACGACGTTTTCCTCGGCGGAAAGCTCCGTATCCGGGAAAAGAGCCCGAAGATTCTCCTCCCGGCGGGACCGGCGGACATAACATGCCGCCCGCCCGGCATCGAGCCGCGAAAGCGCCTCGCGCCTCAGCTCGTTCAGCAAAGAAACGGGCACGAAGCGAGGCATGTCCCAGCGCACCTCGATCCGGCATACTTCATAGCTCGTGTCGCCGGTCTTGGCCGTCTGCGCCCGGACCGTCCGTTCGGCCCGCAACGGATCGAGCGCTTCGTCGAAACGGCCATCGCGCGAGGCCGTCGCCTGCGACGAACCGTCCGAGAACGTCACCGATATCCGGTTCCGAGTCGCTTCGACGGCCGCCTCGACAGGCAGCGTCCGACGGGAACGGCTGCGCTCCAGCGCCCCCGAAAAACGACGGTCGTAATTGCGGAAAATCGCCGTCCCGCACCCGATTCCGTCCATGCGGTTCGGATAGACGCGGCCGTCCTCCGTCCGGTTGACATAGGTCCCCCTCAACTCGCCCGTCTCGTCCGCGAAACAGATGCCGTCGCCGGGGGCAAGCGCGATCTTTCCGCTCATCCCGAACCACTCCCGACCCGCCGAGACGACCGTCCCGACCGCCTCGCCGAGCGACTTGGGCGTATCGAGCGAAGCGACCCCGGCCGCCGGTCCGTCCAGGAAATAATGCGTCGAGCCGCGCGAGAAGCTCTTGGCGGGATCGGGCTCGAAATCGAGCGCGACGCTCCCCTGCGAGGCCCGTTTCAAATCCGGCCGCCGGAAGAATATTTCATCCAGCCGGCTACGGTACCATCCCACGACGTTGCGCACATAGGCCATATCCTTCAGCCGCCCCTCGATCTTGAAGGAGCCGACTCCGGCGTCGATCATCTCCTCGAGCCGGTCCGATAGGTTCAGATCGCGTACCGAAAGCCAGTGCCGGGCCCGCCCCTGCGAACGCATCCGGCCGTCGAGCAGTTCGTACGGCAGCCGGCACGCCTGCGAGCAATCGCCCCGGTTGCCGCTGCGGGGCCCCATCGAACGGCTCATGAAGCAGCGGCCGCTGTAGCAAACGCAGATCGCCCCATGCACGAACGCTTCGATCTCGAGGCCGGGCGCGGCCCCGGCGATCCGCCGCATTTCGTCGAGCGAGGCCGCCCGTTCCACGATCAGCCTCGTAAAGCCCGCCTCGTACCAGAAGCGGGCGCGGACCGGGTCCATATTGAACATCTGCGTCGAGGCGTGCAACTCGATCGGAGGCAGATCCATACGCAGAAAAGCGGCATCCTGCACGATCAGCGCGTCGGCTCCGGCCCTGTACATGTCGCGGGCGATCCGCTCGGCCTCGGACAGCTCGCTCTCGTAGACGAGCGTGTTCATCGTGACGAAGACCTTGGCCCCGAAACGGTGGGCGTAATCGCACAGCCGGCCGATCTCGTCGACCGGCACGGCCGCGCCGGCCCGCGCGCCGAAAGCCGGCGCGCCGACATACAGCGCATCGGCTCCGCAGTCGATCGCGGCGCATCCGTGAGCGTAGTCCTTGGCCGGAGCCAGCAGCTCGACGATTTTTCCCGTGCCCATGGCGCAAAGTTAGCAAACAATCGTCAATTCCGCGTCCCGTCGTCCGGACGGAACGCCGCCCGACTCATGGAAAACATCCGACGCGAAAAACGGCGCCGGGAAAAAACCGGCACAGACCGGGCATGCAGACCACGCCGAAATCCGCAATGCGCCGGCCCCGGTCATTTCACGGCACGCATCGCGGAAAGAAACGGCACAATTTTTCTATCTTTGCAAAACTCCCGTTCGGCATGTCCGAACCGAATCTGCACCGCACTTATGAAAAGAGGATCATTCGCGAGCCGCTTCGGCACGATCGCCGCCGTCGGAGGCTCGGTTATCGGACTGGGCAACATCTGGCGCTTCCCGTACGTGGCCGGCGAGAACGGCGGGGCGGCCTTCATTTTGATCTATCTGACGATCAGCTTTCTGATTTCCATTCCGATCATGCTGTCGGAATTCAGTCTGGGCCGTTCGACCAAACGCAACTCGATGCGCGCGTTCAGCAAACTGGCCCCGGGCACGAAATGGAAATGGGTGGGCTACATGGGCATTCTCTGCGCTTTCATCATTCTGTCGTTCTACTGCGTGATCGCCGGCTGGTCGCTCGAGTTTCTCAAGGAATCGGTGCTGAACCGCTTCCACGATCGCACGCCCGAGCAGGTGGCGGCGGCGTTCGACGGCTTCGTCGCCAGCGGCTGGCGACCGATCGCATGGACGCTCGTATTCATCGCGGCTTCGGCTTTCATCGTCTACTCGGGAATCGAAAAGGGAATCGAACGGTACAATAAAATCCTGATGCCGATGCTGTTTCTGCTGTTGTTCGGCATGGCTCTCAATGCGCTGACGCTCGACGGCGCGCGCCAGGGGATCGACTTTCTGCTGAAGCCCGACTTCAGCAAGATCACCGGAACGACCGTACTGGAAGCCCTCGGACAATCCTTCTTCTCGATGAGCCTCGGCATGGGCTGCATGATCACTTACGGCTCCTATCTGCGCAAGAACGAGAATATGTTCCGCATCGGGGCGATGGTCTCGCTGTCGGACATTACGGTGGCCGTCCTTTCGGGACTGGCCATTTTCCCCGCCGTCTTCTCATTCGGCATCTCGCCCACCTCGGGTCCGGAGCTGGTTTTTTTGACGCTGCCGAACGTTTTCGCCCGGATGAGCGGGGGCTATGTGATCTCGGTCGTATTTTTCGTCCTGCTGTTCTTGGCCGCAATCACCTCGTCGGTCTCGCTGCTCGAAGTCATCATCGCCTACCTGTCGGAAGAAATGCGCATCACGCGGTCGAAAGCCATCGTCTGCACGGCCTGTACCGTAGCCGCGACCGGATCGCTCAGCGCGCTGTCGATGATGCCCGGTTCGGTCCTGACTATCGGAGGAAAAAATCTGTTCGATCTGTGCGACAGCCTGTCGTCGAACCTGATGATGCCGCTGGGCGGTCTGTTCATCGTGCTGTTCGCAGGCTGGGTGCTATCGCCCCGAAAGCTGCGCGACGAAATGACCAGCGGACTGAAATACGGGACCCGCGTCTTCCCGGTCGTCCGGTTCCTGATCCGGTTCGTCATCCCCGTAGTGATCGGTATCCTGTTCGCCAGCCGGATCGGGCTGCTGTTCTAAAGGAGCCGGCCCGTCAGCGGATGCGGCGCCGGAACTCGGCCGCTACGACCGCCGTGGCCATCGCCACGTTCAGCGACTCGGACGTGGGCGCCGCTCCCGGATAGGGCGGTATGAAAAGGCGCCGGGTCACGCAGCGGGCCGTCCCGGAGGAGATGCCGTTTCCTTCGCTGCCCATCACGACGATGCCGCCGGCGGAAAGCCCGGCCCGGTAAATATCCTCCCCCTCCAGAAACGTCCCGTACACAGGCGTTCCCCGCTCCGCCGCACGGGTAAGGAACGGTTCCAGCGCCGTATAGTGCACCCGCACGCGGGCAATGGCCCCCATCGTAGCCTGAACGGCTTTCGGTCCGAAACAATCGGCGGTGTTTTCCGAGCAGACGATGTCGCGAATGCCGAACCAGTCGGCCAGCCGGACGATCGTTCCCAGATTGCCGGGGTCCTGCACTCCGTCGAGCGCGAGCGCCAGATCGTCCGTCCCCGTGCCGGCAGACAACCGATAGCGGGGCAGCTCGACCAGAGCCAGCACCGGCGTCGGCGTCTTCAGCGCGCTGATTCGCTCCATCTCCTTGGGCGACACGTGTTCGGTATCGACGCTCCCCGCCTCGCTCCGGTCTTCCTCGCCGCAACGGAAAATCTTGCGCACGCGGAATTCCGAGGCGAGCATCTCGCCTACGAGCTTCTCCCCCTCGGCCACGAACAGGCCGGAAGCGGCACGCTCCTTTTTCGAGGAGAGCGAGCGCACGAAGGCTATTTCGGACTTGATCACGGCAATCGGATTATCCCGCCCCGAACGCCGGTGCGGTCCGACAAAGATAGACAAGACGGACCGAATCCCCAAACCGCCGGTCGGCTCCGATACCCGGATACGAAAACGCATGCCGCTTTCCGACCATAGGGCATCGCACCGGAAACGTTTCCCCGCAGGAAACAAGTCTCGGGCATGCCGAATCTCGCCCCCAACTCCTACCGCAAGGTCCCGACGGATACGACGGACCCGCGCGGCATACCGGCGACGATCCCCGAAAACTTTCCCGCGCCGGCTTGCACAATCGAAAATCTATCCGTACCTTTGCGACTCAGAAACTATTCTGAGCCAGAAGACAGTTTCAGCAAGGGAAGACAATCCATAACTTACTGATAGATAATGTCTGACAAAAAAAACGCCCGTCTGATCCTCGAGGACGGCACTCAATTCGAAGGGTACTCCTTCGGCGCCGAAACGTCCGTTTCGGGCGAAGTCGTCTTCAACACAGCCATGACCGGTTATCCCGAAAGCCTGACCGACCCGTCGTACAGCGGTCAGATCCTCGTGTCGACCTATCCGCTGATCGGCAACTACGGAGTTCCGCAGTTTACGGAGCAGGACGGTTTGCTGCGCTTTTTCGAATCGGACCGTATCCACATCCGCGCTCTGGTCGTCTCCGACTATTCGTTCGAGCACAGCCACTGGAACGCGAGCGAAAGCCTCGGACAGTGGCTCAAGGACAACGGCGTGCCGGGCATTTGGGGCGTGGACACGCGCCGGATCACGAAGATCATCCGCGAGCGGGGCGTCATGCTCGGCAAGCTCGTGATCGAAGGCTCGCCCGAGCCCGCGGAGTTCGTCGATCCGAACAAGGAGAACCTGGCGGCGCTCGTCAGCACGAAACAGGTCGAAACGTACGGGAACGGGAAGTACCGGATCGTACTGGTCGACTGCGGCTGCAAATACAACATCGTGCGCTGCCTGACGAAGCGGAACGCGACGGTGATCCGCGTGCCTTGGGACTACGACTTCACGCAGATCGACTACGACGGCGTGATGCTGTCGAACGGCCCCGGCGACCCGCAGCAGTGCGGGGCGACGATCGCCAACATCCGCAAGGCGATCGCGCTGGGCAAGCCGATCTTCGGCATCTGTCTGGGCAACCAATTGTTGTCGATCGCGGCCGGAGCGACGACCTTCAAGCTCAAGTACGGTCATCGGAGCCACAACCAGCCGGCGCTGATGGTGGGCACGGACCGGGCCGTCATCACGTCCCAGAACCACGGCTTCGCCGTCGATACGACGACGCTCGACGAGGGCTGGGAGCCTTACTTCGTGAACCTCAACGACGGGACGAGCGAAGGCATCCGGCACCGGACGAAGCCGTTTTTCTCCGTACAGTTCCACCCCGAGGCTTCGGGCGGTCCGGTCGATACCGAATTCCTGTTTGACGACTTTATCCAAAACATCGAGAAATGCAGAAAATAAACAAGGTAGAGAAAGTGATCCTGCTCGGGTCGGGAGCGCTTAAGATCGGCGAGGCCGGGGAATTCGACTACTCGGGCTCTCAAGCGCTCAAGGCGCTCAAGGAGGAAGGCGTCTACACGGTGCTCATCAACCCGAACATCGCTACGATCCAAACTTCGGAGAACATCGCCGACAAGGTTTATTTCCTGCCCGTCACGCCCGAGTACGTCGAGAAGGTAATCGAGAAGGAGCGCCCGCAGGGCATCCTGCTCGCGTTCGGCGGCCAGACGGCCCTGAACTGCGGCGTACAGCTCTACCGCAGCGGCGTGCTCGAAAAATACGGCGTGCAGGTAATGGGCACGCCCGTACAGGCGATCATCGACACGGAGGACCGGGAGAAGTTCGTCGAGAAACTCGACGAGATCGACGTGAAGACGATCAAGAGCGAGGCCGTCACGTCGGTGGCCGAGGCCAAGCGCGTCGCGCACGAACTGGGCTACCCGATCATTATCCGCGCGGCCTATACGCTCGGCGGACTCGGGTCGGGCTTCTGCGACAACGACGAGGAGCTGGACGCGCTGGCGAACAAGGCGTTCTCGTACTCGCCGCAGATACTCGTCGAAAAGTCGCTCAAGGGCTGGAAGGAGGTCGAGTACGAGGTCGTGCGCGACCGCTACGACAACTGCATCACGGTCTGCAACATGGAGAACTTCGACCCGCTGGGCATCCACACCGGCGAGAGCATCGTCGTCGCCCCGTCGCAGACGCTGTCGAACTCCGAGTACCACAAGCTGCGCGAGCTGGCGATCAAGATCATCCGCCACATCGGCGTGATCGGCGAGTGCAACGTGCAGTACGCCCTCGACCCGAACTCGGAGGACTACCGCGTGATCGAAGTCAACGCGCGTCTGAGCCGCTCGTCGGCGCTGGCGTCCAAGGCCACCGGCTACCCGCTCGCGTTCATAGCCGCGAAGCTCGGCCTCGGCTACGGTCTGCACGAGCTGAAGAACAACGTGACCAAGAGCACGACGGCCTGCTTCGAGCCGGCGCTCGACTATATCGTCTGCAAGATACCGCGCTGGGACCTGGGCAAGTTCAAAGGCGTCTCGCGCGAGCTGGGATCGAGCATGAAGTCCGTCGGCGAGGTGATGGCCATCGGCCGTAACTTCGAGGAAGTGATCCAGAAGGGACTGCGGATGATCGGACAGGGCATGCACGGCTTCGTCGCGAACAAGGAGTTCGAGGTCGACGACATCGACGCCGCGCTCACCCATCCGACCGACAAGCGCATCTTCGTCATCGCGCACGCGCTGAAGAACGGGTACACCGTCGAGCGCATCCACGAGCTGACGAAGATCGACCGCTGGTTCCTCGAGAAGTTGCAGAACATCATCCGGATCGAGAACGAGCTGGAGCAGCACAACAACATCACCCATGTGCCCGACGAGCTGCTGCTCGAGGCCAAACAGCGCGGCTTCTCGGATTTCCAGCTCGCCCGCACGGTAGCCAAGAGCACGGCCAAGAGCATCGACGCCGACATGCTCGCGATCCGGAGCTACCGCAAAATGCGCGGCATCACGCCCTACGTCAAGCAGATCGACACGCTGGCGGCCGAGTACCCGGCCATGACGAACTACCTGTACGTCACCTACAGCGCCTCGGCGCACGACATCGACTTTCCGCACGACAACCGCTCGGTCATCGTGCTCGGGTCGGGAGCCTACCGCATCGGAAGTTCGGTCGAGTTCGACTGGTGCAGCGTCAGCGCGCTGAACACGATCCGCCAGCAGGGACTTCGCTCGGTGATGATCAACTACAATCCCGAGACGGTCTCGACCGACTACGACATCTGCGACCGGCTCTACTTCGACGAGCTGACGCTCGAGCGGGTGCTGGACATCACCGATCTGGAGATTCCGCGAGGCGTGATCGTCTCGACCGGCGGACAAATACCCAATAACCTGGCCATGCGCCTTCAGTCGCAGCACGTGCCGATTCTGGGCACCTCGGCCACCGACATCGACCATGCCGAGGACCGGCACAAGTTCTCGGCCATGCTCGACGAGATCGGCGTCGACCAGCCCCGCTGGCGGGAACTCACGACGATGGACGATATCTACCGTTTCGTCGACGAGGTGGGATTCCCCGTGCTGATCCGTCCGAGCTACGTACTCTCGGGCGCGGCGATGAACGTCGTGTCGAACCGCTCCGAGCTGGAGCACTTCCTGACGCTGGCGACCAACGTGTCGAAACAGTATCCGGTCGTCGTCACGGAGTTTATCGAGAACGCCAAGGAGATCGAGATCGACGCGGTGGCCCGCGGCGGCGAGGTGTTGATCTACGCCATTTCCGAGCACGTTGAGTTCGCAGGCGTCCACTCGGGCGACGCGACGATGGTATTCCCGCCGCAGAAGATGTATGTCGAGACGATGCGGCGCATCAAGAAGATCGCCCGCGAGGTAGCCCGCATGCTCAACATATCGGGCCCGTTCAACATGCAGCTGATGGCCAAGGACAACGAGATCAAGGTCATCGAGTGCAACCTGCGCGCGTCGCGCAGCTTCCCGTTCGTGTCGAAGGTACTGAAGGTGAACTTCATCGACATAGCGACGAAGATCATGCTCGGCATCGAGCCCGACGTGCCGCACAAGTCGGCCTTCGAGCTCGACTACGTCGGCATCAAGGCGCCGCAGTTCTCGTTCTCGCGGCTGCAGAAGGCCGACCCGGTGCTGGGCGTCGAAATGGCGTCTACCGGCGAGGTGGGCTGCATCGGCGAGAACTTCCACGAGGCGATTCTCAAGTCGATGATGTCCGTAGGCTATGCGATCCCGAAGAAGAACATCCTGCTGTCGACCGGCGACTCGCGCTCGAAGATGGACATGCTGTCGGCCGCCAAAGCGCTTCAGGAGAAGGGCTACAACATCTTCGCGACCAAAGGCACGGCCCAGTTCTTGGAAACGAACGGCGTGCACGCGACGGTGCTCCACTGGCCCGACCAGAGCGAGCAGCCCAACACGCTGACCTACATCAAGGAGAAGAAGATCGATCTGGTGGTCAATATCCCGAAGAACCTGTCGAAGACCGAGCTCAGCAACGACTACACGATTCGCCGCAGCGCGATCGACTTCAACATTCCGCTCATCACGAACGCTCGACTGGCGAGCGCCTTTATCACGGCGTTCTGCAAGCTCGACAAGCAGGACATCAAGATCAAGAGCTGGAACGAATACTAACGGCCCGAAACCGGAACGAACGAGAATGCGCGGCAGAAAACTGTCGCGCATTCTCATGCGTATAATATCATAAACTCCGGACTACGGCGGTTAGAACCATGCCGCCGGACGGCCGAGTCGAAAGCCTCGGAAAATAAGGGGGAATTATTGCGGAGCGTCGCCCGCCATCTATCCGTAACTTTACAGCACGGTTTCCGCCGGCAGGCGGGAAACGCCTCCTCAGCAATCCGAAAGCAACGCAAGGGGTTCCGCCTGTATTCCGGCATTCCATCTTATTCATTGCCATTAGCGGCACCGCGATATCCGAGCAGGCCGCCGGCATTTTCATGGCAAGCTCGGAAAAAAAACACGGCGAATCGCTATCTTTGCCGCACAATCGCTTAGCTTATGCCCGTTACGCTACGACATACCCTGCCCGGCTGCTCGTTCGCACTGTGGCGGATCGACGAGGACACAGCCCGTCTCGCCCCGCTTTGTACCGGGCAGGAAAACGCATGGGCCGGGACGCTGGCTCCGGAGCGCCGTCGCCGCGAATGGCTCGCATGGCATGCCGCGCTGCACGAGGAAGCCCCTGCCGAGGAAACGTTCTATCGGCCGTCCGGAGCGCCGGCCCTGCGAAGCGGAAAGCACATCGCCGTCAGCCACGCCGGCGGATATGCCGCGCTGATGCTCTGCGACGTCCCGTGCGGACTCGACATCGAACGGGCGGACCGCGATTTCACGAAGACGGAGGAAAGGTTTCTCGCTCCGGACGAGCGGAAGTTGCTGGAATCCGCGGGCGGTCTGTCCGCCGGTATCGTCTGGTGCGCCAAGGAAGCGCTCTACAAATGGTCGGGACTCGGCGGACTCGACTGGCTCCGCGACATCCGCATCACGAAAATCGATCCGGTCCGGGAAACGCTCGAAGGAACGGCCGGAGGAAAGCGCATCGGGCTGAAAGTCATCCCGCACCCCGAGCTGCATATCGTCTTCTGCGCCGGATAGCCCTCGCGGCGAACCTCCGCAAAGCGGCACGCCCGTTTGGAGGTGTCCGTTTTTTCTTCTTACTTTGTCTCGGAGAAATCATTAACCCTAACCGAACATTTATGAATCGAATGTATGCAAAGGCACGCATCGGACTGCTCGCCCTCGTGGCGCTGTTCGTTCTGCTGCCTTCGGCCGGCAAAAGCCAGAGCCGGCAACGAATGGCCGTTCCCGAGGACATGGAGCGCTGGATCAAGACGGTTTTCGCCAAAGGACACGTTCCTCCCTTCTCGTTCGTCTACGACGGCAAGCCGTCGGCCCAGTTCATCCGCAAATGGAAATACTCGGCAAGCAAGGGAGCGAGCGACGAAGCGGGAACGATCAAATACCTGTTCACCTACACCGATCCCGTCACCGGTCTGAAAGTAGCCTGCCGTGTCACGGGCTTCGAGGAGTTCGGCGCCGTCGAGTGGATGCTGTACTTTACGAATACATCGCAGCGCAACTCCGCCATGCTGACCGACGTCAAGGTCACCGATTTCGGCATGGAGGCGGGAAAGGACGCTTCCTTCACGCTGCACCATGCCGTGGGAAGCAACGGCGGCCGCGACGACTTCTGGCCGCTGTCGACGCCGGTGGAAACGGACAAATCGGTTTATATCACCCCCGAAGGCGGACGCTCGTCGGACCATACCGGATTTCCGTTCATGAATCTCGAGGCATCGGACGGACGGGGCGCGATCGTCGCCGTCGGCTGGACCGGCAACTGGTACGTCGACGTATCGCAGCAGACGCCCGGCACCGCGACGCTGGCCTCGGGCATGAAGAACATGAACCTCTACCTGCTGCCGGACGAGACGATCCGCACGCCGCTCGTATGCATGCTGTTCTGGCAGGACGAAGACCGCATGGTCGGCCATAACACGTTCCGCCGTTTCATGCTCGCCCACCATTCGCCCAAACTGAACGGCCGCTTCGCCGAATATCCGTTCTCGGGCGGATACAGCTGGGGCGATCCCGCACCCTGCAACGAGTACTGCTGCCTGACAGAAGATTTCGCCCTCGCGCTGACCAAGCGCTACGCCCAGTTCGGCATCGTGCCCGAAGTCTTCTGGCTCGACGCCGGATGGTACAAGGGATGCGGCGGCCCCGACTTCACGGGGAAAAACTGGTATAACACGGTAGGCACATGGGAGGTGGACGAGAAGCGTTTCCCGAACGGACTGAAGCCGCTGTCGGAAGCCGCGCACGAAGCCGGCGCCAAGTTCATGGTATGGTTCGAACCCGAACGCGTCGCCGTAGGCAGCCGGATCGCGGAGGAACATCCCGAATGGCTGCTCAAGCGTTCGAACGATCCGAACAATCTGCTGTTCGATCTGGGCAACCCCGAAGCGCTCAACTGGATGTGCGAGCATATCGGCGACCTGATCGAGAAAAACGGCATCGACTATTATCGTCAGGACTTCAACATGCATATCAGCCCCTACTGGGCCGAAGCCGACGAGCCCGACCGGGTGGGCATCCACGAAATTCGGCACGTCGAGGGCCTGTACGCCTACTGGGACTATCTGCGCGAACGTTTCCCGGGCCTGCTGATCGACAACTGCGCGGGAGGCGGACGGCGTCTCGATCTGGAGACCATGTCGCGCAGCGCTCCGCTGTGGCGGACCGACTACAGCTACGGAGAAGTGAACGGCTATCAGTGCCATACCTACGGACTGAATTTCTACCTGCCGATTCACGGCACAGGTCTTTACAAGACCGATCCGTACAGCGTCCGCTCGGCTCTCGGCAGCGCCGCCGTGCTGAACTGGAAGCTCAACGTGCTCGAAGGCTCGATCGCCGACATGCAACAGATCATCGCCCAATACAAGGAGCTCCGGCCTTACTATTACGAGGATTACTATCCGCTGACGGGAACGGCCCGCGAGCTGACCTTCGACAATGCATGGCTCGCCTACCAGATGCACCGCCCGTCGGACCGGAGCGGCATCGTCGTCGCCTTCCGCCGCAAGGACAATCAGCAGGGCTCGATCCGCGTCCGGTTGCGGGGCGTCGATCCGGCGAAGACCTACCGAGTGCTGAACGACAACGACGGAACGGTCACGACCCGCTCGGGCGCGGAGCTGGCCGAGGGCATCGACCTGCAGATCGCCGAGGCGCCGGGCTCGTTGCTGCTGCGCTATTCGGAAGCAGGGGAATAAACCCGCATCCGCTCCGGGAATCGTAGGAGAGCCTTCTTTCCATAAAAGGCGGACGGAACGCGACGCCCTTCCCGAGCGGGGATACGGAGAATCCGAACGAAAAACCGAGCGATTGTCGGATATGCAAAAAGAGCGTTTTTTGTTAAATATCCGACAATCGCTTGGTTTTTTACTTTTTTACCCTACCTTTGTCACTGTCAGAAGTCGAAAACATGATTCTCAATAGCCGCTTTCATCACCACCATCACCGCTCCCGGAAGCACCGGTAGGCCGATGGCGTCTGTCTGAACGCGAAGCGAGATTCAACTCATACGGCGAGGCTTACCGAAAACGGTGCCTCGCTTTTTTTATTCGCGAACGAATCAAACGAAAAGGATATGCTGAGAATAGCGATTCAAGCCAAAGGAAGGCTCAACGAAGAGAGTATCGGACTGCTCGCCGAGGCGGGCGTATCGATCGAGGACAGCAAGCGCAAGCTGCTCGCGCGCAGCGACGGTTTCCCTCTGGAAGTGCTCTACCTGCGCGACGACGATATTCCTCAGGCCGTGTCGATGGGCGTGGCCGACCTGGGAGTCGTCGGCCTGAACGAAGTCGAGGAGAAAGGTTTCGACGTGGAAATCGTCCACCGGCTCGGATTCGGCAAGTGCCGGCTGTCGCTGGCCGTCCCGAAAACGGAGCCCTACGACGGTCTGTCGTACTTCGAAGGCAAACGCGTCGCCACGTCCTATCCGGTCATCTTGTCGCGCTTCTTCCGGGAGAAAGGCATAGCGGCCGAAATCCATGAAATCGCCGGTTCGGTCGAAATCGCCCCGTCGGTCGGCATGGCCGACGCGATTTTCGATATCGTCAGCTCGGGCGGCACGCTCGTCACCAACGGGCTGAAGGAGGTCGAGCAGGTACTCTTCTCGGAAGCGGTGCTCATAGGCGGCCGTGCGCTGAGCGACGACAAGCGGCAGATCCTCTCGCAATTGCTGTTCCGAATCGAGGCCGTCGAGCGCAGCCGGGGCCTGAAGTACGTGCTGATGAACCTGCCTCACGCGAAGATACCCGAGGCCGTGCGCATTCTGCCCGGCATGAAAAGTCCGACGATCCTGCCGCTGGCGCAGGAGGGCTGGAGCTCGATGCACGTCGTAATCAACGAACGCGAGCTGTGGAGCAAAATCGAACAACTCAAGGCGATCGGGGCCGAGGATATTCTGGTGCTGTCGCTCGAAAAAATGATACGCTGATGCGAATTACGGTGAATCCCCCAAAAAGCGAGTGGGCCGATCTGCTCCGCCGTCCGCAGATCGACGCGCCGGTCATCGGCGAGCGGGTGGCGGCCATACTCGAACGGGTCCGCGCCGGAGGCGACCGGGCCGTGCTCGATCTGACCGCCGAGATCGACTCGGTCGCGCTCGACTCGCTCGAGGTCGCGCCCGAAGAGATCGAACGGGCCGAAGCGGCCGTCTCGCCCGAACTCAAACGTGCCATCGCGACGGCGGCCGAGCATATCGAACGGTTCCATGCCGCCCAGCGGCCTCGGACGGTCGATTTGGAAACGGCTCCCGGCGTGCGGTGTCTCCAGCGGGCCGTGCCGATCCGACGGGTCGGGCTCTACGTGCCGGGCGGATCGGCTCCGTTGTTCTCGACCGTGCTGATGCTGGCCGTTCCGGCCCGCGTAGCCGGCTGCGAACAGATCGTGCTGTGCACCCCTCCGCAGAAAGACGGAAGCGTAGCCCCCGCCGTGCTGTATGCGGCGTCGATCGCAGGCGTCCGGCGCATATTCAAGGCAGGCGGCGCGCAGGCGATCGGAGCGATGGCTTACGGCACGCAGAGCATCCCGCGCGTAGACAAGATTTTCGGACCGGGCAACCAGTACGTCACGGCTGCCAAGCAGCAGGTCGCCTCGTCTTCCGTTGCGATCGATATGCCGGCCGGGCCTTCCGAAGTGCTCGTCATGGCCGATTCGACGGCCGTTCCGGCATTCGTGGCCGCCGACCTGCTGTCGCAGGCCGAGCACGGGCCCGACTCCCAGACCGTCCTGCTCACTCCGTCGCGCGGGCTGGCCGAGCAAGTCGCCCGGGAAGTGGAGCGACAGCTCGCCGCGCTGCCTCGCCGGCAAACGGCCGCGCTCGCGATCGAGAACAGCCGTATCGTCGTGCTGGACTCTCCGGACGAGATGATCGAGATGAGCAACGCCTACGCGCCGGAGCACCTGATCCTGTCGGTCGAGGAGCCGTGGGCCGTCGCCGAGCGCATCACGGCCGCAGGAAGCGTCTTTCTGGGCAACTACACGCCCGAAAGCGCCGGCGACTACGCCTCGGGAACGAACCACACGCTGCCGACCTACGGCTGGGCCCGCTCGATGAGCGGAGTGAACCTCGACAGCTTCCTCCGCAAGATCACCTATCAGCAGATCACGCCCGACGGACTGCGCGGCCTCGGCCCGACGATCGAGACGATGGCCTCGGCCGAGGGCCTCGACGCGCACCGCAACGCCGTGACGATCCGCCTCGAATCCCTGTAAGGACACGTTATGAAGAACGATATGGACATACGCGAACTCTATCGCCCGAACATCCGTTCGCTGGCCCCCTACTCGACGGCCCGCGACGAGTACCGAGGCGAACTCGGCATCTTCCTCGACGCGAACGAGAACCCCTACGACAACGGCTGCAACCGCTATCCCGATCCCCGGCAGCGCGAGCTTAAGCGGCGCCTGTCGGAAATCAAGGGCGTCGCCCCGGAGAAAATATTCGTCGGCAACGGATCGGACGAGCCGATCGATCTCGCATTCCGCATTTTCTGCGAACCGAGACTGCACAACGCCGTGTCGATCGCGCCGACTTACGGCATGTACAAGGTGGCCGCCGCGATCAACGACGTGCCGATGCGCGAGGTTCCGCTCGAGCCCGACTTCTCGCTCGACGAGCGGAAGCTGCTCGCGGCGACGGACGGCGATACGCGGCTGCTGCTGCTCTGTTCGCCGAACAACCCGACGGGCAACTGCTTCCCGCGCGCGCAGATCGAGCGCATCGTCCGCACGTTCCCCGGCATCGTCGTGCTCGACGAGGCCTATATCGATTTCGCCGACACGCCGGGCCTGCTCGGCGAGTTGGACCGCTTCCCGAATTTGATTATCTTGCAGACGCTCTCCAAGGCGTGGGGCATGGCCGGGCTGCGGCTCGGGCTCGCATTCGCTCAGGAAGAGATCGTCGAAACGCTGAGCCGCGTGAAATACCCGTACAACATCAACGTCATCACGCAGCGGGCCGTGCTCGAACGGCTGGAGACAAGCATCGACGGTCAGGTAGCCGAGATCGTCTCGGAGCGCGAGCGGGTGGCCGAGGCGTTGCGCACGCTGCCTGCGGTCCGGAAGATTTACCCGTCGCAAGCCAATTTCCTGCTCGCCCGGTTCGACGATCCGAGGGGCGTGTACGAGCGGCTGATCGGCGAGGGAATCATCGTACGCGACCGCTCGCGCGTCGCGGGCTGCGAGGGCTGTCTGCGCATCACGATCGGCACGCCCGCCCAGAACGACCGGCTGATCGAAACGCTGAAAAACGAAACCGCATGAAACGCGTCCTTTTCATAGACCGCGACGGTACGCTGGTCGTGGAGCCGCCCGTCGACTACCAGCTCGACTCGTTCGGCAAGCTCGAGTTCGTCCCGAAGGCCATCGGCTCGATGAGCCGCATCGCGACGCTCGGCTTCGAACTGGTCATGGCCACGAATCAGGACGGCCTCGGCACCGAATCGTTTCCCGAGGAGACGTTCTGGCCCGTTCAGAACCTGATTATCAAGACACTCGAGGGCGAAGGCGTACATTTCGACGACGTCCTGATCGACCGCACGCTGCCCGAGCAGAACGCCCCGACGCGCAAACCCGGCACGGGAATGTTCGGCCGGTACCTCGCGGGCGGGTACGACCTGAAAGGCTCCTACGTGATCGGCGACCGGCTGACGGACGTCGAGCTGGCGCGCAACCTCGGCGCGAGGGCGATCCTGTTGCGCGAGACGGAGCAGGGACGGAGCATGGCCGAGCAGAGCGGTCTGTCGGACGTCTGCGCGCTGATTACCGACGACTGGGACCGGATATGGCAGTTCCTGCGCGCCGGAGAGCGCACGGCCGTCGTCGAGCGACGCACGCGGGAGACCGACATCCGGGTCCGCCTCGATCTGGACGGCAGTTCGACGTCGAGGATCGACACCGGACTGAAGTTTTTCGACCACATGCTCGACCAGATCGTGCATCACGCCGGCATATCGCTCGACCTGCAGGTCCGGGGAGACCTGCAGGTTGACGAGCACCATACGATCGAGGACACGGCCATCGCGCTCGGAGAGGCGATCCGCCGAGCGCTCGGATCGAAGCTCGGCATCGGCCGCTACGGCTTCTGCCTGCCGATGGACGAGTGCCGGGCCGCCGTGCTGCTCGACTTCGGCGGACGCATCGAGCTGGTCTGGAACGCCCGCTTCTCTCGCGAGTACGTCGGCGACGTGCCGACCGAAATGTTCCGCCACTTCTTCAAGAGCCTCGCCGAATCGGCCCGCTGCAACCTGTACGTCGAGGCCGAAGGGGAGAACGAGCACCACAAGATCGAAGCGATATTCAAGGCATTCGCGCGCGCGCTGCGCACCGCCATCGCGCGCGACAACTTTCATTTCGAGCTGCCGAGCAGCAAAGGAACGCTATGATTACGATCATCGACTACGACACGGGCAACCTCCGTTCGGTGGCCAACGCCCTCGGACGGCTGGGAGCCGAATACCGGATTACGGCCGACCCGGCCGCGATTCGAGCGGCCGAACGGGTCCTGCTTCCGGGCGTCGGCGAGGCTTCCAGCGCGATGGCCAAGCTACGCGAGCGCGGACTTCCGGACGTGATCCGCTCGTTGAAATGCCCCGTGCTGGGCATCTGCATCGGCGTGCAGCTGCTGTGCCGCCGCAGCGAAGAGGGCGACACCGAATGCCTCGGCATTTTCGACAACGAGGTCCGCAGACTCCGGACCGAAGGGCTGAAAGTGCCCCACATGGGCTGGGACAGTATCGAAGACCTGCGCGGGCCGCTGTTCGACGGCCTCGACGAAGGCGCATACGTCTACTACGTCCACTCCTACGCGCCGCAGACGAACGCCGACACGATCGCCCGGACGACCTACGGAGAGACGTTCAGCGCCGCGATCCGGCGCGACAACTTCTTCGGAACGCAGTTTCACCCGGAAAAGAGCGCTTCGGTCGGCGAGCGCATCCTGCAAAACTTTTTGAGACTATGATCGAAGTCATTCCCGCCATCGACCTGATCGGAGGCCAGTGCGTCCGGCTCACACAGGGCGACTACGACCGGAAGACCACCTATTACAAAGATCCGCTCGACGCCGCCCTGCGGTACGAGGAGTGCGGCGCAGGACGTCTGCACCTGGTCGATCTGGACGGGGCGAAAGCCTCCCGTCCGGCCAATCTCGGCGTGCTGGAGCGGATCGCCGCACGCACCTCGCTCGAAGTGCAATACGGCGGCGGCATCAAAAGCACCGAGGCGCTGCGCGACGTGTTCGGCTCGGGGGCTTCGCGAGCGATCTGCGGAAGCATCGCCGTCGCCCGGCCGGACCTGCTGCGACAGTGGCTGACCGAGTTCGGCCCGGAGCGGATCGTGCTCGGGGCGGACACCCGCGACGGCCGCGTCGCCGTCAACGGCTGGCAGGAAGCCTCCGCAATCGGAGTCGAGGAACTGATCGGACGGTTCGCAGACAGCGGCCTGCGGCAAGTAATCTGCACCGACATCGCCAAAGACGGCATGCTGTCGGGCCCGTCGGTCGACCTGTACCGGAAACTGCTCGAACGTTTTCCCCGGATCGAACTGACCGCCAGCGGCGGCATCAGTTCGTGGGACGACATCGAAGAGCTCGACCGAGCGGGCGTGCCGTGCGTCGTCGTCGGCAAGGCGATTTACGAGGGCCGGATCGGCTTCGACCGGCTGGAAACGCATTACGGCGCGGCCGAGCGGTAAAGCAAGGGGCGCAATACCCGAACTCCGCCGTCGGCCACCCGACCGAAAGCGTAACGGCAGGAGGCCGCGCCCGAAACGAAACCCTCCGGTATCGGAAAATCCGGTCCGGAACGAGATAACCCGAATAAAACGACAGAAACGTGTTAGCCAAACGCATCATACCCTGCCTCGACATCAAGGACGGACAAACCGTCAAGGGGATCAACTTTCTCGGTCTGAAGGACGTGGGCGACCCGGTCGAACTGGGGCGACGCTACGCCGAACAGGGAGCCGACGAGCTGGTCTACCTCGACATCAGCGCGACGCAGGAGGGCCGGCGCACATTCGCCGAGCTGGTCACCCGCATCGCTGAGCGGATCAATATTCCGTTCACCGTCGGCGGCGGCATCGCATCGGTCGAGGACGCGGGACGACTGCTCGCCGCCGGAGCCGACAAGGTGACGGTCAACAGCGCCGCCGTGCGCAATCCGGAGCTCATCAGCGACATCGCCTCGAAATACGGCAGCCAGTTCGTCGTCGTCGCGATCGACGCCAAGCAGGCTGACGGCCGGTGGCGCGTAACGACGCACGGCGGCCGCCGGCTCACCGACCGGGAGCTTTTCTCCTGGGCCGCCGAGGCGCAACGGCGCGGAGCGGGCGAGATTCTGTTCACGTCGATGGACCACGACGGGACGAAAAACGGCTACCCGTGCGACACCTACGCCCGGCTGTCGGAGCGGTTGTCGATTCCCGTTATCGCCTCGGGCGGGGCCGGATCGGTGCGGCACATCGCCGATGTGCTGACACTCGGCAAAGCCGATGCCGCGCTGGCAGCCAGCATTTTCCACTACGGCGAAATACCCATTCCATCACTTAAGCGACAATTGTACGAACAGCATATAACCGTCAGATTATGATAAAATTCAGCGAACTGAACACAGCCAAGAGCTGCGAGGGACTGGTTCCCGCCATCATTCAGGACGACGACACGCGTCAGGTCCTGATGCTGGGCTACCTCAACGAAGAGGCATTCGACAAAACGGTGGCCGAAGGCCGCGTCACATTCTTCAGCCGCACGAAAGGCCGGCTGTGGACCAAAGGCGAAACGAGCGGCAACTATCTGCATGTCAAAAGCATCGCAAAGGACTGCGATGCGGATACGCTACTGATCCGCGTCGTTCCGGCAGGCCCGGTCTGCCACACGGGAAGCAAGACCTGCTTCGGCGGCCGCGAGAACGAGGGCTTCATCGGGCTGCTGCAGTCGGTGATCCGGCAACGTCACCGCGACATGCCCGAGGGTTCGTACACGACGAAGCTCTTTACGAAAGGAGCGGCCAAAATCGCGCAAAAGGTGGGCGAGGAAGCCGTCGAGACCGTCATTGAGGCCGTTGCGAACAACAATCCCGATCTGGTTTACGAGGCATCGGACCTGATCTACCACCTGCTCGTGCTGCTCGAGAATCAGGGCCTGTCGATCGCCGATCTGGAGGAGGAACTGGCCAAAAGGCACAAATAGGCACGCAAAATGCGGATATTTTGCTACCTTTAGGACCGTATTCAAACCATTCAGCTAACAACGAACGACATGGACGATAAGAAAATCGGTATCGCCAGCGACCACGCCGGCTACCAGCTCAAGGAATTCATCATCGGCTACCTCGACTCGAAAGGCTACGACGTGCACGATTTCGGCTGCCACAGCGAGGAGAGCTGCGACTACCCCGACTACGCGCACCCGCTGGCCGAGGCGATCGAAAAGGGAGAGCTTCCGCGCGGCATCGCGATGTGTGGCAGCGCCAACGGCATCACGATCACGCTGAACAAGCATCAGGGTATCCGCGCGGCGATCTGCTGGGAGCCCGAAATCGCGTCGCTCGCGCGCAAGCACAACGACGCGAACGTATGCTCCATGCCCGCCCGCTTCATCGACCGCGACACGGCGATCAGGATCGTCGACACCTTCCTCTCGACCGAGTTCGAGGGCGGCCGGCACCAGCGCCGGATCGACAAGATCCCGGTTTCGGGATGCGGATGCGGGAAGTAGCCGATCCGACCCCAAACGTATGATTCCAAGCGCCCGCTCCGGCGGGCGCTTTTTTCGTCGCGCACCGTTGCGAAATTATCGCTACATTTGTCCCAAAATTCGGACAGGTTATGAAATACGTCTTCACGCTGCTGATTTTTCTCGCCGCCGCGACTTCCGGCAGGCTGCACGCCCAAATCAAGAAAAAAACGCCCAACGGATACCCGACGCTGTACGACTACCGTACGAACAATCCCGACGGAAGCCGCATCTACTATGCCGACAAGCGGTCGGCGGCCCTGATGAAAGTGAGCCCGGGCAACGACTACAAGATCGAATGCAACGAGGCCATGGACAAGGACTACCTGACCGACAGTCTGTGGGGCATCGTCTACAAAGACACGGTCTATCTGAACTGCAAGCCGTTCTCGGGACTCGACTGGTACGCCAAGGCCGAATACGGGACAGGCAAGCGCTATCTGTACCTGAACATCGCCATCCCGCTGAACCCGAAATACAAGAGCATTCTGGGCGACTACTCGCAGGCTCCGGCCGTCAAGACCGGAGGTTCGATCCCGAAGATCGGCGGCCTGATCGGCGGAGCGGTCAAAGGCGCCGTCGACAGGCTCTCGACGCGCATTCCCGTGATCTACGACACCGAAACCGGGCAGTGCCGATGCCTCACCACCGAATTGCTGTACAGCTTCTCGCAGAAATATCCCGAACTGAAAAGCCAGTTCGGACTGGTCAAGATCGAAATGCTGTCGGTCTACGCGTTCCGCGATTTCGCCGAAGCGCTCAACACCGCCGACGAGCAGGAAAAACTGAAAGCCAAGCAGGCCGAGCAGCAGGCGGCCGAAGCCGAGGCGAAAGCCCGTGCCGAGGCCGAACGCGCCGCAGCCGATTCGGTCGCGCAGGCGGCCGCTGCTCCGGCCGTCGATTCGACGAACCGTTCCGACAAAGGCGAAACGGTTTCTCCGACCGAAACGACAGACTCCGGCGAAGCCAGCCAGCCGGCTCCGGCGCAGGTCCCGGCTACGATGGACGATCCGAACAAGGTGCAGGTCAAGATTCCGGTACAAGTCCCGGTCCAGTAATCCGTGAAAGCTCATTCCCGTTGAAAGGAGTCGGGCAACGGACCGCTCCGGTCCGGATGCAGGTCCGACGGGTCCGTTCGGGAAACGACAAAGGATTCTTTCCGAAACGCTTTCCGCAATCTCTTTCCGCTGCGGTCCGGCAGATGCTCGGCGCGCAACCGACGGGAACGAACTCCCGCCCCGAAAGACACTCGTCCCGCCTCCGCCGCATCCCCGGCGACCGGACCGTCCCGGCAACCGATACCGTGACGGCCACGCGGCATCGGGACCGGGAGAGAAAACCCGTCACACGATCCGCAACCGGTTCGTCATAAAATACTGAAATACGCCGCGAAGCACCAGAAACAGCAGGAAAGCGAACCACAGCGCATCGTTTCCGGCCACGTCCCTCAATCCGTAATAAGCGGCGAAAAAACCGACGGTCGACAGAAAGACCGAATTGCGCATCACGGCCGTGCGCGTGGCACCGATCAGCACGCCGTCGATCAAAAAAGGCGCAAAAGCCACCAAAGGAATCACGATCAGCCAGGCCACGTAATCGCCAGCTCCGACCAGAATCTCCCGACTGTCGGTAAAGAGCGAGAGCACGCTCCGCCATCCCGCCGCATACAGGCCGACATAAAGCGCGGCAACCGCCGCTCCCCATACGAGCAAAGCCCGGACGCACCGGCGCAGCATCGGCGCGTTGCGCGCTCCGACATACCTTCCCGCCAATGCCTCGCCGGCATAGGCGAATCCGTCCATCAGATAGGAAAACAGCGTGAAAAGCTGCATCAGCAGCATATTGACGGCCAGCAGCGTGTCGCCCATGCCCGACGAAGCGGCCGTGAAGAACGTGTAGACGATCACGATGCAGGCCGTTCGCAGGAAAATATCGCCGTTGATCCGGAAGAAAGCCGTCATCGGCCGGAGCCTCAGGCTGTCGCGCAGATCGACGTAGCGGCCGAAACGGCGGTAGTAGCGCAGCCAGAGCGCTACCGACAGCAGCAGCCCCGTATACTGCGCGACGACGGTTCCCCACGCGACGCCCGCGATACCCCACCCCAGCCCGAGCGCGAACCACAGACAGCAGAGTATATTGACCAGATTGATCGCGATCGAAATATACATCGGGAAGCGCGAGTTCTGCATGCCGATGAACCATCCCTGAAACGCGAACAGCGAAACGGTCGCCGGAGCGGCCCAGATCCGCGCATAGAAATACTCGGCCGCATAGTCCATCGTATGCGGCGTGCCGTCCATCATCCGGAAGGCCAACCGTCCGACAGGCTCCCGAAAGAGGATCAGCAGCACGGCCGCCAGCAGAGAGACGCTCAGCGCGCGGACCAGCACGGCCGTAATCTCCGGGAAATTCCGGGCCCCGTACGACTGCGCGGTCAAACCGCTCGTTCCCATGCGCAGGAACGCGAAGTTCCAGTAGATGAAGTTGAAGACCGACGTACCGATGCCGATCCCTCCGATCAGCGCATCGTCGCCCAGATGCCCGACGATGGCCATATCGACCATGCCCAGCAGCGGAATCGTGATGTTCGACACGATATTCGGAATGGCCAGAGAGAGTATCTTGCGGTTCATGGAGGCAAAGGTATCACATTTTCGTCATTCGTCCACCGGAGCGCAACGCCCGATCGAAAAGCACGCCTTCGGTTGCCGCGCTCCGGCACGGAACGGGCGGCCGGACAGAAAGCGAGCGATCCCGATCGGGCTCCGCCGCGAGGCTCGTTGGATTGTCCGGGCTGCGAAAACCCGTCCGAATCACGCCGGGACCGACCGCTCCGCTCGGGCATCCCTTGCAAGAATACATGGCAGAAGCGAACGATACAACGAAGCCCGATCATATATTTTATGTAACGGTTTTCGAGTTTCCGGTTTCTCCGCATGAAATCGCTTGACGAAAAGGACTTCATGGTAGGGACGCAATACGAGACCGCAAGCCACGGCTGACGGATATGGAAACTCCGGATGCGAGAACTTTGGTACATTGAAGCATATAATCGCCCGACGAAGATACCGTAATCGACGAACGACGGCCGGACACGCGGCGCCCAGACCCGACCGGTCCGGAACACGCGCCGCGCACCGAAAAGACATGCGTCATGGACCGCCGGACGGACGCCTCGTTCCGCAACCGGCGGACGAATTAATCGGAAGCCGCGCACCGAATTCCGGGAAAAAGCGGTATCTTCGTAACGACAAGCGCAACACTTCCATGGAACACTACGAAGAGATACACGGCCGCGAGCATGACAGCGCGCTGGCGGTCAACAAGGGAATCGAACAACCGCCGATCGTCAATCCCCATTTCCGCAAAGTAAGGCGGCAGCGAATGACGACCGACCAGTACATGGAGGGCATCCGCTCGGGTAACATCACGGTCCTGTCCCAAGCGATCACGCTGGTCGAAAGCCTGTTGCCGGAACACTACGCTCAGGCTCAGGAGATCATCGAGCGTTGCCTGCCCTATTCGGGCGGTTCGGTGCGCATCGGCATCACCGGCGTGCCGGGCGCGGGCAAGTCGACGTTCATCGAGGCGATCGGCGACATGGTCACCGGTCTCGGGCACAAGCTGTCGGTACTGGCGATCGACCCGAGCTCGGAACGCAGCAAGGGCTCGATCCTCGGCGACAAGACCCGCATGGAAACGCTCGTGCACAACCCGAAAGTATTCATCCGGCCCTCGCCCTCGGCCGGATCGCTCGGCGGCGTGGCGCGCAAAACGCGCGAGAGCGTCATCCTGTGCGAAGCGGCCGGATTCGACGTGATCTTCATCGAAACGGTCGGCGTGGGCCAGTCCGAGACAGCCGTCCACTCGATGGTCGACCTGTTCCTGCTGCTGCAGATCGCCGGAGCCGGCGACGAGCTGCAGGGCATCAAGCGCGGCATCATGGAGATGGCCGACATGATCGCGATCAACAAGGCCGACGGCAACAACGTGCAACGGGCCGAAGTGGCCAAAAGCCACTTTGCGAACGCGCTGAACCTGTTCCCGATGCCCGATTCGGGCTGGCGTCCGAAAGTATACACCTGCTCCGCCGTCGAGAAAACGGGACTGAGGGAAATCTGGAGCGGCATCGAGGACTTTCTGAAATTCACGCGCGGCAACGGCTACTACCAGCGCAACCGCCACCGGCAAGCCAAATACTGGATGTACGAGACGATCCACGAGGCGCTGCGAGAGAGTTTCTATCGCAACGAGGCCGTCGAATCGCGGATCGCCCGATACGAGGAACTGGTGCTGTCGGACAAAAAAAGCTCGTTCGTAGCGGCCCGCGAGCTGCTCAACAGCTATTTCGAAGACATCCGGAAATAAGGGACAAACCGGCCGGACTGCAGCTCGCCGCCACGACCGCACGTTCCGATACATCGATTCCGTTCCGAATGTCCGCGGTTCTCCGTTGAAAAGCCGCAGACCGGACGGGAAAGCGGGTCCGAAGACCGGCCCGGTTTCCGGCGCTTGCCGTAAACCGGAACCGACGAAGCGTACATTGCCCGAAACCGGGGACAGCCACCTCCGCGTTATCGGGCATAACGGATCGCCGCCTCGATATTGATGCCGCTCTCCCACGGACGGCAGCCGCAACCGCTCGGCCGGCCGTCGACATAATACTCGACCCATGCTCCAGCACCGTCGCGCAGGCTCATCATCCGGTCGTATACCTCATCCCGCAACGGATGTCCCGTCTCGCACAACGCATAGAGGAACATGCCGAAGTCGTAGCCCAGTATGCGATCCTGTCCGGAAATTTTCCCGGTTCGTTCGTACAACGCGATCACATCGTCCAAAAACGCCCGCTTCTCGCTCTCCGAGAAAAGTTCCGAGCCGATATAAACGGGAAACAGATTGGCCGACGGGATGCTGAAAAGTTCCGGTTCGGGAAGCTCGACGGCCGCATGGTCCTTGGTCATGCAATCTTTGCAAAAATAGAGGCATCCCTTGAAATGGTACGTCTCGGGAAAATAGTCGAAATGCCCGGGATACAGGCAGACGCCGGGCCGGGTCGGCGGATAGGCGACTTTCCGTTCCCGCCGGGGATTGTTAACGTACAGATGCCCGTCGCGGCAGAAATTATCGCGGAACCGCTCGCTGCACTCGTCCGCGTCGCGCTCCAAGGCTCCGATCCGTGCAGCGCTCCACAGCCCCTGCTCGCGGACGAAGCGGATCAGCCGGCGGCTTCCCTCGACGAACAGCAGGGTCGCCTCGGCCGAGCCGTGATACATCACCTGACGGGGAACCACGCCCCCGGCGATATAGGTTTCGTCGCCGTTGAACGGCAGCATACCGTCGATCAGATTCCGCTGCTGGGCCTCGGTCGCCCACTCGAGCATCGGCATGATTTCGCGCAGGAAAGCCGTATCGCGCGTCTTGCGATAGTAGTCGAACGCCTGCACGACCAGATAGCCCGTAATCTCCGTCTCGTCATTCTCGTGCCGGTGGAAAATGCCGGGGTAGCCGATCGCCTGAGCGTTATGGATCAGGCCGCTGCGCTGCCACACCCGCCAGTAGAAGTCGAGTATCATCCGCGCGCGCTCCCACTCGCCCAGCGCGAGCAGCGCCCGCGAAACGCCGTACTGGTCGCGGACGTAGCCCATATGATAGATGATGCCGGCCAGTACGGAGCCTTCGGACGACTGCTGGCTGCGGATCAGTGCGGCCGCGTCGTCGACGGCCTGCAGAAACTCGCGCCGCCGTTCGCCCGACAGAGCCGATGCCGTGACATTCGGCCGGCTTGCGGACCGGGATGCCGTCTTCAACAAGGCAAGCCCGGAAACGGAGGCGACCCGGGCCGTCTCTCGGTCGAGTTCTTCCCGGGAGCGGGCGGCGATCACGTACAGCGCGCCCTCGCCCGGCGAGGCGGTCAACGTCAGCTCACGTCCGTTCTCCCCGGACCGCTCCAAACGGACCGTTCCGGTAGTCACGAGCCGGTAGCAATAGCCCGCAGGACTTCGGTACGTACTGTAGAACGGAACGCCGGCCCTCAGATCGACGCGAAAGACGCTCCGCGCGTCGGTCCACGAGACGGGAAGTCCGTCCTCCGCGCAGCTCAGGCTCTCCTCGAAAGGACGGTAGCGTTCCTCCAGCTCGACCCCGAGCCGGTAGCGGACCGGCCGCTTCTGCCGGAAAAGCCGCACGAATACCGGACTGCCGTCCGCGACGAAATCGGTATGCCGGCCCGCAATCCCATGACCGTCCCGAAGCCGGTGATTCCATACGGAAGAGCCGGCCTCGCGCTCCGAGGCTACCTGCAGTCCGTCGCACAGGCTCAGCGTAAGCAGGGAGGGGGAAGAATAGGGCGGTCCGAAAATTTGCAGGATGTCGGCGCCGCGACCGTAAACGCACAGTTCGCCGTTGCCGATCGCATGAATGCCCGGAACGTCCGCATTGCCGGAAGCGTCGCCGGAGGCTACCGCAGCCGCCTGTCCCAACAAGAGCAGGCAGACCGGCAGCAGATGTCGGAAAAGTTTCATCGTATCGAAATTTAGGTCAGCAGTAGGAATGATTGTCCTTCAGGCGAATATACGAAAAAAACGGACAAAAGGGAAAGCCGCGGCAAGGATTCGTCTTCGGAATCGCAATGCTCCTCGAGAACCGGATACAAAACGACCGCCTAACGAGTAGGAGGGAAAGGTACGAAGGGGTGCGTCCGGAGAAAAGGTCCGAGCGGGTGAGTCCGGACGGAAAAGTCCGGCGGGAGGCACCCGGCCGGCCGATGCCGGACTTCCTCCCGGGTTTCATCGCACGGACAGGAAGCGCCGCAACGGTATGCGCTCCGGATGCGAAACGGCAGACATCCCGCGATCCGCAAGAGCGATCCGAGTCCGATCGCGCATCCGTACGACCGTCTTTTCGGACACGCCCGCGCGAACAATCCCATACGAACCATACAGACCGCTTCCGACCATTTTCCGGAACCGTCCGACCTCTCTGCCTCCGAGCCGTGCCGTCCTGATACGAGATAGCCGCTCATCGGCGTTCGCGTCCGGAATTGACCTGCGGCCCGCGGCCGCACACCCGACACCGAGTCGCCTTTCCGGCGAAAAGAATTTCACGCCATGAAACCGAAAGCGCTGAAAATTCGACGGTCGGTACAGCAAAGCAGACAATGATTGCTTCGATGTATCAAGGTGCCGCACCCGGAGTTTCTATATTCCGCCAGTCGCGGCTTGCGGTCACAGGTTGCATATCCGATCCAGTCTCTACCGCGAAGTTTCTTCCGACGGAAGCGATTTCATACGGAGAAACCGGAAACTCGAAAACCGGTACGATAAAGCATACGATCGGGGCAAAATACATGAATCGGAAGCGCCGACGACGACACGCCTTTTCGACAGCTTTTACCGCCTCTCGATCCGTTCGACGCGGCGGCATGCCTCCCGCACCAGTGCCACCGTATCCGTCCCGATCAGCTCTCCGCGCTCGACCAGAATTCTCCCGTCGACAAGCACGGTATCGACATCGGTCGATTTGGCGTTGTACACCAGACCGGCTATCGGATCGTTACCCGGCGCCCAATGCGGCCCGCCCATGTCGACCAGAATCAGGTCGGCCCGGGCTCCCGGCGCGACAACGCCCAACTCGCCCTCCATGCCGACCGCGCACGCTCCGCCGACGGTCGCCATGCGCAGCGTCTCGTATGCCGGCAACACGCTCGCATCGCCGGTAGCGACTTTCTGCAACAGCGAGGCCGTGCGCATCTCGTCCCACATATCGAGGTCGTTGTTCGAGCAGGGGCCGTCGGTTCCGATGCCGACCGTCAGGCCGCGCCCGATCATCCGCGCGACCGGAGCGATCCCGCTGGCAAGCTTCATGTTGCTCTGCGGATTATATGCGACCGACACCCCGTAGCGAAGCAGGATGTCCATATCCTCCTCGGTCAGGTGCACGCAGTGCACGGCCAGCGTCGGATAGTCGAAAACGCCCAGGTCGCGCAGGTACTCGGTCGGGGTCTTGTCGTAGCGCTGCCGAATCGTCTCGGTCTCGGAACGCGTCTCGCTCAGATGGACATGAATGCCCAAGCCGTATCTTTCACATAAGGACAAAGCCTTGCGAACGGATTCCGGCGAGCACGTATAGGGAGCGTGCGGCGCGATGCGCACGCCGAGGCGCCCCCCGTCCGCCCCGGCATAGCGTTCGACCAGACGGACGGTCTCCCGCTCGAACGCTTCGTAGTTCGTATCGATAAAGGCCGGGCACACGACAGCCCGCATACCGCTCTCGAGCACGGCCTCGGCCACGCGGTCGGCATGCCAGTACATATCGACGAAAGTCGTCGTCCCGCCCAACAGCATCTCGGCGATCCCGAGGCGGGCTCCCAGGTAGACGTCGTCGCCCGTCAGCTTCGCCTCGAACGGCCAGACCCTGTCGGCGAGCCACTCCATCAGCGGCAGGTCGTCGGCATAGTTCCGCATCAGCGACATCGCCACATGGTTGTGCAAATTGATCAGGCCCGGCATCAGCAACTTCCCTCCGGCGTCGATCACGCGCCGCGAGCGGTTCTCCGACTCCGTTCCCCGATCATCGGACCCATTGTCCGGAGTCGCCGGAAGAACCGACGATATGCGGCCTCCGGAAATGGCGACCGATCCCCTGAAAAATTTCCGGGGATCGTTTGCCGAAGCCGTCATAGGCAAAATCAACGCATTCCTTATCAGTATGTCCATATCTTTCCCATATAAGATAGAGGCCTCCCTCCCGCCGACACGAGGGGAGAAGAACCGGTCATGCGCAAGAGCAAAACCCGCTCCGCGCTACTTCGTCCCGACCGAGCCTTGCACCGTCAAAATGTGCATTTTTTCCGGCGTATTGGCGTATACCTTCAAGGCTCTCAGGTAGTCGCCCGATTGCTGTCCGCGCGGATTGAACGTAACGGTCAGCACGGCCGTGTCGCCGGGCATGACGGGCCTCTTGGAGAATTTCGCCTGCACGCATTCGCAAGACTTGGCCACTTTCAACACGACCAACGGCTCGTCGCCCGCATTGACGAAAGCGACCGACTCTGCGACCGGCGCGCCTTTCGGATCGGCCGGTCCCAAATCGACCGATTTTTTCAAAAACTTCAGGGACGGCTGTCCGCCGAGCGTTCCGGCAGCGAGCGCGAGCGAAATAAGAAGCAGAAAACGTCTCATAGGATTTGGTATCGAAAATTCGGCGAACGAACCGACAGACGACAGAACCGGACGTCCCCCCTGCCGCTCTCCGGGCGGATTCCGCAAAAACGGTCCCTCCGCAATCGGGGGGGCCCTTACGCCGGCAAGGATTTATTGCATCCGGAAATTATAGGTGATCGTACCGGTCTGCGACAACGGCGCGCTTTCGTCCACATTGAACCGCGCGCCCCTCGCGGCTCTCAGCGCCGCGTTGACGAGTACGTTGTTTTGCGTCGTGGATCCCTTGGCCCGGTAGGCGGCCGAGGTAACCCGTCCCTGCTGATCGACGACGATCTCGATCACGACGCGTCCCTGATCCTTCGCACGGTAGTCGGGACTCGGCAGACCGCCGACCAGCGAACGGCCCGAAAGACTGGCCGAATTGCCGTCCGTTCCCGTTCCGGTCCCCTCGTGACTGCCTTCCGGCGTTCCGGCCAGATCGCCCTGATTGCCCGTCCCGGTTCCGGTGCCTTCGCTGCGCGAAGAGCTGCCCTCGGTCCGACCGGGGAAAAGCGCCTTGCGATTCACCTCGCGCGGCTTCTCGGCCGGCTGCTGAGGCTTCGGCTGGGGCTTGGCCTGCACCTGTTCCTTTTTCGGTTTCTTCTCCGGCTTCTTTTCCTCTTTCACCACGGGCACGTCCTCGTCGGTCTGCTGCGTCATCTGCTCCTGCTCGTCGGGCTGAGCCTCCGAAGGTGCCTGCGTCTGCTGCGGAGCGTCGGCCGCCTCGTCGTTCATCGCCAGATCCTCGCCGGGCGCAGCTTCGGTCACGTTGCCGAAATTGATCATCAGCCCCTCGCCCGTATCGGGCGGCTCGGCCAGCGTGAAGCGAACGAGCAACAGCAGGAGCAGCACCAGCGCCGCGTAGGCGAACGTCGCCGCCGCGCCGATGACACGCTGCTGCGTGCGGTCCTCTTGCTGAAAGTCGATCATATGCCTTCTATTCGGGCCTCGTGGCCGCAAATATCTTGTACTTGTTCCGCATGGCGATGTTCATCACCTTGATGACCTCTCCGAACGGGACCGTCTCGTCGGTATGCAGCGAGATGACCGGGTCTTCCTGCCCTTGCAGACGCGTCTGCAGAGCCGCCTCCAGCTTGTCGAAAGCGATCGGCTCGGTCTCCAGATAATAGGTCAGATCGGCCGTAATGGAGACGGAGGTCGCAGCCTTGTCCTTGATCTGGTTCGAGCTCTTGGGCAAGGTCAGCTTCACCGCATTGGGGTTGATCAGCGTGGTCGAGAGCATCATGAAGAGCAGCAGCAGGAAGATCAGGTCCGTCATCGACGAGGCGCTGAATCCGACCTCTACTTTCGACCCCCTTTTGATAGCCATAGTCTTGCGTTTTTATCCGTTATCAATCAGGCGACTACTGCTCGATGGGCTGGTTCAGAATATCCATGAAAGCGATCGAGTTGGCCTCCATCTGGAACACGAGCTTCTCGATGCGCGCCACCAGGTAGTTGTAGCCGAAATAGGCCGGCACGCCGACGACCAGACCGCCGACGGTCGTCACCATCGCGACGTACATGCCGCTCGCCAGCACCGTCATGTCGACCGTTCCGCCCGCCTGCGACATATTCATGAACGCTTGCACCATACCGACCACCGTACCCAGAAATCCGATCATCGGCGCGCCGCCGGCGATCGTCGCCAAAATCGGAAGTCCCGTCTCGAGCTTCGACACCTCGAGGTTGGCGACGTTTTCGATCGAGCTCTGCACGTCGCTGAGCGGGCGACCGATGCGGCCGATTCCTTTCTCGATCATGTGGGCGATCGGCGTATTGGTCTGGCGGCAGAGCTGTACGGCGGCTCCGATCCGTCCCTCGCAGATATGCTCCCGAATCCGGTTCATGAAATTCATATCGACGGCCGAAGCCTTGCGGATCGCCCAAAAGCGCTCGAAAAAGATGAAAACGGCCACGCCGCCCAGAATCAGCAGAGGCCACATCAGAAATCCGCCGGCCAGAAAGAGTTCGCCCAGCCCCATCGTCTTCGGAGCCTGCTCGGCGGCCACCGCCACCGCTTCGGTTGCTTGCAACAGGATCATCATATCTTCAATAAAGAGTTTTTTAGTTTTCCGGTCATTCCCTTCGCGGGCCCGGCAACGCCCACATACACATACCGCCGCTGCCGAATCACAAAAATACGCTTTTTCATCGAAATCGCATCGCGGACCGGCGATTTGTGGACATTTTTATTTCCCGTCCGCCGCTACCTTCAGACTATCGGCCGCAGCCTTACGCTCGGCCTGCCGCAGCTCGCGCGACAGACGCCGGCGCTGCCGGCGGTCCTTGATGTTCCGGATCAGATCGCCGAAGTTGTCGAAGCTTTGCCGGTAAGAAATTCCCAAACCGCTCTCCTGCAGGCCCTGATTTTCGTCGAACCGGTCGATCGTCCTCGTGAAAGCCTTGACTTTCAGATTGCCGGCTTCGTCGAGCAACAGACTGAGCGTCACGTCGCCGGTCAGGCTGTTGGCCGTCCGGTTGTTCATCGGCATGCCGTTGCCCGTATCGTAGCTGACGTCGCCCTCGACGATCAGCCGGTCCTTGATCAGCTCGCCGTAGAACTCCGTGCCGAACTCGTCGGACGTCTCCTCGCTCTTGGGCCGGAACTTCGGCGCCAGCCGGAAACGATCCGTCGAGAGCAGATTGCTCAGTTGGGTCGACAGGAACTCGATGCCCGTCACGGTCGCGCCCATCGCGCCGATATTGAGGTTCTGGCTCGTACCCGAATTGTCGGCATAGAAGCTCTGCGTGGCGAGCAGCCAAAGGAACTGGGTCGACATCATCTCCTGCGTGTTCATCGCGTTCCGCACGAGCGACTGGGTTTCGGGATCGGTGTTCGGCACGCTGACGTCGAACGTCAGCGTAGGCTGCGTGAGCCGGTCCGACAGCCGGATAATACACTCCACGGGCACGTTGCGCCGCAGGTTCTGCCCTCCTCCGCTCCCGCTGAGCAGCGGAGCCAGCGATGCCTTCAGTTTGTACACGGCGGTGATGTTCACCAACGCGTCGGCCGGATCGCCCGTCCACTGAATGTTGCTTCCCTCCTGAATCAGAAAGTTGCGCGTGGCGAAATTCTGAAGCGAGAAACGATAGCTTCCCTCCGTAATATCGTAGTCGCCATAGATCGTAAACTCCTTGTCCACCGGATTGACATGCAGGTTCAGCGTTCCGTTGCCGCGCCCGCGCAGCACGTTGTCGCCGGCCTGATCGAGCGTCAGCTGCATCTCGGCGTTCGGCCGGATGTCGAGCGCCATCTTGATGTCCATATCCGACCGAAAACTCTCGCGGCCCATCCGGCGCGAAAGGAACTGTCTCCGGCGCGAAACGCTCCGAAGGCTGTCGTCGGCAGCCCGCTTGGCCGGATCCTCAAAAACGATGAAGTCGGCTGCCGAGATATCGGACCCGCCGTTGCCCAGCGGCAGGAAAAAGCGGGTATTCTCGGCCGAGGCCGCAACGATGTCCATGCTCACGCCGTTCTTGTTCCCGCGGATCGTCGCGCTACCGGTAGCGTAGACGCTCCCGTAAAACAACTCGTTCTGCCGAGGGGTCGTGTTCAGTACGAGCGTGCGGTCGGGCCGCACATGCACCTCGTAGCTCAGGTTGCGCGGATTGGCAAAACTGAAGCTCATGTCGAATCCGGCCCGGCCGCCCGACGGCCCGTACAGCTCGGTAGGTCGCAGCGTCATCGTGTTCCGGCGGACATCGATCACGGCGTCCGACATCGTATAGGGAACGTTCGTGTAATCGACCGTCGAGCGGAACGTCCCGACGCCGATCGTCCCGTCGAGGGTCAGCTTCCCGCCGGGATTGGTAAGCCGCAGCGAAGCATCGGCCATGCCCTGCGTTTCGCGCAATACGCCTTTGAGCACCGGATCGAGCAGCGAAAGATCGATCCTGCGCAGATGCACGTCGGCCTCCAGACGCTTGTCGGCGGGCGCATAGAATCCTTCGACGATCGAGCTGTCGGCCGCACGGTCGATCAGCCTGAAAAGCGCCCGGCGAGACTGCAAGTCCCACCGGCTCTCGAAGCGGCTGTCGACTAACGGAACTCCGTTGACGCGCACGCTGTCGAAATCAATGCCGGCGCGGAGCACTCCGCCTCCATAGGCCGATATCAGCTCGGCCGAGCCGTTGGTCACGCCCTCGAAAGCGTAGCCCTGACGCTCGGCGAAGCGGGAGAACGGTTTCAGGTCGAACCGGTGCAACTGCAAGCGCAGCGTATCCCGATCGCTACGCGAGGCCACGCCGTCGACGGACAGCCGCTGCTGTCCGCTGGAGATGCTGAACCGGTCGACGTCGATCCGCGTGGAGTCGAAAACGATCTGCCGGGCCCAGATTCTCCAGGTCCGCCCGTTGGTCGTGAAAGACGAGGGATTGAAACGGACGCGCACCTGAGGAACGCCGCTTTGCGGGTCCCGGCCGAGCGTGGAGGTCGTACCGAGCAGGGCATAGGTCCCGTTGTCGGAGTTGTTGAACCGCGCGGCCAGGTTGATCCGGTTCTCCTTAGCTCCGCCGATCACCGAAAAATCGGGCATGTACATTCCCTTGGCGAACAGGTCGGCGGCCGTCACGAAAAGCGAAATCGAATCGCCCTGATTGCGGCAGGAGGCCTTGAGGTCGGATACGAAAAACCGCTCGTTCTCGATCAGCTCCGAGTCGAGCGTCAGCGAGAAGACATCGCTCTCGGGATTGAACAGGAAGACCAGCTTGGTCCCCTGAGCGAGCCTGAGCCCCGGAGAGAAAATACCCGCCACGTTGTTCGCGCGCTTCACGTTCACGTCGAGCAGGTAGTAACTGTCGATACGCGAGGCCCCGGCTACGGAAGGAACCGAATCCTCGGCCGTCCGGGGCCGCTCCGAGAGCGAAGGCAGATAGGAACGCAGCGTGTTGCTGAAATACGAGAACATGTTCTCGTAGCTGAGCTTGCCCCGCAGCTCGGCGTCGGCGAAAGGCGAGTACAGCCCGATCAGCTTGCGGTCGCTTCCGTTCTCGGCAAGCAAACGGATACGACCCGTCCGGACCGTATCGAGCTGGTTGACGTAGGTCATGTCGAAAATCTCGGCTTCCCCGTTGATGTTGTCGAGCGAAGTGCCCGATGCCTGCGCATGCAGTCCGCAGCGCACCCGCGACACCGTGTCGCGCCGGTTGAAATGCAGCTCGTGCAGATCGGCGTTGACCAGATTCAGGTCGAAATGATAGACGGGCTGCTCGCCGTTGAAATCGAGATCGCCGTCGAAATCGAACGTCATGTTCGGATCGTCCGACGCGATTTTCCCGGTAAACCGCCGGTTTTCGAAACAGCCGTCCAGCGCAATGTCCCGATAGGCGTAATCGTTGAACTCGAGTTTCGGAACCCGGGCGCGGGCATTCATCCGGAAACTCTGTCCGAATTGTCCGCTCACGTCGGCCGAGAGCGACACCCGGCCCAGCTTGGAAGCCTCGAGCAATCGCCCGACGCCGAAATCGGCGGTACCCAGCCGACCTTGGAAACCGGTCGCGCCGCCCTCGACCGGGCGGATGTCGAAATCGACCGAAGCCTCGCCCGCATCGGTCCGCAAGCGGCCGTCGGCTCGGAAATCGCTGAACAGCCCGTCGAAATGGCCCGAAAAGGCGATCCGCCCCATCCGCTCGACGAGCGGCAGGCTTTTCCCCAGCGAGCGTCCCGCTATGTCCTGCACGAAGTACTCGATATCGGCCGCATCGGTATGTAGCGACGAAACGTCGAACGAAAAGCGCGTCTCGGCCACCTCGGGCAATCCGTCGATTCCGAAACGAAGGCTCAGCGTCGTGCTGCGTGCGGTCGCTCGGCCGATACGGCCTTTCATTGCGGATACCGGCCCGTCGACGGAGCCCGAGGCATCGCGCAGCACCGTCTGCCAGCGCCGCAGTCCCTGAGCGAAATAGGCGATGGTACGGAAACTGACCGTCGAGCGGCTGAATTCGGAGCGTATGCGGACGTCGTTCAGGAAATCCTTATACCCTTTCCACGTGTCGTAGTCGAAATAGAGATAGGCCATCCGCACGTCCGACTCGTCGGTGGTCAGCCGCAGATCGTCGAAGCGCATGCCCGTTCCCGAAATGCCGAACGCCGGCGTCGAAAGGTTGCGGATATGCAGACCGCAGCGTTCGCGCAGCGTCAGCGAGTCGATCGCCAAAGCGACGCTGTCTCCCTCGACCGAAACGTCGCGGACCTTCAGACTGAAGCGGCGCACGTCCAGATCCGTGAAATTGACGCCGTACTCGCGAGGCTTCACATCGAACTTGCGATGCCGGAAATCCATGTCCCGGATCGTTACGCCGGCGGCATGAAGCCGGAATTTTCTTTTCTTTTCCCGTTTCTCCTTGCGCTTGATTCTCTGCAATATCTGTCTCAGATTGCTCGTCCGGGTGCTGTCCTGCATCAGATCGAAACGGACGTCCTCGAGGCCCACATGGCCGAGCGTCACGGCCCCGGTAAAGACATTCAGGCTTTGCAGGGGCACAACGATCCGCCCCGCGTACAACAGCGTGTCGCCATGGTAATCCTGCACATAGAAGCCGTCGAGCGTCACCCGGCTGAACAGCTTCAGATGCAGCTTGTCGACCGAGACGACCGTCTGCAACTTGTCGCTCAGAAAACCGGCGGCAGCGCGGCGCGCGAAATCCTGTATCCAAGGCAAATAGAGCAGCAGCGACAACGCCACAGGCAGAACGATCAGCGCAAGAATCGCCGCCGAGATGAAAGATCGTATTATTTTTATAACTTTGCCCATCGATCGCACCTTCCGAGGCATAAGACCCGCAACGCTTCCGGGACGGAGTTCCGGAAACGGCCGTGCCGCCGCGAAGGTACAAGTTTAGTAAAAATCGGACAAATAATAAAGCCGAAATGGACATAACGATCTTGGGAATCGAATCCTCTTGCGACGATACGTCGGCCGCCGTGATCCGGGGCGGACGGCTGCTGTCGAACGTCATTGCCAGTCAGGAAGTTCACCGGCAGTACGGAGGCGTAATCCCCGAGTTGGCCTCGCGCGCGCACCAACAGAATATCATTCCGGTCGTCGATCGGGCGATCCGCGAAGCGGGCATCGGCATGTCCGACCTGGACGGCATCGCCTTCACGCGCGGTCCCGGTCTGCTCGGCTCGCTGCTCGTAGGCGTCTCGTTCGCCAAAGGGCTGGCCCTGTCGCTCGACGTGCCGATGATGGAGATCAACCACCTGCAAGGACATATCTGCTCGCACTTCATCGACCTGCCCGACCGCGACCTGCCGCATCCCCGGTTCCCGTTCCTGTGCCTGCTCGTGTCGGGCGGCCACTCCCAGATCGTGCTCGTCAAGGACTACCTCGACATGGAGATCGTCGGCACGACGATCGACGACGCGGCCGGCGAAGCGTTCGACAAGTGCGCCAAGCTCATGGGCCTTCCCTACCCCGGCGGCCCGGTGATCGACCGACTGGCCAAGGAAGGCGACCCGAAGCGGTTCAAGTTCGCCAAACCGTCGGTCGACGGATTCAACTACAGCTTCAGCGGGCTGAAAACGTCGTTCCTCTACTTCCTGCGCGACCGGATGCACGAAGACCCGCGTTTCATCGACGACAACAAAGCAAACCTGTGCGCTTCGCTGCAAGCGACGATCATCGACATTCTGCTCGCCAAGCTCACGAAGGCGGCCAAGCAGTACGATATCCGCGACATAGCGATCGCCGGAGGCGTTTCGGCCAACTCGGGACTGCGCGAAGCGATCGCGGAAGAGGGCCGCAAGCGGGGCTGGCGGACGTTCCTGCCCGAGTTCCGGTTCACGACCGACAATGCGGCAATGATCGCCGTAACCGGCTATTTCAAGTATCAGCGAGGCGAATTCGCTCCGATGGACATCTCGCCCGTCGCCCGCATCAGCCGGATGTAACGTCCTTCGCTTTCCCCATGACCGGTCCCGAACCGAAACCGGAATTCATCCTTCCGCCGAACGAGAGCCGGACGCGGGCGGTGTTTTCGTTTATCGATATCGTGCGCCGCGTATAGCGTGAACGCAGAAAACCTTCCCGCAAAATCAGGACGGACCCTCGACCATACGGTCCAATTCCTGCGACAGAATACGGCATCGGGCATAAGCCGCAGCGATTCCGCACAGGAAATTCTCCCGAATCTTGGCAATGAAGCCTCCCCGCTCAGTCCAAGCCCTTCGACAGAATACGGCATCGGACATAAGCCGCAGCGATTCCGCGCAGGAAATTCTTCCGAATCTTGGCAATGAAGCCTCCCCGCTCAGTCCAAGCCCTTCGACAGAATACGGCATCGGACATAAGCCGCAGCGATTCCGCGCAGGAAATTCTCCCGAATCTTGGCAATGAAGCCTCCCCGCTCAGTCCAAGCCCTTCGACAGAATACGGCATCGGACATAAGCCGCAGCGATTCCGCACAGGAAATTCTCCCGAATCTTGGCAACGGAACGAGACCGGTTTTCGGCTCCCGATTCAAGCTTCTGAAAAGGGTACGGTATCCGCAACACAAGCCGCGGTCGGCCTCGCGCAGGAAATCCGCCGATCTCTTGCCGGCCCCTTGCGAATGAAGGCGGGACAGTCTTTCCGGCGAAACAGGAAAAAATTCCGCCGGCTTTCTGACAAAAGCCGGCGGAATAACCGTAACGGAAAGATATCTCTCCGAGCGTGCGTCTACTTGCGTTTCACCTCGACCTGCTCGTAGCCCTCGATAATGTCGCCCACGCGGACATCGTTGTAGTTCTCGATGTTCAGACCGCATTCCAGACCGGTCGTCACCTCCTTCACGTCGTCCTTGAAACGCTTGAGCGACCCGAGCTTGCCCGTATAGACGACGATGCCGTCGCGGATCACGCGGATATTCGTATTGCGCGTGATCTTGCCTTCGCGGACCAGACAGCCGGCCACCGTGCCGACCTTCGTGATCTTGAACGTCTCCATGACCTCGACCGAGCAGACGATCTCCTCTTTCATCACCGGCGCGAGCATGCCCTCGATAGCGTCCTTGATGTCGTTGATCGCATCGTAAATGATCGAATAGAGGCGAATCTCGATCTCCTCCTTCTCGGCCAGCTTGCGGGCGGCTGCCGACGGACGGACCTGGAATCCGACGATCACCGCATTGCTGGCAGCGGCCAGCAACACGTCCGATTCGGAGATCGGGCCGACCGCTTTGTGAATCACGTTGACCTGAACCTCGTCCTTCGACAGTTTGATCAACGAGTCGGCCATCGCCTCGATCGAGCCGTCTACGTCGCCCTTGATAATGATATTCAGCTCCTTGAAGTTGCCGATCGCGATACGCCGGCCGATTTCATCAAGCGTAATATGCTTCTGCGTACGCAATCCTTGCATGCGCTGCAGCTGCTCGCGCTTGCTCGCAATGTCGCGGGCCGAACGCTCGTCGTCCATGACATTGAACGTATCGCCGGCCTGCGGCGCGCCGTTCAGCCCCAGCACCAGCACGGGCGTCGAAGGCGGAGCCTCCGTCACGCGCGTACCCCGCTCGTTGAACATCGCTTTGACCTTGCCCGTGTAGACGCCCGAAAGCATCACGTCGCCGACGCGCAGCGTTCCGTTCTGCACGAGCACCGTAGCCACGTAGCCGCGCCCCTTGTCGAGCGTCGACTCGATGACGACGCCCTGCGCCTTGCGGTTCGGGTTGGCCTTCAGGTCGAGGAATTCGGCCTCGAGCAGCACCTTGTCGAGCAGCTTGTCGAGATTGATACCCTTCTTGGCCGAAATCTCCTGCGACTGGTACTTGCCGCCCCAGTCCTCGACCAGATAGTTCATTGCGGAAAGCTCCTCCTTGATTTTTTCGGGATTGGCCCCCGGCTTGTCGATCTTGTTGATCGCGAATACCATCGGCACGCCGGCGGCGGTGGCATGGTTGATCGCCTCGACGGTCTGCGGCATCACATTGTCATCGGCCGCAACGATGATGATCGCCACGTCGGTCACTTTCGCTCCGCGAGCACGCATGGCCGTGAAAGCCTCGTGGCCCGGCGTATCGAGGAACGTGATACGCCGCCCGTCGTCGAGCTTCACGCTGTAAGCGCCGATATGCTGCGTGATTCCGCCGGCCTCCCCGGCGATCACGTTGGCGTTGCGTATATTGTCGAGCAGCGAGGTCTTGCCGTGGTCGACGTGTCCCATCACGGCCACCACCGGAGGACGCGGCACGAGGTCCTCCTCGCTGTCCTCCTCGGTGTCGATCGCCTCCTGTATCTCGACGGCCACGAACTCGACCTTGAACCCGAACTCCTCGGCCACGACGACCAAAGCCTCGGCGTCGAGCCGCTGGTTGATCGACACCATCAGTCCGAGATTCATGCAGGCCGTTATGACGTCGGTCACCGACACGTCCATCATCGTCGCCAGCTCGCTGACCGTAACGAATTCGGTCACTTTCAACACGTTCTTCTCCTGTTCCTGACGCTCCATCTCCTCGCTCAGGCGGGCCGACACGGCCTCGCGCTTGTCGCGGCGATGCTTGGCCGTCTTGAACTTCGAGCCTTTCGACGTCAGCCGGGCCAACGTGTCCTTGATCTGCTTCTGTACCTCTTCGTCGCTGATCTCCGTCTTGACGACCGGTTTCACGGACTTGCCCTTTTTCCTGTCGCGCAGCCCGGATTTCGGACCGTGCTGGGAGCCGCCCTGCGACGAATACGGGCCGCCTCCCTGAGACTTCGGACGACCGTCGGGCCGGGCCGTAGCCGTCTGATTCTGCTTCTGAGTTATATCGACCTTATCCTTAGTAATGCGCTTGCGCTTCTCGCGCCGGCGATGGCCGTCCTCCCCTTTCTTTTTCTCGAAAGACTGCACGTCGATCTTGCCGAGCACCTTGGGACCCGACAGGCGGGCTCCCTCTTCCGGCCGGAACAAGTTGCTCTGATCGGCTGCGACCCGCTCGTCATAAGTCTGGCTCTGCACCACGACCGGAGCCGTCACCATCTTCTCGGGCCGAGGCGACGGAGCCGGCTGCTCGGCAACGACGACCGGCTGCCGGACCGGCTGCGACGGCTCGACCGGCTTGACATCGGCCGCCGGGGCGGAAGACGCTGATATTTCAGGAGCGGCAGCAGGCTTTTTCGGAGACTCAGGTTTTTTCTCCGACGACGACGAACGCCCCGAGCGGCCGCCCGACAGATCGATCTTGCCCAAAATCTTCGGCGTGCTCATCGCCGCCACTTCGTCCTTGACGCTGATAACACCGCTTTTGACAAATACCTCGCTCTTGAAGCCCGACTCCTCTTCGGACGCCCCGTCCGATCCCTTACGAGTACCCAGCGAAACCGCCTCGTGCTTCAGGGCGATCTTCTCGCGGATATTCACTTTCTCGATGTTCTTGTTTCCTCCGAACTCCTTGTCCAGAATGGCATAGACCGCCGGCTCGATGATCGAGCTGGGCGAGTTTTCCACTTTGACACCCTTCTTCTCCAGAAACTCGATGATCGTCGTCTGTCCTACTTTCAACTCTCTTGCAACCTGATGGAGTCTCAGTCTTCTTGCATTTGGCATATTTCCTTGTTTTTCTTCGGTATTACCTTTGTATTCATCGCGCGCCTCTCGGCCTCGGCCGTGCGCCGGACGGATCGCTCGCGGGACAGAGCGGCACGGCATGCGCTCCGTCCGGCGACGTGTTCGTTATTCGAACTCCGACTTGAGGATATTCACGACCTCCTGCACCGTCTCGACCTCCAGATCGGTCCGCTTAGCCAAATCCTCTACCGAAAGCTCCAGCACGCTCTTGGCCGTATCGCAGCCGATTCCCTTGAGCTGATCGATGATCCACTCGTCGATCTCGTCCTTGAACTCGTCCAGCGCCACGTCCTCTTCCTCCAGCTCGCGGTACACGTCGATGTCGTAGCCGGTCAGCATGCTGGCCAGACGGATATTCAGGCCGCCCTTCCCGATCGCCAGCGACACCTCGTTCGGCTTCAGATAGACGGCTGCCGTCTTGGTCTCCTCGTTGAGATTGATCGAGGAGATCTTCGCCGGATTCAGCGCCCGCTGGATCAGCAGCTGGCTGTTGGACGTCCAGTTCACGACGTCGATATTCTCGTTGCGCAGCTCCTTGACGATCGAGTAGATGCGCGAACCTTTCATGCCCACGCAGGCGCCGACCGGATCGACCCGGTCGTCGTACGACTCGACGGCCACCTTGGCCCGTTCGCCGGGTATGCGGACGATCTTCTTGATCGTAATCAGGCCGTCGTAGATTTCGGGAACCTCCATCTCGAACAGCCGTTCGAGGAACTCGGGAGCCGTACGCGACAGCACGATGTAGGGCGAATTGTTCTTCATCTCGACGCGGGCGACGATCGCCTTCACGCTTTCGCCCTTGCGGAAAAAGTCGCTCGGAATCTGCTCGGACTTGGGCAGCACCAACTCGTTGTCGTCGTCGTCCAATACCAGTATCTCCTTCTTCCACACCTGATAGACCTCGCCGGTGATGATTTCGCCGACCTTCTCGGTATACTTGTTGAACAGGTTGGCCTTCTCGAGGTCCATGATCCGGGAGGCCAGGTTCTGTCGGAGCGACAGCACGGCGCGACGGCCGAAGTCCGCGAGCTTGATCTCCTCGGCCACCTCCTCGCCCACTTCGTACGTGGAGTCGATCTTGCGGGCATCCGTAAGCGAGATCTGCTGGTTCGGGTTCTCGACCGTCCCGTCCTCGACGATCGTGCGGTTGCGCCATATTTCGAGATCCCCTTTCTCGGGATTGATGATCACGTCGAAGTTCTCGTCTGTTTCGTAGGTCTTGATCAGCAAATGACGAAAAACGTCCTCGAGAACGCCGATCATCGTGCTCTTGTCGATGTTTTTAAGCTCTTTGAATTCCGCGAAAGTGCTTACGAGATTGAGATTATCCATGTGTCAATGTGAGATTTTCCGGCTCGCGTCCGGCCCGCTGCCGAACCGACGCGACCGCTATCCGTAATATTTTAAGTTCAATATCTCTTCGTCCTACAGGCGCGCTACCTGAAATTCAGGTGCTCCGCCGTCCTCTTGATCGCATCGAGCGGAATCGTCTCCTCGCGGATCACGCTCTGGCGGCGCTTCTTTCCCTCGACGGCTACCTTTTCGGCATAAGCCAGCGTCAAAGCCCCGCCGTCGAACGCCTTCGCCTCGGCCGTCAACTTGCGACCGTCACGCAAAACGACATCGACTTCGCGCCCCACCATCTTGCGGTACTGGCGCTCGCAAACGAGCGGCTGCCCGATTCCCGCCGAAACGACCGTCAGGGCGAAATCCTCCGCGTCGCGGTCGAACGCCCCGGTCACGGCGCGGCTCAGGGCGATGCAGTCGTCGATTCCGACGGTCGTATCGCTGTCGATCGTCACCTCGATCTCGTCGGAAGGCAATTGCCGGATTCCGACGACGAACCGGTCGGTTCCCGACAGCGCCTGCTCTGCGATCTCGCGTATGCGTTCCGTATCCATACCGTTTTCGTCCGTTCGGGGCCCGACGACTTTTCCGCAGGCCCGCTCATTCAACAAAAGGGGGGGACTGCCCGTCCCCCTCCCTTGATATTGATGCCTCGATGCAAATATACGTTATTTTTTCGGCCTCTGCAATATTTTCGCGTCATTTTTCGCTGAAACAGCCAGCATTTCGTTTTCCCGGCCCCGTCATACGTATCCGAAATACGGCTCAACGGAAACGACGCTTCGCCGAAAAACGCCTACTCGACTTCGTCGTTCTGCTTTTTCGGATTGAACGGCTTCAGGATGCCGCGCTTCGAAGAGCGGATGAAGTCGAGCACCAGATCGCGCTCGGGCGTGCGGGGCATCTGCGTCTCGACCACCTCGCAGGCGCGCGAGTAAGCGTAGCCCGACTGGAACAGGATACGGAACATCTCCTGAATCTCGTTGATCTTGTCGGCCGTGAATCCCCGGCGGCGGAGACCGATGAAGTTCGCTCCGACGAACGACAACGGATTGTGGGCCGCCTTCACGAACGGCGGCACGTCCTTGCTCACGAGCGACCCGCCGCTCAGCATCACATGCTCGCCGATACGGCAGAACTGATGCACGGCGCAGTGGCCTCCCAGAATCGCCCAGTCGCCCACTTCCACCTCGCCGGCCAGCGAAACGCGGTTGACCAGTACGCAGTTGTCCCCGACCGTACAGTCATGTCCTACATGCACATAAGCCATAATCAGCGTATTGCTTCCGACCTTGGTCACACCCTTGGCCGCCGTGCCCCGACTGATCGTTGCACACTCGCGAATCGTCGTATTGTCGCCGACCACGGCCGTCGAATACTCGCCCTTGAACTTCAGGTCCTGAGGCAGACCGGCCACGACAGCCGCCGTATGCACCTTGCAGTTCTTTCCCAGACGCGCGCCGTCCAGAATCACGGCACCCGGGCCGATCCAGCAGCCGTCGCCTATCTCGACGTCGGCAGCGATGTATGCAAAAGGTTCGACGGTCACGTCTTTTCCCAACTTTGCACCTTCACAAATATGAGCTGATTTGCTTATCATACCGGTTTGGATTAAATGATTACTCTGTCTGAAATATGCCGTTTCCGACTAACCGACCCTGTTCTTGGCGATCTGCGCCATCAGCAGGGCCTCGGTAACGAAGCGGTTGCCGACGAATGCCTTGGCCTCCATCAGCACGATGCCGCGCCGAATCGGCTCGGCGAGCGTCAGCTCGAACTGGAGCGTATCGCCCGGCACCACCTTGTCGCGGAACTTCACGCCGTCGATCTTCAGGAAATAGGTCGAATAGTTCTCCGGGTCGGGCACGGAACTGAGCGCCAGAATGCCGCCGCACTGAGCCATCGCCTCGACGATCAGCACGCCCGGCATCACCGGCTCGTCGGGGAAATGGCCGACGAAAAACGGTTCGTTCATCGTTACGTTCTTGAACCCCACCACATGCTCGCTGTCCAGATGCATCACCTTGTCCACCAGCAGGAACGGGGGACGGTGAGGCAACAGGCGCTTGATTTGGTTGATGTCGTACAGAGGCTTGGCTGCCGGATCGATCCGGAACATCGGGCGCGTTCCGCCTCGTTTGATCTCCTTGCGGATCATCTTCGCGAACTCGGTATTGGCCGCATGGCCCGGCTTGTAGGCCACGATGCGTCCCCGGATGCGCTGCCCGATCAACGCCAGATCGCCGATCATATCGAGCAGCTTATGCCGCGAAGGTTCGTTCGGAAAACGCAGCCGCAGATTGTTCAGATAACCCTCGTTGACCTGCACGTCGCGCTTGTCGAATATTTTCGACAGACGGTCGAGCTCCTCGTCCGAAATACGGTTCTCGACGATAACGATCGCGTTGTCCAAATCGCCGCCCTTGATCAGATTGTTGTTGATCAGAGGCTCCAGTTCGTGCAGAAAAACGAACGTGCGGCACGGTGCGATCTGCTCGGCGAAATCCTCCATGCGGTCGAGCCGCGCGTACTGATTCCCGATGATCTTGGAATTGAAATCGACGTTCACGTTGACCGAAAACTCGTCGTCGGGATAGGCGACGATCTCCACGCCGCGCTCGGGAATGGAATAAACGGTCTTCTCGGTGATATGGAAATAGACGCGGTCGGCCGGCTGCTCGACGGTTCCCGCCGAAGCGATAGCCTCGACGAAAGGAAGAGCCGAGCCGTCGAGAATCGGGGTTTCGGGCGCATCGATGTCGATCTGCGCGTTATCGACGCCGGAACCCCACAGGGCCGCCATCACATGCTCGATCGTCCCTATCCGGACGCCTTTCTTTTCTATCGTGGTTCCGCGCGAGGTATCGACTACGTTCTCCGCCAGCGCGTCGACGAAGGGCTGCCCTTCCAGATCGATTCGACGGAAACGTATTCCGCAGCCGGAGTCGGCCGGGTTAATAGTCATCGTAACATCGAGCCCCGTATGCAGTCCCTTTCCTCGGAAAACAACCGGAGCCTTTAATGTTCTCTGTTTGTGCGACATGCTATATCGAAAAATTATTTTAAATGCAAAGGTATGAATTTTTTGAAAGAAATCGTACTTTTGTTCGACTTTTATAGCAAACGATGGACCGAGAGACAAAACCGTCACAAACGCCTCGTCCGCAGCCTCCCCGACAGCCCCGGGCACGCATTCCGCTGCCTTTCGAGAAACGCCCGTTCGACGCGGGCTCATGGGCTTACGAGCACCGGGTCGGGCTGTGCTGCATGGTCATTGCCTACCTGGCGTTCGGTATCGTGTTCGTTTCGGCCAAAATCGTTCTCCAGCAGCGCGTCACCTACAATACGATCTACATGGACCTGACCGATCTGCAGGCGGCTCTTCCCGAAGAGCAGGAGCCCGAGCAGCGGGACGAGCGCAGCGACTATCGCGACGTAAGGAATCTGGTCTCGGACGAGAACGGCCGCAACGAGTCGGTCGGAGAGCGGAGCGCGTCGTCGGGAAACCTTTCCGAAGCGACCGAAGAGTTCATGGAGAGCCTCGACGAGGAAGCCGCCGCCGTCCGGGGCAGAATGCAGGCCTCGCGCGAGGCGTTCGAGCGGGGCCGCCGCGAGGAGCGCGAAATGATCGCCCGGCACAAGGCCCAGCGGGAAGCCAAGGACGGAGAAAAGCCGAGCGGCGTGAAGCAGAAGGGACGCGTGCTGGTCTCCTACTCGCTGCCCGGACGGACGGACGTCTACCTGCACACGCCGGCCTACCAGTGCGAGGGAGGAGGCGAGGTCACCGTAGCGATCACCGTCAACCGCAACGGCAAGGTAACGGCAGCCTCGCTGAAGGAGACCACGACGTCGAGCAATTGCATCAACGAGACGGCCGTCACGGCCGCGCGCAATTCCCGGTTCAATGTCGACGGCTCGGCCGCCGACCGTCAGAGCGGGACCATCACCTATATCTTCGTACCGCAATAGGCTTTTGGCAGTTTGGCATATTTCGCTACCTTTGCCCGCGACTAAAAGGATTAGGAAATATGTCTTACAATTTGCTGAAAGGGAAGAAGGGGCTGATTTTCGGCGCCCTGAACGAGAATTCCATCGCATGGAAAGTGGCCCGGCGCGCCGTTGAGGAGGGAGCCGAGATCGTGCTGACGAACACGGCCGTATCGATCCGCATGGGCACGATCAACCAACTGGCCGAGCAGTGCGGCACGATCGTCGTACCGGCCGACGCCACGAGCGTGCCCGATCTGGAACGCCTCATCGACCGGACCATGGAGCACTTCGGCGGCAAGTTCGATTTCATCCTCCATTCGATCGGCATGTCCCTCAACGTACGAAAAGGACGCAAATACGACGATCTGGACTACGATTATCTGGCCAAGACGCTCGACATATCCGCCATTTCGTTCCACAAGGTCATTCAGGTGGCCCGCAAGAAAGACGCGCTGAACGACTGGGGGTCGATCGTCGCGCTGACGTATATCGCCGCCCAGCGCACGCTCTACGGATACAACGACATGGCCGACGCCAAGGCGCTGCTCGAGTCGATCGCCCGCAGCTTCGGCTATATCTACGGCCGCGAGAAGCACGTCCGCATCAATACGGTCTCGCAGTCGCCCACCCCGACGACGGCCGGCAGCGGCGTCATGGGAATGGGCGACCTGATGGATTTCGCCGACCGGACCTCGCCGCTGGGCAACGCCACGGCCGACGACTGCGCAGGCTATGTGCTCACGCTGTTCTCCGACCTGACGCGCAAGGTTACGATGCAGAATCTCTATCACGACGGGGGCTTCTCGAGCATGGGCATGAGCCGGCGGGCAATGAAGCTCTACGAGAAAGGGCTCGAAGTGGAATATCAGGATATCAAAAACAAGATATAGATAGCCACTCGGGGCTTGTCGCCGGAGCGGTTCCGCGAGTCCTTCGGGCGCACGCCGTGTACGGAAGCGGACGGGCGCATCCTCGAAGCAGGCGAGAGAACGCGTCTCCGAGCGGGCACATTCGGAAGCGGACAGGTCGTCGGGCCTGTCCGCTCTTATTTCGGCCTGTTCCTGCGCCGGCATGCGCCGCACGACTCCTGCCGAACCGGCCACAGGGGAAACGGCTGTCGAACAAACCGCCCGACAAATAAGCCTCAGCGGCTATTACGGAACATGGAATTAAGAGACAGGGGAAAATCGGTTTCTCAGGCTCGAAAGGCAACCTGCTCCGGCATGCGCATCGTTTTACGGCACTCGGCCGGCATACGGTCCGCCAGAATATTCCGCGATCCTCGGGCTCAATCCTCCGAGTCGGCGACCGTAACCCGTATCTTATCGATCCGGCGACCGTCCATCGCGTCGACACGGAGAGTCAGCCGGCGATACGCGAGCGTCTCGCCCCGGCGCAGAAAATCCTTCCTGATCTCGAGCATCAGTCCGGCCAGCGTCTCGGCTTCGCCTTTCGCCTCGTCCAAATAGTCTTCATCGAACGAAAGCACCTTCAGGAAATCGTTCAGATGCGTCTTGCCGTCGAACAGATAGGTATTCTCGGACAACTTCGTGTAAAACGACTGCTCGATGTCGGACTCGTCCGAAATCTCGCCGACGATTTCTTCCAGAATATCCTCCAGCGAGACCAGACCGAGCGTCGACCCGTACTCGTCGACGACGATCGCCATATGAATCTTGTTGTTCTGGAACTCTTCGAGCAGATCGTTGATCTTCTTATGCTCAGGCACGAAATAGGCGCGGCGGATCAGGTGCTGCCACTCGAAGTCGTCGCCGTGCGAAATATAGGGCAGCATGTCCTTTACGTAAAGCACGCCTTTCACGTCGTCGATCCCTTCCTCGCAAACCGGAATCCGCGAGAAGCCCGACTCTATGATCACGCGGCGGACTTCGGCGAAATCGTCCTTCAGATCGAGCGCGACGATATCGACGCGAGGCTTCATGATCTCGACGACTTCGGTATGCACGAAACCGACGATGCCGGACAGCATCCGTCTTTCCTCGACGGTCTGGTCGGTGGTCATCTCGATGGCGTTCGACAGCTCGTCGATCGAAATATTGACCCGCTTCTTGGCCACGCTCTCGTTGATGTAGCTTCCCGAACGGATCAGCACATAAGCCAGCGGACGGAAGACCGACTTGAGCAAAAGAAGCGGAATCGAAGTCATCCGGGCAACGCGCAAGGGGTTGTACGACGCGAATATTTTGGGCATGATCTCGCCGAAAAGCAGCAGCAGAAACGTCACGACGACCGTCTTGACGACGAACTCTAGCCCGGCCGCTCCGCCGAAATCCGTCAGCGAATCGATCAGTCCGTTGGACAGGATCACGATGCAGATATTGACCAGATTATTAACGATCAGAATAGTGGCCAGCAAATATTCCTGCACCGACAGCAACTTCAGGATCGCCCGGCCGCTGCGGCTGCGACCCGTCTTGAGCTGAGCGATGTTACGCGGAGTCAGCGAGAAAAAGGCCGTCTCGGAACCCGATACCAGCGCGGAGCAGCCGAGCAGCACCGCGATGACGATCGACACGGCAACGTCGTGGCCCGTAAACGGGCGAAACATCACGGTTTGTATGATACACTCCATCAAGGCTTCGGTATGAAATATGATCGGAACGCCGCCGGGTACGCCCGGTCTCCGGCCGTACCCGCCCCCGACTCATCCGTTCGGTCGCGGTTCGCGGCTCGGACGACGAAACGCCGCGCTAATCGAACAGCGAGCTGTTCTGGGTCTTGTCGCTCGGCGCGCTATCGTCCTTGAGAGCCACGCGCGAGCTGCGTCCTCCCTCCGCCGAATTGTCTTTGACGAACTTCACGTTACGACGCACGAAAGCCGGACGGTTCTCCAGCTCGTCGATATCGATATCGGACTCCTTGTCGCGCTTCGAAGCGATCGTCTGCTGAGCGACCGGAGCGGCGAAAGGATTTTGCGCCTGAGGCGCGGCCGGTCTCGGAGCGGGCCGTTCGAACGGGCGGGGCGCTTCCGGAGCCGACGGCTGCGCCGCCGGAGCGACCGGCTTGCGGATCCGAGTCTTGAACGGACCTTCCGGCTCGCGGGCCTCCGGTTCGACGGACGGTTCCTCTTGCTCCGCCTGCATCCCGGGCTCCTCGGTCGGCACGCTTTTGCGCAGCGAGTCCTTATAGCCCTGCAGGGGCGAATACGACACCATATTCATTTGGTTGTAGTCGAAACCGGTCGCAATGATAGTCACCTCGATGTCGGAGCCCAGCGAGTCGTCCTTGCCGGCGCCCCAGATGATGTCGGCGTTGTTTCCGGCGCGCTCCTGAATGTACTCGGTAATCATGTACGTCTCCTCGAGCGTGATCTCCTCCTCGCCCGAAGTAATGTTGATCAGTATGTTCTTCGCTCCGGCAATGTCGTTATGGTTCAGCAGAGGCGACTCGAGCGCCATGTTGGCCACCGCCATCGCCCGGTCCTCGCCCGACGCGCGTCCCGAACCCATCAGCGCGACGCCGCTGTTGGTCATCACGGTCTGCACGTCGGCGAAGTCCACGTTGACGGTGTTTTCGCGCGTGATGACTTCGGCGATGCCCTTGGCCGCCGTGGCCAGAATGTCGTCGGCCTTGTGGAACGCCTCGGTCAGCGTCAGTTTGCCGAAAATCTCCTGTATGTTCTCATTGTTGATCAGCAGCAACGAGTCGACGCACTCCCGCAGCTCGTCGATACCCTGATAAGCCTGCTTCATCCGCTTCGGCCCCTCGGTCTTGAACGGAATCGTCACGATCGCGACAGTCAGAATCCCCAGTTCGCGGGCCGCTTTCGCAATGACCGGAGCAGCTCCCGTACCCGTGCCGCCGCCCATTCCGGCCGTGATGAAGACCATTTTCGTCCCCTCGCGCTTGTAAATCTCGACGATCTCGTCCAGACTCTCCAGCGCCGCCTGCCGTCCTTTCTCGGGATTGTTGCCCGCTCCGAGCCCGTTCTGGCCCAAGCGCACTTTGACCGGCACCGGACTGTTGCGCAACGCCTGAGGGTCCGTATTGCACACCATGAACGACACGTCGGCAATCTCCATTTCGAACATGTGATTGACGGCATTGCTTCCGCCGCCGCCGACGCCCGTCACCATAATAATGGACGGGGAAAGTTTCGGAATCTCAAAATCGATGATCTTATCTACCTCGGGCATATCGTTTCCGCTTCGTTTTGTTCTGTTTCCGTCAATATATTGTGCCGCACGCTTCGGAGCAGGCCTCCGCAACGTGCGTACTAAATCTCGTTATCGTCGATCTCCTCGTCGAACATGTTGATCATTTTCTCCTTGATCTTGGAGAAAAATCCGGGTCCCCGGCTTCCTTTCTGCTTCTTGGCCTTCTTCGGCTCGAACTCCTCTTCCTCCTCTGCGACGGACTCGCCGGGAACGGACTGTCCGTAGCGGGACGCTCCCGCGTCGTTCCGATACAGATCGTTGATCTTCTGCCGGCTGACGCCGGCCTTGGGCTCGGTCGCATCGTAAGAACCGGAAACGGGACGGGGCGAAGAAGCTTTCGGGCGGGCCGAACGCGCCGGACGGTCTTCGGCGAAAGCCTTGGCCAGAATTCCGACGGCCGTAGACATATCGGGGCCCGTCACCTCGTCGGGGCTATCGGCCGCGAGCACCGCCTCGGGGCCCGCCACGCGGACGTCCATGCCCGTATAGCTTTTGAACAGCGCGTCCAGATCGCGCAACTGCGCGCCCCCGCCCGTCAGTACGACGCCTGCGGAGAGTTTGTTCTGGTATCCCGACTTTTTGATCTCCTCGACCGCGAAATCGATGATATCCTGCATGCGGGCTTCGATGATCGCGGCCAGATTCTGGCACGAAATCTCCTTGGGCGCCTTCGCGCTCAGGCCGGGCGTGGTGATGAACTTGTCGGGCTGGGCCTTCTCGCGCATCGCCCCGCCGTAACGGGTCTTGAGGCTCTCGACGTGCTTCTCGAGTATTCCGTAGGAGCGGATATCCTTATTGACCACGTTACCGCCCATCGGAACGATCCCGACATGGCGGATGATATTCTTCTCGTAGACGGTCACGTCGGTCGTGCCGCCCCCGATGTCGATCACGGCGACGCCCTCCTGCTTTTCGTCCTCGGAAAGCACCGCCTCGGCCGAAGCCACGGCATTCAGGAACAGGCCCAGCGGAGCGACTCCGCCGCGCTTGAGCGCCATCTCGACCCGGCTGATCGCCGTCGAGTCGCCCAGCAGAATGTTGAACGTCGAGGCGAGTTTGGTGCCGAACGTGCCCACCGGGCTCGAGGTTTCCTCCTCGTCGTCAACGACATAGCTCTGCGGAATGATCTGCAGTATCTTTTCCCCCTCGGGAGCCGGCACGTTGCGCATGCTGTCGTGCAGATGCTGCACGTCCTCCTGACGGATCTCGCCGCCCCGGCTGAACACATGGTACGGATGTTTCACGCAACGGATATGCTGGCCCGAAACGCCGGCGTAAGCCTCCGTGATCCGGATCTGCTGCCGTTGCTCGATGGCCGCTACGGTTGCCTTGATGCTCTGCGAGACAAGCTCGATGTTCTTGATCTCGCCGCGGACCATGCCCATCCCCTGCACGGGGGAAACCTCCCGGTCCACGATCCGGATCCGGCCGTCCTCATCTTTCGTACCGACGACCGTGACCACCGTGTTGGTTCCCAAATCGATCGCAACGACGTAATCTCCGTTTTCCACTCTGTTTTCCATATTATTTGACGCAGACAATCTGATCCTTGTATTTCAAATTCACGTACCGGTAACGGTCCCATCCCTCGTAAAGCACCGCCTTGCGGTAAAAGCTCATCAGCTTGTCGAGCTTCTGCTCATACGCGTCGATCCCTCCGAGCGCGATCACCTGATCGCCCGCCCGGGGCACGATCTCCACCTGAGGCTCGCCTTCGGTCTGAGGATCAGCGCCGTTCACGCGTATTTGCACGATGAACGCGTTCCAGAAGTCATCATAACCGACGAATTTTACAAAATTAATCAGTTTAGCCAAAAACAAATAATTTTTCTCTACTTTTTTTTCGCCGCCTCCGGCCAGCGAGTCGAGCGGTCCGACATAGTCGCGGGGGAACGGCAGCTCGAAACGGCCCGTCACGATCGGGACATAACAGGAGAACTGTCTCTGCTGCGGCAGGACATAACCGTCGTCGGTCACATAGAAGTTATACCCGTCGTCGGTATTGAATCGCATAACGGGCTTCCGCTGGGCGATCTCGATCGTCAGGACGCCGTCGATCGACGCATAGACGCGGGCCGAGCGGACATATCCCCTCCGCCGGACGAAACGCTCCAGCTCGAGCGTATTGATCGACGAGAGCTCGCGTCCGACCAGCGGAATCTTTTCCGAGGCGAACCACCCCCGTACCATGGCCGGCGTGATGAACCCGCGCTCGGCGCTGTCGAGCACCACGACACGCACCTCGCGGCACGGTCTCTGCTGCTTCCGCTCGCGCGTGTAGCGCGACGACAGCAGCAGATAGACGAGGATGGCTGTCCACGAAAGCACGTTCAGGGTTATGACGAGCGGCCTTTTCAAAACACGACGCTATTTTTCGTTCCGGTCTTCTCCGGCAAGAAGACCCGATTCGTTCCGTTCAAAATTAAGCACAATCGCGGTATCCGCGAAATTCGGGCCGGAAAATCTCCGGTCTGCCGGCCGGGAACCGCAGGAAATCTCTCAATCGGCTTTCGCGGCGGGCCGACCCGGGACGGACAGCGTCTCCGCGATCCGGCCGCAAAAGCGGTCGATGTCCCCTGCGCCGAAAGTCACGAGCAGTTCCGGATTCTCGTCCCGGATCGCATCGAGCAGTCCGTCCTTGGACACGACGCGCGCGGGAACGGTCAGCAGCGGCAGCAGCATCTCGGAACGGACGCCCTCGATCGGCTCTTCGCGCGCCGGATAGATCGGCAGCAGCAGCACCCGGTCCGCCAGCGAAAGCGCCGAGGCGAATTCCTCGCAGAAATCCCGCGTGCGGGTGTAAAGGTGCGGCTGAAATACGACGGTCAGCCTCCGGCCGGGAAACATCTCGCGCAGGGAACCGATCGCCGCCCGCAACTCGTTGGGATGATGCGCATAATCGTCCATATAGACCCGACCGGGCTCGTTGACGTAGAAATCGAACCGCCTCCGGACTCCCGAGAACGAGGCGATCGCCTCGCGGAGCTTCCGCTCGTCGAACCCGGCAACCCAGAGCAACGCGGCGGCGGCCACGCAATTCTCCACGTTGACGCGCCCCGGAATGCCGAGCGTACACTCCTCCAGCCTGCGGTCGGGGAAAACCAGATCGAAGCGATACCGCCCGTCGTCGAGCACGCGGATCCGGTCGGCATAGAAATCGCAGGGCCCGTCGTAGCCGTACCGGTAAACCGAAATCTCCGGATTGCGCAGATCGAGCTCGACTCCCCGCTTGACGATCAGCGCTCCGCCGGGCTTGATCTGCGCGACAAACTGCGCGAAAGCCTCCTTCACGGCCTCGTGCGTGCCGTAAATGTCCAAATGGTCGGCATCGGCCGCCGTCACGACGGCCGCATCGGGATGCAGCTGCAAAAACGAGCGGTCGAACTCGTCGGCCTCGACGACCAAGCGCGGTCCGGGTCCCAGCACCAGATTACTCCCGAAATTTTTCGATATGCCGCCCAGAAAAGCGCTGCCCCCTCCTCCGGCGACACGGTTGAACCAAGCGGCCATCGTCGTAGTGGTCGTCTTGCCGTGCGTGCCGGCAACGGCCATCACGTACTTTCCCTCCGAAATCGCGCCGAGCAACCGCGAGCGCTTGACGACCTCGAAACCGCCGTCGCGAAAGAAGCGCAACTGCGGATGATCCTCGGGGATCGCCGGCGTATAGACGACCAGCGTATCGTCGCTGCTGCGGAAATCGGCCGGTATCGCGTCGGTCGACTCGTCATAGGTCACTTCGGCGCCCTCGCGCCGCAGCTCGGCCGTCAGCTCCGAAGGCGTGCGGTCGTAGCCGGCCACGCGCCGGCCTTCGTGCAGAAAATAGCGCGCCTCGGCGCTCATGCCGATTCCGCCTATGCCCAGAAAATAGACTTTCCCGTATTTCATTCCGATCGTTTTACGACTTTCAGTATTTCATCCGCCACGCGGTCGGCCGAGTCGGCGACGGCCAGCGCGCGTATGTTCTTTTCCATTTCCGAGCGTACCGCATCGTCGGCCAGCAGCCGCCCGGCCTCGGAGAATACCCGGGCGACGGCCTCGCGGTCGGGCACGACGAGCGCGGCCCCCCGATCCGCGAGCGCCATGGCGTTCTTGGTCTGATGATCCTCGGCCACGTTGGGCGAAGGCACGAAAACGACCGTCTTGCCGACCAGGCAGAGCTCCGAGACGGTGCCTGCCCCGGAACGGGCGACGACGACGTCGGCCGCCGCATAGGCCAAGTCCATCCGTTCGATGAAGGCCCCTCGCCAGATGCCGCGCGCATCGCGGCCGCGCATGAACTCGTCCATCTCCCGTTCGTAATACTTCCCGGTTTGCCAGATAACCTGAAACCGACCCTCGCGCACGATCTCATCCGCATGGGCCTTCATCGCCTCGTTCAACGTCCGGGTGCCGAGGCTTCCCCCGACGACCAGCACGACCGGTTTGCCGGCCTCCAGCCCGAAATGGGCCAGCGCCTCGGCTTTCAGCGCGGCGGCGTCCCCGGAAGCGGCGAAACGGCCGCGCAGCGGATTGCCCGTCAGCACGATCCGATCGGCAGGGAAAAAGCGCTCCATGCCCTCGTAAGCTACGCAGATGCGCCGGGCCCGCGATGCGAGCAGCTTGTTCGTAACGCCCGCATAGGAATTCTGCTCCTGAATCAGCGTCGGAATGCCCATCCGCTGCGCGCTCCACAGCACCGGAGCGCTGGCGTATCCCCCGAAGCCGACGGCCACATCGGCCCCGAAGCGGCGGATCACCCGCCGGGCCTTAACCAACGACGCGAGCACTTTGGCCGGAACGGTCAGGTTGCGCAGCGTCAGCCGCCGCTGCAGCCCCGCCACGGGCAGGCCGACGATCGGATAGCCGAGCGCCGGCACCTTCTCCATTTCCATCTTGCCCTCGGCCCCGACGAACAAGACGTCCACACGGTCGCCCAGCCGGCGTCCGAGCGCCTCAGCGACGGCGACGGCCGGATAGATATGGCCTCCCGTGCCTCCGCCGCTCAGTATGACTTTCAATTTGCGTTCCTCGCTCATTTTGCGTTTCAACTTGATAGATCGAATTAAAAAATCCCGTCCGACATCCGGCCGGGACGTCGCTCCACCTGTCCCGCCGTAACGGGATTCAGGCCCCTTTCTCCCCTCCATCGCCGATTCGCCGACCGGCCGGGCTTCGGATTCGGAATATCCGTCCGCCGGCCCGCTCAGTCGAGCATCGTCTCTCCCCGGGGCCGGTCCAGCGACTGCTCCTTGACCTGACGGCTGATGCCCAGAATCAGCCCGAGCGCCACGCAGGTGAACACGATCGACGACCCGCCGAGGCTGACCAGCGGCAGCGTCTGACCCGTCACGGGAAATATGCACACCGACACGAGCATATTGCAGATCGCCTGAAACGTAATCATCAGGCACAGCCCCAGCACGAGCAGGCTCGGGAATGCCGTTCCGCACCGCCGGAAAGTCACGATGCCCCGGAAGAAAATGCAAAGGTACAAAAACAAAATGCCCATGGCGCCCACGAAGCCGTATTCCTCGACAATGAACGCATAGGCGAAGTCGGAATAGGAGTGCGGCAGGTTCGAGCGCTGGGTGCTGTTGCCGGGCCCCTTGCCCAGCAGTCCGCCCGAGGCGATCGCGATGCGCGCTTGCTCCTGCTGCAGGTTGTCGTCGTCGCTCTGCTCGGCGACCTGCTCCGTCTCCCCGATCAGCGAACCGATCCCCAGCCGGTTGACCCAGGTGTGCGAGCGTCCGATGTCGAAAACGTACATGAACGAAACGGCCAGCACCATCGCAACGACCACCAGCGCGACGAGACGCCACAGTTCTCGCACGCGCACGCGTCCCATGTAAAGCATGATGCAGCAGGTGCAGAACGTAATGGCCGCCGTCGAAAAGTTCGACATGAAAATCGCCCCGCAGGCGATCGCGATCGGTCCCAGCACGGGAAGGGTCGTCTGCGTGAGAATATCGAGATTTTTCCGGGGGTTCTTGCGCCAGCCCCGCACGGTGAGCGCCGGAAGCAGCGGAATCCGATGGATGAAGCGCTGGCGCTTGGCCAGCTGCTGCGCGAGGATCGCTATCAGCGCGATGCGCAAGAAGTCGGAAGGCTGGAACGTCACGCCGATCACCGGAATCCGAATCCAGCGCGACGCGCTGTTCAGGTTGACCCCGATAAAAAAGGTCAGCAGCATGAACAGCAGCGCGGCGACGAACACCAGAGCCAGCAGCCGGGGCCGCGCATAGCGCTGGTAGTTGAGTCGGTGCACCGCGATCATCGCGGCGAATCCGAGCACGATGAACTTCAACTGGGCGAAAAAGTAATGCGACGTGTCGCCCCCGGCCTTACGGTAGGCCATCGACGCCGTCGACGAGAAGATCACGAGCAGCGAAGCGACCGACAGAATCGCGATAATCACCCACAGCACGCGGTCTCCCCCGAAAAAACGGTCGAAAAACCCCGGCTTTTCGGCCGATTCGGCCGAAAGCCCCCGCGTTTCCATTTTCCGGATATTCCCGTTCAGTTCCATTCCATCGGTTCTCTTTTAATTCCTCATGCGCGTCCTCGGCAGGGCCGCTGCCCCCGTCCGTACCGAGAAACGGCCCGGACGAATACGCACGACCGCAAGCCTCGCTCCGGGACACCGCTTCTCCGGACCACATCCCGTCCGCTCCGCCGGGAGGCTCCGGATGCGGGAAATTCTCCCCGTCCGCACGATCCGGACATTTCGTCCCGTCGGCCCTCCCGCCTCCGGAAGGCGAGCCCCGGCACGGCTGTCGTCAACGGTGCTTCTGCGAGAGCGTCGCCACCCACTCCTTGAACTGACGCCCCCGTTCCTCGTAATTCTTGAACAGGTCGAAGCTCGCGCAAGCCGGCGAAAGCAGCACCGTATCGCCGGAGGAAGCCGCAGCCCGCGCCGCAGCCATCGCGTCGTCGAGCGAGTGCGTGTCCTCGATGCGGGGAATGCGCCCGTCGAAGGCACGGATCAGCTTCTCGTTGTCGACGCCCATGCAGACGAGCGCCTTGACTTTCGCTCCGGCCAGATCGTACAGTCTCGAATAGTCGTTGCCCTTGTCGGTTCCGCCGGCGATCCACACGACCGGCCGCGTCATGCTCTCCAGAGCGTACCATACCGAATCGACGTTCGTCGCCTTCGAGTCGTTCACGTACTCGACGCCGTCGATCTCGCCGCAAGGCTCCAGCCGGTGCTCGACTCCCTCGAACGAGCGGAGCGTCGGCAGAATCGCGTCCGGCTCGATCCCGGCGGACAGAGCGGCCAGCACGGCCGCCATCACATCGTATGTGTTATGCATCCCTTTGATCCGAAGCTCGGAAACCGGAATTTCCAGCCGGCGGCCGGCAGCCTCGGCCCGTATCGTCCCGTCGCGCAACACGGCGGCGCAATCGCCGCGCCGGACGCTGAACGGGAGCGTCCGCATGGAGAGCGGATGCTTCGGCAGATTCTCGAGCGTCAGCGGATCGTCGGCGCAATAGATAAAGCAGTCCTGCGGACGCTGGTTGCGCAGGATGCGGAATTTGCTGTCGACATAGTTCTGCAGCCGGTACTCGTACCGGTCCAAATGATCGGGCGTAATGTTCGTCAGCACTCCGATGTCGGCCCGGAAATCGTAGCACCCGTCGAGCTGAAAGCTGCTCAGCTCGATCACGTACCAGTCGCGCCGCTCCGTGGCGACCGACAGCGCGAAACTCCGGCCTATGTTGCCCCCCAGAGCGACGTCCGCGCCCGCGCGACGCAGAATCTCGTAGGTCAGCGTCGTCGTGGTCGTCTTGCCGTTACTGCCCGTGACGCAGATCGTGCGAGCCGATGTGTACGGGGCGGCGAACTCGATTTCGGACACGACCGGAATTCCGCGTTCGCGGACCGCCTTCATCATCGGCGCCTTGTCGGGAATGCCGGGGCTCTTGACGACCCGGTCGGCATCGAGTATCCGCCCGGCCGTATGCTGTCCCTCTTCGTAGGGCACGTTCCATTCGGCGAGCAATGCTTTATACTTGGGCGCGATAACGCCCATATCCGACAGGAATACGTCGAATCCTTTCACGCGGGCCAGCACGGCCGCCCCGCAGCCGCTCTCGCCTCCTCCCAACACGACAATCTTCGGCATGGCTATCTGATTTTAAGCGTAACGAGCGTAACGGCCGCCAACAGCAACTGCACGATCCAGAAACGCACGACGATCTTCGACTCGAAATATCCTTTTTTCTGATAGTGGTGATGCAGCGGAGCCATCAACAGCACGCGCCGGCCCTCGCCGTAACGTCTTTTCGTATATTTGAACCAGCCGACCTGAAAAATGACCGACAGGCTCTCGACGAAGAAGATTCCGCACAGGATCGGCAGCAGCAGTTCCTTGCGGATCAGCAGCGCGAACACGGCGATGATCCCGCCGATGGCCAGGCTTCCCGTGTCGCCCATAAATACCTGCGCCGGATAACAGTTGTACCACAGGAAGCCGAACAGCGCCCCGGCGAAGGCCGCCGCATAGACGACCAGCTCGCCGCTCGACGGAATGTACATGATATTCAGGTAATCGGCATAAATCACGTTGCCCGACAGATAGGCCAATATGCCGAGCGTCACGACGATCGTGGCCGACACGCCCGAGGCCAGCCCGTCGAGTCCGTCGGTCAGATTCGCCCCGTTCGACACGGCCGTAATGACCAGAATCGCGACCGCCACGTAGGCGATCCAGCTCCACCGCTCGGAGCGGGGACCGTCGCCCGGAATCAGCCAGTGGTAGTCGAACTCGTTGTTCTTGACGAACGGGATCGTCGTCCTGACGCTTTTCTCGGCCGGCGTCACATAGACCGGACTGCTCTGGCCGTTCTCGGTCACGTACTCGATCTGGGCGCGAGGCGACTTGCCTTCGAGCTTCTCCTTGACGACGATCTGCGGACTGAGCCACATCGCGCAGCCCACGATAACGCCGAGTCCGACCTGACCGACGATCTTGTACCGGCCGCTGAGACCTTCCTTCCGCTTGCGGAACACCTTGATGTAGTCGTCCAGAAAGCCGATCAGCCCCAGCCATACGGTCGAGACGATCATCAGCTGCGTATAGACGTTCGTCAGATCGCCCAGCAGGAGGATCGGAACCAGAATCGACAGCAGAATGATCAGACCGCCCATCGTCGGCGTGCCCCGTTTCTGAAGCTGCCCCTCGAGGCCGAGATTGCGCACTTCCTCGCCGATCTGTCGGCGCTGCAGCAGGCGGATGATCTTCCGGCCGAAAATCATGCCGATCGTCAGCGCCAGAATGATCGCCATCGCCGCGCGGAACGACAGCGAGAGAAACATCCCCACGCCGGGAATGTCGAAATGCTGCGAGAAATATTTGACCAAATGGTATAACATAAACTACACGTTTTCTAATGATTCCATCGATTGTCGGCGACGAACGCTTTTTCGAAAGGATCAGGATCGTTCCAGTCGCGTCCGAGCGACGGACTCAGATCGACTTTCACCAGCGAGTTCTGGTCCATGATGCAGTACAAAACCGGCGCATGCAGAGATACCGGCACGCCCACCTTCATTTCCGCCCGGACTTTCCCGTCCGATCCCACCAAACGGGTCAGCTCTTTGTCGTACAAAACGCTCAGATCGCCGACACGGGCGAAACAAAAGATCAGGGCATCCGTAACGTACTGTCGCCGTATTCTCAGGCTATCGTCAAGCACGGCCAGCCATCCGTCGTCGGTCCGGATCGCCCACTCGTCCTCTCGGTCCACTACGGGCCGGAATCCCCCGCTCTCCGGAGCGAACCAATCGCACTCGTCGGAAAAGATAGAATGGATTTCTCCCTCGGAAACGGTAGCCAAGGTATTCTCGGCCAGCAATTCCCCGTTTTTCGCGTAAAGCGCTATTCTTTTTTTTCCCGCCAACAGCAGGCGGTCGTCCGACCAAGGAATCGAAAAGTAGACGGCGTCTTCCTTTGTCTCTCCGATTCCTTTGAAAAACGTCATCCGGCCGTCTTGCTTGGCGAAAATCGCCATATATGCCAATCCGTAAGGCACCGGCCCGTACGCCGAGCCGGCCACCCCTTTATTGACCAGAACAATCGTAGTATCCGTCTCGTAAATCCGCGATATGCCCGACTTGCCATCGGGCAGCGGGGTCGCCCACAGAACGTTCCCCCGGAGATCGAATGCGAACATACTGTCGCAGGACGCCTGATACAAAACGGGCTCCGAAAGCATCGAACCCGAGAGAATCACATTGGAAGTCAGGGGATGCTTCGTATCGCTCAGCGAATTCCGGAACGTCCGCAACGGACGATCCCACCCCTGTCCCGAATACAGACCGACCCAATGGAGTCCTGCCGCGGAAATCAGAACCGCCGAGTCGCCCGCGATCACCTGATTCCACCGGTCTCCATGAAACTTCAATTCCCGCGTCCACAACTCCTCTCCCGTTCTCAAATCGATTCCCTTGAGTTGCTGCGGCCGGACTTTATCGTACCCCAAAGCGATGCCGGCATCGCTCAGATAATACAGTCCGTAACGGTTCTCGGACAACAACTCGCCGCTCGTCGCATCGAAACACCGGTTTCGGAGGCCGTCGGATTGGACCAGAACGTCTCCGCAAAGCCTCACGGAGTTCTGGTATGCGCCTCCCCCGGGATACCGAACGTCCTGCGCCCAGCGAACTTCCCCCGTACGCATATCCCACCCGATCAGTTTGCCGAAAGACTGGATATACTTGCACATCGGCGCCAGCTTGCTCAACTGACAGATCGCCCAATCGCCCTCGGGACGGGCGTCGAAACCGGAAACCGCATACCGAGAAGTAAAACCGTACCGCACGGCCGAAAGACGCTCGCCGGTCACGGTGTCGCGGCCGGCGACGATCGTATCGACGCGCATGCCCAGCGCGCTCGGGTCCCGAGCCGCCACGGCCGTGCATAAAAGCGGGAGCAAAAGCAAAAGGCGTTTCATGTCGCAGTCCGTTTCTTCTATTCCAGTCCCATCGCCCGGCGAACCTCCTCGCGGTCGTCGAAATGATGCTTGACGCCGCCGACGTCCTGATAGGTCTCGTGTCCTTTGCCGGCCACCAGTACGATGTCGCCCGGCCGCGCCAGCGCGACGGCCGCCTTGATCGCCTCGCGCCGGTCGGCAATGCAGAGGTAACGCGAGGAAGCGTCGAGCCCGGCCTTCATTTCCGCAAGAATCGCCTCGGGATCCTCCTTCCGGGGATTGTCCGAGGTGAGCACGGCCAGATCGGCCCCGTCGGCCGCGATGCGAGCCATTTCGGGACGCTTCGTCCGGTCGCGGTTGCCTCCGCAGCCTACTACCACATACAGCTTCCGGTCCTTGCCCCTGATTTCGTCGATCGTATCGATGACGTTCTGCAACGCGTCGGGCGTATGCGCATAATCGACGATCGCCGTCACGCCGTCGTGCGAGCGGATCGATTCGAAACGGCCGTCCACCGGACCCAGGCCACTCAGCGTGCGCAGCACCTCGTCGCGGTCGGCGCCGAGCAGCAAGGCGGTCGCATAGACGGCCGTCAGGTTGTAGGCATTGAAACGCCCCAGAAACTTCACCCAGACCTCGCGGCCGTCCAGATCGAGCTGCATGCCGTCCAGCAGCATCTCGACGACGCGGCAGCGGAAATCGGCCATCGTGCGCAACCCGTAGGTTCTGACGGAAGCCTTCGTGTTCTGCACCATGACCGCGCCGTTGCGGTCGTCGGCGTTCGTCAGCGCGAACGCCTCTTTTCCCAGCGCGTCGAACAGCATTTTTTTCGCGCGGATATACTCGGCGAACGTATGGTGATAGTCCAGATGGTCGTGCGTGATATTCGTGAACACGGCCCCGGCGAAATGCAACCCTTCGGTGCGGTGCTGCACGAGGCTGTGCGAGCTGACCTCCATAAAGCAGTACTCGCACCCCCGATCGACCATCTCGGCCATCATCCGGTTGAGCCGGACGCTGTCGGGAGTCGTGTGCGTCGACTCGCGCCGATCGGAGTCGATGCAGTACGTCACCGTCGAGATCAGGCCGACCTTATAGCCGAGGCTCCGGAACAGGCGGTACAGCAGCGTCGCGGTCGTCGTCTTGCCGTTGGTCCCCGTCACGCCGACCAGCCTGAGCGACCGGCTCGGGTCGCCATAGAAAGCGGACGCCATGCGTCCCAGCGCGACCGACGAGTCGGCGACGCGCAGATAGGCTACTCCCTCGGCCAACCGCGCGGGTATCGTCTCGCAGACGACCGCAACGGCCCCCGCCCCGACCGCCGCCTCGATGAAAGCATGCCCGTCCGCCTGCGTGCCTCGCGTAGCGAAAAACAGCGCGCCGGGAGTCACCCGCCTCGAGTCGAACTCGAGCGACGAGACGTTCGCCGAACAATCGCCCGCAGACTCCAGTACGTCCGCCGCTTTCAAAAGATCGTTCAATAACATGCCTTGCACTTTTTATCCAATGTACAAAAGTAGGGTTTTCATACGCAGAAATACAAAACGAGACGCCTTTTAATCGACAACTTATCGACAATGCGACCCGGCACGGCCGACCTACGACCGCTCCCGCGGAGAGTGTTCCGGAGCTTCCTTGCGCACCGTCTTGGGCCCATGCTCCCCGGCTCCGGCGATCACCCGGTCGATCGACTCCTTGTCGCCGGCCACCCATACCATGTCGTAAGGGCGGAAACGGACCAGACTGAGCGGTCGGACGTAAGTTCCGTCGCTGCGGTCGATACCGATGATCAGACAGCTTCCGCGCGTCATCATGCCGAACTGGGCGACGGTCATGCCGATCAGCACCGAGCGCTCGCCTACCGAAAACTGGTACATTGTCACATCTTCGCGGTCGACCGGCGACAGAGGCACCTCGACCGCACGGGCGAACTGCTGCAACTGCTCGTCCGTACCGACGACGGAAATCCGGTCGGCCGGCATGAAAACGGTCTCGGCATGCGGAGCATTGACACGGTGACTGCCCCGCAGGACCGAAACGACCGTCACGCCGTAGCGCAAACGCAGGTTCAGCTGTCCGAAGCTGCGGCCTACCAGCGGACTGTCGCCCGACACGGTCAGCCGGGCCAGATGCAGATGCTTCGCCTGCGAATCGGCCGTACGGACGACCGTGCTGAGTTCCTTCTCGTTCAGATTGGCGAAGAACCGCTTCTCGAAACGCAGGAACTGCCGTTTGATCCGCTTCCAGAACAGAATCAGCGACAGCAGCACCAGAGCGAACGTAATCAGCGAGCCGAACCGGGAAGTGCTCAAATGGGCCACGACCGTCATCAGAAACATCAGCGCGACGAGAATTCGCAGCACGACGAGCGTCACGATCAGCCCGTGATTGAATCGCGGATCGTTCCACAACGGCACGAAAAGCCGTTTGCTGAGGTGCCTCAGCGCGAGCGCCCACAGCAGCGGAGCCATGACGAGGACGGTCGTCGTCGTCGCGATCAGTTTGCCCCAGAAACCCTCGAACTTGCTCTCGATCCAAGGAGCGTAGTAGCTCGAAGAGATCCAGACGACGCCCCCCAGCAGAATCGAGTAGAGCGCGATATTGAGCAGCGACCTCTTCAAGAACCTCATCCACTCGCGCTCGGTGTTGACGGTCTGAGTACCGGCGTCGTAACGCTTGAGCAGGCTCTTCACATGCGCGGGCATGATCCGGTCGAGCCAGCGGTAAGCCGGCTCGCTGAGCCGGATGATGAACGGAGTGGTGAAGGTCGTGACGACCGAGACGGCCACGGCCACCGGATAAAGGAACGAACTGGTGACACCCATCGTCAGTCCGAGCGAGGCGATGATGAAGGCAAACTCGCCGATCTGCGCGAGCGAGAACGACGACTGGATCGCAACCTTCAGATTTTGCCCGGCAGCCAGAAAGCCGAGCGTCGCATAGAAAATCTGCCCGACCACCACTACGAACGTCAGGAACAGAATAGGACCGAGGTATTGCACGAGCACGGCAGGCTCGACGAGCATGCCGACCGATACGAAGAAGATCGCTCCGAACAGGTCCTTGACCGGAGCGGTGATCTTCTCGATGCTCTCGGCCTCGGTCGTACCGGCCAGAATGGACCCCATGATGAAAGCGCCCAAGGCGGGCGAGAACCCCGCGTAGGTCGCCACGACAACCATGCCCAGACAGAGAGCCAGCGACACGACGAGCAACGTCTCGGCATTAAGGAAGCGCCGGATACGCTTGAGGAAAGTCGGAATCAGATAGATGCCCACGACGAACCACAGCACCAGAAAGAAAACGAAACGGAAAAGCTGCCACGACACGGACAGATCGGCCACCGCCCTTTGGGCGAAAAGCGTCGAGAAGAGCACCATCAGCACGACCGCGAACAGGTCTTCGACCACCAGCACACCGAACACGAGCGACGTAAACCGCTGATTGCGCAGCCCCAAATCGTCGAACGCCTTGATGATGATCGTCGTCGACGACATCGACAGCATGCCGCCCAGAAAAACGCTGTCGGTCGACGTCCAGCCGAGCAGCTTGCCGGCCATGAACCCGGTGCACATCATCCCCGTGATGATGACCAGCGCGGTCAGCAACGCCGGGCCGCCCACGTTGACAAGCTTCTTGAAGCTGAACTCCAGTCCCAGCGAGAAAAGCAGGAAGATGATGCCGATCTGAGCCCACAGGTCGACGTTCGCCATATCGGAAACTCCCTTGAGCAGGAAATTGCCGCTGCACAGAAAGCCGGCTACGACATAGCCCAGCACGACGGGCTGCTTGAGTCTTTTGAAAAGGAGCGTCGTGATTCCCGCCACGGCGAGGATCAGCGCCAGATCGGATATCAGCGGATCGAGATGCGACATAGCCTGAAAATATACCCGCTTCCGTCACGGCCGACCGAAGCGCGGCGTACAAGAATTTTCCGGCGTGAAACGCCGGGCTCGCGACGAAGCTGGCACGCGGACCCGGTCAAGACACGAAACGACGGGAAAGCCGCCGTACGTCCTGTTCTCCGCCCTTAGGACCGCCCCGAACAGGTACAAAAGTAATGCTTTTTCAACCCAAAAACGCGGATCATGGCAATTTTCTCATGCTACGGCGGCTGCGGCAGGAGAAAATTCCTGCCGCAGCCGCCGTAGTTTAAGGAAAAGCAAACGGAGAATCCGCCTCTTCTCCGGATCAAAAGACGAGGTCCCGCCCCTACCCTCAGAGCATAGCGGCCACAGCACGCCCTTGCTCGGCAGAGAAAAGGACCACCTCGGTCACAGGCTCGAAAGCGTGCGGCACATATTCCAGTACCTGAGCCATTGCGAAAGAGCCGCTACCGGTCGCATACAGGGTCAGCAGCACTCCGCTCGTGGATCCGCCGCGCGGAATCCGGGAGAGACGATCCGCATCCCCCGCCTCGAGGGCGGCGCACAGCTCCTGCTTCCGGGCCGTGTCGTAATAGATGCTGCCGCGCCGGATCCTTTCGCCGGTCGGTTCGTAGACCGGCGAGCCGGAAGCGAGCGCGATGCCTGCCATGATCAGTCCGACCAGCGCGACGCCCCCTCCGAGCAGCATCAGTATGGAAGCCAGATTTTCATGCTCGGACATAGAGGAAGCCGTCAGGCTCCAGATCGCCAGTCCGGCACCGGCTACGCCGATCAGCAAGGCCGGAAGCGGATTTTTCCTGCGGCGGACGATCCGCCCCTCCGTTACGGCATACAACACGTCGTCTATCGATTCCGATTTTTTCTTGTCCATTTTTTCAAAATTCAGTCGGTTCATAAATACATTCCCGGGAGGCCCGGCCGCATACCCTTGCGATTCGCGACCGTACCCAAACGACATTTCGGCACGGACTCCCCGGGAAAGTCCGCCCATGCCTGCGGCAGGGAACCGCATCGGAGACGCGTCCCGCTCGCCTGAAACTCGAACCGGCTAAATAATGATTTTCCGCAAGGCCAGGACATAATATCCCGCTTGCGCGAGCGAGGCGCAGAAGCGCTCGCAACAGACACGCTGAACGGCGAAAAGAATTTCGGAGCGCCCCTCTTCCGCCGGACGCTCCGGGACCGGACACTGCCAGCCGTCCCGCCCATGCGACGGCAGCCTCAGAACGGGAATATGGACCTGAACGGAGTTCGATCCGCAAACGGCCGGAACCAAATCGCACGCCCATGCGGAAACGATCAGCTCGTGCAATTCATCGAGCGTCCCTGCCGCAGCAATCGTCTCGACAGGACCGGCGCAAGGGAGAAGCCGGGAGCGCGACGGCTGCAAACAAGCCGCATGCAACGCGAAAATCATCGCGACCGCCGCCCATACCGCATATTTCATCCGTTTCCCCATAAGGTCCCGAAAACAATTACCGCACAAATATAACGCTATCGCCGGCCTTTTACAAAAAAGTTCGGCGCACAAACGGTCTCTCCCGATCCGACGCGACAACAACGAACAGAAAGCGCACAGGCAAAACGCCGTGTAGATCTATCGTCCAATCATCGCCGCCGACAAATTCCGCAACGCCGACCGAACCGGCAAAACGTTTTTCCGTCCCGACCGCTTCTCCGACAAGAGCGGCACCGCGCAGAGAATCGGCGGAACGTTAACGTAACCTCAATTTTAACCTAGGCCATACTTACGCTGACTATCAGCAATATACCCATATATAATTATACTAAATTAGTACTATACAGGAAAACGGTTAGAAACGATTTATAGATAATTTACGGTCGTTAACTTTATTTATTAGCCTTGATTTCATTCTTTTGGTGATGCTGTTCTGTGGGAAAGTAAGGCTGGTGAAAAGAAAAACGGATAGGGGCATTTCTCTTTTCCCCCGTATATATTTATAAGTTTGGTTCAGTATAGGTGTATATATCTAATTCCCAACCAAACTTATTTTTTTGCACAAGCTATTGACATGAGCCTTAAAATGTTGTAACTTTACAGTTGATCGAGTGAAGTTCCATCACGACATTTTGAAAAATAAGAAGCGTTATGCTTATCTCTTGAGAGTGGAAACCTGGTAACTTCGACAGACAAGAGTAGCATAGTGGTTCTCACGCTATGGCGTGGCATTGCAGTCCCACACTTCGTGATCTATAATTGCACTTATGGTAACTGAGGTGCGTCATGAAGTTTTCAAAATAAGGTTTTGTATGAAAAAAATTCTATCCTTTCTTGTGTTTGTGTTTCCTTTTATTTCAATTCAGGCGCGATCTCAAGATTCACTGCCCCAAAATCCACAAGTAGAAAAACAAACACTTGTTCAGAGAGTTGATTCTCTTGAACATGAATTATCATATCTAAAATTGACATACGAACTTTATACACTTAATTCAGACATAAAAATGTTTGCAAACGAAGTGGACACTAAATCTATTGAAATTCGGTTAGACCTCTATAATCGGAATTTTAATTACAAATTAGGTGATTCATATAAACAATATTATGAATCATGCCAACATCACCAACAGTCCATTTTTAGACTGATTGAAGCAAGGAAAAAATTTTTCGCTCTTAAAGTCATGACATATCCTTATTCAGAAAGTGAGCTAAATACATTAATGGCAAGTTACAATGTAGTCAATGAAGCATATGACATCTTGGACAGATCTATGAAAAAGCTGAAAATCATAATAGACGCATATAATGAATTAATGTGATTGCACTATGGATTCTAAAGGTTGACCTTTGGAATATTGGGGATATTTTCAGCGTTACCTTGGCAATGCGGCTCGGAAAGTTCCCTAATATGCCAAGGACCGCTTTCCGCCGAACCTTCGAACAAGCCACCCGCGCTTTCGGCTTCCCGCCGTTCGTAAAATCGCCCCGCACGGCAGTCCTCCGTCGCCGAAAGGTTCCTCGACGGACGCGCCCGCGCCCGAAAGAGCGCCTCAGACCGATTGCCCCCGGATGCGCATCGGCCCTCAAAAATTTCTATTCCGTCCGGCGGGTCTTCTCGTGCCGGACCGTCTCCCCCTCGGGCAGCGGCTCCACGCCGAGAATCAGCGAGACCGTCTGTCCTCGCCGGGCCTTCGAGCCGGCAGGCACGGACTGGCTCAAAACCGTCCCCGCCCCGGAAAACGAGACGATCATTCCCTGTCGCTCGAGCAGGTAGATCGCATCCTTGAGCCCCATGCCGACGACGCAGGGCACCGTTCCGCCGCGCTCGTCGTACTCCGTATAGACCGCTCCGGCCGAATCGATCGAGGCCAACTCCTTCCACGGCTTTTCGCGGCGACGGCCCTCGTAAGGAATATCGAAACGGTAACCGACTTCGCGCATCTGCTCGACGCGGCCGGCCTTGACGAAAGGCTTCTTCGCGGACTTGTCGCCCGTTTCCGAAACGGGTTTCTGCCAAGCCGTATTCTTCGCATACACCCGGTCGGCGATCGCCTTGAACACCGGCCCTGCCACCGTACCCCCGTAATAATAGCGGCGATGCCCCGGCGCATTGTACGTCTTTACGGCGACCAAGCAACTGTACTTGGGATCGTCTTCCGGGAAATAGCCCACGAAAGTGCCCAGATAATGGCGGCCGCCGTTGCGGTCGGTGTAACCGCTGCGTCCCATGGCGATCTGGGCCGTGCCGGTCTTTCCCCCGACCGAATAATACCGGCTCCGCATCCGGCGCGCCGTTCCTTCCTCGACGACTCCCCGCATCGCCTCGCGCACCTCCTCGAGCGTCTCGCGCGAGGCGATCGACGAAACCATCGTCCGCGCACCGAACGTCCGCAGCGTCTGTCCGTACTGCCGCAGCTCCTTGACGAGCAGCGGGCTGACCATTTTTCCGCCATTGGCTACGGCGTTGTAGAAAGTCAGCGTTTTGAGCGGAGTGAGGCGCAGCGCATAACCGTACGACATCATCGTCAGCGTAGTGCCGTCCCACCACTTGTCACCGGGCTTCCGGATAACGGGCTTCTGCTCCCCGGCGATCTGAAGTCCGAGCGGCTGATCGAGTCCCATCTTGCAAAGATGATCGACGAAGCGTTTCGGATCGTCCCGGTAATACTTGTTGACGGCCATTGCGAACCCGACGTTCGACGACTTCTCGAAAACGCCCTTGAGCGTCAGTAATCCGCACGCATGCGAATCGACCACTTTGGCCCGGCCGATCACGATCCGTCCGTCGCCGGTATCGTACGTCTCGTCGAGACTGGCCCCGGCATCGTCGAGCAGCGTAATGAGCGAAGCCAGCTTCTCGGTCGAGCCGGGCTCCAGATTCATCCCGATCGCGTAGTTGAAATCCTCGACGACCCGCTCGTCGCTGTACCGCGTCAGGTTCGCCATCGCACGGATCTCGCCCGTAGCGACCTCCATCAGGATCGCCGTGCCCCAATCGGCCTGCATGGCGATCAACTGGTCGCGCAGCGCTTTCTCGGCCACGTCCTGAATATCGACGTCGAGCGTCGTCACCACGTCGATTCCGTCCACGGGATCGACGTTCATCTCGTCGGGCACGGGTACGCGGAAACTGCCCGAAACGCGCTGCATCATCACGCTGCCGTCGATACCCCTCAGCACGCTGTCGAACGCCCCTTCGATCCCGAGCCGCGTTCCCGCCTCGTTGACCATCCCGATCGTACGGGCGGCCATCCGCCCGTGAGGCAGCATCCGCTTATTGATCTGCCGGGCGATGAAACCGCTGCTGTTCTGTCCCAGACGAAACAGCGGGAATTTCGCGATCTGTTTTATTTCCAAATGATTGACCCTTCGGGGGGAAATCAGCGTATACCGGTTCTTTTTCCTGTTGCGGAACGCATTGACCAGCATCAGCTTGTATGCGCCTTTGCTCTTGTCGCCGAAAAAGGAAGAGAGACTACCCGCCAGCGAATCGACGTCGCGCAGAAAGACCGAGTCGATCAGACCGTTCGCCGCGAAGTCCATGCGCACTTCGTACATCGGAACGGACGTAGCCAGAATGCGTCCGTCGCAAGCCAGCACGTCGCCCCGGTCGGCCTCCAGCTTGACGCGCTCGTAAGTGATCGTCGTCCCCTTGTTACGTAAGGCGGGTCCCTTGGGGCCGTATTGCAAGTAGAGAATCTTGCCCGCAATGAGCATTCCGACGAAAAAGAAAAGCGCGTACAATACCCGGACACGCCGGAATATGCCTTTCTTTATATCCGTTCTGCCCTCGCTCATCGTCTATTTCTCGATCACTTTCGGGGGACTCAGCGACTCCTCGAGCGGAATTCCCCGCAGTTCCAGCTCCCGGATAATTTCGCTCTGCCGCGTGGAGATCATCCTCAGCGACGACACGGTCAGCGACCGCGCCCTCAGTTCCTTGACCTGCTCGGTCAGACGGTCGTGACGGCGGTGCAGCTTCTGAATATGAAACCCGTTGGCGATATACAGAAACATCAGCAAAGCCATGAACAGCACGTAGGGATACTGCCGCCGCACTTCGGCCCGCATCAAGAAGCTGCCCGAAAGCATTTGCCCCACATAACGCTCGAAACGCGAGGGTGGACGCACGGGCTGCGGATCGGGCTGTCGCTCCCGCTCCGGCACGGCGGCAGAGGGACCTTCCGCAGGTCCGTCCTGTCGCCACGATCGCCCGAAATCATCCTCCATATCCATACCCGGCCAATTTGTACGAACAAAAGTAATATTTTTATCCGAACAAAAAGCCTCCGGCAGCATCGAAACCGAAGTCCCGCACCCGAACCGGCCCGAAGAATCCGGACTGCGGATAAAAAAAGTAAAGGGAGCTCCCTGCCCAAGAACAATCGTGCAACAAGGAAACGCCGGAATCCGAGGCCAGCCGGAAACGATGTACCGGCAACCGGCAGGACAATATCATCGCTTCCGTCGAACGATAAGCCCGCACGCTTCGGACAAAAGTCGCCACAGACACCCCCCCAATTTTGAAAGGGAAACATTCTCAAACGCGCTCGATTCTTCCGATCGGACCGCGCCGTAACGCGTTTCTTTAATAATACTACCTACGGTCCGAAATTTGTTTCAAAAAGGCTTTACTAGAAATATTGTATTGAATATCAAAACGTTAACCCCATATTTTCTTATACCCTCTCATTATGCCGCTTTGAAAATCAAACCATTCGCATCCGTCCCCGACTTTACATGGCATATCCTGCCGATTTTTGTTATTAAAAAGGCGGAAAATCATTCCAGGATTTCAAAAAAAAGGCCAAAACACATGAAATTTAACCGGTTAAATACAAAAAACATTCCCCTACGTTCTTTTTTAAATAATAAAACTTTTATATTTACGGAAGTTTTTGTCTTACGACTACACCAGGAATAGTCCTAAAACTTAATTTTTAACCTAAAATTTCTATCTATGAACAAACCTCTACTCAGCGTATGGACATGGATGACAGCAACGAGCGGCACCCGAGCCGGAGCGAGGATATTCGCCGCACTCGCTCTGCTGGCGTCGGCTCCGTTCGGAGCCTATGCTGCGGAGAGCGGCCATCTCGGAGCGGCCCCGTTATCCGCCCAGCAAGCCAAGCAGCCCGTTTCGGGTACCGTTACCGACGAGTCGGGCGAACCTCTGGTAGGAGTGACCGTCATGGTCAAGAACACCACTACCGGCACGACGACCGATGCGCAGGGACATTTCCAGCTCTCGGTCGAACCCGGGGCTACCCTCGTATTTTCTTATTTGGGCTACAACACTCAGGAGATAGCGGTCGGCAACAAGACATCCTTGAAAGTAGCTCTTCAGGACAACTCGCAGAACATCGACGAAGTCGTCGTCGTAGCCTACGGAACCCAGAAAAAAGTTTCGGTAACCGGCTCGGTTTCGTCGGTTCAGACCAAGGAGCTCAAGCAAAGTTCGTCGGCGAACCTCTCCACGGCCTTGGCCGGACGCCTGTCGGGTCTGACCTCCCTCCAGCAGAGAGGCGGCCAGCCGGGTAAGGACCAATCGACGCTGATGCTTCGAGGTGCCGCTACGATCAACGGCACAAGTCCGCTGATTCTGATCGACGGCGTGCCGCGCGACAATATGGACTACCTGAGCGCGGACGAGGTGGACAACGTGTCCGTGCTGAAGGACGCCTCGGCTACGGCCGTATTCGGCGTGCGCGGAGCCAACGGAGCGATCCTGATCACGACCAAGCGCGGACAGACCGGCAAGGCCAAGCTCGATTTGAACTTCGAGCAGAGCTGGACCTCGTTCACGCGGGAACCGGAGCGCCTCACCTCGCTCGAATACATCGACCTGCGGAATCAGGCTTCGAGAAACGACCATAAGGAAGCTCCCTTCGATGCAATTACCCGGGCCAAGTATGCCGACCCGCTGAAAGGGCTCGATCCGAACGATCCGGATTACGCCAAGAAGGCGGCTCAGATGCAGTACCTGTATCCGAACCACGACTATTATCGGGAGCTGATCAAGCGCTACACGCCCCAGACCCGCGTCAACATGAACATCAGCGGCGGGACGGAAAAAGTCAAGTATTTCGTCAACGCGGCCTATCTGCATCAGGGCGGCAACCTGAAGGTCGAGCCCAAATCCTTCCTCGGCTACGACCCGTCGGCCAAAATGGACCGTTACAGCTTCCGGGCGAATCTGGACTATCAGGTGACCAAGAGCTTCAAGGCTTTTCTGAATCTGGGCACGTACATCGAACAGGTCAACATGCCGAGCGGCAGTACCTATCCCAACACGGATACGGGTTGGATGATGCGCGACGTGCTGTACCAAGCCACGACGATCACGCCGATCACGCCGGGCCCCTATGTCGATCCCTACTCCGGACTGGACGAGAAGGCTCTGGTCTTCCCGACCTATTTGGACCGTTCGGCCATGGAAGTAATCAACCGCCAAGGCTATCACAACGACGTCAACACGAGTCTGAACGCCACGCTGGGAGGCGAATGGGACCTGAGCTTCATCACCAAAGGGCTCAGTCTGAAAGGGATGGCCTCTTACGACGCCTTGGCCGTCACCAACCTCGACGCCGCACAGCGACAACTGCTCTACGTCGTGAGCAACGTGGACGACGTTCCCTCCTACTCGATTTACTCGAATCAGGAATACTCGCCGCTGACGATCAGCAAGAGCGCAGCCTCGCGCTACACGATCAACCTGCAGGCCTCGCTGAACTACAACCGTACGTTCGGTCTCCACACGGTAGGAGGCATGCTGCTCGTCCAGCGCGACTATTGGGAAACGAACGGAGGCGATTTACCGTATAACGTGATGGGACTCGTCGCGCGGGCCACATACGACTTCGACAACCGGTACCTGTTCGAGTTCAACATGGGCTATAACGGCTCCGAGCAGTTCGCGCCCTCTAACCGCTACGGCTTTTTCCCCGCCGTATCGGCCGGCTGGGTAATCAGCAACGAAAAGTTTCTCAAAGATAGCCGCACGCTGACGATGCTCAAACTTCGCGCCTCGTACGGCAAGGTCGGCAACGACAAGCTCGGCAATAACCGCTTCCTGTACATCGACAACATCACGATGGGAGGCGGCACGCTGGGAAGCCTCGGCAACGGGCAGGGAGTCAGTGCCGGACTGTTGGGCAACCCCAATCTGTCATGGGAAATCGCCAAGAAGCAGAACTACGGCTTCGACCTGCAACTGTGGAGCGAGCTGAACCTGACATTCGACTACTTCATCGAGAACCGGGAAGACATCCTGATCGATCGCAAGTCGGTACCGATGATTCAAGGCACGCCGCTGGCCAATATTCCCAAAATGAACATGGGCAAAGTCAAAAACCAGGGCTTTGAAATCGAGCTGAACTATATCAAAAGGGTCGCCAAGGACCTCACCTTGCAGTTCCGGGGCATGTTCAACTACAACAAGAACAAGCAGATCTACATGGACGAACCGATCAATCCTTCAGACTACGTCTACCGTTACCGCCAGACCGGTTTCCCGATCAACACGAACTGGGGCTACAAAATCGACTACAGCAACGGCAACGGCTTTTTCAACACGCAGGAAGAGCTGGACGAATACCTGTCTCATACGAAATACAGTTTCGGAACGCCGGGACTCGGCGACTTCAAGTACATGGACCTGAACGATGACGGGGTGGTGGACGAGAAAGACCAGGTTCCCCTCCGCTACACGAAGATTCCGCGCATTACTTACGGATTCACGCTCGGACTCGACTACAAGGGTATCGACTTCACGATTTTCTTCCAAGGCGTTTCGAAATACTCCCATTTCTCGGGCACTACTCAGAACGTGTACGAATGGACCAAGGAAGGCACCTACTACAACTATCACAAGCGGGCATGGACCAAGGAGCGCTACGAAAACGGCGAGAAAATCACCTACCCCGCGCTGCACACGGGCGATAATGTGAACACGCGGGCGAACGACTTCTTCGTTTTCGACCGCTCGTTCATCCGTCTGAAGAACATCGAGCTCGGCTACACGCTTCCCCAGCGCTGGCTCCGCGCGATAGGCATCAGCAAGGTTCGGGTTTACGTGAGCGGGCAGAACCTGTGGACCCATTCGCCTCAGGTCGCCGACCATATCGATCCCGAGCAGGACGACCCGATCGGATACCCCCTGACGAAAATGATGAACGTCGGAGTGAATATCACGTTCTAATCCTATTAAAATCAATATTATGAAAATAAAATACCTTTTCTTGCCGGTCGCCGTAGCGGCGCTTGCAATGGGCTCGTGCGCCAAGGTGCTGGACACGGCTCCCGACGGGAAAATCAGCTACGACGACGTATTTGCCGACAACGACAAGACCGGCGCCTTTCTGAACAACTGCTACTGGAAGATTCCCAAGTGCGGGTATCGGTACTATTTCTGGACGAACTGGTTCGTCTGCACCAGCGACGAGTGCTTTGACAACGATGCCGACAGCGACGGTTCGGGCATGGTTCCGAACAACATGTACAACGGAAACATTTCGGCCGGCGGCACCGACATCGGCAATATCGGCAACGGTGCGCTCTATGCCGACGCAGCGGCCCAAAGCTATTGGGAAGCCTACTGGAACGCCATCTGGAACTGCAGTTACTTCATCAGCCGCATCGGGACGGCCAACGTAGACAGCGAGTCCGACAGGCAGCGGTGGAAAGCCGAAGCGCACGTACTGCGGGCCTACTACTACATGCTGTTGCTGCGCCTCTACGGTCCTACGTTGCCGATAGAGGACACGCCCTATAACATGGCCGATGATTTTTCGGGACTGACACCGGCATCGATCACCGACCTGACCGATTTCATCCTGAGCGACTGCGACTCGGCGATCAATACGGATGCCTTGCCATGGAGAATCACTACCAGTGCCGAGCAGCAGCGCGTCACCAAGGCGGTTGCATGGGCGATCAAGTCGCGCGTGATGCTCTATGCGGCCAGTCCGTTATATAACGGAGGCAACAACCTTTGGGATAAGGCATACGAAGTGACGCAAGACGCCTACAACGCGATCAAGAGCGCCGGCTACGAACTCTACAAGACTTCGAAAATCGAGGAGTATACGAACGATCAGGCCCTGATCACGCCCGAAGGTTATCCGGCCGACCAAGCCGCTGCAGCAGCCGCACTGAACGAGTATTTCTGCGAGTGGCACGACTACGGCGGGGGGCGCGACTTGGAAACGATCTGGGAAGACCGCAACGGCAACGGGCAGGTCTACCATATCGGCGGCGTCGGCATGCAGGAAGGATACAAGTCCGGCCCCGTTCCGACGCAGGAAATGGTGGACGCCTACCCGACGAACGAGGGAGACTGGATTCTCGACCTGAGCAGGCCCTACCTGAACGTCGAGCATACGCAGCCCAACCTCAACCCCAATGCCAAAGACTCCAAAAACGAAGCATACAGCGAAAGCGACCCGTACTCCTGCTTCCGCGATCCGCGCTTCTATGCCTCGATCTATTATCACGGCTCGAAGCGCTATACCCGCTGGAGCTTTGCCGAAGGCGAATACGCCGTGAATACGTTCCGCGCGCGGGAAATCGATTGCAGCCAAACCGACCCGTGGACCGGCTCCGACCTCAAGGCGTCCACGACGAACAAGCGGCAGCGCACGCGCACCGGCTATTACTCGCGAAAATACCTGAACCCAACCAAAAACCCAACTTCACCACGCAACGACGCCCCCGGCTTCAAACATTTCCGCTTCGCAGAGATCATCCTGAACTATGCCGAAGCAGCGGCTGAAGCCGGGCACACGTCCGACGCGCTCGAAGCGCTGAAAGAGATCCGCGACCGGGTAGCCATGCCCCATATCACGACGACCGATCAGGCGGCGCTGATCCGGGAAATCCGCGCCGAGCGCCGCATCGAGCTGTTTTTCGAGGAGCACCGCTTCTTCGACATCCGCCGCTGGCAGCAGCCCGACGGCAATTTGGAAGATATCCTGCACTATACCACGGCCATGCAGATCGACGAGCAGCCGAACGGCACTTACACCTACCAGCGGATCAAGATACGCGACAACGGGTACGCTTGCTACACGAACAAGTTCCTGTTCCTGCCGCTTCCGTTGGCCGAGGCTTCCCGCTTGGAGTCGATTACCGGCATGAACTGGCAGAATCCCGGATGGTAGCAGCCAATTTCTTTAATGGATTTAAAACCGACAAACGAGATGACACATAAAACCCTTATCAAAATATCGTTGCTGCTCGTACTCATGCTGACCGGTCCCCTGTCGGCCGCGTACGCGCAGAAAGGCGCGGCCATGAAGGGCATGGTCCGCGACGAGTTCGGCAAGCCGCTGGTCGGTGTCGCCATTCGCTCGGCCAACGGAAACAACCGCTCCGTCACGCAGAAAGACGGATCGTACTCGATCGACGTCAACGACGGCAGCGACCGGGTCGTATTCTCCTATTTGGGATATGCCGACCAAAGCGTTCCCTACCGGAAAGGCGCCGACGTCGACGTGAAGATGCTCGCCGACGGGCACTACGGCGACCAGACCATCCATATGGGCTATACCGACCAGAAGCTCAAGGACGTATCGGGCGCCGTCTCGGTCGTCACGGGCGACGAGTTGCGCAAAAGCCCGGTAGCCAGCCTGTCTCAGGCGCTGACCGGCCGCCTGACGGGCCTCTATCTGGACGAGTACCAGTCCGAGCCTACGCGCGAGAAACTCTACGCAATAGGACGCGGACTCCACACCCAGAACTACAACACGACGCCGCTGGTAGTCATCGACGGCATTCCGTGCTCGTATAACGCCAACGAATCCTATCAGTACATCAACGCGAACGAGATCGAGACGGTCACTTTCCTCAAAGACGCCTCGACGGCAGCCTTGTACGGCATTCAGGGCGCCAACGGCGTACTGGTCATCACGACCAAGCGCGGGCAGCCCGGCCGCACCAAGATCGAGGCCAGCTTCGACCAGTCGTTCCAGCAATGGATCACCCATCCGCGCATTTACAGCTCGTGGGAATACGCCACGATGCGCCGGCAAGCCGCCATCAACGACGGCCTGAGCGGCGACCGGCTCCCCTTCACCGAGGAGCAGATCGCCCAGTTCAAGTCGGGCGAGAACCGCGAGCTGTACCCCGACAACGACTGGTACCACATGTTCATGAAAAGACTTTCGTCGCAGCAGCGCGTCAATGTCAACGTATCGGGCGGAAACGACAACGTCCGCTTCTTCTCGAACGTCAGCTTCCTGCATCAGGGCAGCTGGTTCAAGACCGAGAACGAGGAATACAAGTCCAACCCGAACTTCACGTGGTTCAACTACCGCACGAACGTGGACGTCAAGCTGAACAAGTACCTGAGCGGCTATGTCAATCTGAGCGGCAACATCCGCCGCGAGCGGACGCCCGATAACGCGACCTACTCGCTGTACGGCATCTACCAGAGCCTGTTCATCGTTCCGCCGACGACGCCCGGTCCTCTGACGCCCGACGGAAAGGTCGTCGTGACGCAGGATTACGACTTTCCCGCCTACGGACGCCTGAACCGGGCCGGATTCACGCGGACGACCGTCACGAACATCAACTCGCAGGTCGGACTGAATCTGGACATGAGCTTTCTGACCAAGGGACTCTCGCTGAGCGGCGTATTCGCCTACCAGACCAATGCCAACGGCTATCACATCACGACGCAAAGCTACGAGAAATACCGGCGGACGGATGACTACGACGTGCTCGAGTTCGTCCGCAAAGGAAGCGACATCGACACTCCCCTGTCCGTCGGCAAGGGAAGTACCGAGTACTACCATCTGGACGGCATCGTCCATTTGGACTACGCCCGCCGGTTCGGACGGCACAGCGTCAGCGCGATGGGATACATGCTTTACCAGAGCCTCTCGCAGCAATACACCGGAAGCGGAGCCAACAACCTGAATTACAAAAGACTCCACTCCGGATTCCAAGCCACTTACGGATACGACGACCGCTATCTGGTGAAGTTCGACCTGGGCTATTCGGGTTCCGACCAGTTCGCCCGCGACCACCGCTTCATGGCTACTCCTTCCGTATCGGGCGCATGGGTCGCCTCGAACGAGGCCTTTCTGCGCGACTCGCGCTGGCTCACGCTGCTCAAAATCAGAGCCTCCTACGGCAAAACCGCCAACGACCTGCTCGACTCTCAGCGCTTCTCCTACATGGACGACGTGCGGCAGGTGCGCGGAGGAACCGTGACCGCTTACCGCTACGTGCTTCAGGAGGGTCTGATCGGCAACCCGCTGTTCGAGGCCGAGGTATCGAAGAAGCAGAACTACGGCATCGACATCGGGCTGTTCAACTCGCTGACCCTCTCGCTCGACTACTTCAAGGAACGGATGGACAACATGGTCGTTCAGGCCGTCGCCCGCATTCCCGCCTATCAGGGCGTACCGCTGGGCAACTACCCCAAGACGAATGTCGGCAAGTTCGAGAATCACGGCGTAGACCTTTCGCTCGGCTTCACCAAGCAGATCAACAAGGACTGGCGCGTATTCGCCTACGGCACGTTCACATGGGCCGACAACAAGGTGATCGACGTAGCCGAGGCGATCAAGGACGAGGGCTACGTATACCGCCACCGAACGGAAGGATTCCCCGTGGGCACCCAGTTCGGATACGTCACCGACGGCTACTACAACACGCAGGAGGAGCTGGACGCGGCACCCGAGCACTCGTTCGGCACTCCCCGCTTGGGCGACCTGAAGTACGTCGACCTGAACGAGGACGGCCGGATCACCGAAGCCGACCAAGTCCCCCTGAACAAAGGCTGGATGCCCAAGATACAGTACTCCTTCTCGGCCGGCTTCACATACCGGTCATGGGATTTCAGCGTGCTGTTCCAAGGACAGGGCCAGTGCAACTCGGTCAAAAGCGGCGTCGGCATCTACGAGAACAATTATTCGGGCATCTACGGCGCCCGCCACTGGAACGCATGGACATGGGAACGGGTGGCCAACGGCGAGCCGATCTCGGGGCCTGCCCTCTCGATGAACACCAGCACCAGCCACCAGCCCAGCGACTATTATCTCTACGATTTGGCATTCCTCCGACTGAAGAACGTGATGATCTCGTACACGCTGCCGGCCCGGATTTCACGAGCCATCTCAGCGGAAAAAGTCCGTATCTACCTGAGCGGACAGAACCTCTGGACATGGGACCGCATGAAATCGGGCGACTTCGGACCGGAAAGCAACTATTGGGACTTCCCCGCCTACCGGACCTACAACATCGGCATCAACGTCGTATTCTGACAGGAGGACTCTATTCTAATCTAACCGAAGGAAACAATCACTATGAAAAAATACGTCATCATTTTAGCCGCAGCCGTCCTCGGACTCGTATTTTCCTGCAACGACAAGCTGGACCTGACTACCGACGGACGCATATCGAGAGGGGAAATATTCCAGGACCGATATAAAATCATGGGGTGGCTCAACGGTTGCTACAACTATTGCCCGGGCGTCAGCCTGACCCGCGCGGGGTACACTGACGAGACGCACCACTCCGACGCGGGAACGTCCAACGGACAGAACTACTACAACTTCTATCAGGGCTCTACCTCGTCAAGCAACTGGTACGGTCCCGACAATCCGTGGGAGTCCTTGTTCCAAGGCATCCGCAAGTGCAACATTTTCATTACCGGCATGCAGGTCAACACGCTGCCCGGCAACGTAACTCAGAAAGACAAGGAGCAATGGATGGGCGAAGCCTATACGATGCGTGCGCTGTACTACTGGCAGCTGGTCAAGCGCTACGGAGGCGTCCCGATCATCAAGGAGGAGCTGGGCGTCGATCACGACTTCTCGTCCGACCGTCGCGCCACGTTCAACGAGTGCGTGGAGTTCATCATCGAGGACTGCCGCGCGGCGCTCGAATCCCCGGCCAGCTCCTTTCCGTGGACGGCCGATCAGGGCGACAACAACGTGACGCGCGGCATGGCTTACGCGATCATGTCCGAAGCGGTGCTGTACGCTGCTAGCCCGAAGTGGTCCGACGGAACGTTCTCTTGGGAAGACGCGGCGAAAATCACCGGCGAAGCGGTCGACGCCTGCATGAACGAAGGCGGATACGTACTGTATAAGACCGCTCCGGCAGCCGACGTGGCCCAGAATGCCTACGCCTATTTCCACATTCTGCTCTCCGACGCTTCCCGTTCGACGGATAAGGAAACGATCTACGGCTACGGAGGCCGTCAGTCCGTTTGGCGAGATGCGGGACTTCCGTCGAACGACCGCATGTCGACCGCCGGTCCCTGCCCTACGCAGGAGCAGGTCGACGCCTACGAGTTCGTCGCTCCCGACGGGGAAAGCTATCCCGTACTGGATCTGAACACGCCGTACATCGGCGGCGACCATACCAAGCCCAACTATAACCAGCAGGCCCTCGCCGCAGGCTACGACCCTCAGGACCCCTATGCGAGCCTCGATCCGCGTTTCTACGCCTCGATCTACTACAACGGCGCGCAACGCAATCTGGACGGTACGGGCAACCGGGTCGAAACGTTCGTCGGAGGCCGCGAAGGGCTGACTCTCAACATCGACCGGACGCACACCCGCACGGGTTACTACATGCGCAAGTTCAACAACTGGAAATCGAGCCATGACAACAGCGCCGACGGAGCCGTGCGCGTATTCCGGCTGGCGGAGCTGCTTTTGAACCATGCGGAAGCCTCCAACGAAGCCTATGGTCCCGACCAGAATCCCGACAACCGGATGACGGCTCTCGAGGCGATCAACGAAGTGCGTAGCCGCGCCGGCATGCCCTTGCTCGACATCGCTTCTCAGGACGAATTCCGCCTTCGCTGCCGCAACGAGCGACGCGTCGAGCTGGCTTTCGAGGAACACCGCTATTGGGACGTACGCCGCTGGGGTATTCTGGGCGAAACCGACCGGACCGTCACCGGCATGCGGATCACCAAGGAAGGCAACCGATTCACCTACACCCGATTCAAGGTAGGCGACCGTGCCTGCGGAGCCGACAAGTTCAATCTCTATCCCCTTCCGCAGAGCGAAGTGAACAAAGCCAATAACAATACCGGCGTTCAGTGGCAGAACCCGGGTTGGGAACAATAGCCGATTTTTCGCCTTGCTCTATACTATAAACCTATTTAACAAGATTATGTAATAAAAATTCTGCCAATTTGTTAGTTCATGTTATTTTCAGAAAACGGCGGCCCTTCCCGGCCGCCGTTTTCCGTTTGGTACATACCGCTTCCGTCGTCAGCAAAATCGCTTTCCCGACCGTTCGTAACTCCGTGACCGGCCGGGCGGCGTCGAGAAGGTGCTGACGCTGAACCTGACGGCCGACGAGAAGGCGCTGTTCGAAAGCAATCGCTTCTCTGCCCGCCTCGACCGGCGACCAAACGCCTCGCGTCGAAACCCGTGTTCACCTCAAGATGACGGCAATCCGACTACGATCGGGACCGGCCAGACGATCCCATGCCCCGCAACCGAAGCGACCGCACACGCCCCCTACGTCAACCATGCGATTGACGGCACGACGGCGGCCAGACGGCTCCGACGACGCTTACGGGCATAAGGACGGTCACGACGCCGACGGCCACGCCCCGAAGCTGCTTCCCAACAAATCGTATTCCATAGCTTCTTAAATAGTTTTCCACGGCGTACCATAGAATGCCTTAGCAGCCTGCGGTTTCACGGGCTATCCATATAAGAGCCGACATGCCCGCGCATCTGTGACATGCCAGATCATCGTCCACACGTCGCAGACCGGTCCTGTGCCGGGCATCCCCGCTCACGCTCCGTAAGGCTTTCCCGTCGACGGACGCCGGCCCCTCGCCCTTCACGGGCCCTGCTTTTCGGCTCCGTACATCCTTTCCCCCGACAAGTACCGTTCCCCGGAACATCCCCGTTCCACCTCCGGTCCCGCGTCCGAGCCTGTTCTCCGATACGTATCCGGATCGTCTCTCCCGCAAAATCCATTCGGGAACCGGGCAAGGAACTCCAGCCCGCTCAGAGGCTACGATTCTCCCCCCTTACAAAGAAAAGCCGGACGAAGGGAAATCCCCCGTCCGGCTTTATTCCGATCCGGCGTCCTTAGAGCGCCTTGATCTCGTGCAGGATGTTGTTGGTCTTGCGAACGGCCTCGGCGCTCTTTTCGAACAGCGCCTTCTCGTCGGCCGTCAGGTTCAGCGTCAGCACCTTCTCGACGCCGCCCCGGCCTATCACGGCCGGAACGCCGATGCAGATGTCGTTCTGACCGTACTCGCCTTCCAGATACGTGCACGACGGCACCACCTTCTTCTGGTCACGGATGATCGACTCCACTACATAAGCGGCTGCTGCGCCCGGTGCGTACCAGGCCGACGTGCCCAGCAGCTTGGTCAGCGTCGCTCCGCCCACCATCGTGTCGGCAACGACCTTCTCGACCTCTTCCTTGCTCAGCAGTTCGGTTACCGGAATGCCTTTGTAGGTAGCCTTCGAATAGAGCGGAATCATCGTCGTGTCGCCGTGACCGCCGATCACCATGCCCTCGATCTCGTTCGAGTTGGCTTTCAGCGCCTTGCTCAGATAACACTTGAAGCGGGCCGAGTCGAGCGCACCGCCCATGCCGAAGATCTGATTCTTCGGAAGTCCGCTCTTCTTCAGCGCCAGATAGGTCATCGTGTCCATCGGATTGCTGATCATCAGGATGACCGCTTTCGGGGAATACTTCAGGATATTGCCCACGACCGAAGCGACGATGCCGGCATTCACGCCGATCAGTTCCTCGCGCGTCATGCCCGGCTTACGAGGCATGCCCGAAGTCACGACCACGACGTCGGAATCCGCCGTAGCGGCATAATCGTTCGTCACGCCGGTCAGCTTCGTATCGAAGTCCATTAGCGTAGCGGTCTGGAAAATATCCAGCATCTTGCCTTCCGAAACGCCTTCCTTGATATCGAGGAGAACCAGCTCGTCGGCAATCTCCCGCGTCGCGATCACATTGGCACAGGTCGCACCCACGTTACCTGCACCCACTACTGTAACTTTGCTCATGATTCTGTATGTTTTTTAAGTAATACCTTGGATAATCGCTGACTTTCTCCGGAGCGGACGCCGCGCGTCGGCACCGCACCCTACCCGATCAGTTTCGCATAATCGTCGGCCGACAGCAATACGCCGAGCTCGGAGGGATCGCTCATGCGGATTTTGACGATCCAGCCTTCTCCGTACGGATCGGCATTCACCCGATCGGGAGCGTCGTTCAGGCTCTCGTTGAACTCGAGCACCTCGCCGCCGACGGGCAGAAAAGCGTCCGACACGGTCTTCACCGCCTCGATCGTTCCGAAAACGTCGTTCTGCGCCAGCGTCTCGCCCACCGTCGTCACGTCGACGAAAACGATATCGCCCAACTGACTCTGCGCGAAGTCGGTGATTCCGACATACGCCTCGTCGCCTTCCACGCGAATCCACTCGTGGTCTTTCGAATACTTCAAATGATCAGGTACGTTCATACGAATAATGGCTTTTGGATTTGAAAACCCGTTGTTTCGGAACCCAAAGGTAGCACATTTTTGCGGAATCGCGAAACGAACTGTGAATTATTTAACACAAAAACTCAGCGGCACGCATCCGCCTCTTTTTCCCACGCGATCCGAAGCAGCACGGGATCGTGATCGCTCGACCGGAACCCGAGCGGAAGCGTTTCTACCGAAAGTACGCGGATGCCGCCGGAGAGAAGGAAAAAGTCGGTCAACGTCGTCGTCGGACGCTCCATACTGGCCCGGCTCGGGACATAGGGCCGGTCCAGATAGCGCAGCGTCGGCCTTGCCGGATCGTACGCGAAACGGAAGCCCGGCCCGATCAGCGACGAGTCGACCGCCTGAGGGACGAAAAAGCGGTTCGACAGTTCTTCCTCGGAAGGCTCGTAGCCGGGCGGATACTGATTCCAGTCGCCTCCCGTCACGGAGCGAACGCCCCGGAGAGAGGCCGCGCGCAGCAGCTCTCCCAGAAAGCGCATCTCGTCGGAACGCATGCCGCCCGTGTCGTAAGCCGTGTTATGCGTGTTGCCGATCCATACCGTATCGCCGCCACGCGTAACGAACTCGGCCTCGAGCAGGCAACGCTTCAGATTGAACAACCGTACAGGAAACCCGAAAGCGGACGGATAGCCGTAGCGAACCGTCGAGACGGGAGCATAGCGCGAAAGCGTCACGACTCCTGCCTGTACGCGCCCCAGCGGAGCCCGCAGCGGAACGGGGACCCAACATACCTTATAATTGTACGCGAAAGCGAGCGTATAGCCGGGGAACGCCGCCCGCAACGTATCGACCTCGCGGATGCGGTAGCTGCGGCGCGAATCGAGATCGACCTCCTGCAGCAACGCTATGTCGGGATTCACCCGGGAGATCGTCTCGACGATTTCCTTCAGGTTCCGGGCCGTTCGCTCGCGGCTGTCGCGCACGCGCCGGCCGCCGTCGTAGAAAAAGTCCATGTTGTCGCCTAGTCCCGCATAACCGATGTTCCACGACAGGATCGTCAGCGTATCGGGCAACGGCACGATCTCTCCCTCCGGGCAGCAGATTGTCGTTTCCCGCTCCCCGGGCCGGTATTCGACCGCCCACGACACGGCGATGAAAAGGGCGACCGCCGCTGCAAGCAGGGCCGTTCCGATTCCCACCGCACGGAATATCTTTCGGAGTATCATTCGTTTTTTGAGTTTCATGCGAGCGCATTCCCGCGAAAGAGTCTCCGCCGCACTCGGTCCCGCGACCTGCCGCCGGACCTTCGCATGCCGCGCAGGAGCATTTCCCCTGCAACCGGCAAAAACCCAACCGGGCACGTTCCCTCCATGTCTCGGCGCCGCCTCGCCCGGCGCACTCGGCCCGTCTTCGCTCTACCGATTCGGAACGTCGCACTCGGGCGGCATTTCCACGCCCAGCCGACGGCATACCTTCTCGACGATCGCCTCGGGCGGAATACCGCTCATGCAGGCATAGGTTCCGTACAAGCAGGGTTTATTGCCGTACACCGAACAGGGACGGCACGCCATATCGAGCTGCACCGCCAAGGACGGGTCCTGCCCGAAACCGTAAAATCCCGCGAAAGGATGCGTCGCCCCCCAGACCGATACGACCGGTACGCCGACCAGCGACGACATGTGCAATGCCGAAGAATCCATGCTTACCATCAGGTCCAGGTTCGAGATCAGTTCCATTTCCTCGCCCAAACGGACCCGCCCGATCGCCGAAACGACATTCTCGCGAAGCGCGGCGACCCTCTCGGCATAAGCCTGCTCCGACGCGCCGCCTCCGAACACGAAAACCTTCGTTCCCGGAATTTCAGACAACCGGACGATCACGCGCTCCATCATCTCGGGCGGATAGATCTTGCCTCGGTGCTGAGCGAAGGGCGACACGCCGATCCACCGCTTCTCCCGGGCGCCCGCCAGTTCCCGGACGGTCTCGCTCATCGGATAGCGTATCCTCTCCGGCAGCGGAACCGGCGGCAGATCGAAGCCCAGCTTCAGAAACACATCCCGGTAACGCTCGACCGTCGTTTTCAGCTGAACCTTGATTTTTTTTTCCGGCGCGGTCAGAGCCTTCTTCTCCTTCTGCCCCTTATTTATATAGGCCACCCTCGATCCTTTGAGGCGCATCAGCTTGCGCAGTCCCTTGCTCCGAAGCACGTCGTGCAAGTCGGCGACCAGATCGAAACGCCCCAAATCGCGGCTCATCGTCCATATCCCCTTCACCCCCTTGTGCCGCCCCTTCAGGTCGGGAGCGAAAAAGGAGACGTCCGCCACCTCCCGGAAGAAAGGTTGCAGAAACTTGGTCGTCAGCACGGTGATCTTTATTTCGGGATACTGCCGGCGCAACAAAGCCAGCACGGGCACGGTCATAGCCACGTCGCCCATGGCGGACAACCGGATAACGAGTAAGCTGAGCGGAGCGGCACGACCGACAATTGCCATATCGGGGCCGGTTATTTGGACGCGTACAAGACAGGGTTAAGCTCCGGGTCGTTGTACATTTTCATCTGCTTGTACACCTTCATGTACTTGCGCCCGGCAGCGATGTCATCGAGCAGCGCGTCGATCGCGCCCGACAGGTCGACCTGTTGCTGGCGCAGCACGTCCAGCTTGCGCCCGCACTCCTCTATATGCTTCTGCGACACGTCCTCGCGCCGCACCTCCTGCTCCATATGGTAAATTTTCAGCGCGAGGATCGACAGCCGGTCGATCGCCCACGCCGGGCTCTCGGTATTGACCGTCGCGTCAGCAGCTACCCGAACGTCCTTGTACAGATCGAGAAAATAGCTGTCGATGTACTCCACCATATCGGTCCGCTCCTGATTCGAGCGGTCGATGCGGCGCTTGATTTTCAGCGCCTCGACCGGATCGATATTCGGATCGCGGATGATATCCTCCAGATGCCACTGCACCGTATCGATCCAGTTTTTCAGATACAATAAATACTCGATCGAGCCGTTCGCATAAGGATTTCGGACCGGAGCATCCACGTCGTCGCAACGGTGGTAGTCGTCGATGACCTGTGCGAAGATCCGGTTGCTTTTCGAGGTAAACATGATCATTTGGACGTTGGATTATATGACAAAGCTAAAGATTTTTGCGCAAATTGCAAGAAAATATTAATTTTGTAACGGCTCGTACCGCCGGCCCGCGTCCGGCGAAGCGCGCAGACCGACCCGCGGAGCCGCACGCTTCGCCGGTCATTTCAGCAACATTCACCCGAAAAGCGCCGAAACTATGAATCCGAACCGAATCGTCCCGCTGCTGATCGCCGCCGTGCTGAACGTCGCCACTCTGCTCGGGCAGCAGAAACTGTCGCGCGAGGAGTATATCCGCCGCTACAAAGGACTCGCCGTCGAGGAGATGGACATCTACGGCATCCCGGCCAGCATCAAAATGGCACAGGCGCTTCTCGAATCGGACAACGGCAACGGCCGGCTCGCCCGCGAAGCGAACAATCATTTCGGCATCAAATGCAAGAGCACATGGACCGGCGCCACGATCTCGCACGACGACGACGCGGCGGGCGAATGCTTTCGCAAGTACGCCTCCGCCGAAGACTCCTATCGCGACCACTCCGAGTTTCTGGACCGTTCCGAACGCTATCAGGACCTGTTCAAGCTCGACCCGCTGGACTATAAAGGATGGGCCTACGGGCTCAAGCAGGCCGGCTATGCGACCAATCCCCAATACGCCGAGCTGCTGATCAAGATCATCGAGGACAACCGTCTGTACCTGCTCGACGAAGGACGCGACATCGATCCGCAGATCATGGGCAATCGGCCCGACAAGCAGGCGCTGATCGCCGAGGAGATACCGCACGCCGCGCCCGCCGACATCGTGGATATCGACAATTATTCCGTTTCGGTGCAGGGCCGCAAGGGAGGCCACACGGTTTACCAGAACAACGGCAGCCAGTTCGTCGTGCTCCGCGAGGGCGAAACGCTTTCGTCCGTTGCGGTCGAATTCGGACTGAGCGAGAAAAAGCTGGCCAAGTACAACGACTTCGATGCCGGCACGCAGCCCCGTCCCGGCGATATGGTCTACATCCGGGCGAAAAACAAGCGCAGCCAGAACGGCAAGCTGATCCACATCGCCAAGGACGGCGAGACGCTTCACGGCATCTCGCAGATGTACGGCATCCGGCTGAAGAACCTCTGCTCGATCAACCGCCGCAGCCGCGACTCGCAGGTAAGCGCGGGACAGCAGATACGGCTCATGTAGAGGCTGCGCAGGCAGTACGATTCAAAAAGACCAGACACTCAGATAATAAAAAACACTCATTAACCAATCGAAAAGACCATGGACGGTGACCCCGGCAGTATACGAGGCAACCTGATCGAGAAACTGAGCCAGAAAGCATCGCTGAGCCAGAAAGTGTTCGACAACACGTTCTCGGTTTTCGGCCGCCTGAAAGAAGTGCTGCATGAAATGTCGTCGGAAATCGACGACGCCCTCGAGGAGGAAGGAAAGGACGAAGTGAAGATCGAGTACCGCGACCGGGGCAAGTTCGAGGCCCAGCTGCAGATTGCGGAAGACATCCTGATTTTCAGCATGCACTCGAACGTCTTCGAGTTCAACCGCGAGCACATCATCTGGCAGAACTCCTATGTCCGCGACAACCGGGACAACTCCTACTGCGGCATCATCAACATATACAACTTTCTCTCGGATTCGTTCAAATACAACCGCAGCGCCGACGAGGGATACCTGATCGGCCGGATTTTCGTCAACCGCGAAATGCAGTATTTCGTCGAGGGCAAGCGTCAGATCAGCATGAGGCACAACAATTTCGGCACCCAGCGAATCGACCGCGACGCGCTGCTCAACATCGTCGAGACCGCCATCGACTATACGATCGACTTCGACCTGCTCGTTCCGCCGTACGATGCCGTCAAGATCGTATCGGTCGATCAGCTCAACACGAAAATCGAGAACTCGAAGATACAGACGGGCAAGCGCCTCGGCTATAAATTCTGTTCGGACGACATTTAGACGATCTCCGGTTCGGAGCGAGTTCCGCAACCGAGCCGAACCCGCTCCGAACTTTCGATATCCCCGGCTATGAAACAGGTAAAATACTCTTTCGGCGGAGCGATCGACCGTTTTCGCCCGTTCTTTTTCGCCGCAGCGCTCTGTCTGACGACTTCGCTCGGCGCCCAATCCCCGTTCCCGGACGAGGGTATGCCCGAAACGGACTTCCGTCCGATTTTCGACGGCCGCACGCTCGACGGCTGGACCTACGACCCCGTCTATTGGAGAGTCGAGGAGGGCTGCATCGTCGGCGAAGTGACGCCCGAAACGTTGCTGGAACGGAACTCCTTCATCATCTGGCGCGGAGACGCTCCCGCCGATTTCGAGCTGAAGATGGAGTATCGGGTTTCGGCCGAAGGCAACAGCGGCATCAACTATCGCAGCAGCGAGGTGCCCGGCGTGCCCGATGCGCTGCGCGGTTATCAGCTCGACATCGACGGCCAGGGCGAATGGACCGGACAAAACTACGAGGAGCGGGGCCGCACCTTCCTCGCGCTGCGCGGGCAGGTAAGCTGCGTGGAAACGGGCAAAAAGCCTTACGTCGTCGGCTCGACGGGCGATAAAGCCGAATTGTTTTCACAAATCGACCGCGACGGATGGAACGAGTGCCACGTAATCGCCCGGGGCCATACGCTGATCCATCTGATCAACGGCCATGTGATGAGTGTCGTCGTGGACGACGACCCGCAGGAACGTACTTCCGAAGGACTGATCGGCATGCAGGTACACGTCGGACCGCCGATGAAGATCGAGTTCCGGAATATCCGACTGAAGACGGATCGCAAGGAAGTTTCCGGGCGATAGCCTTATTGCGCCATCGGATTTTCCGCAAAACCGCATGCTTAGCGGTTGTTTACAGCGGGCTGTCTGCTCAGACCCGTTGTCGTCCGACATACGGGAAAAGTCGGACGGCCCGACAACCTCTGCCGGCTCCGCATTCCGCAATTTCGTCCTCGACCGGGCCTCGTATGACGAAACGCATGGCACGGAACATACGGATGCCGATAGCTCTCGCCGCCGCCCAGCAGTTCGTCGAGCAAATACCCACAAACAAAAGCCGCGTCGGAACCGATCCGCACGAACTCCGAAACGGAATCGACCGCGTCCTCAAAATACGCGAAACGCTACGTACCGGCATGTCGCGCCTTCATTACGAATTTTACGTCCCTAATTTGAACGGGAAAGGGGAAGCGTGATAATCCGCAGGCGATCCGCCTGTCCTTTTCTCGGACCGTGCACTCTCCCGATACAGCCGACGCAACGGCCCGTGCGAACGATCCCGTTCCGCCCGTCGGCAGCCGCATCCGTTTCGGGACGACACTTCGCACCAGCGCATGGATATCCCCAAGCCATACCGAACGCGCACCTTCGACATGCTCATCCGGAACGAGACGGCCGCCTCGTCAGAAGACCGCGAAACGGACACGGCACTCCGGATATTATCCCCATGCCGGCCCCTATCGGCTGCGCTCCGCAGCACCGAATCCCTCCCAAACAACCGAGGGACGAATCGACGACTGACTGAAAAACTGCCGGCATATTGGAAACGACCCGGCACGGCATCCGGCAAAGATGCGGAACGGAGCGCCGGAATGCCCCTATTCTCCAACGGCGCTTTTCTCACCGCGATCCGTGCGACAACGGGGGACGTCTCTAACTTCCGACAGCAGCCGGTACCGAAAACCCCTTCCGCAACGTCTGCGTCGGACATTTCCGGTCCTTCGGCCATTCTACGGAGAGTCCGGCCGAAAACGGGACGATCACACTTCGTGCGACAAAGGCTTGGGAACAATCTCCGAAGCGTCGTAGTCGCCCCACACGCGGGCGATCTCGTCGAGCGTGGCGACGATCTGCTCCGGATCGGTCAGCGTGACCAGCTTCAGCCGGGTCGCCTTGAAATCGGGCAATCCTTTGAAATAGCACGACAGATGCCGTCTCATCTCCAGCACGCCCACCTTTTCGCCCTTGAATTCGAGCGATTTGGCCAGATGCAGCTTCGCCAACTCGACCCGCTCGCGCACCGAAGGCTGCTTCATCGGCACGCCGGTCGACAGAAACTGCCTGATCTCCCGGAATATCCATGGACGGCCATACGTCGCCCGACCGATCATCACGCCGTCCACGCCGTATCGCTCGAACGCCTCGGCCGCTTTCTCCCCCGAGTCGATATCGCCGTTGCCGACGATCGGAATCCTCATGCGCGGATTGCGCTTCACCTCGCCGATCAGCGTCCAGTCGGCCTCGCCCCGATACATTTGGGCGCGCGTGCGCCCGTGAATCGTCAGCGCGGCGATCCCCGCATCCTGCAGCCTCTCGGCGATCTCGACGATATTCCTAGAATCCTCGTCCCACCCCAGCCGCGTCTTGACCGTCACGGGCAGACGGACCGCCTCGACGATGCGGCGCGTCATCTCGACCATTTTCGGCACGTCGCGCATCATGCCGCTGCCGGCGCCGCGCCCGGCGATCTTGCGTACCGGGCAGCCGAAATTGATGTCGATCAGGTCGGGTCCGGCCGCCTCGGCCACACGGGCCGCCTCGACCATCGGTTCGATCTGATGGCCGTAAAGCTGAATGCCGACCGGCCGCTCGTAATCGTACAGACGGAGCTTGGCCACCGTCTTGGCCGCATCACGGATCAGCCCGTCGCACGAAATGAACTCCGTGTAGACCATATCGGCCCCGAACATCTTGCACACGTAACGGAACGACGGATCGGTCACGTCTTCCATCGGCGCGAGAAACAGAGGCTTGTCGCCCAAATCGATTCCGGCAATCTTCATCGGCGCAAAAGTACGAAAAAGATTCGTTCCCGCCGCATCCCGGCACGGAACGATACGCTTCTCGGTCCGTACCCGAACGGTATTCGCGAAGACTTTCCGACGCGGACAGATTCCGGACAAGATCGCCCGTACCGGGGAACCGTCCTCACGGTACTTGCGGACAAGCAGCTCCCTCTCGCCGCCGGCAGGGTCTGCAGACGCCCTCCACGACGGGACTTCGCGCTGAAAATGTAAAATATATTGCTTACATTTGCTCCGAATAGAGCAAACCAGATACAGAACATATCCCCGTAAGACAGCCATGAACATCGAGCAATTCCTCCAACAGCACGTTTCCCGCTGCATCGAGTCGCTTTACGGCGACACCGGCGGCGCCCCGGTCCAGATACAGAAGACCCGCAAGGAGTTCGAGGGCGACATGACCCTCGTCGTCTTCCCGCTGCTCAAGCTCAGCCGCAAGAGTCCCGAGGCTACGGCCGAGGAGATCGGCAGCGCTTTGGTCGGCGCGGTACCGGAAATCAGCGGCTACAACGTGGTCAAAGGCTTCCTGAACATTTCGCTCTCGCCCCGCTTCTGGGCCGAACGGCTGAACGAAATCCTCGGCACGCCCGGCTACGGCCGCCGTGCGGCCAACGGTCGCACGGTCATGGTCGAGTACTCCTCGCCGAACACGAACAAGCCGCTGCATTTGGGGCACGTGCGCAACAACCTGCTCGGCTACTCCGTGTCGCTGATACTCGAAGCGGCCGGCTACCGCGTCATCAAGGTCAACCTCGTGAACGACCGGGGTATTCACATCTGCAAGTCGATGCTCGCATGGCAGAAGTTCGGCCGGGGCGAGACGCCCGCCTCGTCGGGCAAGAAGGGCGATCACCTAGTAGGCGATTACTACGTCGCTTTCGACAAGGCCTACAAGGCCGAGGTGAAAGAGCTCACGGCCGCCGGCATGAGCGAGGAGGAGGCCAAGCGCGAGGCGCCGATCATGCGCGAGGCGCAGCAGATGCTCCGCCGGTGGGAAGCCAAGGACCCGGAGGTGTACTCGCTTTGGGAGACGATGAACGGCTGGGTTTACGAAGGCTTCGACAAGACTTACGAGGCGATGGGCGTCGGATTCGATAAGGTATACTACGAGTCGCAGACCTATCTGCTCGGCAAATCGATCGTCGAGGAGGGCCTCGCCAAAGGCGTGTTCTACCGCCGCGACGACGGATCGGTATGGTGCGATCTGACTTCCGACGGGCTCGACGAGAAACTGCTGCTGCGCGGTGACGGCACATCGGTCTACATGACGCAGGACCTGGGCACCGCGCTGACCCGCTTCCGCGAGGAGAAACTCGACGAGATGATCTACGTCGTGGGCAACGAGCAGAACTACCACTTTCAGGTACTCAAGCTGATCCTCGGCAAGCTGGGCTACGCGTGGGCCGACCACATCACCCACCTGTCGTACGGCATGGTCGAGCTGCCCGAGGGCAAAATGAAGTCGCGCGAGGGAACGGTCGTCGACGCCGACGACCTGATCGACGAAATGGTCCGCACGGCCCGCGAGATGTCGCAGGAACTGGGCAAGTTCGACGACATGAGCGAGCAGGAGACGGCCCTCATTTCGCGGACGGTGGGTCTCGGGGCGCTGAAGTATTTCATTCTGAAGGTCGATCCGCGCAAGACGATGCTGTTCGACCCGCGCGAATCGATCGACTTCAACGGCAACACGGGCCCGTTCATCCAGTATACGTATGCCCGGATCCGCTCGGTATTGCGCAAGGCGGCCGAACGCGGGATCGCCCCGGCCGAACGGTTGCATGACGGCATCGTCCTGTCGCCCGACGAGATTTCGCTCGTCAAGGCGCTGGCCGACTATCCCGCAACGGTAATTCAGGCTGCCGAGAACTTCTCGCCCGCCGTCATCGCGAACTATCTGTACGAGCTCTCCAAGCAGTACAACGGCTACTACCATGACATTCCGATCCTGCGCGAGAGCGATCCGACCGTGCAGGCCGTGCGTCTGAGGCTGTCGCAGACGGTAGCCGAAGTCATCGCCTCGGGAGCGGGCCTGCTCGGGATCAACGTACCGGAAAGGATGTAAGCGACGGGGACGGCACGGCGGCCTTCCGCAGACTCCGCCTCCCGTATTTCCCTTAAAGTAACCGCAGCCCTCGACCGGCGGCCGCAGGATTTCGCTCCGGATTCGGAGCCGGTTACGGAAAGTCCCCTTCGGATACGAGTTCCGTCGCAGAAACGGGCGGGTTCGTCTTGTCCGGAGTCCCGGAATCCGGCCCATGCCGCAAGGAAACCGGACGGAGGGAATCCTGCCCCGTTTCCGCAAGCAGGTATGTTTCCGTGCAAAGCGGGCAGACACCGCCAAAAGCGAAACGGCATGGAAACGACCGCCGCTAAGATGCATCGGCAGCGACCGCGTGAAACGGCAGAAAACACCGTAATACCGCAGAAGAGAGCCGAATCTCCGTCGGCAGCCCGTTCCGCGAAACCGGCCGCAAGCGAGTTGAAACCATAAAACGCCAGCAAGTGGGCATCGTCAAGCGCAACAGCATCACGATCACGATTCTCTCCTATTTGGGTATCGTCGTCGGGTACGTCAACAAAATTCTGCTGTTTCCGAACTTTCTGAGCGAGGAGCAGGTCGGGCTGGCCAATATTCTGGTCAGCATGGCGGTGATGTACGCCCAGTTTTCGGCTATGGGAATCAACTCGACGATCGTCAAGTTCTTCCCGTTTTTCCGCACGCCCGACAGACGGCATAACGGCTTTTTCTTCTGGACGGCCTTGGGCGTCAGCCTCGGTTTCGTGCTGTTCACGACGCTCTTTCTGATCTTCCGCGAGCCGGTCACGGAGTACTACGCCCAAAAGTCGCCGCTGCTGTCGAAATACTATCTGCTGCTGATTCCGCTGGGCTTCACGACGCTCTTTTTCAATTTCTTCACGGCCTGGTTGCAGGCCCTCTACAAGACCGTCGTCTCGTCGTTCGTCTACGAAGTCGCGCTGCGGCTGCTCGTCACGGCCGAAATTTCGCTCTACGCGCTCGGGGCGATCGACTTCGAGCAGTTCATCGTCGGATACGTGCTGATCTATTTCGTGCCGACGCTCGTACTGCTCGTCTACACGCTCTGGACCCGCCGGATCGACTTGCGTCCCGTATGGACGGGACGCACGCGCAGGCTGCTGTCTGTCGCCGCAGTTTACGGTCTCTGGCAGTACCTCGGAGGCACGTCGATGTACATCGTGCCGGTTATCGACCAGTCGATGCTGGCCGGCATGCGGGGACTCGCCCAGCAGGCCGTCTACTCGACGATGGCCTACATGGTGGCCGCCATGCTGACGCCCTACCGCTCGATGATCAAGGTCGCCACGCCGGTCGTCACGAACCTGTGGAAAGAGCGCGACATGGAAGGCATGCGCCGCATCTCGCGCGAGATGTCGCTCGTCAATCTGATCGTCGGCAGCTTTCTGTTCCTGCTGATTTGGGTCAACCTCGACAATATCTTCTCACTGATGCCGGGCAGCTACTCGGACGGGCGCTACGTCTTTCTGTTTCTGGGCCTCGCCCGCGTGATGGACATGTACTCGGGCCTCAACGGCACGATCCTCGTCACGTCGAAGAAATACCGCTACGACTTCACGTTCTCGCTGATGCTCGTCGCGCTGACGGTCGCGTCGAACGCGCTGCTGATCCCGCGCTGGGGCATGACAGGCGCGGCGCTTGCCACGATGATCACCGTGCTGGCCTACAACGCGATCCGGATCGCATCGGTCTGGAAATTCTACCGCATCCAGCCGTTCGCGCTCTCCGATCTGCTCGTCGTCGCGCTGGCGGCCGGATGTATCGGCGCGTCGGCCCTCGTTCCGCCGATGGGGCACTTCATCGCAGACGGTCTGATCCGCAGCGCGCTGGTCGCCGCGCTGTACGGCGGAGCGATCTATTCGTTGAAATTGTCGCCCGAAATCAATCGCACGATCGACCGCACCCTCTCCCGGTTGGGCATCCGCCTCGGTCGACGAGCCTGACGAGCCGGGACGGCTACGCCAGATCTGCCCTCGCCGATCCCGCTCGCAACAAGCTTCCTCTCTCCGCTTTCCGCATAGCCCCGACTCCGGTATCAACCGACCAGTAGTAAAGAGCACGTACAGGCCCGCAACCGCACCGAAACCCAACGGCGCATGGAGAACGGCCGCAACCCGGAAGCGGCATGACTTTTCACGAACCGCACGTCCGGCACAGGCCCGGGCCGCAATCTCGTCTCCGGCCCGGCCTGCCCAAACGCCCTCTATCGTATTTCCCACGTCTCCCCGCTGCGAAGCAGGTCGTCGACGCAATGGATGTTCGATTTCGCCCGGATCTCCTCCAACTGATCGACGATATTGTCGTCGTACGTATGATCGGGCACGTCGCGGATCACGCCCAGCGCGACCGGATAGTTCGGATAGCGCATATTCACGAGCATCATGTGCACGCCGGGGTTCGGCTCGTGCGCATTGTGAATCAGAATATCCTCTTCCGTCACGCCGCCCTCGCCTATGCGGACCACCATCAGCTTCATGCCGATCTGTACGAGTCCTTTGTCGCGGTTGCGTCCGAAGATCATCCGCTCGCCGTGACGCAGCGTGATCGTGTTCTCCTCGCGCACCTCCTTGTTCAGCGCGAAATCGGCATGCGTCTTATCGTTGAAGATAACGCAGTTCTGCAATATCTCCACGACCGAGGTCCCGTCGTGCTTCGCGGCGGCCACCAGACACTCCTGAGTCAGGTTCAGCTCGACGTCGATCGTGCGCGCGAAGAACGTGCCCCGCGCGCCGAGCACGAGCTCGCCCGGATTGAACGGGTGCTCGATCGTCCCGAACGGCGAGGTCTTCGTCACCTTGCCCAGCTTCGAGGTCGGCGAGTACTGCCCTTTGGTCAGTCCGTAGATCTCGTTGTTGAACAGCAGGATATTGATGTCGATATTGCGCCGCACGGCATGGATGAAATGATTCCCTCCGATCGCCAGCGCGTCGCCGTCGCCGGTCACCTGCCATACCGACAGCTTCGGATTGGCCACCTTGACGCCGGTAGCGATAGCCGGTGCCCGGCCATGAATCCCGTGAAAGCCGAACGTGTTCATATAGTACGGGAAGCGGGACGAACAGCCGATGCCCGACACGAAGGTAAACCGTTCGTGCTTGTAATGCAGCGCCTCGGCCACTTGGGGAAGCGCCCTGACGACCGACGTCAGGATCGCATGATTGCCGCATCCGGGACACCACTTGACCTCCTGATCGCTCTTGAAGTCGGCCGGCGAGTATTTGTACTTATCGTTCTTTTCGTTGTTCATGGCTACGATTTTAACAGACGCGCGAACTCGTCCCCGAGCTCCGTCACAGTGAAGGGCAGCCCCTGTATCTTATTGTACTGAAGGAACTCGAATTCCTGAAACTGCTGTCGCAGATAGCCGGCGAACTGCCCCGAGTTCAGCTCGCAGACGACGATCCGCCGGAAACGCGAGAAAATCTCGCGCACGCCCCGGGGCAGCGGATGAATGAAGTTGAAGTGGCAAAGCGATACCTGCTCGCCCCGGCGCTGTAGCTCGCGCACGGCCGTCAGCAGATGGCCGTACGTGCCGCCCCACCCGACGACCAGCAGCTCGCCCCGGCGCCCTCCCACGACCTCCTGTTTGGGGATGAAATCCTGCACGCGGGCCACCTTGGCCGCACGCAGGCCGACCATGCGCTCGTGATTCTCCGGATCGTGCGACACGGCCCCGCTCAGCGAATCCTTTTCCAAGCCGCCCACCCGGTGCTCGACGCCCTTGGTCCCGGGCAGCGCCCACATCCGGGCCAGCCGCTTCTCGTCGCGCGCATAAGGCTGAAAACCTCCCTCCGGAGCCCGGGTAACGATCGGAGGCGTGATTTTCGGGTATTCTTTCATCGACGGAATCCGCCACGGCTCCGAGCCGTTGGCGATAAAGCCGTCGGAAAGCAGCAGCACGGGCGTCATGTGCTCCATGGCGATCTTGCCGGCCCAGAAAGCATAGTGAAAACAATTCGAAGGCGTGCTCGCAGCCATGACCACCAGCGGGCACTCGCCGTTGCGGCCCCACAGCGCCTGATTCAGATCGGCCTGCTCGGGTTTGGTCGGCAAACCCGTCGAAGGACCTCCGCGCTGCACGTCGACGATCACCAGAGGCAGCTCGGTCATCACGGCCAGCCCGATCGCCTCCGATTTGAGCGACAGGCCCGGTCCGGAAGTCGTCGTCACGGCGAAATTGCCGGCATATGCGGCTCCGATGGCCGTGCAGATGCCCGATATCTCGTCCTCGGCCTGAAGCGTCTTGACGTTCAGATCCTTCCGCTTGGCCAATTCCTCGAGAATAGCCGTAGCCGGCGTGATCGGATACGAGCCGCAAAAAAGCGGCCGGCCGCTTTTCTCGGAAGCGGCCATCAACCCCCAAGCCGTCGCCTGATTGCCGCTGATGCTGCGATAGAGCCCGGCCGGCAACGGCGCCGGCCTTACCACATAGGTATTGGCAAACGCGTGCGTGTTGGACGCATAATTATATCCGCCCTTGAGCGCCAGCACGTTCGCCTCGGCGACGGCCGGCTTTTTCGCGAACTTGCGGCGAATGAAATCGACGGCATGGTCCAGCGGACGATTGTAGATACAAAAGCAGATGCCCAGCGCGAACATATTCTTGCATTTGGACGCGGCCTTGGGGTCCAGACCGACCGTCGCCACGGCCTCGCGCGTCATGCTCGTCATGTGCGGAAAGACGACATTATAGTCCTGCAGGTTCATCTCCGTCACCGGATCGAACGTCCGGAAACCTGCCCGCTCGACGCTGCGGTCGTTGAACGTGTCGCCGTCGCAGATGATCGTCGCCCCGGGCTTCAGCCAGCGGGCGTTGGCCCTCAGGGCGGCCGGATTCATCGCGACCAGTACGTCGCAATAGTCGCCCGGGGTAGAGACCGGATGATCGCCTATATGCACCTGAAATCCCGAGACTCCGGAAACGGTCCCCTGCGGCGCGCGTATCTCGGCCGGAAAGTCGGGAAAGGTCGAAATGCCGTTGCCCATCAGAGCTGCCGTATCGGTAAACAGCTTGCCGGTCATCTGCATTCCGTCGCCCGAGTCGCCCGAAAAACGGATGACGACGTCATCGCGTTCGGAAATATGGTTTTCTCCCTCCATCGTGGAAAAGCAATTGTTGTTAGCCGTTGCCAAAAATAATAAATTTTAACCTGAAAATCGATTTTATGTTAAAATTTATTAGTCGAAACGGCATCTATTCCTGCCGTGCGACGGCACGGGAATCGGGAGAGATTCGGAAAATATTCCTGGTACGAATGCTGCGCCCGGCCCAGTCGTTGAAGTTGAAATGGGTCGTCACCCATTTCGGGAAAGGGCTCCATGCGACCCGCTGCAACGTACATCCCGGTACTTCCGGCTCCGGGTCCTCGCTCAGCAGATAAACGTCCATAGAGGAACTCAGTTCGCGGACTCCCCGGCCGAGCTCCTCGGCCGAGTCGAACGTACGGTACGCCGCATCGGCCGGCATCCAATAATACGACATGACCAGACGGGGCACCGAATCGAGAATCGCCTCGTTATAACAGTAGTACGTATTCTGGTTCCTGAGATGCACCAAGGCGAGCGGCCGTCCGCTCTCGGCCAATCGTTCCACCCGGTCGAAAAAGCATATGTTGGTTCCGGGAACGGCCAGCGCCGCGATCATGATCATACCGTTGACGACCGCCAGTACGACGCCGACCGCCCTGACCGCACAACGGCGCAGGAAATCCGGAGGGAGGTTCTCGGCCAGCCGCACGATGAAAAAAGGCGCGAACAGCAGGGCAGGAAACAGGAAACGGACCTCCTTGTGACCGATCGCCTGGTGCGCAGCCAGAAAAAGCAGCAACGTCCATGTCAGCATATGGCGGGGATAGCGGACGAAGAACCATGCGGCGGCCGCGAGCACGACGCCCCCGAACACGATCCCTCCTTCGAGCGGAATCGCATAGAGATAATAGTACCACGGATCGATTCCGAACGTATCGATATGGCCATGCAGCATATTCTCGGTCAGATAGTTCAGCGGAGTGCACGTCCACTCTCCGTAGAGCCAGCGGTCGCACAGCACCCCTGCGCCGATCATCAGCGAGAACGAAAGCAGCATGCCCGCGATCATCCGCCAGCGCCGGTCGAACGCCAGCATCCACAGACCGAAGCCCAGCAGCGCGAATCCGATCTGATAGCGCGCGACGAAAGCCCCGCCGGCCAGCAGGCCCAGAACGAGCCCCCGACGGAACACTCCCCGGTCACGGTCGGAAAGCAGATAAAACGAAACGAACAGCATCAGCAGGTTCCCCGCGAGAATCTCGGAACTGAACCGCACATGCAGATAGACCAGCATCCACAACCCGAAGCTCAGCCCGAGAAACCAGTTCCGCCCGGACGGTCCGAGCCATCCCCGGCGAACGGCCGCCCGTCCGAACGACCAGACGGCCCACATCGAAAGCGCACCGCTGAAAAGCCGGAGCAGCAAAGCGAGCAGATGAGGCGAATAGACGTCGGCAAATAGCAGCAGCTTGCCGACGGCATAAGCGATCATGGGTTGGAATCCCGGCCTCATTTTCAGGCCGTACTCCCACGGCAGCTGTTCGGGAGCGGGCTTGCCGAAGAGCTTCATATGGGCGTATTCGAGAATCTGGAAATGTTCGTCGGGATGATAGACGCCCGTGCTCAGCACGGCATACAGCAGCGTGACGAGCCCGCCCCAGAAAACGAGGCGGCCCGCCGTAAGCTCTCCGCTGAAAAATCTGCCCAGACGACGCATCGGAAGGTATCGATCGGATTTTCTGTGGGCAAAGATAGTGATTTCGGCCGCGCCTATCCGTTTTTTATTATCTTTTTATTGCTTAAATTTGTATGTTTTAAGACTTCAAATCGAACTAACCGTTTAAACGCAATGACCAAACCGATCCATTTCATCACGGCCGAGGAGGCCGTCCGGGCAATCAAAAGCCATGACCACGTCCATCTGAGCAGCGTGGCCAGCGCTCCGCAATGCCTGATCAAGGCCATGTGCGAGCGGGGCCGCAACCGCGAGTTGCAGCACGTTCACATACACCATCTGCACACCGAGGGCCCGGCTCCCTATGCCGCTCCCGAGTTCGAAGGGATTTTCCAGCTCGACTCGTTTTTCGTCGGCGGGAACGTGCGTAAGGTGACGCAGTCGGGCTATGCCGACTACATTCCCGTCTTCCTGAGCGAGACGCAGAAGCTCTACCGCAGCGGCGTGCTTCCGTGCAACGTCGCGATGATTCAGGTTTCGCCGCCCGACGCGCACGGCTATGTATCGCTCGGCACGTCGGTCGACGCGACGCTGGCCGCCGTCGAATGCGCGCAAACGGTGATCGCCGTGATCAACAAACATGTTCCCCGCTCGTTCGGCGACGCGTTCATTCACGTCGACGACATCGACCTGTTCGTGCAAGACGACACGCCGCTCGAGGAAGCTCATTTCTCGGAGCCCAACGAAGTCGAGACGGCGATCGGCAAACACTGCGCCGCGCTGATCGAAGACGGGGCCTGCCTGCAAATGGGTATCGGCGCGATTCCGAACGCCGTGCTCGCTCAGCTCGGCGGCCACAAGAATCTCGGCATCCATACCGAGATGTTCGCCGACGGCGTGCTCCCGCTGGTCGAAAGCGGAGTGATCAACGGGCGGAACAAGGCGATCGACAAAGGGAAAATGGTCTCCACGTTCCTGATGGGCTCGCAGAAAGTATACGACTTCATCGACAACAACCCCGGCGTCGCCATGATGGATGTCGGCTATACGAACGACCCGTTCGTAATCGCCAAGAACCCGAAAGTGACGGCGATCAACTCGGCCCTTCAGGTCGACCTGACGGGCCAGATCTGCGCCGACTCGCTCGGTACGAAGTTCTACTCGGGCGTCGGCGGACAGATCGACTTCATTTACGGAGCCTCGCGTTCCGAAGGCGGCAAGGCGATCCTCGCCATGCCCTCGACCACGAACAAGGGCATCAGCAAGATCGCGCCCGAGCTGACGCTCGGAGCCGGCGTCGTCACGACGCGCTCGCACGTCCACTGGTTCGTTACCGAGTACGGAGCCGTGAACCTGTACGGACGCTCGCTTCAGGAGCGCGCGCGGCTGATCATCAGCGTCGCTCACCCCGACCACCAAGAGACGCTCGACCGCGCGGCTTTCGAGCGTTACGGCGAGCATCACCACTACATCAAGGCGACGACTTCCGTAAAAAAATAAATACGACGCCCAAACAAAAAGCCACATGCGGTCCGGAAGGCTCCGGACCGCATGTGGTTTTTTTCTGCCGTGCACGACCGGTCGCGACGCGAACATTCTCGACAAGGCATTCCGCAGTACCGGCAAACCTTTCGGTCCGGCCCTTTCCGGGCAGTCTGCGAGCGTTCGCCGCCGCGCGGACGGTTATGCCGTCTCAGACCTTCGCTACCGCCGTCCCCGAGCTACGCAGGGCGACGCCCCGTGCCGTGCCGCAGGTATGCTCGCACTCGGAACCGACGGGAAGCCGCCCTTATCCCATGACAAGCGACGGGCGCTTTCGGAGCGCCCGTCGCTTGCATCAGATCAGTCGTTCTCCGGCGTCAGACGGCCGGAGGCCCCTCTTTTCATCGGCGGCGCCGGATCGGCAGACCGGGGCATCGCATCGTTCGCGACGATCGTACCGGTATACTGAATCAGATTGCTGTCGGATATCATATCCAGCACGGCACGGCCCGTCACCCGATAAATCGTAAAAACGAACGCATAGGTCATCCCCGTTTCGTCCTCGGCCGAGAACGAGACCTTCCACCCGGTATCGTTTTTTTCATTCCGGTAACCGGACAGGCTGTCGGTATCGAAATTGGCGATCGCGTTGTACGTCAGCGCCCGTCCGACAACGACCGGCATGTGCACCTGCAATTGCTCTTTGAAAATCCCGACATAATAGTAGTAGCCGTCGATGATCTGCGACTGCATCCGCGGACTCCACATCATGCTGACGGGCAGGAACTGGAACTCGCCCGACGAGACCAGCGAGTCGATCCGCGCCGAGAACCGCTGCTGCCGGACCTCTCTTTCTCGGGCTACGCGCTGGCGACGGTCCGGCACGCCCGGGCCGTCGCCCTGCCCGGCAGACAGGGACAAAGTCGGACAAGCGATCGACAGCACGGCGGCGGAAAGCCAAACCCGTATTCCTTTCATAACAACGGCCTAATAAATCGCCTGCACCGTACCGTTATAGGTCACCGTCGGGTACATTTGCGAGGCGAGCGTCAGCACGGCCTCCCGCGTGATCGAGTAAATCTTGAACGTAAACGTGTAGGTATTGGTCGAGTAGAGATTCGACATGAACGAAACGGTCCACCCGTCCTCGTCCTGCACGGCCGTATACTTCTGAATGTCGAAGGTGATGTAGTTCATGATGGTCAGATGATAAGGCGGAACCTCGCCGACGATATAGGGCATATCGATGTCCATGTAGTCGCCGCGCATCGACAGGAAATAGAGTACGCTGTAAATCTGGTGCATGTTGCCGGCCGGCTCCTGCTGGAAGCTGTTCGGAACGAACTTGTAGTTGCGGCTCAGCACGACCGAGTCCATATACTTCAGCTCGTTCTGATGACGCACGGCGCGCTCTTCGACACGCTGCTCGTGGTGCTGTTCTCTCTGTTCGCGAGTCATCGTCGACTCGTCTTCGGGTGCTTGGGCCGCGGCCGACAACGCTATCATCGTGGCGACCAGAATCAAATACAGATGTTTCATGGCATTAAAATGGTTTAAGTGACTTTTGCTGACATCGGTCCGTACCCGTCGTCTCGACGGCACGCGGCCGATACGGCGCACTCAAACAAATTCCCTGCCTAAAACATCGAAAACAAGCAAATTAACCCGTTTGGAATATAAAACCGCTGCCGCTTCCTCAAAACCGGCAGTCCGCGTCGTCCCCGTCTCTGTCCGAGAGCCCGCCGGGCATCAGCGGATACGGTCCGAACCGAGCCGTCCGTTGCCGAACCATATCTTCGCATACACCGGCAAAGAATCGTCCTCCTCCCAGATAGCCTCCAGATAGTCCGTAATCAGCCGCATCCGTAACGGCCGGTTCCACAGCTCGTCGATCTCGCCATGCCCGTTATACGCGAGTGTCGCCCGTCCTTCCTGCAGAACGACGATCGTCAGCAATTGCGCCTCGCCCGGATAGGGATAGCCCGCAAGCAGCAGAAGCGTAGGTCCGCTCGTCCAGACACCATTCTGAAACAGTCGCCATCCGTTCTGAACCTTTCCGGGAATCGGTCCCACGCATCCAGTTCCTTCATCCTCAACAGCAGTCGGCCGTCGCACTCGATATCGACGACACAAAAGCAGCCGGGCTCGTTCTCGAAACCTTCCAGCGTATACGACCGGATAGCAAACGGTTTCCGAAAGCCGGGCAACGAAATCGTCCGGCTCTCGACCCGAACGGTGTCAAACCCGAGATCTTCCCTCCACAGAAACGGCTCGACGAATCTCGGATCGGCTATTATCTCGCCCTGATCCGTCCATAATGAAAATATCGTCTTCGCTTTGGGCATTCGCGGACACGAAGGCAAGCAACAGCGTAGCCGGAACAACAGCTTTCTTACATCATTCAATTTCGGGTGATCAGCGGCTTCGTAAAAGATTCTATTGCCCCTTGCGCCACTTCAGCAGATTGCCGTCCTGATAGATCACCTCGTACAGCGAAGCGTGCGTGCTCTCGGGCACAGCCTCGAGAAATTGCCTGATCGTATGAATCTTCAACGGATTCTCCGTCAGAGAAGTGATATGCCGGCCCTTATTGTAAACAAGTGTCGCCTGACCGCCTCGCAAGATAACGATCGTCAGCAATCCGGGCTCGCTCGCGTAATTGAAACCGACGAACAAAAGAGCATACGTCGAATCGTCCAGCCTGACCAACTTGTAATAGTCGCTCGTCGGAGAGTAATCCGGGTGGAACTTGTCCCAACCACCAGTCTGAATCATCCTCAACACTTGCTTCGAGCCGCAATCGATCTCGACGATGCTGAAATACCCTCCGTCGTTCTCGCTATTCTTGTAGCGGTACAGCTTGACTGTGTAAGACCCGCTTAAGCCCGGAGTAAACAAAGTCCGGGAATAAAGCGGCTCGTACTCGACCGTCGGATTGATCCACACGAACGGATCGATAAACGCCGAATCGGCAACCACCTCTCCCCGAGCGTTCAACGTGTAAATGTCGTGTTGCGCGACTGTCGGCAACGCGCAGCACAAAAGCAGCGACGAAAGGATCAGTGTTTTCATCATGGCTTGTCGGGATGATTCGTTGCATAAAGAAAATCATTTTCAACGAATTTACCTAGAGAAGCTTCGCTTTCTCCGCATCGTTCAGCCCCGACGATTTCCTAAAGTCAATTCTTCCCTTGCCGCCATTTCAGCAAATTACCCTCTTGAAAAATCGTTTTATACACCGTATTTCGCATCGTTACAGGAAGCGTGGAAGGAAACTGCGTCACCACCTTCATCAGAAAAGGACTCTCTCTTAAATTGTAAATGCTCCAATGCTTATTGAACACCAAAGTAGCCTTGTCATTTCGAAGAACGACAATCGTCAACTGTTCCGGATCGCTCGCATAATGATAGCCAACGAATAATAAAATATACGTCTGTTCATCAAGTCGGATAAGTTTAAAGAACTCATCGGAAGCATTTCCATCAACCGTGAATTTGTCCCCGCCTAAAGACTGAGCCATATGCAATGACAAAACGCCATCGCGCTCAATATCGACGATATAATAATACCCCGGTTCATCGTCCCATCCTTTGTATTTATATAATTTTACACGATACGAATGATTCAGGCCTGGCGTAACAAGAGCTTGAGTATATACCTGCTCGTAAGGAGTGTCCTGATCCGTCCAAAAAAAACGGATCAATATAATTCGACTGGGGTTCTATTGTCCCTTGATCATTCATCGAATAAATAGGATGCTGCGCGGAGCCAAACGACATAGAGCAAAATAACAATATAACTAGTAACCAGATTCTTTTCATAAGTCTATTTATAGTAATAAAATTCGACATCAGGAAGTTTATTTTTTCCAAAACTTTTATTCATTGGTTGTTTTTCAACTCTCATATTCCGCCCAGTATCCATACACTCAGGGACATACATTTTGGCACCCGAAGCCCAATGGAGCGTCCCGGGAACAATCACCACCACATGTCCCGCCCCTTCCGAAGCTTTCCAACCTGCGACAACAAACCAGCCGCTATTGGCCATTTTCTGTACAAGATCCACAGAAGTCAAACGGACCCAACGCTCAGGATTATTTTGCCAATATTCAATCATTGCATTTGCCCTCTTATCCTCCAATTCTGTCGAATTGTTCGCTAATTCCATGAATGCCAATTTAACGCCCCAATTACAAAAAGGCTCGCTTTTTCCGAATCTTTTTGTCACTTCCTGGACCGCCACCTTAGCCGCTCGCTGGATATCCCCAGCACGAGTTTTCAAAGAACTGACCGGAACATCTACCCCGCCGGCCCCTCCGCCGCATGTCCCGTTGCAATGGTACGGATCGGGGCAGCCGGGCTTCGTACAGGTAATGATCTCGCCCTGCTCTCCGCCTCCCCCGTGAGAGCACGAGCAAGGGAAGTTATGACATACCGGACAGCATACGCACTGCGATTCCAACTGTCCGCATCGTCCGCAATAATCGGGATAGACGTCGGTCGGCAGCAACATATTGCACGCGCTGCAAATCCCGTTCACAAAATTATGAGCTCCGCCCGTACCCGGACACACCTGCCAGTCGCCCCCTCCCCATTCCGAGTTATAGGCATAGCTTTCGAGCATCATCCGATCGGTGCCCAAATGGAGCGTCGAGACGGCCCGCGCCGAATCGATACCCAACGACTGAGCCCGATCGCGCGGAATCAAGCCGACCGGAATCCGCTTGCCGTCGCGGTGCAGATAGGCCGCAATATACCGCCCCGTGGCTTCGGACAGAATCTCCAACCCGCTGAACCTCTCGTCCAGACGATAAAACGTCAATTCCGTCAAATCTTCGATCGACCGCTGGCAAGGCCCGTCGGCTACGAATGTAGCGATAAAAAAGCGTTTTTCCTTGTGTGCATGAGTACGCAAACTTCTATGACAAAAAAATTATGATTCGATCTACGGGCACATGGAATAAAAAGCGAACGATAATGCAAAAAGGGCATGCCTTTTTTGGACATGCCCCTTCGTTACAGATTTCAGACCGGTTTTCAATCGATCGGCTCGAACACTTCCTTGCCCTCCTGACACAGCGGGCAGACCCAGTCCTCGGGCAGGTCTTCGAATGCCGTTCCGGGCTCGATGCCGTTGTCGGGATCGCCCAGTTGCGGATCATAGATGTATCCGCACACTTCGCATTTGTACTTTTTCATGGTTGGTCGTTTTGGTTGAACATGCTTTGCGTTGCAAAATCCGGACCCCGCTAATACTTGCAGACGCCCGTATAGGTTTGCGGCGACAGGGCGCGCAGCTCCTGCTTAACGCTCTCCGACACCTCGAGCCGCTCGATGAAATCCCGGATGTCCGCCTTGCCGATCGGCTTGTTCGTGCGGGTCAGGGCCTTCAGCGCCTCGTAGGGATTCGGATAGTTCTCGCGGCGCAGGATCGTCTGGATGCCTTCGGCCACGACGGCCCAGTTGTTCTCCAAATCGGCGTTGATCTTGTCGAAGTTGACGATCAGCTTGTCGAGCCCCTTGAGTATCGACTTGAACGCGACCACCGTATGGGCCATCGGAACCCCGATGTTGCGCAGTACCGTCGAGTCGGTCAGATCGCGCTGCATGCGCGACACCGGCAGCTTGGCCGACAGATGCGAGAAGACGGCGTTCGCGACGCCCAGATTGCCCTCGGCATTCTCGAAATCGATCGGATTGACCTTGTGGGGCATGGCCGACGAGCCGACTTCGCCCGCTTTGATCCGCTGCTTGAAATATTCCATCGAGACGTAGGTCCACACGTCGCGGCAAAAGTCGATCAGGATCGTATTGATGCGCTTGAAGTTATCGAAAATAGCGGCGATGTTGTCGTAATGCTCGATCTGCGTCGTGGTCTGCGAGCGGTCGAGTCCCAGCACGTCGTTGACGAAATGGTTCGCGAACCCGACCCAGTCGACATCGGGATACGCGCACACATGCGCATTGAAGTTGCCGGTCGCTCCGCCGAACTTGGCGGGCGACGGAATCGCGCGCAGCAGCGCGGTCTGCTTCTCGATCCGCTCGACGAACACGCGGATCTCCTTGCCGAGCTTCGTCGGCGAGGCCGGCTGCCCGTGCGTGTGGGCCAGCAGCGGAACTTCCTCCCATTCTTTCGACAGCGCGGTCAGTTTGGCCGTCAGTTGCTCGAGCAGCGGATAGTAGACGTCGTTCGACGCATCGCGCAGGCTCGACGGAATCGCCGTGTTGTTGATGTCCTGCGACGTCAGGCCGAAGTGCACGAACTCGCGGTGAGCGCCGAGTCCCAGCTCGTCGAGCTTCCCCTTGACCAGATACTCGACGGCCTTTACGTCGTGGTTGGTCGTTCGTTCGATCTCCTTGACTTTCAGAGCGTCGGCAGCGGTAAAGTCGCGGTACAGATCGCGCAGTTTCTCGAAAGCGCCCCGGTCCACGTCGGCCAGCTGAGGCAGAGGCAACTCGCAAAGCGCGATGAAATACTCCACCTCTACCAGCACGCGGTAGCGGATCAGAGCCAGTTCGGAAAAATAATCGGCCAGCACCTCGCACTTGTCGCGGTAGCGCCCGTCGATCGGGGATATGGCGGTCAGTTCGGTCAGTTCCATCGTAGCACGCAATTAGAATTTTCAGCTCTCCGGCGCCGGGCGGCACGCTCGCGCATGCGCAGGGCATCCGGTCCCGCAAATATAGCGAAACCTGCGGAATATCCACAATAATTTCGCCAGTGGCAGCGTATTGCGTTACAAAACGGACAAGGCCCGCGATCGGCCATGTCTCCGCGGCGGAACCGTCCATTTCACGGGACTTCGCTCGCAAATGCGAAATTAAATATTACCTTTGTCACTGTCGGGAATATTCTTTGCATGAAGCGTTCCCGGGCATCGTTTGCAAGCTATGATACTGACCATCCTGTTTTTCATCGTCGTCGGAATCTACCTGATGGGGCTTGTCGGGCGGCTGGCGCTCGGCTACTGGATTCGTAAGAAACAGCGCGAGTTCGCCGAGAGCGGGCAGGCCGGAGGCTTTTCGCGCACCTATACGTGGGGAGGCCGCAAAGCCTCGCGCTCCCGGGCGGAAGGAGACGTGACCGTCCAGCAGACGCAGGCATCGCCCCGCAAGAAGATCAACAAGAACGTGGGCGACTATGTCGACTACGAGGAGATTAAAGAATAGCATGAAGAATCTGTTCGAACTCATAGGCCGCTACTTCCTGCTGATGGGCAAGGTATTCTCGAAACCCGAGAAGGCCTCGATCTACGGCAAGCGCATCCTGGCGGAGACCGAAAGCCTCGGACTGAACTCGATCGGCATCGTCGCGATCATCTCGGTGTTCATGGGGGCGGTCATCACGATCCAGATGGCCCTGAACCTGGAGTCGCCCTTCATTCCGAAATACCTGATCGGATACGCCGCCCGCGAATCGATGCTGCTGGAGTTCAGTTCGACGGTCGTCGCGCTGATTCTGGCCGGCAAGGTCGGATCGAACATCGCCTCCGAAATCGGAACGATGCGCATCACCGAGCAGATCGACGCGTTGGAGATCATGGGCGTCAACTCGGCGAGCTACCTGATTCTGCCCAAGATCGTCAGCACGGTCTTTTTCTTCCCGTTCCTGACCATTCTGAGCATGATCATCGGCGTGGCTGGCGGCTATGTCGTGAGCATTCTGACCGGAGCGGTCAACCCCGACTCCTACATTATCGGTATCCAGTACGACTTCAAGCCGTTTTACATCACTTACTCGCTGATCAAGTCGTCGACGTTCGCATTCATCATCACGTCCATTTCGGGCTTTTACGGCTATTACGCCGACGGCAACTCGCTCGAGGTAGGCCGCGCCAGTACGAAGGCGGTCGTCGTGAGCAGCATCGTGATTCTGATTTTCAACCTGATTCTCACCCAAGTCCTTCTCACATAACATGATCCGAGCCGAACACATCGTAAAATCCTTCGACGGGCGCATCGTACTCGACGACATTTCGGCCGAGTTCTCGCCCGGCATCACGAACCTGATCATCGGCCAGAGCGGATCGGGCAAGACCGTGCTGCTCAAATCGCTGGTCGGCCTGCACAAGATCGACAGCGGCAGCATCTATTACGACGACGTGGAGTTCAACCGACTTCCGTTCAAGGAGATGAAGGCTATCCGCGAAAAAGTGGGCATGATCTTTCAGGGAGGAGCGCTGCTCGACTCGTCGAACGTCGAAGAGAACGTCCGGCTGCCGCTCGACCTGTTTACGTCGATGCCCGAGGACGAAAAGCGCGACCGGGTCAACTTCTGCCTCAAGCGGGTCAACCTGAGCAATGTGAACCGCCTCTACCCGGCCGAGCTGAGCGGCGGCATGATCAAGCGCGTGGCGATCGCCCGCGCCATCGTGCTCAATCCGCAGTACCTGTTCTGCGACGAGCCCAACTCGGGCCTCGACCCGATGACTTCGGTGCTGATCGACAACCTGATCCACGAGATCACGCAGGAATACAACATCACGACGGTCATCAATACGCACGACATGAACTCGGTACTCGAGATCGGCGAGCACATCCTGTTCATATACAAGGGGCGCAAGTGGTGGGAAGGTTCCAAACACGATATTCTGGACGCCGACAACCGGGAGCTGAACGACTTCGTGTTCGCCTCGGCCATGGCCAAGCGCGCCAAAAAGGCCGGATTATAACGGAATAATTCTTGCTTTGTCCCGTCCTTTGCGCGGCCTTGCGCCACGAACGGCTGCGATATCCTGCGCGACCGTACGAGAGGCGAAGACGATGGGGCGAAAGCCGTGTTTTCTTAAAAAAATTTAATATAAAAATTTTGAAGCTCATTGATTTTTACGTACTTTTGTGCCGGTGAAAAAGAGCAGTCAATTAACCTTAAATAGTAAAGATTATGTCAAAGATTAAAGTGGGTATCAACGGCTTCGGACGTATCGGACGTCTGGTGTTCCGTGCGGCCATGGCCAAGGACAATGTGGAAATCGTCGGCATCAACGACCTGATTTCGGTAGACTACATGGCTTATATGCTTCGTTACGACACGATGCACGGCCAGTTCAAGGGCTCGATCGAGGTGAAGGACGGCGCGCTGGTTGTCAACGGCCACTCGATCCGCGTAACGGCCGAGAAGGATCCCGCCAACCTAAAGTGGAACGAAGTGGGCGCCGAGTACGTCGTTGAGTCGACCGGCCTGTTCCTGACCAAGGAGAAAGCCGAGGCCCACATCAAGGCCGGCGCGAAGCGCGTCGTGATGTCGGCTCCGTCGAAGGACGACACCCCGATGTTCGTGATGGGCGTCAACAACAAGACCTATGCCGGCCAGACCATCGTGTCGAACGCATCGTGCACGACGAACTGCTTGGCTCCGATCGCTAAGGTGATCAACGACAAGTTCGGCATGGTAGAGGGTCTGATGACGACCGTTCACTCGACCACCGCCACTCAGAAGACCGTCGACGGTCCTTCGATGAAGGACTGGCGCGGAGGCCGTGCCGCATCGGGCAACATCATCCCCTCGTCGACCGGCGCCGCCAAGGCCGTAGGCAAGGTGATCCCCGCCCTGAACGGCAAGCTGACCGGTATGTCGCTGCGCGTTCCGACCCTCGACGTTTCGGTTGTCGACCTGACCTGTACGCTGGCCAAGGACGTGACCTACGACGAAATCTGCCAGGCCATGAAGGAAGCATCGGAAGGCGAGCTGAAGGGCATCCTCGGCTACACCGAAGACGCCGTCGTTTCGTCGGACTTCCTCGGCGATCCGCGCACGTCGATCTTCGACGCGAAGGCCGGTATCCAGCTCTCGCCGCGTTTCGTGAAGGTCGTTTCGTGGTACGACAACGAGTGGGGTTATTCGAACAAGGTTCTCGAACTGATCGAATACATGAACACCGTCAAATAGTTTCCGCAAGGAATCGACGAACAGGAGAGCGGGCTGCCCGAGGCAGCCCGCTCTCTATTTTTATCCGTCTCCGACCGATCCAATCCCCTTTCCGGCTTTTAACAGTCGCCGCACTCCTTCCGGCTTACCGCAAAAGCGCGAATCGCCTTACCCGACATCAGTAGTACCGGATACCGAAACCCGAAACCCGAAACCCGAAACCCGAAACCCGAAACCCGAGACCCGAGACCCGAGACCCTTCTTTACAATCCATACGCCCATAATTTTTTACCGGATCGCTTACGGCAGCGCAACTATACGGCATTTCCCCGGATATCGACTCAAGCCTAATCGAATGTTTCCGTTTCCGTTTCCGAACCCGATCCCATATCTCCGAACCCGCCGAAACAAAAGCGCCGCGACTAAAGTCGCGGCGCCCGATACGAAAGTCGTACCCTCCGCAAACCTCAGCGGATTGCGGAAAGCCGAGGTTCACTCATTACAGAACCGTATGCATAATATCGTCCCAACTCGAGATCGGATCGTTAGCCGTCTCGTTGATCACATCGATATAGGGAGCGAATTTCGCATCCTCGTCGGCCGTACCGGCAGCCTGATACAGGAACCAGATCGGCTTCTTGGCACAGGGCTCTTCGGCATCCTCCCAGCTCTTGCGAAGGCCGAAACGCTGATTGGGATGCTGAGCGATTTCGGTCGGATGGTCGAACGGATGCCAGTGGATCGAGTTGATACCGGTCAGCTTATTCATCTTCTTCCAAGCATAGGCGAAGCAGGCGGCCTGATTGGCCAGATCCGTCTCGCTGTACGAAGGCGAAGCGGCCGAGTTCTCCGACAGCCATACGCTGCGCCGCGTCGTCCCCTTATACATATGCTCGGGCATATTGACCCACTTGTCGAGCACCTCTAGATTCTTGAACGTCACCATCGGCGAGTCCATATCGAACGTAGCCTGCGCATCGTTCCACGTCTTGGGATCGATCAGGCTCGACGGATAGGAGTGGTAAGCCAGAGCCCAGCGGAAATCGCCCTCGGTATGCGAGTACCCGTTGATACGGTCGAGCATATCCTTCACTACATAGGACTTAGCGTCGTTCGCTACTGCCCACGAATGGGCAAACGAGCCGAATATTTCGGCGTTCTGATCGTACTGGCGTACGATGTTATAGGCGATACGCATCGAGTTGACATAGGTGTCCACATAAGTTTCCATCGTGGGCGAACCCATGTTGGTCCACGAGTAACCCATGTCCACCTCGTTGTGCATGATGAAATGGTGGATACGGCCGTGCGAGAAGTCGTTGCCGCAATAGCGCTGAGCCATGAAATCGAGCGCGGCGGCATAGTAGTTGGCGCTCTCGATCGTCGTCAGGTTCGGCATCGTGTAGCTTCCGCCGTTGAAGTCGGGATGCTGGATCAGTGTCCCGTCCTCGGGATGACCGGCATGGAAAGGCGAATTGGCAGGCGGGATCAGTATGATCGCCGCTACGACCAGATTATTCTGAGCGGCCATTTCCAGATCGGCATCCACTCCTTCGACGAGAGCCTTGTCAAAATAGTAAGTCTTGCCGCCGAACTCGTGTGTCAGATCGCTGCCGCCACCCGAAGTTTTCGAGAAATGAGTCGGCTGAATATTGATCACCGTGCACGAAATACCCAGATCGGCATAATCGGTCCGGTACTCGGCCTGTCCGGCCGCAATGCCCCCGAGCCCCTTCTTGGTTTTCAGAACCGCTGCCGGAGCCGAAGCCTTGGTCTGAATCTGATCGGCATAGCGTGCAGCGGAAACGAGCACGTCGTACTCGCCGGTATGCTTGACGATCGCCCACTTGGACAGCGCGCGGTCGAACTTGAAGTCGCCCCGCGTTACGAAACGGTCCAGCTCCTTGGTGAACGAGCCCGAGACTTCGATCATATATTCCGACTCGAAATGTCCTTCGAACATGCCGTCTACCATATAAGGCGCTATCTCGACCAGACTGAACGAACCCTCGCCGCTGCAGATACCGGAAATCGTTACCTTGTCAGTCGTCACGTTCACGTTCGAAACGGCCGACTCGAACGTCTTGGTCAGATAATTCGCTTTGTTGTCGGCCAACTGGTCCAGCACATCGCCCGTAGCGGCCTCCTCGGCCGTTCTGGGACGAAAGTGAATGTTCTTGATTTCTATGTCGATACCTTCTGTTTGGCCCAAATCGATGCGCAGGTAATCCTGCGGAGCGCCCCACGACATGTTAATGGCCTGAAAGCCCAGATCGACCGACCATTTAGCCCATTCGTCGTTGTCGTCGGAAGTTTCCTCGCCCGAGACCCTGGAGGCCGGAATCGGACTCGCCTTCATCATGCGCGTCGCGGACAGCGGCTCGGCGAAATAAAGCTCCACGTCCCGTATGGTCGAATCGCTCCTATACTCGAAAGTCAGCACGCAGGAATCGGCATTGAAAGCGCCGGCCAGCTTGTCCAATATGAGCTGAGGGTCCGTGCCGGTCGTGCTGACGGCATACTCGAACCGGCCCTGCCGCGTGATGTCGACATCGTTGGACGCTTCGACGGCAACAGTCATATAGGTCGGAACATCGACCTCGGGATACGAAGGCACAGGGATCTGCCTGTAATCTTCCGGGTCGTCCTCGCACGCTCCCATCAGCAGCAACGGGACCATGAAAGCCGACCACATCAAAGTGCGAGCGGCGCGTACGCCACGGGAACGCCTTCCCTTTGCAGAGAAGAATCCCGAATTGTTCAAGTTCAGGTGTTTCATATCAATAATCATAATAAGGTTAATGGTTCAATCCGGATACAAGTTTCGGACAGGCCTTGCAAGTAATTATATAGTTTATAGAGGCCTTCAAATCAATTATTTCCGCATTCAGAAAAAAGGCCCCTTTCTTTCCGAATGCGTCGAAATTTGCTACAAGATAAAAAGTTTTTCGCAAAAACAGCAAACCTTGTCGGATAAATTTAATCGAAACGTCATACGGCCGGCTTTCCGCCGGAGACCGGACCGGATCCGCACAACCGGACCGGGCGTGATCCGCCGGAGAACCGGCACTTCGACCAGTTTTCCGACAAGGCTGCCCGGTCGCTCTTTTCCGCATAGCTCGCGATACGTTTTCCCCACTCGACCCGGCAAGTCCCGATACCCTCCTTGTTCGCCAACCGGCCGAAGGCATGCGACAACAAAATATGGCAATGTGTCGCGTGACACATTGCCATTTTCACGAGATAGCCCGACGGAGCCGTTCATGTCTCTTATCATATTCCCGGGCTCCCCCCAAAGACATGCCTGCGGGTCAGTAAGTATTCGCCGGAGGACTCCACTTCCCCTCTTTCCTTCGGAGCGAATCGTCGCATCGATCCGCCTGCACGACGGCAGGAAACGCCATTGACCGGATCGTCGCGGCTTAGAGAGACGATTGTCCGGTCTCCGCCCGTCGCGCTACATTCTGAACGAGATGCCCCCTACGAAGTTGACATCTTCGGTAGCCGGATTCCAGATCAGATTGGTGAAAAATCCCAGCTTCATACCTTCGGCTCCTTTGATCTCCCAGTTTTTACCGGCGTTCAGGAAAACGTTCTGAACATAGAAATCGCGGTCTATGCCGTAAGTCCCGACGGCATTCCAAGGAACCATGCCCACGCCGGCCTTCATATCGATCCCTTTTACGCAGAACGGATAGGCCACCTCGAAATAGGAACCGTAAGCCCGCTTACCCTTGGCATTAACGTCGGCCGCGCCGAAAAGAATCGTGTACCAGGAGAGCGTAAAGGGAGCCTTCTCCGACACGACCCAGCTGGCGCCGAGTTCCACGCGGTGGGGCGATCGGCCGTCGAACGTGAAATAATTGCGGTTCACGAGTCCCCGGTCCCCGGCGCCGCCTTCCCAGTAAAGATCGGCCAGCGAGAGGGTCACGGGACCCAGCGCATAGGCCAGCGTCAGATCCATCTCCTTATACGAAGTCGAGGCGAAATCCACCGAGCCCCATGCCGTGGCTGAAAACTTGCCGGCCGTCATGGTCAGCGTGGGCTGAAGGCTGACACCGGCCTGAGTAACGCCGCGCCATACATAGGCACTGACGAGATCGGACCCGCCGCTGAAAGAAACTCCCTTGTCCTGAGCCGAAACACGGCCTGCGGTCAACACTCCGGCCAAAGCCAGAGCGCAAATCATAAAACGTTTCATAGTCTAAATTTTCCTTTTTTATTTGGGTTATCGATAATCCTGTTATCAGCCCGTTCCGGGTCTTTCCGTACCCGCTCGCAGGCTTGCCGATCCGATACGCCGCCCCCGTTTGCGGCACGGAAACCGGGGTTTCCGTGCCGCATGTGTCGAAAATCTTAACGGAAAACGGCGCTCAGAAAACCATATCCAATAGCAGCAGAACGATCAGGAAACAAATCATGCATGCCGCCAGTCGCCAGAATGGCTTATCCGGTCTTTTCATAAAATGCGGCGTTCGTTACCGTCCCTGCGCCTCATCGAGAGCGACGTTGAGCTTCAGAACATTGACCTTGTAAGTCCCGAAAAGACCCAGCCAAGGACGCTCAACGCTCGCTTCGACGATCTTACGCACCGCATCCTCCGACATGCCCCGCGAAGCCGCCACCCGACGAATCTGAACCTCCACCCCTCGTACCGAAATGTCGGGATCGAGACCCGAACCGCTCGCCGTAACCAGCTCAGAGGGAACGTCCCCCCTCGATAAATACGGATGAGCCGCCATGAACGATTCGATACGGCTTTCCACCTCCGAAAGGTACTCCGGATTGTTCGTGCCCTTGTTGCTTCCGCCAGAGCCGCCCCCGTTGTACTCCACGGCCGAGGGACGGCCCCAGAAATAGACGCTGTCGGTAAAAGCCTGACCTACGTTGGCCGCTCCTACCACTTTCCCGTCGAGCTCCACGAGGGCGGCCTCCCCGTCGTTCGGGGAGACAACGGCCGAAGTCAGGCGAAGAAGCAGAACGTAACCCACCGTCAGCACGACGCACATCGCCAACGTAATCCTAACTGATATCCATAAGTTTTTCATGACTGCTCTCGATTAAAAGAATACGCAAATTAACATGTCGATCAGCTTGATGCCGATAAACGGCGCTACGATACCGCCCAGACCGTAGATGAACAGGTTCCGGCGCAGCAGGGCCGATGCTCCGATCGGCTTGTAGGTCACGCCGCGCAGGGCCAGCGGGATCAGCAACGGAATGATTACCGCATTGAAGATCACGGCCGACAGGATTGCGCTCTCGGGCGAGTGCAGGCGCATGATATTCAGGGCTTGCAGCGAGGGAATCGACGCGATGAACAAGGCCGGAACGATAGCGAAATACTTGGCCACGTCGTTGGCGATGGAGAACGTGGTGAGCGTGCCGCGCGTCATTAGCAACTGCTTGCCGATCTCGACGATCTCGATCAGCTTCGTCGGGTCGTTGTCCAGATCGACCATGTTACCCGCCTCTTTGGCAGCCTGCGTACCGCTGTTCATCGCGACGCCCACATCGGCCTGAGCCAGCGCCGGCGCATCGTTCGTACCGTCGCCCATCATAGCGACCAGCTTGCCGGCCTGCTGCTCGCGCTTGATGTACTCCATCTTGTCCTCGGGCTTGGCCTCGGCGATATAATCGTCCACACCGGCTTTCTCCGCGATATATTTTGCCGTCAGCGGATTGTCGCCGGTCACCATGACCGTCTTCACGCCCATCTTGCGCAGACGCTCGAACCGCTCGCGGATACCGGTCTTGATGATGTCCTGCAGCTCGATCACGCCCTTGACCTCCTCGTCGGCGCATACGACCAGCGGCGTACCGCCATTCTCGGAGATTTCGCGTACCGTCTTTTCTATCGTTTCGGGAAACTCATGTCCGGCGTCGGTCACGATACGGCGGATCGCCTCGGTCGCGCCCTTACGGATTCGGGTTCCGTCGGGCATGTCTACGCCCGAGCAACGGGTCTCGGCCGTAAAGCCGACCATACGAACGCCCACCATTTCCATCGGGTCGGCTTTCATGCCTGCCGCGGCTCCGAGCTCCACGATGGACTTACCCTCCGGAGTCTGGTCGGAAACCGAAGAGAGCACGCACAGACGGGTAAACGCTTTCGCGTCGACGCCCCGTACGGGATAGAATTTTGTAGCCTTACGGTTACCGATCGTGATGGTTCCGGTTTTGTCGAGCAGCAGCGTATCGAGGTCTCCGGCCGTTTCGACGGCCTTGCCCGACTTGGTAATGACATTGGCGCGCAGCGCGCGGTCCATGCCGGCGATACCGATCGCCGAGAGCAGGCCGCCAATCGTAGTCGGAATCAGGCAGACGAACAGCGAGATGAAAGCGGCTACCGTGATGTTGGCTCCCACGTAATCCGCAAACGGTTTCAGCGTAGCGCAAACGATCACGAATACCAGCGTGAAACCGGCCAGCAGAATCGTCAGAGCGATTTCGTTCGGAGTTTTCTGGCGGGACGAGCCTTCGACCAGCGCGATCATCTTGTCGAGGAAGCTTTCGCCCGGCTTGGCGGTTACCTTGACGACGATCCGGTCCGACAATACTTTCGTACCGCCCGTCACGGAGCTTTTGTCTCCGCCCGCCTCGCGGATCACCGGAGCCGACTCGCCCGTGATGGCGCTCTCGTCGATCGAGGCAAGGCCCTCGATGATCTCGCCGTCGGCAGGAATCGTATCTCCTGCGGAGCATTCGAACACATCGCCCTTTTTCAGTTGCGAGCTGCTGACCACTTTCGCGGCACCGTTGGCCGTTACCAGCTTGGCCGGAGTCTCCTCGCGGGTCTTGCGCAGGCTCTCGGCCTGCGCCTTGCCGCGCGCTTCGGCGATCGCTTCGGCGAAATTGGCGAACAGAATCGTCAGCAGCAGCACGAAGAAGATCGCCAGATTGTACCCGAACGAACCCTGCGACTGGTCTCCCGTGAAGGCGATGTAGAACAACATCAGCAGCATGATGGCGGTCACCAGTTCCACGGTGAACATGATCGGGTTCTTGATCATGGTCCGAGGATCGAGCTTGCGGAACGCCTCCACGAGGCTCGTATTTACCAACTGTTTGTCGAACAGCGAATTATTTTTCTTTTTCATGGTCAGTCCGTAATTAGAAACTTAAATAATCAGCGATCGGGCCCAGAGCCAGTGCCGGGAAGAACGAAAGAGCGGCCACGATGACGATAACGGCGAAGGTCATCAGCGAGAAAGTGGCCGTGTCGGTCTTCAGCGTGCCGGCGCTTTCGGGAATGTATTTCTTCGAGGCGAGCAGGCCGGCGATGGCTACCTGTCCCACGATCGGGAAATAGCGTCCCATGATCAGCGCGATACCTGTGGATATGTTCCAGAAAGGAGTGTTGTCGGCCAGTCCCTCGAAGCCGGAGCCGTTATTGGCCGCGGACGACGTGTACTCGTAGAGCATCTCGCTCAGTCCGTGGAACGACGGGTTGTTCAGCCAGCCGATTTCCGGATTGGCGGCCGCGATCGCCGACGATATGCCGGTTCCGACCAGAATCAGGAAGGGATGCATCAGAACGACCATCGTCGCGATCTTCATCTCGCGGGCCTCGACCTTATGCCCGAGAAATTCCGGCGTGCGGCCCACCATCAGCCCGCTGATAAAGACGGCGATGATGAGGAAGGCGAAATAGTTCATCCAGCCTACGCCCACGCCGCCGAACCAGCAGTTGATCTGCATGTTGAGCATCTGCATCATGCCGCTCAGAGGCGTCTGGCTGTCGTGCATCGAGTTGACGGAACCGTTCGAGGTGACGGTCGTCACCATACCCCACATGGCCGAGGCCGCCGAACCGATCCGAATCTCCTTGCCTTCCATCGAGCCGAGATCCTGCGCGATGCCCATTTCATCGATATGGGGATTGCCGCCCATCTCCTGAGGAACGGATACGAATATACCGACCGTAAAGGCGACGAGCATAACGCCGAAGATACATCCCGCCAGTTTCTTACGTCGGATATAGAATCCGAAACACCACGCCATGGCCATCGGAATGATCAGAATAGACCAGCATTCGAGCATGTTGGTAAAGGCGTTGGGGTTCTCGAGCGGATGCGAGGAGTTGGTTCCGAAATAACCGCCGCCGTTGGTTCCGAGCTGCTTGATCGGCACGATAGCCGCCGTCGGTCCCTGCGAGATCACCTGCTCGTTGCCCTCGAGGGTGGTGATCGTCTGCTTGCCGTCGAACGACATCGGCGTGCCGTTAATAATCAGCAGAATACCGACCAGCAGCGAAAGCGGCATCAGGATACGGGTCGTGCTCTTGACCATGTATACCCAAAAGTTGCCGATCGTCTTGGCGGTTTTGGCGGCCAGCCCCTTCATGATCCCGGCCATCGCCGCCATGCCGCAAGCCGCGGTAATGAACTGAAACAGCATGATCACGTAAAGCTGAGTAAAATAGCTCAGTCCCGATTCTCCGCTGTAATGCTGCAGGTTACAGTTCACCATGAACGAGATGCAGGTGTTGAACGCCAGATCGGGAGTCTGTCCCGGGTTGCCGTCCGGATTGAGCGGCAGCCAACCTTGGCAGCAGAGCAGCACCATGCCCCACACGAACCAGAAAAGGTTGACCATCAGCAGGGCCTTGAGGAACTGCTTCCAGTTCATTTCCTGCTCCGGGTTGATCCCGCAGAGCTTGTACACCCATTTTTCTACGGGAGTCATGAAGTCGAGCCACGTGCGCTCGCCCTTGTACACTTTGGCCATGTAGCGTCCCAGCGGATAGCAGAGCACGACCAAGGCCACCCATTGCAGAATGACGCCTAAAATTTCGGTATTCATTTATTTACAAGTTTTGATAGTTCCACACTTAGAATTTTTCCGGTTTTACGAGCACGTACATCAGATAGACGAAAACCGCGATACTCAGAATCAATAGTCCTATGAACATAGCCGTAACCGTTAAATTTTCTCGAACCAGTCGACACATTTGAAGTAGAACCAATAGCACAGCCCACCCAGAGCGAGCAGCAGTAGAAAAAGCAAAAATCCGTTCATCTTTTTTTCTTCGTTTTAAAGTTTTCAACACTCACCATTTTCTTCTCTGTCTTTTATAATCGTTCAACTTATCGACGAAATCCGCCACGCTCCGGGAAAACAGGAACAGCACAACGCATGCCGTCAGAAATACGAGTATTACGCCTGCATCTTCCATGATCGTAGTCCGTCTTTACTATTTTTCGGGCCCGAGCTTTTCCAAATGAATGCCAAACCGCACCCTATTTCAACAAATCACTAATTATCAAATACTTACAGCCAAACAAAATATTTCACCCTCTCGAAATCCTTCTCAAAATGATAGAGCGATTATTCAAAATGGTAAGCCGGAGGAGATTCCGGCCGCCGTATTCCGAGATTTTCCGGCCTACGGGAGTGGCTTAATCCGTCCCGGCAGCGGACGGCCTGCATCGGTCGCCGTCCGCATCGTGCAGCGTATCGTCCGCGACAAGCATGCTATTCACCCGTCATAACCGGATGGTAAGCCCCCTTGCAGAAAGCGGAACGGCACGCCGTTCCGCCGGAACCGCCCCATCACTGCAGGACGCAGGAGCTGTTGAGCGCCTCCAAAGCCTTTTTCTTATCGGCACAGCGCAGGACGAACGACACGTCGCAATTGTCCCCGTAAGAGATCATCCGCAGCGGAATCTTCCTCAGCGAGTCGATGATCTTGTGCCTGAAACTTTTGTCGTTCCGCTTCAGATCGCCTACCACGCACACGATCGTCATGTTCTCCTCTACCGCGATGTCCGCGTAGGGACTCAGCCCGTCGAGTATCTCTGACAAGCATTCCCGATTGTCCGTAGCCAACGATATTTCGTTATCGGAAACGGCGACCAGATCGACGGAGGTACGAGTACGCGCGAAGCTGTGGAACACTTTGTCGAGCAACCGGTAGCCGGGAATCTTGTGCATCGAGCGGATCTTGACATGAACAACGCCGTCCTTGGCGGCGACCGCCTTCACCCGTCCCGCGTCGGCCGAGTCGGAGATCAGCGTTCCCGGAGCCGACGGGTCCATCGTATCGAGCAGACGCACGGGAATATTCCTCAGCTTGGCAGGAAGGATGCAGGTGGGGTGCAGGATTTTGGCGCCGAAATGCGCCAGCTTGGAAGCCTCGTCGAACGTAAGCCTGCGCACGGGAACCGTAGACGATACCACGCGGGGATCGTTGTTGTGCAATCCGTCGATATCGGTCCATATCTGAATTTCCGAAGCATCCAGCGCCGCCCCGAGCAGCGACGCGGTATAGTCGCTGCCTCCGCGTTGCAGATTGTCTACCTCGCCCGCCGCATTCCTGCAGATATATCCCTGCGTAATGAAAATACGGTTATGTGGGTAGCGGTTTACGGCCTTACGGGCATTTCGACGGATAAAGCGCATATCCGGCTCCCCGTTTTTGTCCGTTCGCATGAATTCCAAAGCAGGAAGCAGCGTAGAGCGAACGCCCGTCTCCGCCAGGTAGAGGTGCATCAGCATCGTAACGATCAGCTCACCTTGGGCCAGAACGATCTTTTCCTCGACGGACGAAAAGGGCCGTTCCGCCACTCCTTTCAATAAGGAAAAGGAGTCCCGGATATGCCTTCTCGCCTTTTCCGCGCTTCCTTCGGAAAAATAGAGCTGACCGGCCGTCTCGAGGTATTTGCTTTCCAAAGTTCCGATATCGTCCGAAGCCCCGGAAATATTGCCCCGCGACAATTCGGCGGCAATCGCGGCAAGGGCATTGGTCGTACCGGACATGGCCGACAGGACCACCAGTTTCGGCTCCTCGTTGCTGATGAGCCTCGCGACATGCTTGATCATTGCCGGAGAGCCTACGGAGGTTCCTCCGAACTTCATGACTTTGATTGATTTAGGATCGTGATCCATCGTTTTGAATTTTCGTTTACGATTAGCGGTTCTCACATTTTCGTTCCTGTCGCAAGACAATCGGGATGCCACCGCAATGCGCCACGCAACCAAATACATGACTATCAAATCGTTGTCTGCAAACACACGGTCATCCTTGCATCGTCCGGACTTATCAAAATGAAAAGGCATTTTTTCATTCTGATAGAATCTTCGCCCGAGCGCATTCACGCAAAACGCTATATATCTGAAGATTGAATAGACGCCCGATCCGACGGTACTTCTTTTGCTTTTGAAGCACGTATGAGACTTTTTATCATATCCAACAGACTGCCGGTGAGGATGACCCGAGAGGGCGACCGGCTTTCTTTCACGCGCAGCGAGGGAGGATTGGCCACCGGTCTCGGCTCTTTGCAGATTCCTTACGAAAAGCACTGGATCGGATGGCCGGGTATCTGTACCGACGATCCGCAGGAGCGGAAAACGATCGGCTCCGAACTGCGGAGGATGCATTTCCATCCCGTATTTCTTTCCGAGGCGGAAATCGAAAATTACTATGAAGGCTACAGCAACAGCACGATCTGGCCGCTGTGCCACTATTTCTATGCCTATACGCTTTACAAAAGCCGTTTCTGGGAGGCGTACCGGGAGGTGAACCGCCGCTTCTGCGAGGAGATCTGCCGTGTCGTGGAACCCGGCGACAGGGTATGGGTGCAGGACTACCACCTCATGCTGCTGCCCGGCATGTTGCGCGAGGCGATGCCCGACCTATGCATCGGATATTTCCATCATATCCCTTTCCCCTCCTACGAATTGTTCCGCATCCTGCCGGAGCGGGCCAGGCTTCTGAGGGGATTGCTGGGAGCCGATTTCATCGCATTCCATACGCCCGACTACATGCGCCACTTCGTCAGCGCCGCGCAGCACATTCTGAACGTGGAGTTCCGGCTGGACGAGGCACAACTGGGCAGCCGTACGGCCCGGGTGGACGCGCTTCCGATGGGAATCAATTACGACCTTTACCATAAGGCCGCGTCGAAAATACAGGTACGCGACGCGGTCGAAAAATACCGCAGGCTTTTCGGCGACCGCAAGCTGATCCTCTCGGTAGACCGCCTCGATTACAGCAAAGGCATCCTGCACCGCCTGCACGGCTTCGCGTCCTTTCTGGAGCGCCATCCCGAATACAGAGGCAAAGCGACTCTCTCCATGGTGATCGTCCCTTCGCGCGACCATGTGGGCAGCTATGCCGAACTGAAGACCCGAATCGACGAGGAGATCGGCTCCATCAACGGCAAATACTCCACGATGGACTGGACTCCGGTATGCTATTTTTATCACGGATTCTCGTTCGAGGAGCTCGTCGCCATGTACTACGTGGCGGACGTGGCGCTCGTCACCCCGCTGCGCGACGGGATGAACCTGGTAGCCAAAGAGTATATCGCCGTCAAGGACGGCAACCCCGGAGTCCTGATCCTGAGCGAGATGGCCGGAGCGGCCGTGGAGCTGAGCGACGCGCTGCTGATCAACCCGAACGACATGGATCAGATCGAACAAGCCATCGTGAAGGCGCTCGAGATGCCGGAGCAGGAGCAGCTGAGACGGCTGAAGAAAATGCAGCGCATCGTCTCGGCGCAAACCGTGAACCGCTGGGCCGAAAGTTTTATCAACGAGTGGAGCTCGGCCTGCCGGAAAAACTGGGCGATGAACCGTAAACGGCTTTCACCCGAATCCGAGACGACGATCCGCAGGCACTACGCCCGGGCCCGGAAGCGGCTGATTCTGCTGGACTACGACGGTACGCTGGCTCCGATCCGCGCCCGGCCCGAGGAAGCCAGTCCGACACCGGAGCTTCTGGATACGCTGCGCCTTCTGTGCGGCGATACCCGAAACCGAATCGTGATCAACAGCGGGCGGGACAAGGCGACACTGGAGCGATGGCTGGGAGAACTGCCCGTGACATTGGCTGCCGAGCACGGAGCCCGTTACCGGGAAAACGGAGTCTGGCATACCCGCGTGGCGAGACAGCAGTGGAATACGGGGATCATGGCCATTCTGAACCTATATCTGGAAAAGACCCCCCGTTCGCGGCTGGAGATAAAGGATACCGCGCTGGCATGGCATTACCGCGAATGCGATCCGTGGCTGGGCGAGCTGCGGGCCCAGCAACTGACCCGCGCGCTGGTCTCGGTCTGTCTCAGGCACAAGCTGCAAATCATTCAGGGAAGCAAAGTACTGGAGATCAAATCTCCCGAATACAGCAAAGGTTCCGAAGTACGGCGGCTGCTGGAAAAGGGCGGCTACGACTTCATTCTGGCCATGGGCGACGACACGACGGACGACGATATGTTCGAGGCGCTGCCGCGCGACTCTTTCGCCGTCAAGGTAGGCAGCGTCTCGGAGAAGGCTCTCTACAACATGCCGCAGCAAGAGAGAGTGCTCCCGTTCCTGCGCTCCCTGACCGAAAAAGTACCGGACGCTTCGGAGCCGTCCCGCAAAAGGCCCGGACGGACGGCGATCCGCTTCGTAAAAAGGCTGTTGCAAACGAAAAACCGATAAATCTCGTCTCTCCATGAACCATCGACTCAATTACGGGGCCGTAGGCAACTGCCGCACGGCCGCCCTGATATCGGAAACAGGAAACATCGAATGGCTCTGCCTGCCCGAGTTCGACTCTCCGTCGATCTTCGCAGCCCTGCTGGACCGCGAGAAGGGAGGGTGCTTCGGCTTCGAGGTATCCGAAGCGTACCGCACCGAGCAGTCCTACATTCCGCACACGAATATTCTCTCCACGCACTTCATTTCGGACGAGGCCGAGTTCACGGTACTGGATTTCATGCCCTACTACCGGGCCCAGAACAGCGAACACTATCTTCCGGCCGAGCTCTACCGCTACGTACGTCGTATCCGGGGCGTTCCCCGGTTTCGGGTCCATTACGCTCCGGCTCCGGACTATGCCCGGGGAAAGACCATCCGCAACGTCGGGACGGAATATATCGAAAGCTACAGCTCGCTGAACGCTACGGACCGGCAATACCTCTACTCTTCGATTCCGCTGGAGGACATCGAGCGGAGCAGGGAGATCGTACTCGAGAAAGACGAATTCTTTCTGCTTTCCTATAACGAGAAGGTAATTCCGGTAGACATCGAACGGGAAAAGCTGGAATACTGCCGGACGCTGGTCTACTGGCTCAACTGGAGCAACCGGACGAAAAAATACACTCTCTACAACGACGTGATCGAACGGAGCCTGCTGACACTGAAGCTGATGTCCTATTACAACGGAGCCATGCTGGCAGCCCTCACCACCAGCCTGCCCGAGACGGTGGGCAAGGTGCGTAACTGGGATTACCGCTTCTGCTGGCTGCGCGACGCGTCCATGTCCATCGAGACGCTTTTCAAAGTGGGTCACCCCGGCGTGGCGCAGCGCTTCATGCGCTTCATTCAGTCCACCTTTACCGCCGACCGGGACTCTTTCCAGATCATGTACGGCATCCGCGGAGAACGGCAATTGACGGAAACGATCCTCGAGCATCTGAGCGGCTACAAAGGCTCGAAGCCCGTACGCATCGGCAACGACGCTTACCATCAGCGGCAGAACGACTCGTTCGGTTATCTGATGGACCTGATCTACCAATACTACCGCTTGGTCCCGGGACCGCTGGACGAGATCGAGGATATGTGGGAGCTGGTGAAAAAGATTCAGGCCAACGTCATGCAGGAGTGGCGCAAGCCCGACAAGGGAATCTGGGAAATCAGGGGCGAGGAGCGCCATTTCGTCTCCTCCAAAGTGATGTGCTGGGTAGCTCTGGACCGAGGGGCCAGAATCGCCCGGATGCTGGGCAAATACGACTGCGAGAAGCGCTGGCAGCAGGAGGCCGGGCTCATCCGCAGGGATGTGCTGGAGAGGGGCTGGAAAGAGGAATTGCAGAGTTTTTCCCAGACTTATGACAATACGGCCTTGGATGCGTCGCTGCTGCTTATGGAACCTTACGGCTTTCTGGATGCAGACGACATACGCTATCATAAAACGGTCAAGGCCGTGAAAGCGGCCCTGATGCACAACGGGCTGATGTATCGCTACAACAGCGAAGACGATTTCGGGATGCCGTCGTCGGCCTTCACGATCTGCACGTTCTGGCTCGTCCGCGCCCTGTTCGTAACGGGAGAGAAAGCCGAAGCGCGCTGCCTTTTCGACGAGGTGCTGCGCTACGGCAACCACGTGGGGCTGATGAGCGAGGATCTGGATTTCGATACGAAAGAGCAATTGGGAAATTTCCCGCAGGCTTACTCGCATTTGTCTCTGGTCAATACGGCGATCCTCTTCGCCGAAGAGGATAAGCACCGAAGCCTCCATTTCGTCCGGCCGTAAAGTCCGCGGCCGGCATGCCCATACGGCTCTCTCGCGTCCGAACAAAACCGGAGCGCGCCGCCATCCGTTCCGGCATAAAAGACATAAAAGACGGGGATGCCTCTTTCGGACGCATCCCCGTCTTTCTTCGCTCGGGCCGGCCGTTGTCAGACCCGCAACGAGATCGTGAAGCGGCTGCCCTTGCCGACCTCGCTCTCGACGAATATCCTGCCGTTGTGCGCATCGACGAACTCCTTGGAGATGGCCAGTCCGAGGCCGCTTCCCTGCGTCTTCGTCCCCGGCACGCGGAAATAGCGGTCGAAAATGCTCTTATGATAACGCGGGTCTATGCCGCGACCGAAATCCTGAACGTAGATATCGACCCAGTTGTCATGCTGCTTGGCGCCCACGATGATACGGGCATTTTCGGGCGAGTGGTGGATCGCGTTGGATAGCAGATTGGTAACGACCCACGCGATCTTCTCGTTGTCGACGAACAGTTTCGATATTTTTTCCGGATACTCCACTTCCACATAGCAGTGGAAACGTTCGGCCAGCACATGGGTGGCCTTGACCGCATAGTCGATCAGCTCGATCGGCTTGACGATCTTCGGATGGAGCTGGAGCTTGCCCGACTCCACCTGAGTCAGGTTCAGCAGCTCGCCCGTAATGTCGAGCAGACGGTCGCTGCTTTCCTTGATGCTGCCTACGAGCTGCTTCTGCTCGTCATTGAGCGAGCCCAGCCGGGCGTCGCCCAGCAACTGGAGGCTCATCAGAATCGACGAGATCGGGGTCTTCATCTCGTGCGATACGGTGGAAATGAAATTGGTTTTGGCCGAATCCAGCTCCTTGTATTTCGTCACGTTGTTCAGAATGATCAGATTCCCGATGAAATTCCGCTCTTGCTCCCCGACGGCATTGGTGTAAAGCGGAATATTGTCCATCTGGAAATAGCTCTCCTTATTGTCCGCATAGATTTTCAGCGGCTCGTGCGGCCCGTCGGATTCCCTGTTCGAGTACAGTTCCCTGATCAGACGACGCAACAGGTCGTTGTTTATCGCGATCTCGGCGGCGTTGCGCCCGATTACGTTTCCCCGTTTGAGATTCAATATAGAGAACGCCTCGTCGTTCATAAAAAGGATGTTCCGTTCGGAATCCAACCCGATGATCGGCTCGTGAAGGCTGTTGACGATCGCCTCGATACGCATCTTTTCGGTCATCAGCCGGTCGAGCGAGCTGCGCCGGTACTGGGAGAGCTTTTGCGCCATATTGTTGAACGATTCGGCGACACCCCGCAGCTCGCGGTTATTGCCGAAGTCGAGCCGCTGGTCGTAATTATGGTTGGCGATCTGGACGATTCCCTGCTTCAGCTTGTCGATGGGGCGGAGCACGATGGAGGGGAAATAAAGCAGGAACAGAGCCGCCAGCAGGACACAAAGTATCGCTATGACCGATATCCAGCGCACCGCCTCGTCCGCGCTGCTCTCCATCCCCCGGCTTTTGGCCAGAATGGAGCCCATATTCAGCTCCATGATGCGGTACAGGTCATCGCGTATTTGCTGAACTTCTTCTCCGGAAATGGAATCGTTGAGCCGGCCGACCTTCTCTTCGAGGGCGGAGGTAACCTGGCGCTCGTTGATCTCCGTAATGTTCTGCTGCTGCAGAGTCAAGGCCTCGATCAGCGTCCGGCGGGAGGCCGAATCCTGAGAGAAGCGGTCCAGGGAGCGGAGCATCTCGCTCACATAATGTACGGAGTTGTAGTTATCCGACAGAATCTCTTTCGAGGAGACCGACAGATGGCGCACGTACCGGATCGACTGTATGCCTTGTATGAGGATCAGGGTGAACAGGATGCCTATGCCCAGACTGAGTTTGCTGCGAAGTTTCATATTACGATAACATGGTTAGATCTATATTCATTCTCGCCAGACGATTGAGCAAGCGGCGCAGCCGGAGCGCCGTCATGAACAGGGCGTATAGGGAGAAGCGAGGCTTTCCGATATATACGGCACTGATCTTTCGCTCGATACACACGTTCACCACCGTCTCGACATAACGGTTGGAGTGCACCTGCACAACTTCGCCGCCCAATTCCGTCGCCAGATTGAAATTGTTGATCAGATAGCGTTGGTTGGCCAGCGGGATACGGTCGTCGCTCTCCTTGTCGCTCTGAATGTAAAGGACGATGAAACCGGCATTGAGATGGGTCGCCATGCGGGCCGTCTTGCGAATGACGCGCCGGGCCGCCTTTTCGGACGAGTCGATCACGGCCAGCAGCCTGTCGTGCCGCAGGAGCTTGTCTCCGGCCGAAACGCTGGTCTCGACCTTCTTCTCTACCCTCAGCGCGACCTCTTTCAGCGCCAGCTCGCGCAGCTGCAACAAGTTTTCCTGCGTAAAAAAGTTGCCGAGCGCCGCCGCGATCTTGTCCGGCTTGTAGATCTTGCCCGCCTTCAGTCGGGCGATCAGATCGTCGGCCGTGAGGTCGATGTTGACGACCTCGTCGGCCATCGCCAGCACGCTGTCCGGCACCCGCTCGTGCACTTCGACGCCCGTAATTTCCTGAACATGCTCGGTCACGCTCTCGATATGCTGGATGTTGATCGCCGTGATCACACTGATTCCCGCGTCGAGAATCTGCATCACGTCCTGCCAGCGCTTGGGATTGCTGCTCCCTTCGATATTGGTGTGGGCCAGTTCGTCGACCACCACGATCTCGGGATGCAGGTTCAGGATGGCCTGCATGTCCATCTCGTCGAGCTCTTTTCCCTTATAGAAGAGCTTGCGTCGGGGAATCAGCGGCAGACCCGCGACGAGGGCCTCGGTCTCCGCACGGCCGTGCGTCTCGATATAGCCGACCTGTATGTCCACCCCGGCATCGAGCAGCTGATGGGCCTCCTGCAGCATGCGGTAGGTCTTTCCCACACCGGCGCTCATGCCGATGTAGATTTTGAATTTTCCCCGGTGCGACCTTTTGATCAGCTCCAGAAAGTGTTGCGAACTCTGTCTGGTTTCATCCATCGTCTCTTTGCTTGCCACTGCATCGAAGTCCCGTTCATAAAACGAACGATTTCAGGACAAGATTAAATATTTTCCGAAAACAATAAAAATTCTTTTTATCCAAAATTCCTTTCCCCGTCCTCGATCGTACAACGGAGCACATCACGCCGGCGCCAGCTCTCGACATAGCGTAACGAGCACCACCAATATCGCGAGAAGCGTCAGGAATGTCAGCAGCAGTCGCGCCGGTCCGTCCAGTTTCGGCATAAACGGTACTTTTAGCAGGTATTAAAACGATTCGATTGTGTGTAAAGCAAATTCCCACATGCTCCGCCTCACCGTCCCTGCGCCTTATCGAGGGCGACATTGAGCTTCAGAACGTTCACCTTGTACGTCCCGAAAAGACCCAGCCAAGGACGCTCAACGCTCGCTTCGACGATCTTACGCACGTCCTCCTCCGACATGCCCCGCGAAGCCGCCACCCGACGAATCTGAACCTCGGCCCCTCGTACCGAAATGTCGGGATCGAGACCCGAACCGCTCGCCGTAACCAGCTCAGAGGGAACTTCGGCCTTCCCGAGATACGGATGAGCCGACATGAACGATTCGATACGGCTTTCCACCTCCGAAAGGTACTCCGGATTGTTCGTGCCCTTGTTGCTTCCGCCCGAGCCGCCCCCGTTGTACTCCACGGCTGAGGGGCGGCCCCAGAAATAGACGCTGTCGGTAAAAGCCTGACCTACGTTGGCAGCTCCTACCACTTTCCCGTCGAGCTCCACGAGGGCGGCCTCCCCGTCGTTCGGGGAGACAACGGCCGAAGTCAGGCGAAGAAGCAGAACGTAACACACCGTCAGCACGACGCACATCGCCAACGTAATCCTAACCGATATCCATAAGTTTTTCATGACCGAATATTATTTGAAAGAATTTGCAGATCGCCCCGGATGTCGCCCCGTCCGGACCGGCGTCGCAGGGAAGAGAAGCGGCGCAAGGAAAATAGACCGAACATCCTGACGGGCCGGCGGCATTTTTCGATTCTTATGCGCTTTTCATACATTATTTACGGCAAGCGAGCTGGGATACCAAACCGTCATGTACGGTTTTACGGCTTTTATGCCACAGCAGCGGCGTCTGGAAATGCCAAGAACGTGCCACAATAGCGCATTGGACTTCAGGAAAATGTCAATCAACGCATTACATTGCCCTCGACCTATGCAAGAAAAACCCGAACCATTTCAAAACGATAAGGCGGCACTTTTAAAATGATAGGCGACACCGCTATTCTCCGGAACCGGGCGGCGGAACGGTCACGGATTCGGAATCACCCGCGGTCAGGAACCGGCAGACCGTCGTACTCCGAAGCGCGGCCGCCGGAGTCGGAAAATCCATGCGGCAGCCGCCACACCATCGTCGCGGTTCATGCCGATATGATCGGACGCGAACCGGAGATTTCACGCCGGTTTTCGTCCCGGTCATTCGATTGCGAAACAGAACGACACGCCTATTTTCGTCGGTCCGAAGTAGTTTTTGTGTCCCCGGCCGAGATACCGGCCGCACCGCTTCCATACATAGCGTTCGTAGTCCGACCGCAGATAGCCCAAAGCCGCCGTAGCCTCGACGCTCCAACGCTTTCCGACAGGCCACCGGTATCCGTATGCCACGCCCGCCCCGTACAGGCTTCCCTCGTATCGCCGGTCGGCCATGCCCAGAAACTTCACGCCTCCGACATTGAAGCCGGCATACAGGAAATGCACGCCCAGAAAGTGCCCCTCGGAACGACAGCCGAACCAATGCCGGACTTCGGGCTGTAGCAGCCAGAACTTGAATTTCCGATTGTCGCCGAACGTCCACGGATTATATCCTGCGTCGATCACAAGCGAAATATCCGGAGTCAAACCCGTTTCAAAACCGGCGTTGAGCGACGATGTCGCCCAGTACAGCGCATTCGTCTTGACCTCCAGCAGAGGAAGGGGTCTCCTCGGTCCGATCGGCCGCTCTTGCGCGGCGGCCGAACCGCCCCATATCGCTCCCAAGCACAACAGGGCGAGGACTACCCGATTGGATATGAACACATTCATTATTCAGAGCTTTTATCGTTCCCGGCTTCCATACGAACGGGCAGAACCGCGGCAGGCGGTCATTCTTGGCCGCACACCTGCTCCACGATCCATGCCCACAGATTGGCCGTCAGCCGGTCGAAATCCGTCGTAACCGTTCCGTCCGTATTGGCTTGCGAGCTCAACCGGCCGTTCTGGTTCAAGTTGGCGTCGCCATGATACACGATGCGGGCTCGCCGGTTGACTCCGACGACCATCGCCTTTTCGTAGCCGGCCGCATCGCTGACCACCAGAGGAGTCACATCCGACGGATAGTCCGAGCAATAGGCCGCGTAGTCGTCGGCTTTCGCGATCGGCGCGTTTTCGGCCACCGTCCCGAAGGGCGAAGCGAAAAAGCGCCTGTTGCCGTCCGTCTGCGCCGCGCGCTTGAACTTTCCTCCGACGGCGGGACTCTGATAGTAATATTTCCATGTTCCGTCCTTAGTCAGGTACTTGCGCAAGTTTGCATTGGTCGTTTCGGTGTCGGTCCCCACGATCAGCACCCGGTTCGGACTGCCTTGGAGCCATGCGAGCACGACCTGGGCCAAATCGTCCGAAATCGAGGTATTGTAGGTCAGGTAAATGACATCCTGAGTATTGATCGTGTTTTTCACATTCCGGTATATATCGGAACCGGAGCCCGCGCTCGTGGCCTGCATCTCCGTGCGGGAAGCCTCCGAGAAAGAGAATCCCCCGACGATTACCGTGCCGGAAGGCGAAAAGTTTTTCGCATTGTCCAATATCTTTCGCAGCGGCTGCCCGCTTGCCGCCGCGGGGTTGTTCGTTCCGAGCGAGCCCACTTCCGTCACCGACAGCACTCGGATAAAGCGCTTGCGGTATTTCTCCGGACTCTCCTGCCTTACCGAGACATCCAGCGTCCAACGTCCGGCTGTCACCCGCAGCCTGGCCGTCACGTCGCTTTGCGTGCGGTTATCTGCTGTCGTAGTGAAGACCAATCGCGTGACCGTCTCCGCGTCGCCGGAGTTCCGTCCGATCGAGACCGTAAAGCCGTTGTCTCCCGGCAGCGAGGCGCCGACGCCCGACACGGCCGTGCCGACAAGGCTGCCGGAGGCATCCAGCCACTGGATCGTATAGGGCAACGTTGCCTGAACGTCCACCGTGTCGGCTTTTCCCGCCGGATAGCCGAGCGTCACGCTACGGGATGACAAGCCGATATAGTTGTCTCCTTCGAAATGCATCTCGGTCGTAAAGTCCTCCCACGGCTCGATCTCCGCAACGATGCTCGTCGCCTTGTTCACGGCAGCCAGACCGGGATCGCTCCACCCCGGACCGGTTACCTTTCTGATCCGGAAAACGTACCTGTGATTCCTCAGTATCTGGCCGAACGGATGGCCCTCGAGGCCCGGATCGAAATCCACCCGGTAATAAGTAGGCTGGGACTGTCCGTCGTAATATCCCCCTACGACGATGCAGGTCGCATCCGTCAGTCGTGCCGCCGCATCGGCCACCTCGTCGGCCTCGGGGACATAGATTCCGGCGACCGACACGGGGTCCGGCTCGCTCGTCTCCGTTACGACCGGGGACTGGGATTTCACCGCGCCCGCGAATACCGACGGCGCGGTGACCCGGGGCGACTCCGGAGCGAAGGACTCGTCGGGCGCAAGCTGGATTTTGTCGTTCGGACGGTACAAACGGACGCTTTCGATCCGCAGAGACCGCGAATCCGCCGTCAGGTCTTTCTCCACATCGATCCGGGCTACGGCCCGCAGCATCTTGACGCTGAAACGATTTTCCCGGTCGGCCTCCAGTCCGGACGGAACGGCGATCTCGCCGTACATGGGCAGACTCCGAGCGGCTCCCGTAAACGAGCATCCTATTCCGGCCTTGACCTCGGCCTCCGAGCGGCCCGGCGAAGGCGCATAAGCGGCGAACGCATCGCCGTAATTGCCGGCCAGCATCAGTTTGACCGGCTTGGTCGTACTGAGGAGCTTGGCCTGAAACTGAGCGCTGTTTCCGGTCGATTCGAGCCTCTCTCCCTCTGTCATATAGCGATACACGTACTTGCCGTTTTCCTGCTCGAGCACGAGTATCATCACGTCCTCGATCCGGTTTTCCGCATCCCCGGACAAATCTCCGGCTCCCGCGCTTCTTGTCGGAAGCGCCGGTTGCGGCAGGCTGACCGTCAGGCGTACCAGCGTCCCGTCGTGCCTTGCAACGCCGTCTTCCGGAGACATCTTCGTACAAGCCGCGAAAAACAAGACAGACAGCCATGCAATTAGCGGCGGCCGAAAGCGAGAGCTTCGTTCCTCCGGGACGGGATCATCCCTATCGTTATTTCCATACTTGCTCATTGTTTCCCGTTTATCGTTACCAAATATCCCATTGGTATATTTCATCCCATGGGGTGATTTCCGTATAGACGGACAAGCCCTCGCCTTCATTCAGATCGATTAACAGATTGACGGTCCGGCCCGCCGGCAGCGAGATCGGACGGCCGTCGTCGTCGGTCACCGAAGCGATCAGGCGGTCGGCCGACCGACCGAGCGCTTTCTCATACAGATTCACCGTCACGCCGCCTGCCGGAGAGACGGCCGGATCGGTATGGATCAGATTGAACGCTTCGTCGGTCGAGAAGTCCCCGTTATCACGGAACGCGCCGGTCCTGCGAACCCGGGCCGTACCCGCGGTCGGGTTTCCGACAAAGTCGTAGCCGTCGTTAGGTATCTCCACGGTGAGGTAATAGCGGTCCTCAAGAATACGCCGGTCCAGTCCTCGCACGGTAATGCGCATTCTGGCATTCTTACGGGCCAGAGTAATCACCTCGGGCCCGGCCGCTCCTACCGGGGCAAGCCGGGCATGTCCGAAAAACAGATCGTCCGGCGTACCGTGAAAAGCATCCTCTCCCTCGATCAGCGAAACGGCCCGCTCTTCGATCCCGCTCCCTTGGGCGGGCGAATGGAACAACTGGCCCGCCCCCGCATTGGTCCATGCCGAGACATGACAGCGACCGAGCGCCTCGACGGGCAACAGGACCGGCACACGGTGCACAATCTGCTCCCCGGTCACAAAAGCTCGGCCGACGAAATACCTCTCCGGAGAGAACAGATACAACACGGCGCTGCCCGCCTCCCCGGTCTCCGTGATATCCCGCCCCGTGGTTTCGTCCATAATCTTCAGTACGACGAACCTGTCTTCCGTTTCCGGAGGACAGTCGCCTCGATCCTCCCGAATGCAGCCGGACAAACAGTACAGACAGCACAGGGAGAGGCACAGCCATCCTCCGCAGAACAGATATCGAGCCGTATTCACGATCCGTATTGTTTAGACGGTTCTGAGCCTACCCCGCAGAACATAGCTGCCGATACTCTCGGGGACAGGCTCCGGACCGAACAATCCTTTCCCCGACTACCACTCTACGTTCTGGACAAGTTCCGTCGCCCACTCCTGCGGCTCGACGGTGACCGTAAGAGACGCCGGATCGGCCGGCACTTCCGGATCAGCGCTGCCGCCTCCGAGCCGTTTGAGCGTCACATTGACCGTATAGACGTGGTTGCGCTGAATGAAGGTCCCGTCGCTGGTAGCACCGTCGCTCCCAGGCTTGTCGTTGATGCGGAACGGGAAATAGGCGGGTTGTCCGTCGTAAGTTCCCACAAGCGTAATGAGGGTGGCATTGCCTCCGGTATTGTCGTTCGGGAACACGTAGAAATAACGGTTCGAATGATCGTCTGCCGATATGGTCTCCGACAGATAGCTCTTTTCGGCGCTTTTGTCTCCGGCCATGCCGCCGTAAAACAGTTCCGGAGTGTTGACCGACGGAAGCCCCATCGTGGCCGAACCGCGTGCTTTCATGACGACCGCCCGGCTCAGCACGAATTTGTCCGGATCGTGCCCGGCTTCCGGAGATACGGTGATCGTTCCCAGTTTGACCTTAGCGGCGACACGACTGACGGATACGGTTGTCGCGGCGGTAGAATTGGCCGAGAGCGTCACCGTCCCTTCCCCGCTCATGAAAAGTCCGTTCGTTTGCGGAGACTGGGTCTCCAGATCCATCGCATTCCGAGCATCGGCGAACCAACTGTAATTGATTCCGTCCGGGAAAGCGACGCCGGAGGGAACGTTCGCCACCACCACGACTTTCTTCGTTCCGGCGATCAGCCCGGTGATCGTCTCGGAGAAGCTCGACGAAGCGAAGGTTTGTTTCTTATCCAGCGTACCGTTGGCATTGAATACGAATACCGTCACGTTCTTGACCGTGTTTTCGGCTTTTTCCAGGTCTTCGGCTCCCGCGCCGTCCGACGGAACGACAGCCTTGGAGCCGGCCGCCTGCCGGTTCAGCGTAACGGTCAGGGACGCGGTCTCCCCGGAAGGGGAGTTTTCCGTGTCGTTTTCAGCGCAGGAGACCGATAAAAACGCGGAGGCGAAAAGGCATACGAATACCGACAATAAGCCTCTTTTCCCGATGCAGATACTTGTTTCCATAATAATTATTGTATTAAAAAGATATAGTCATGTCCTCAGACGATTGGAGACATGCAAAAAGCGTGACACATCGGACATTTTTCAACCCGGGTATCCGCAGGCCGATACATAGAGACATACAATCGGGTTTGCAACAAACACATTGATCGGTTCATACGGGAAGCCGCATCCGAAACCTCGTTCCATTTTCAAAGAATCTTGCAAACCCGTGATGCCGTTTTGTACTGCAGCAAGCCGGCGGAAGGTCCTTCCGCTTTTTCAGGACTGTCGAAACATGGTCAAAAGAACAAGTTCCCTTGGCATGTTCCTCTCATAAAAGTATTTTCGACTTTCTCCGCTGCGACGTACAATTCCCGTTCCCGTAATAACCTGTACGGTTCCCATTTTCGGATAAAGAATGTACGCCGGCCGTTCGCAGATCTTCCGTCGCGGAGGTGCAGTCCCCGAAGCCCCGGTCCGCTGTACGTCGACTCCGGATATCCGGGTAAACCGCCGGACTTAATCGACGACCGCACGACTTTCCATCGACGGCAATACGCTCCGTAGCGGCACACGGTCATCTGCACGAAAGAACGCCGCAAACAATACAATATCAACCAGATTTTACCCCCCAGAACAGGCAGGTTTCCCCGCCTCGCATAAACGCCCCTTGCCGCATCAGTCCTCATACGCGTATCTCGTCGTAACTTTTCCCGATTATCTTGTCGCACCCAGAAACGACCTTCCTTACAGAACAATACGCATAAAAAAATCCGTTTTCTGACGGGGGAAGCAATATTTCTCCGTTTGCAGAAGTTATTATACACATCTATTTTTGCGACGTCAACGTATGCAGCGAGTATCGGAATTCACGGGTAATAGGGTCGTGTTGCGAATTGCGAATGTTCCTTCGGTCGTCGCAGTACGTTCTCCCGGCATTGGACGCCGCGTCCCGGAATCCCGGACGGTTTTTCAGGACACGCGCCCGTTCGCCCGCTTATCCGTTCCGCGCGGCATTTCCTTATCGCAGGCATCGGAAAAATATGGTCATATGTTCAGGGGGGTATTGTTCAGTCTTTCGGATTCCTACTCCCCCGGACGATAGAAAACATCGCGTATGCAGAAAGTTAAATTTTCTCCCGAGCCACAAAAGCTGAAAGAGACCGTCCGCAGGTTGTCGCGCGTCCGAATTCAGCTCACCCGCCGGCAGTGGATCGTTGCGGTTGCCGCACTGGCTGCCGTTGCGGCCCTGCTTATTTGGTTGTTACGTCCGCAGACGCAGCAACCCGTCTACCCGATCGTCGCGGTCGAACCGGTGACTACGGACAACGTGAACATATACGGGGAATATGTGGGACGGATCCGGGCACAGCAGTTCGTCGAAGTCCACGCCCGTGTGGAAGGCTATCTCGAGCAGATGCTTTTCGCCGAAGGAACCCATGTCAACAAAGGACAGACCCTCTTTGTCATCGATCCGAAACTTTATCGCGCCCGGGCGAACCGGGCGCGGGCTCAGTTGAACAAAGCCCGTGCGCAGGCATTGAAAGCCGAGCGCGACCTGAACCGCATCCGGCCTCTTTACGAGCAAAATGCCGCCAGCCAGCTCGATCTCGACAATGCGATCGCCGCTTACGAAAGCGCTGCGGCGGACGTCAAAGTCAGCGAAGCCGATCTCACGCAAGCCGAGATGACGCTGGGCTACACGACCGTACGATCGCCCATTTCGGGCTATATATCCGAACGCAGCGCGGATATCGGCACATTGGTCGGTCCGGGAGGACAGTCACTGCTGGCCACCGTCGTCAAAAGCGACACGGTCCGCGTGGATTTCAGTATGACGGCGCTTGACTACCTGCGCAGCAAGGCGCGCAACGTCAACCTCGGTCACAAGGACTCCACCCGCAAATGGGACCCTTATATCACCGTTACGCTGGCCGACGATTCGCAATACCCGTTCCGCGGCCTCGTCGATTTCGCGGACCCCCAGGTCGACCCGAGGACGGGCACTTTTTCCGTCCGGGCCGAAATGCCCAATCCGGAACACGTCCTGCTGCCCGGACAGTTCACCAAAGTCAAGCTGTTGCTCGACGTCCGCGAGAACGCCGTCGTAGTACCGTCCAAGGCGCTCGTGATCGAGAAGGGCGGCGCCTATCTTTTCGTCGTGCGCCCGGACAGCATCGTGGAGAAGCGTTTCGTGGAAACAGGGCCCGAATTGGGCAACAGCATCGTAATCGAGCGGGGACTGGTTCAGGGCGAGGACATCGTCACGGAAGGATATCACAAACTCTCGCATGGGATGAAGGTACAACCCGCAAGGGAAGCCGTCCGGAAAGAAACCGAAAAGGAAGAATAGCCTATGAAACTGGATTTCTTTATCGATCGTCCCGTGTTCTCCACGGTTCTGTCCACCGTTATCGTCATCGTCGGGATCGTGGGCCTCGTACTGTTGCCCGTAGATCAGTATCCGCAAATCGTGCCGCCGGTAGTGAAGGTCTCGGCCTCCTATCCGGGAGCGAACGCACAGACCGTCACTCAGGCCGTGGCCACTCCCATCGAGCAGGAACTCAACGGTACGCCCGGCATGATCTATATGGAGTCTTCCAGCTCCAACTCGGGCAGTTTCTCCGCCACGGTCACTTTCGATATATCCACCGATCCGGACTTGGCGGCCGTCGATATCCAGAACAGACTGAAACAGGCCGAATCGCGTCTGCCAGCCGAAGTGGTGCAGAACGGCATTTCGGTGGAAAAGCAGGCATCCAGCAAGCTGATGACCATTACCCTGCTCTCGTCCGACCCGAAATTCGACGAGATTTACCTGAGCAATTACGCCACACTGAACGTATTGGACATGTTGCGCCGGATTCCGGGCGTGGGCAGCGTATCGAACGTCGGCAGCCGCTATTACGCCATGCAGATATGGGTGCAGCCCGATAAACTGGCCAACCTCGGGCTCACCGTCAGCGATCTGCAAGCGGCCCTAAAAGACCAGAACAGGGAGTCAGCCGCCGGCGTGCTGGGACAGGCGCCGATGGAAGGCGTGGACATCACGATCCCCATCACCGCTCAAGGCCGTCTTTCGTCGGTCAGTCAGTTCGAGGAGATCGTAATCCGGGCGAATCCGGACGGCTCGATCATCCGGTTGCGCGACGTAGCGCGTATCTCGCTCGAAGCCTCGTCCTACAATACCGAGAGCGGCATAAACGGCGGGAACGCCGCCGTACTGAACATCAACATGCTGCCGGGAGCGAACGCCATGCAGGTCGCCGAATCGGTCCGGGAGACGATGGAAGAGATCAGCCTGAGTTTTCCCGAGGGCATCTCCTACAACATCCCGTTCGACATGACCACGTATATTTCGGAGTCGATCCATCACGTTTACCGCACGTTGTTCGAGGCCCTGTTGCTGGTGATTCTGGTCGTTTACCTCTCTCTGCAAAGCTGGCGCGCAACGATCATTCCCGTTGTGGCCGTGCCGATCTCTCTGATCGGCACCTTCGGCGTGATGATGCTTTTCGGGTTCTCGCTGAATATGCTGACGCTGCTGGGATTGATTCTGGCCATCGGCATCGTGGTGGACGACGCCATCGTGGTGGTGGAGAACGTGGACCGCATCATGCACGAAGAGCACCTTCCCGCGCGCGAAGCGACAAAAAAAGCGATGAAGAATCTGGGAGGGGCGCTCATCGCCATGTCGCTGGTACTCTGCGCCGTTTTCGTGCCGGTAAGCTTCCTGTCCGGGATCACGGGACAGCTCTACCGCCAATTCACGATCACGATCGCCGTATCGGTAGTGATCTCCACGATCGTGGCGTTGACGCTCAGCCCTGTCATGTGTTCGCTTTTCCTGAAACCGGGCTCCGGCCGCAAAAACCGTTTCTTCCGGCGGATTAATTTCGGACTGGCCACAGGCAACCGCTTCTACGGTCGTATGATCCGCGCGTCGCTGAAACACTCGCGGCGTATGTTTACCGCTTTCGGAATCATCATGGTCGGCATCTGGATGATGAACCGACTCGTGCCCAGCAGTTTCATGCCGCAGGAAGATCAGGGTTACTTCACCGTGGAACTGGAATTGCCCGAAGGGGCAACCATCGAACGCACCCGGGAAGTGACGGACCGGGCCATGGCTTTCCTGACGGCGGAACCGGACGTACAGTACGTGCTGAACGTCACGGGTTCCAGCGCCCGCGTAGGGACCAATCAGGCCCGCAGCCTGCTGACGGTCATTCTCAAGCCATGGAACGAACGGCAGTCGGAGAGAATCGACGAGGTGATGAACCGCGTGCGGACCGAACTGTCGAGATATCCCGAGAGCAAAGTCTACCTCTCGACTCCCGCGGTCATCCCCGGTTTGGGTTCTTCGGGCGGTTTCGAAATGGTGCTCGAAGCCCGCGGCAGCATGACCTACGAAGAGCTGCAGCGCGCGGTCGATACGCTGATGCACTATGCCGGGCAACGCCCGGAGCTTACCGGACTGGCATCGTCCATGCAGGGAGACATTCCGCAACTGTATTTCGACGTGGACCGCGACAAGGCGCAGATGCAGGGCGTCACTCTTTCCGACGTTTTTTCTACGATGAAAGCGTTCACCGGTTCCATTTATGTCAACGACTTCAATATGTTCAACCGCATTTACCGGGTTTATATTCAGGCCGAGGCGCCCTACCGCGCCTATCGGGACAACCTGAACCTTTTCTTCGTACGCGGCTCGAACGGAACGATGATTCCTGTCACATCGCTCGGAACGACCGATTACACCACCGGACCCGGCACGATCAAACGCTTCAACATGTTCAACTCGGCCACCGTCACGGGCGAGGCGGCCCACGGGTACAGTTCGGGTCAGGCCATGAAGGCATTGGAGGAAGTCGTCCACGAACACCTTCCTCCGTCGGTCGGGGTGGAATGGAGCGGTCTCTCCTATCAGGAGAAACACGAAGGCGGGAAAACCGGTTTCGTGCTGGCGCTGGCTTTCCTGTTCGTTTTTCTGTTCCTTGCCGCACAGTACGAGAGCTGGTGGATTCCGGTAGCCGTCCTGCTTTCGCTGCCGGTAGCCGGTATCGGGGCTTACATGGGCATCTGGCTGTGCGGCCTCGAGAATAACGTCTATTTTCAAATCGGTCTGGTAATGCTCGTGGGGCTGGTAGCCAAAAACGCGATTCTGATCGTGGAATTCGCCAAGGAAGCGGTCGAAAAGGGACAAGATACGGTGACGGCCGCCTTGACGGCAGCGCATCTGCGTTTCCGCCCGATTGTCATGACCTCGCTGGCTTTCATCCTCGGGCTGCTGCCGCTGGTTTTCGCTTCCGGTCCGGGATCGGCCAGCCGGCAGGGCATCGGGACGGGCGTTTTCTTCGGCATGCTGGTCGCCATTACCGTCGGCATCGTCTTCGTCCCCTTCTTCTTCGTATGGATTTACCGGATCAAAGCAAAACTGAAACGATGAAACGGAACCCGCTTGCATTTTTCTGCCTTCTCGGTGCCGTCGCATGGCTGTCCTCGTGTTCCGCCGTGCGCCAGTGCAAAGCCCCGGAGCTGAATCTTCCGGAACGGATGGCGGATGTCGGACCGGATACGCTCTCGGTCGCCGATACGAAATGGTGGCAGTTTTACGGCGATACGCTATTGTGCAGGATCATCGAGCGGACGCTTTCTCACAATAAGGACCTGCTCGGAGCGGCGGCCAACGTGGAGCGAATGCGGCAACTTTACAGGGTGAGCAAAGCCGAACAACTGCCCGTGTTCAGCGCTCCGGTCTACGCAAAGTACGAAACGAACGACTACTCGGGCGAATCGCCTGTCCGCGACCCGGAGCTGGGCGCCAAACTGACGGCGGAGTGGGAACTCGACCTGTGGGGAAAATTGCGCTGGGCGCGGCGGCAGGGGAATGCGGAATATCTGGCTTCGGTCGGAGCCCAACGAGCGATGCGCATGTCCTTGGTGGCCGAAGTAGCCACGGCCTATTTCCAGCTGATCGCCATGGATAACGAACTGGCCGTCGTGCGACGTACATTGGCCACACGCAGCGAAGGCGTGGAACAGGCCCGGTTGCGCTTCGAGGGAGGGCTGACTTCCGAAATGGTCTACCAGCAGGCACAGGTGGAATACGCTACGACCGCAGCGCTCATTCCCGAACTGGAGAATCGCATCAAACTCGCCGAGAACGGCATTTCGCTGCTTATGGGCGAATATCCGGGCTGGGAGATCGTGCGCAGCCGGATGAATACGCAGGCCCTTATGCCCGACAGTCTGCCGGCCGGGCTTCCCTCGGCGCTGTTGCAGCGAAGGCCGGACGTACAGGAGTCGGAGCAGCGGCTACGGGCAGCCATGGCCGCTGTCGGCATAGCCTATGCCGACCGTTTCCCCCTGCTTACCATTTCGTTGACGGGAGGATGGGAGAATGATGCTTTGGAGAACTTTCTCCGTTCGCCTTTCTCGTATGTGGCGGGCAATCTCGCCGCCCCCGTTTTCGGATTCGGCCGCAAGCAGGCGAAATACCGCGCCGCCATGGCAGCTTACGACGAGGCGCGTCTGGAGTACGAACAGAAAGTGCTCGAGGTCTTCCGCGAGGCGGCCGACGCGGTTGCCACCTACCGACATGTCCGCGAAGCGGCCGCCCTGAAAGGCGCTTTGTGCGACGCAGCCCGCGAGTATGTTCGGCTGGCCCACCTGCAATACCGTGCCGGCAGTATCAACTATATCGACGTACTGGATGCCCAACGGCGCTATTTCGACGCCCAGATCGGACTGAGCAACGCCGTGCGAGACGAGCACCTTGCTCTGGTAGGGCTCTACAAAGCGTTGGGCGGCGGTTGGCAGACCGGAGCGGAATGATCCGTCACGGGACAGAAGCGTTCCTTTCTGTCCGTCGGCCCCCCCCGACGGCGTCCGGGCCGTACATTCGCGCCCCGAAAAGACAGTGAAAAAACATATAACCAAACGGAACGAGCGTATTCCCGTCCGGTCCGATCATACGGTTTCGCACGCCCCGGATATTGCGGACGGATGATGGAAGGCCACTCGCAATTCTCTCTTATATCAGCCCCCCGTCGAGCGGCAGAAACGCAATGGTTTTTCGCATCGGATTCACTCGATTCGTTCCCGCATCATCCCTAACCGTCGGATTCCTTGCATGCGCACCCGCTTCGCCAGTCCAAGTCACCGTCCAGTTCATGGCATACGACACCAATTTTTCACTGCTAATTGCATGTATGTTCATGCTCTTGCAACCGCCCAAAGAAAAAACGCCCGCATAATCGACGATTATGCGGGCATTCCTGAATTCCATTCAATTTCTTGGCGGAGAGGACGGGATTCGAACCCGACTCCGCTATATATCTGAGAGTCAAATACTTTCTATTTTATCTTTTTTGACAGGTAACGATTTGGAAACTAAGCGTTCATTTTTTGTCCGAACCTGTCTCAAAGAACCTTTATTACAGTGCGAATATAAATATTCTTTTTTATTTACACAAATTATTCTTATTTTTTTGTATACAAAAGTCTTCGATTGGCTGTTGTTTGGTGGTTCGTGTCTTATTTAAGCAGACAGAAGAACATTTTATTGATTGGATTAAGATTGATTTTGATCAGAGTATTCGTTACCGCTTTGGTTATTTTAGATTTGAGACAGGGGGCATATAGGTATATATATACCTATATGCCCCCTGTCATAACTAAAACAAACACTAAAACTCAATTATCATGAAAACACTAACCTCATTGCCCCTGTTCGACCTGCTCGAAAAGTCTACACGGAACCATGTTCTTACAGACATCGCCCTCGATGCCGCTTACGATGATTTCGTTTCGGCACTCGCTTCGCTCTGCGATACCGAAACCTCATTTCCGCACCTGATGCGTGTACTTTGTTACACCCGCTTGGAGTTTACAGCTTTACAGAAGCAAATCCTGCATACCACCGGTGGTGGGGCGGCTGAAAAAAAATGTGGCCGTAGTATGCCACAAAGCCATTGAGATGATCCGCTGCGAAGAACAGACGGCCTGTCGACCGCAGCCTCACATGGAAAGGCTGACATGGCAGGACAGCAAGACCGGCTTGTGCGAAATTATCTTCGCATGGCAAGCCAAAGGTTCCTTCGGGAATATCCCCATGACAAAATTGGCGGCCTACATCCAACAGGTATTCAATATCGACTTGGGTTCCAACTTGAGCCGCACACTCGGGGAGATGAGGCTGCGTAACGACCCCACACCTTATCTCGACAGTATGACCGATGCACTCCTGAGAAAAATGAAACGGACAAAAATAAAACGGTAATCGGATCGACATATACACCAGTTATGGGTATACGACCGACTTAAAAAATCTATCGAGCCGCTAAAATTCGAAAATCAGGGAACAGGTCAGCTTTTACACCTGTTCCCTGATTTGTTTGCATATTACTGTATTTTGAGTGCATTGTTCAGACAGTTAATGTGTTAATATGCATTCTTGCGTATGAATCGCTTTCATATACGTAAAGAGATGGACATTCTTTTGCATTCTATATTTTTTAGAACCAGTCTGTTGTAAAAATATTCGACAGAAATCCATACCGTATTCTGTATATCGCCTTGATCTAACCCAAACCTTTGCTGTAAGTAATTTCAAATAGCGAAGGTTATGGAAGTTATCACTTTCGACTCGGCGGCATTTCGTAAGCTGCAAAGCGACCTGAATAAGATCATGGAGTTTATCGAGGAGCAGCAAAAACGGCAGCACGACCCGTCGGCAGACGATGAGATGTGGATCGACAACTACGATGCCTGTACGTTCCTCAAGATCAGCGAGCGTACGCTCCAGCGACTTCGCGCCGCTAAGAAAATCACCTATTCGCGCTTGGACCGCCAGGTCTACTATCAGGTGAAGGAGATCAAGCGAATGTTGCGAAACCACCTGATCCGCAGCAACGAGGAATACCTGCGGGATCTGCTCGAAAACCAACGACTCTATGCTGAGCAAAGACGCGCTGCTAAGCCGAACAAATAACGGTTTGGACGTCTTCCGGCATTATATCCCGGGGGCGTGGCGTGTAGGTCGCAACTTTCTCAATCCGCTCTATAAGGATACCAAGCCCTCGTGCAACGTATATCTGGACCGACGCAGCCGTCAGTACCGGCTCAAGGACTTTGGAAACGATGACTATAGCGGCGATTGCTTCGCCTTCGTGGGGCGTCTCTTCTCGCTGGACTGTGCCCGGCCGGAGGATTTCATCAAGATCCTGCGGATCATCGACTCAGACCTGCATCTGGGGCTGGAAAGCGGCCAGAGGCCCTCGGCCGCTGTATCCAATGAAGTCATAGCCCGTAAGGTTACACCCGTACCACCGGAGCGTGTGAGCCGCCCGTACCGCTATGCGGATAAAGCCTTTTCCGAACAAGAGACAGCCTATTGGATGCAATACGGCATCGGGCGCAGCACGCTCGACCGCTACCATGTAGTATCTGTCGGAGAGTACAGCAGCCGGAATAAGGACGGTGAGCCTTTTACACTGCGTTCTTTCGAGCAGATGCCTCTGTTCGGATATGTCTTTCCGAAGTACATCAAGCTCTACCGTCCTATGGCCGATAAAATGCGCTTTCTCTATGGCGGCGATCCGGGTGAGAACTACTGCTTCGGGTTAGAGCAACTGCCAGTGCGTGGCGATACGCTCTTTTTGACCGGAGGCGAAAAGGATGTGCTTTCGCTGGCTGCCCACGGGTTCTATGCCGTATGCTTCGGCAGCGAAACCTGCACCGTACCGTCAGCCCTGATCCGTTCGCTCTCGCACCGCTTCAAGCACATCGTCCTACTTTATGATATGGACTCCGTAGGAATAGAAAGTGCCTGCCGTCATGAGCAGGAGCTGCGCCGTTACGGAGTCAAGCGTCTCGCGCTGCCCCTGTCGGGGGTCAAGGGAGAGAAAGACATCTCCGACTATTTCCGTTTGGGCCATAGCGGGGAGGAGTTCCGCGAACTGTTCGTCCGTTTTCTGGACCGTATTTACGAGGAGACCTTCGCCATGCTCAAGCCCTGCGAAGTGGATCCCGTACATCCGCCGGAGGTGCCGCGTACCATCGTCTCCATTAGCGGCGTCCCTTTCGGTACGCAGGGTAACCTGCTCTGCATCACGGGCGGCGAGGGCAGTGGGAAAAGCCACTATGCCGGAGCACTTATCGCCGGAGCCTTGGCCGGGAACGCAGACTCCGATACGTTGGGGGCGACGGTGGCCGGTAACGAGGCCGGCCATGCCGTGTTGCTCTACGATACGGAACAGTCGCTACCTCAGCTCTACAAAAACATATCGGTGATCCTGCGCCGTTCAGGCATCACCATGCCTCCGGAATCGTTCAAAGGCTATTGCCTGAGCTGCATTTCGCGGCGCGATCGTCTGCAGGCCATCGTGCGGAGCATGGACCGGTACTATTATCGATACGGCGGTATCCACTTGGTGGTGATCGACGGCATTGCCGACCTGATCCGCTCGGTCAACGACGAGAGCGAGAGCGTCGAGCTGGTCGAAGAACTCTACCGTTTGGCCGGTATTTATAACACTTGTATTGTGGTTGTGCTGCACCTTGTCCCCAGCGGTATGAAAATCCGCGGATACCTCGGTTCGGAGATCGGCCGTAAGGCCGCCGCCATTCTTTCCATCGAACGGGACGAGAAACGCGACCTGTGCTGCCTGAAAACGCTCAAGGTGCGCGATGGCAGTCCGCTGGATGTTCCGCTGCTCGAATTCGGCTGGGATAAGCAACGGGCGATGCACGTAAGCCGTGGCCAGCGCAGTCCTGAAGCTCAGCAGAACCGTAAACAGGAGGAACTGAGGGCACTGGCCGGAGAACTCTTCCGTCAGCGGAGCGAATACTCTGCCGTAGAGTTGCGTGAGGCGATCTGCCGGATGCTCGACGTGGCCGAGTCTACGGCCAAAAGTTATATCCGCTTTATGAAAGAGAAAAAAATCGTGGTCTGCAAACCGGGATCGATGGAACTGATCCCGGGACCTGCCAACCGTTAAAACCCCGGATGCATATGGAAATGAGCAAAGAAGAATTCATGATGCTGCACGAAAGGCTCCTCGATCGTCTCGATCGGTTGGAGCATAAGATCGAGTCGCTCACTACCATCGGAGGCAAGCAGATGCTCGACAACCGCGACATGCGTCTGCTGCTGAAGGTTTGCGACCGCACACTGCTACGCTGGCGTCGCAGCCGCAACCTGAGGGGATTTCGTATCAGCGGCAAGGTTTACTATATGGCTTCTGATGTCCACCGATTCCTGCAAAGCGAGTATTATCGGAAAGAAGAACGAAATCGCAATAGAAATAATAAAAACCATTTCCATGAAAAAGAACAGTAAAGTAATCGTGCTGGAGCGCAACCGTTTTGCGATGCTCGTCAAGGTCCATCGTAAAAGTTTGCTGATGCTCGAGGTACTGACCTACATTTGTCGAATACGCAACATCGACCTGGTCATGACGCTCGAAGAGGTGTGCCATGTATTGCGCATGGATGCTGCCGTTGTCGAACAACATCGCCACAAGGGGTTGCTGCGCAGCTATGAGGAAAACGGACTGCGTTTGTACGAGGCCGCCGATCTGGTCCGGCTGAAAGCCGCGCTGGACATGATCGATATCTACCGCCGTATCAACAAGGCGGCCATTATTCCCTCATCTTCTAAATCCAAGTCCAAGTAGTATGCAGTACGATCCGGCCCATGTATTCCGATGACCGCCGTCTTGATAGAAACGAACAAGAAAACGATACGCGGTCAAAATCATGTCGAACCATTTGATAACGATGCATTATGAAAACACCCATCAGTTATTACGGCGGCAAGCAGTCCATGCTCAAAGATATCTTGCCGCTCGTTCCCGAACATGATATCTATACGGAGGTTTTCGCCGGCGGTGCTGCCCTGCTCTTCGCCAAGAGTCCCGTGCGGGTCAATGTGATCAACGACCTGAACGGCGAGCTGGTCAACTTTTACCGTACCGTCGTGGCGGACTTCGACGCCCTGCGCCTCGAGGTGCTGCGCACGGCCCACAGCCGCGAACAACACGACGTGGCCTGGTTCATCTACCGGCATCCGGACTACTTCAGTCCGGTCAAGCGGGCTTGGGCCGTATGAGTGCTTAGCCGGCTGGGATTCTCAGGCGTATTTTCGTCTTCCTTTTCGTATACCCGTACTACGGGAAAAAGCGGTGCCAGAGTCTTCGCAGCCAAAGACCGTTTTCTTCCCGAACTCAAGGAATTACTCGAAAAATGCACCATCGAGCAGGACGACGCCCTGAAAGTGCTCTCCCGCTTCGATACCCCGACGACCTTTCATTTCGTGGATCCGCCCTATGTGGGCTCCAATATGGGCCATTATACGGGAATGTTCAACGAAGATAACCTGAACCGCCTGCTCGAGGTGCTCTCCGGAATAAAGGGGAAATTCATGCTGACGATGTATCCCCATGACCTGATCCGCGAGTATGCCGGACGCTTCGGCTGGACGATTCGTCCCGTACAGCGTACCGTGACTGCATCTAATACAAAGCGGCGCAAGCAGGAGGAGTGGATGATTACCAACTATTAATATCACAACAATGTGGACGAAAAAGGATTTATTGAAAGAAGTATACCGTCTCCGCAACATGATCGCCGTGGAGAAAGGCACGCAGCAGATCGCCTTGGATAAGCTCGAGAGCGATTACCGTTTTCAACGAGAGCTCAGGGACTCGAAAGGCTATGAGCTTCGGGAGCAGATCGATGCACTCAACCGGGAGTACACCCGGATCGTCGACGACAAGCAACGTAAGGTGCGAAACGATGCTTACTTTGCCACGTCCGAAGGTGCTGCGCATAAATGGCGGCTGGAAGAGGCGATCGCACAGAGGCAGCAGGCATGGAAGGAGCATATGCAGCAAAGTATCTCGTTCATCGAAGGTCGTCTGCAACAGACTCTCGGCCCGCATTGGGGTGTGAGTCGCTATAACGAGGAACATATGATCATCGGTGTTATCGATGCGGCAGGTTCCACTCCGCAACAGCGTAAGTATTATTTTGGTCAGGATATAGATATCTGGTATGAGGATCGTATGGGGCGCGGCACGAATAATGTCCGATTCCGTGCCAACTGCGGTACTACCGGTAGTTTTGAAATGGAAGGAGGAGGGACTGTGGGCGAGAGGGCCATGTTCTACGTTGGGGTTGGGCGACTGTTATCCGACCGGACCCTCGTCCGGGACATCCGCCACACGATGGCCACGACCGTACAGGTCGCAGGTAATCTGAGCAATGAACTCGCTCGTCTGCAAAAGGAACTGGATGATCCGCTGACAGAACGGAAGCAGACAAGTCTGGCTCCGGCTGATGCAGGGGAAAAACAAAGTCGTCAGCACCACTTTCCGAAACCTCCTAAACCCAAACGGGGAATAAGATAGGCACTGAAAATAAAGCAAGGGACACACGATTCCATGTGTCCCTTGCTTTGTTTAATTGATCGTGTAAATATTATTCCAATACAGTATCCATATGAGAATAGTTCAGCAGATTGATCTCTCCCGCACTGTTTTCCAACGTACCGGCATAAATGACGGCTTTACCCGCTACAGGTTCTTTGATCCATTTATTCATCTGTTTTAGTGCCTTTTCAAATTCCGTATGATAGGTCATCGCCGATTTGATCTCGATGCCATACAATCCGGTTTGTTTCCGGAGTAACAGGTCAATCTCGTTTTGATTCGAATCCCTGTAAAAATAAAGGTTGCTCTCCTTACCCTGATTATATCGCTGTTTTAAAGCCTCCATGGTCACGAAGTTCTCGAACAATGCGCCACGCATTTTGTCCCGTGCAAGTTGCACCGGAGATTCGATGCCGAGTAGGCTGCAGGCAAGCCCCGTATCGGTAAAATAGAGTTTGGGCGTTTTGGTCAGCCGTTTACGGGTGTTCTCAAAATACGGAGGCAGTAAAACTACGATATACGATGCCTGCAAAACGGACAGCCATGCAGCGATCGTATTCGAACTTACACCCACCTCACTCGCCAATTCCGATGCCTTGAACAACGAACCGATACGCCCGGCACAAAGCCGGATAAACGTATGGAACTGCATCATGTCCTTAATTTGCAGCAGATCGCGCACGTCTTTGTCGAGATATGTTTTTACATACGCCGGATAAAGGTATTTCGGAATATTCCGCCCGGCATAAATCGCCGGATAAAATCCGTCGAACAACAATTCATCAAGCGTTTTTTCGGCGGCCTGCTCATGTATCTCGGAATAGGCCAGCGGTAGCAACTCGAAAACGGCCGTACGCCCGGCCAGCGACTGCGAAACCTTCTTCAGCATGGCGAACTGCGAACTGCCTGAAAGAATAAACCGCCGGGTGGGATCTTCGTCCACCATACCTTGAATATAGGACAGCAGGTTAGGCGCGTTATGCACCTCATCGAGAATCATTCCTTCGACATGCTGGTTCAGAAAAGCGACAGGATCATTCTCGGCAAAATTCCGCACGTCGAGGTTTTCCAGCGAATAATACTGTAACTGTGGAAACAAGTTACGGATCAAGGTTGTCTTGCCCGACTGACGCGGTCCGGTGATCGTAATGACGGAGAAATAGCGGAATGCCTCTTTAACCTCATCGGATATCGATCTGTAAATATATTGATCCTTCATATTCTTTATGCGATTTTGAAGTTACACTGCAAATATGCATAAAAATAGTGTCATTACCAACTTTTGTGTGAGATTAAATTCCCGGTAAATTCCAATCGACACATAAAAGCGACATACGCCGGGTGTTTGTTTTTGTCGGTATCCGACTACTTCGGGATATCCGCGACACAATGATCTCGACCGTACAGATCGCAGATAATCTGGGCGATGAACTCGCTCGTCTGCAAACGGAACTGGATAATCCGCTGAATGAACGGAAACGGTAGAAAGCGTAATCGGGAAATACGATGGATACACAATTCAAACCTCCTAAACACAGCTGTAGTATACGCTCATGAAAATCCATCAACTGTTACAAATTATTTCTCATATTTCATATTTTTAATGCAAAAAGACTTAATCGATTAAAGATTTGTTGATCTTATTTTCTGGAAGTTATGAAGTATAGGGCCATCCCTTACTTTGAAGATGAATTTAAAGGTTGTAACGAATAGCGAAAGGAGGCGAAGACTATGCAGCCAGTATATATTGATTTACATATCCACACCTATCCCGACGCGAACAACCGCACTACAGACTATGATATTGTGACGTTGGTAAGGAAAATCAAGGAGTATAACGGCGACGAGCCATTCCTGATTAGCTTTACTGACCATAACACCATAAACAGGGATGTATATCTGGCTGCCAAAGCAGTCGGGGTGAACCTGTTGTTGGGAGCAGAACTGCACATAAAGAACCACGACGACGTAGAGGCCTTCCACTGCCATATCTATTTCAACTTGGATGTTACGAGGGAGAACATTGATACACTGAACGATATTTTGGACAAACTATATGAGAACAAGCTGCCCTGCAGAACAGACCAATCAATTCCCGACATACAAAAGGTAATTAATGCCTTCGACCCTTTTGAGTTTATGCTTTTGCCACACGCAGGTCAGCAACACGGACAGTTTAACTACTCTCTGCATGACGATGAGAAGGTGGACAATGCAATTAGCCGTAGCATCTACTACAACCAGTTTGACGGATTCACGGCACGTGAGGACAAAGGACTGGATACCACGCGAGCTTATTTTCAAAAGCTTGGCATAGCGGAGTTTGTGAACTTGCTTACCTGCTCTGACAACTATGTGCCTAGTAATTATCCTGAACCGAAATCAACGGAGGCTTCACCGTTTGTACCCACATGGATGATGGCGGAACCCACCTACGATGGCGTAAGGTTGTCGCTGTCGGAGAATTCGCGCCTTTTCTACCAAAAAGATAAACCTCACATACAGTGCGAGCACATTGGACGGGTGAAACTTCAAAACGAACTGATTGACATAGACGTGATGCTGAGCGAGGGTCTGAATGTAGTGATTGGCGGTTCATCGTCGGGCAAGACGCTGTTTGTGGACTCGGTGAACAAGTTCTTTGAGAAAGATTTGATGAATTCAGAATACAAGAAGTTTGGGGTGGAGCATATTGACGTGAAAAACCCCTCGGAGATTCATCCCTATTATATCCACCAAAATTTCATAGCAGACCTAGTGAACAGGAATGACGAGGCCTCGATTGACGAGATACCCATCCTGAAAAAGGCATTCCCCAGCGATGACACTGTGAAACGTCAGATCAGCAAGACGCTCGCAGACCTGAAATGCATTGTAGACGAGATGCTGCTGTGCGTGGATAACATTGAGAAGATTGAACGTTGGCTGAAAGACATTCCGCATCCAGGCAAACTGATTACGAAGGGCAAGATAGAGGGCAACATCTTCCTGCCGTTGCTGCCCAAACCCGAAGAGAGAACGAAATGCGACTATTCGGCGGAGGATTACGAGGCTGATGTGGAAATGCTGGAAGAATTGGAGAAGCGGGTGAATGATAATCCTTTCACTTGCAATATCAGCAAGGAGATAGAGCTGATTCTGAGAGAACTGATAAAGGCTAGGGAAAGTTCTATGTTGTTTGACAAAGTCAATGAACTGCTCACTGAACATAAAGAGGAGAAGGACAATGAGTTACAGGAAAGACAGGGACAGAACCAGAGCAATATCAAGAACCGACAAAATTTGATGAAGCACCTACGGGACTATGTGAACTACAGCCGCCGCTTTGCGGAGCAAAAGCAGAAACTAACCGAGATAGACAAGGCGTTCACCACTAAGGAGGTGAAGGCCACTGGTCATACATTGTATATAGAGAACACATTCAAGTTCAATGAAGGGGTTCTGATAGAAGTACTGAACAAGTATTTAAATTCCACTTTCAGAAATATGAACGACGTGGTGCCAGACAACTTGTTCTCATCGAAGTTCAAACTGCGTCCAAAGGTGAGTAGCTTCAGAGAATTGGGTGACCTGATTTACGAATACCTGCGCAAAAACGACCATACATCGTATAAAATTGTCTCTTCGGATGACAGAAACTTCTACGAGATGAGTCCAGGTTGGAAGAGTGCCATTCTGCTGGACTTAATATTAGGTTATGATGCGGGCAATTCCCCCATCATTATTGACCAGCCTGAGGATAACTTGGCGGTGAAGTACATTAACGAGGCGTTGGTTCAGACCATCAAGAAGGTAAAGTATAAGAAGCAAGTGATTCTGGTGAGCCATAACGCCACCATCCCTATGATGGCTGATGCGCAAACCATTGTGCTCTGCAAGAATGACGGCAAGAAGATTACCATACGATCTTCTTCGCTGGAGGGTGAGATTGGCGGAGAGAAGGTGCTTGACCTTATAGCCGACCAGACCGATGGAGGGAAAGCATCGATAAAGAAACGTGTTAAGAAATATAACTTGAAAAAATTCAATTAAGAGATATGCAATTAGTATTCAAAAAAAACGACGCAGGTGATGTGGCTGTGACCATGTTTAAGGGAACAGCTGAGATTCAATTTTCTTATATAGAGATGATTAAGGCTCTGATTGCTGGAGAGTCTCTGGATACTGATTTTAGTGAGACTATCAGCGACGAGGAGAAGAAGCAGATAGAAGAGGTAATACAAGAAATAGAGACTATAACAATGTCCAAGGAAGAGGATACAGAGAACCAAGAGGCCAATAATATTGATTTCTATGATTAAACGATATTGAGATTTTGTCATCTGTCAATGAGATAGACATGCAAAAGGTTGCGAACTAAACAAATAGGCATGTAAATGAAGTAGAAATTAAAGGCATTGTTCGATACACGGTTGCCCTAGAACACAATATTTATCTTAAAAATTGATAATAATGGTTTATCATTCTTCAGTGTAGAACTTGCATTATTCTTTACAAACAAAAATTAAATACGTTAAATCCTCATCTTTTCCTCCATCTACATAATCCACGTAATCACTTTTTACTGCTTAAATCAAAATAAACTGACTGGCAGCAAGTTACAAATACCTCATCGACATATCGAGGAAAAGCGTCATAAAACGTTCTATGTGTTACAATGATTTAAGCACTACTGGGTGATTTCGGTGACCGTAATATCCCGGACCCCAGAAGCGATGGACACCTCGTATGTACGGCTGTGGCCGCCGGAGTCGCTGATCGTGAACCGTCCCCGGTAATCGCCCGAGGGAGTGATGTCGACCGGAACGCTCAGGCCGGTGGCCGTGTTGTAGCCGGTGGTCTTACTGCCTCCCGAGACGATCTTCGCCCCGTCGATCGAGACGCTCCCCGAACCCGATACGTTGCGGTAGGCGATCGTGAAGCGGCCCGTGTAACCCGGCTCGCCGATACGGAACGTGACGGTCGCCACCATGCCGACCTTGCTCGTACCGTAAGCGACCGTAAGCGGATTGGCCGCCCGGAATACGGTCGAGGCATCGACCGTCACGGGATTGTCGTAGGCATCGCTCAGCGTGAAGCGCATCCGCATGTCCCCGGGCTCGGACTGCGTATAGCCCACCTCGAGCGGCGTATCGCTCACGACCCGTCGTCTTGTCCCCTGCGGAAAGTCGCTCCCGTCGAGGAGGGCGCGGCCCGTGCCCTCGACGAGCTCGTAACTCAGGTAGAGTGCGGCGTCGGGATCGTTCGTGCAGAAAGGTAGAAGCTTTAGTGCGGCCGTTTGCGAGCAGTCGTATTCCGGAGCGAAGCCCTCGGAGAGCAACAGCGTGGTCATCGAAACGCGGCAGTCGTCATTGCTGACTCCCCGGACGGTCACCTCCATGCGGTAGTGACGGTTACGCCGCAGGTTGAAGTCGTCCGTCGTATTGCTGCCCAGAAAAATGTAATAGTTCAGCGGAACGCCCATGAAGCTCGCATGGATATGGACGAACGTCGCTCCTTCGGGGGCATGGGCCATGTCCCGCAGCCGGGGTTCGGTGACGGCCGGGTTCGTGCCGCGCAGGTTCTCGGGCAGGTAGTACGTGCGGGCGGGTACGCTGTTGTCCGTGATTTCCTGCTGGTCGAAGCCCGAAAGCAATGTTTCCGTGGCAGGTCGGTTGTCGGCGAAGGGCGCGAGGGTGGCCGGCACGCTGCGCAGCGCAATGGAATGCAGTTCGAGGCCCGGCGGGCACTCCTCTCCGAGCGAGACGCTCAGATCGAGCCGTGCGAGGCATCGCTCCAGCCGCAGGGGAATCTCGGTGGCTCCTTCCACGCGGACGTTTTGCTGGGCGGACATGGCGATACCCCCTCGGGCGAGCTCCTCGTCGTTGCGCAGCAGCAGCGTATAGGCGGCCAGTCGTTCGGCCGTCAGTTCGCCCGGATCGCCTCCCGTATTGGCCAGCGCGAACAGTTCGTAATCGCCCGGGGGCAGGCTCAGCGAAACGCGGCCACCGGGATTTTCGAGGTAGAGACGTTCGGAGGCTTCGGGCATCGTTTTGTGGAAGAAGTAGAGGCTCAGATCGTGCACGGCACTCTCCTGTACGGTGCCGTCGCCGCTGCGGGTCATGGCCTCCGGACTTAAACGCAGGGTCAGGGTCGCCTCCCGCTCCGTATCGGGCACGGGCACATCGTGGGCCGAGAGGCAGCCTACCAGTGTGCAGCAGAGTGCGAGAAACGTCTGAAACAGATATTTTCGGATTGTCATAGTAAGCGAAGGTTATGGGCGGGGCTTTCGGGCCCCGGTCCGGAATGAAACAATGGGAAATGAAGACGGAATGAATCGAAAGACGATGGCTATGCGCCGATACCGATCGTCTGTGTGGCTGGGGGTTCTCAATCGGCCACGGTGATCGTGGTGCTCACGTTCTTGCCGATAAGTCCGGCCAGCGAGACCGCCACGCGGTAGTAATCGTTGCGCAGGATCGTATCGCTCTCGGACTTATGCCTTACGGTCAGGCTGTCGTCCGTGTCGAAACAGAGCTGAGAGATCGACGATAGCGATTTCTCTCGTGCCTTGGTCATCGAGATCGGATCGAAAAAGGGGCGAGTAGTGTTCGATTTATCGGTAAACGATACGGTGACTTGTTCTTCTCACGAAACCGGAGAATTCATTTCGTACGTTTCCTTGCCGCAAAAGGCAAATGTCCAAGCGCCAGTATGGTCGTAATTCAATTTTTCATCGGGTATGCTTTGAATGGATTCATACGAGAAATGCTTCGATGCAGCTGTTCGGGAACAAATGTATCATTGTTTTTTCAGTGATCTTACCTATTCGCTGCCGGGGATATATTGTTTTTTTGTAGATAAATTTCGTCTATCCGACTCATTGACAAACTGGTATATTTATATCAATGGTAAAAAAAACGATACGACGGGTAAATAAAACCGTATAAAGCAGGAAGACGTATCCTCGTAAATCAGGACTAAGCTATCTTTGTAAGAAACTCGGATATTATGACACCCAAAAACGAACCTGCGGTAGCCGTACTGATCGACGGCGACAACGTATCCCACGAGCGGATCGGCGAGATCGTGCGCTTTGCGGAGCAATACGGCGCGCTCGTTATCAGGCGCATCTACGGCGACTGGACCCGACGGACACTGGCCAAATGGAAGAAGGAGGCCAAAGTATACTCGTTCCGACTGGTAGAGGCTCCGTGCTATACGGCGGGCAAGAATACGACCGATATGGCGCTTGTTATCGACGCGATGGATATTCTGCACGGAGGCGGGATAGACTGTTTCTGTATTGCCGCCAGCGACGGGGACTACACGATGCTGGCTCAGCGCATACGCGAGGCCGGGCTCACGGTACTCGGCTACGGAGAGGGCAAGACGCCGGAGGCGCTGGTCGCCTCGTGCCGGGAATTCCGCTATGCCGGGCAACAGCAGGGAGTCGAGCCGGAGCTGCCGCCGAACACGCCGGAGCACTTTATCCGCCGGGACATGCCCCTGTTCGAAGAGGCATTCGAGACGGCCGCTGCCGGGAAGGACGAAGTGCCGCTCTCGCAGGTCGGAACGGCGCTCAAAAAGCTGATGCCCAAGTACCGCATCAAGCGTTACGGCTGCAAAACGCTCGGAGAGCTGTACGAGAGGCTCGACCGGTACGAGCTCGTCAAGACGGAGAAAGGGGTGGCGGGGATGGTGAAAAGGAAACGACTGTAACTAATGGCCGTTAAATTACCATTTTTGAATTGTGCTGATTATTCATTGGAGTATGGAAATACTGTAAATATTGCCATTCTCTCATTCAGATCCGTAATACCTGACTCTATTTTCAGATAGAACAGATGAAGAATAGAGCCGGCAATTTGCCAGCTCTATTCTTCAAAAGACAAATCGTCAATCCAATTTGGGCAGATACTGCCCCCTGTTACCGCCCGGGAAAACCATACTCTGAATCCCTTTTTCTCCGATCAGACCGTAAAAATTCTGCTTCATCGTACTGTCGGTCAAAATGATCAGATTCTTATCGCGCCACCAAGTACCGGTAGAAAGCAAATTCGAACGAGAAATCATGTACAAACGGTATTTGTGCATCTTGGTTAATTCCAGAAATAAAGAATAAGGCTTTGTCGTATCGCCATAATGACCTGAAAGGTTTCCGGCTTCTACAATCGGCCGCCGCTGATGTTTTCGTATGAAAGATCTGACAGAATCCCGACTCAGATAAGGGTCATCTTGAACATAAAGATCCGTTCTTTCCAAAGGCTTCTTCATTAAAGCGTCAAAAGCCGAAACAAAGCGGAGTACCGAATCTTTCTCTATCGTCGCTTTCATGACGGTCCCGTTCGAACCGTCCGTCAGGCAAACCATCCCGTCGGAATCTTTTTTCCAATGACCTCTGGCAATGGATGCCGTCGATATTATATCTTCCGAAGGGAAACAAGTTAAATTGATCGTATAACCACCGTACTTATATAAAGTAACATCATAACATTTGGGGATCGGCCTACTTTCATAATAAACGCTGAAGGTACGACCGATATCTTCGGAAGGAATCGGCTCAGGCTCTTCTATGGAAGGAATCGGCTGACTTTCATAATCAACATTGAAAGTACGATCGATATCTTCGGGGGGGAAAATCGGCCTTTCGCCACGAGCCCGATCACCCTGCAAACAAAGCCCTGTAAACAACAAAAATGCAATAAGACGTTTCATAACAATGAAGTTTAAAAAATTGTTAGAACGAGATAAAAGGGGTCATTCTATATTCAATCGGAGGAAAACATAAATATCCACTTTCTTTTGCAATTTGTAGTATATCCATTGCTTTCGTATTCATGCCTGCATCGAGATATGTCTTTATTGTGTAACGATATGCTACTGCTTCCGATAATTGACCTAACAGTAAGCCTTTCATATTATGATAAGCATGAATGAATTCATGACCCACTGTTGCTTTAAATACAATTTCAGATCCATCCAAAGCTGCTAATGAAACATGCAAACTTCCTGTTCCATTATAGAAACTTTTGAATGCTCCCATTGTTATCTGTCCTGATTTATTAAGAAATGCTCCATCCACAAGAAGCTTATATCCTGTCGGAGGTTTTGTCGTCATTATTTTTGCACCGTAATCTCCCTGTTGCAAACCAAAATATTTGAATACTTTTGGATGCAAACGTATATCAGCGTTCTCAAAAATACTATTGGGAGGATTTTTAACTATTCGTTCAGCAATATTTTTTATACTTGGATCGGATATAATATCATATGTTTTCGATCCATCCCAAAACGAATATCCTCGTTCCAATGAAACCAAACCATCATTAAGTCCGGATAACAATCCGTTGGATAATCCAGCGGTAAGACCGGTCATAAACCCATTTCCCAAACTCTTGGTAAAGCCATTGCCATTCATTGCGGAATTACCTAATCCAGTAATAAAACCGGACCCGAAACCGGAAGAAAACCCCGTAAAAAACCCGCCTCTGAATCCAAGTATATTATTGTCGTTTGCAAATTTCGCAGCGACACCCCCGATACCAGCTCCTGCTACCGAGGACGCTCCGCCGACGCCAAATGCCAATAAACCATCCCAAAAATTATGAATATTACCTAACATAGCTTGGGAATGCAAATTGAATAATCCTCCGGAAATCATCGGTGCCAACCACCATAATTCTCCATTTGGATCTATATGCATTACAGGATTGTTTCCGCAAAAGACATAAGGATTGCACCCCTGCAATTTCGGATCGATATTGGACCAACGTCCGAGAACCGGATTATAATAACGAGCGCCAAAATCGTACATGCCGAGTATGTGTGAAGTCCCCACGGCATCCGTTTGAAATTCTTTACCGGAAAAAAGATACTTGTTTTTGTTGAGGTTATTATATTGCCACGCAACCCCGAACGGATAATAATCTGTCGATTGTTGCTCTTGCAATACTCCGTTAACTGCGCTCAAAAAGATTCGTACGTTATTTGCGTAGTCTTTTTTGAAGTAGTTATAGGTGTATCCGCCGGAAGTCTTACTTACCGTACCTTCGGGATGCAGAATATACAGCAGATCGCTGTCGGCATACACCATCATACCTCGATAATATGTGAAAGAGCTTCCCGCTTTTTTGCCGACTTTATCTCCGGCAGATGTGTAAATATAATTAATTTCATTTGACCCGTCAAAAATTTTTTCCGGTAAATCGAAAGAATTGTATTCAATATGAATATTTTCCAACGGATCATATATCATATTACCGTTCGAATCATATTGAAAACCTGTTATCGACGTATTTCCACTTCTGATACGAATGGACTCGAGTTGGTTTCCATTGTAACCATATGCTATATTTTGTAATTCATTACCAGAACTATTGGTTCGCACAAGAGTCAGGATATTTCCATTCTTATCATAAGAAATGTTTTTCTCGGCATAATTGTTCGTTTTAGTCAATATGGCAAAGGAAGGAGGATTCACTCTATTCAATTTCAACGGTGTGGCTGCCGTTAATTGGCCATATCTATCGTAAGCATAACCATATCCCAAATAAGCTATCGAATCGTTGGAAACAGACCATAGCGATTGAGAGAGATTCCCGTTATCATAATAACTCAATTCATAAGAGAAAATATCCGATTGCGAATCGATACATTGTCCGCCGATATTGTATTTCTGTACGGTTGAGTCTTGTCCATTGTGTATATATTTGGTCGACATACGTCCCATGTCATCATAAGCGTATTCTGCAAGTATAACTTTTCCATTTTTCGTATCACCCGTAATTTGAAATTCTATTTTTTGTAAACGCCCTTGATCGTCGTAGGTGTACCACTTGCCATATTCATATTCGTCTGCTCCGGATAAAGATGTATTTTTTATCACTTGTTTGACCTTTGCTTGAGTTACCTGTCCTTGAAAATCATATTTATTGCTTATAATTTCAACTCCGGACACAATGCTGGGACCGAACAATTCAGCAAAGGACTGAATCATTTTACCCTGATCATTATAATAATTAACTGTTGTTAACCATTGGTTGCTATCAGTACCCAAAACTTTGACTTTAGTGCCAGTCGTAGCTCCGTTTACAAACTCGGTTTTTTGTTCGCCAAGAGCATCCTCTACCGAAAAATTAAAATAATCGACACCAGCAAGGAAAGGTCGCAAATTAGGCAACCATTCGTAATCATCGTAATAAGAAATAATCAAATAATCTGCCTCCGAAGTAACCGAAGGATATGTATCATTCGTATATCCATGAACTGCATTACCCCTTCTTTCATACATTATTGTTTGAGATTGTAAGGCAGTTCTATGGGTATCATATGTCCCTCCTGTATAAATTCCGCTCAATACAGGACGGTCGAATGCGTCGTATTTGGTAAATGACCACTGGTTTTTATCACGTTGATTGCCATTTTGAGTCATTGCTAAGCGGCCTCGATTATCATACAGCTTTACGGAGTAATCTGCACCGGGAACATGTTGTTTCGATAAACGACCATACTCGTCATACTCATTATAATAACAATATTTTCGCAATGAATATGGCGTATGATATCCCACTGATAATATCTCGGATTGAATCGGAGGTATGATATAACGTTGCATTCCCATTTCATCATAAACATAATAAGTAATCCGACGATCATTTAAAGATATACGTTCCTCTTTAGCAATCAGTTGTTGATTCGAATCATAATATTCGTATATGTCTGTTGTCATCGAATTGGTTTTGTCATTCGAAGAAAAAGAGACTTTCCTTTTAACAATGAGTGTGCTATCAGGAAAATAATCGTTGTATGCCAATATTGAATCATTTACTACAGTCAGCTTCTTTATTAAATCTGTAGATAGATTAGGTCGGCTCTCGAATTCCGAATGAAACCCCAATGAAATATGTTGTGCTAATCCCACTCCTCCTTGCGCCGAGAGCATCCCGCCTGATTCATATCGTTTTACTGCATACGGGAATTCCCCATTATTATCATATTGCGCTACATAATACTTTCTTTGCTCGTCTTGAGGATTACTCCTTTTGGCTCCGGCGGTAATGCTACGGATCGGGTAAGGTAAATAGCTTTTAGAATCTGAGCGTCCCATTTCATCGTACTCGATAAAATTTACAATATCCTTTCCAGAAGGTGAAGCTCCGACGTGAATAGTTTGGATAGGACGCCGAAAGGCATCATAATACGTTATTGTTTGATTTTTTTTCGTTCCGGTTTCATCTATAAAGGAATTTTCGACATTACCGTTGGTAATTTCGAGGGGTGGTGGAGGTATGATTCCCGGTTGCTGGGTATATGTGGCAACCAAGGTTCTCTCCTCTTGAGGTTTCCCCCGGAAAAGCGTATAGTGATGTATCGTAATTGTTCCGGATATGGCAGAAGGTGTTGTATTCGGTTTGAAGATTATAAAACTGCCTTCGAGCAAGGCTTTGGCTGGAAATATACACCGTATAGAATCCACTTGTCCTCCGCTATCTTCATAGCTAATAAATTCAAACCCTTTGACATTCATTTCAATAATATCGGACATAGTGCTTAACGGCCCTAAATATCTGTCGCAAGTCAAATTGAAAGAGTATTTGCCACCATCTCCTGCTACCGTAAATGAGGTCGGCTTCATCACAAATTCATTCGTCGCAGCGTATGCTTGCTGGCACAACAGCATGATAGCAAGCAGAATATATATCTTTTTCATATTGAGTTTTCTTGATGGATTAATCGTAATATTCATAACTTGTACGCTTATGCTGATTGTTATCCCGTATTTCGATCACACGCCCAAATGCATCATACTGCGTATAGGTACTTCGGTCGTTGATATCGGTTTCGGATGTCTTGCCGATTCCCGGATCATAAGTATAACTGACCATTCTTGCATCTTGAGGATATATCCGGAGCTCGTCAATATAGGATGTAGCCGTACCGATCGACTTATTGAAAACAACCAGATTTTCTTGCACTGTAAAGGTCTCTTTTACAAATCGCCAAGGTGCGGTCGCATTGTCCTTGATCCAATAGCTAACAATATAAGTTCCGGGAGATAGATCCGATATGTCCGCCTTGTATACTCCTTGGCAAATTTTCCTTCCTGTCTTACTGAAATTCTGTTCTACGAATTGATCGTTCATATCCTCAAAACTCGTATAAATCACTTCGTTGGTACGTTCACCATTGCATGAAACCTGAGCATTGTCAATCTCGGCGACAGGTAAGGTTCCTTCATATCCGTAAATAACGGCTTTAGTATTTCCAAAAACGTTATGACTCTGAATTACATTCAGATATTGATCGTATTTGTCTACGATTTTTTCATCTTTATAGTGGCTGTCAAATTTAAATTGACCGTTATCGATTTCAGAAAAATCAAAATCGCCGCTTGACAATGGTTTTTGTATAATTATTTTTTTGTTTTTATGTGGAACGATTGCATCATTGATATCAAACAGTATTCGGAACATCGATAACTGAGCTTCAACAATTTTCCCATTTTTTTCCGTCACTTGTTCGATAGGAATTGCGTTCATACCTTTATACTGCATAGCTTTTAGCGCCAACAGCATTGTGTCATTCCCATTGTATTGCTGTAAATCACCGAAATCGGACGAATATTTGACTTTTGTCCGCAAGGTGTCACTTCCTGCTGTATATGTTATAGTTTCAATTGGCCGTAATGGACTTTCACCATACATATATCGAATTTCGGATTCCAATTCATATTTAGTCGTATAATTACGAGTCCGAGCTAAACGATACGGGGACGAGATATATCTATAACGTCCTAAAAATCTTCCTCGGATTGGATCTTGAGCGCCTAAAGCGACAAACAAATAAGCATCAATAACTTTTCTATTTTTCGTATCTTCGATATATTCATTAGTTTGTTTGGACAATAATTCGCCGTTTTTTGTGTATGAAGCTTTTTCTATAGGTACTCTCATCCACGAATTGGATGTATTAAGAATAAAACCACTCATATCTTGTTCAAACCGCGAATTTACCGTGCCTCCATCGGGAATACTGGCCATATACCCATATTCATCATGGGCATTGTTGAATTTTGTCAAACAATAAGATGAATCGGGCTGAACAACTTTAACGGACGTATAAAAGACTGTAGTTCCAGAGGCATCCGACATACTATTCCCACTACGACTAAAAATCGTAGCCCACCAGTGCTGCACGCCATTATTCATTTCTTTTAGTGCCACTTCGTAATACCTTGGCTTATCGAATAAAAGAACACCGGAAGGTTGACCGTATTCTGTTACATATTCGTAGCTGGTAACTCGAGGCTGTGATGTCGAGGATTCCGATTCTTTAATCTGTTTAATTCGAAGACCTCCAGCTTGAATTTGAGTGCTATTATAATACAGCGCACCTTGGTTCAATTCATATTCTAATTCTTTTCTTGCTCCATTGGGAAACAGAATCGCCTCTAAAATAGATGCTTTGGCATATGTCACATTGGGTGAACGGGATACTCCATCTAAAGACACTTCATCGATATTACAGGTGGGTAATTGCCTTAGTTCAGAAGTGGTCCCGTTGTAATATCCCCAATGGTCAAAACCTGCTTTATGTCGTGCAGGTATATTGACTGACGTATTATAAAAGAAAGTGCATATCGGACGGTCGAGTGTGCCTGCTTCCTCGCGTAATCCTGTCAGTTTTAAAGAGCCATTCGTAAACTCGCCATAAGAAAAGACTATATTTTTCAGGCATTTATTTTCAATCGAATACAATTTTATTTGTCTTAATTGTCGAGCGCCAGACAATACTCCATAACGTGCCTCTGTGATAAATTCTAATTTGCCTCCACGCCATACGATTTCTTTCAAATATGCTGGCCTCTCTTTTGTTTTAATATGTCGCAAATAATCGAATTTTCGTGTATTTTGCTTCGTTGAAACATTTACGTCAAGTAGAGCCGCTACATTATAATCTTCATATTCGTATGATGAAAGAGTGTCATATGTGAATGACACACAATCACCATTGCAGTCCATTGCTTTAGTGAGATGCCATGTCGAAACATAATCGACGGTTTTAGTTTTTACATCGTACTTATTGCTCAATGGATGATCAAAGAAGATTTCAAGATTATCCGTCGTATCAACAATTGTTTGTTGGATTGTTTCCCTTGAATTTATACTGTCCCCAAAAATAAATTTGTTTCCATTTTCATCTCGAATAGTAAAATATGTATTGTTAATCCGTTCTATTTCAATGTCCTGATAAGGGATTGTATGAGCTTCCCCATTGGGAGCCAATACAAACATTCCTGATTTCCCGGGTATTTCAAAATAAAATATGTCAGGCTGTCCATCGAGTTCCGCATTGGATTGTTCATTATAGTAAAAGTCAAAGAGCCCATAATCCCAACTTGCCACGTTGTCAAGAAGGAATTGCAAACTTGTATTTAGTCCGGGAACTAAATAACCTTTTTCATCAGGATGTCCACGAACTATCCGAGTAATTCTACCTCCGGCGCTTAGATTCCATCCTAATCCTACCCAAGTGGCTATATCCGTTACCTTAATTCCAGATGTCTGATAACTTAGAGTTACTGGAATTTGCATTTTTGAGAAACCTGCTGAATAAAGAGGAATTTGGACATTTGCCCGCCCTGTACTAAGATCGACAGGAATATCAATATTTCTTGCTATTGCCGATGTCCCGGTTGATGAGGGCAGGGCCGTACCGTCCGGTATTTGCGCCCAGGTAACAATGACATTATTAAACAAAATGATGAAGCAAGTTATGATACGCTTCAGTTTGCTGATCTTGTGAATTGCGAGACCATTCAATATGCAGTATTTCAAATTATACCACATGAGAGAAATATGCATGGTATAGCTACCATCATTACGATCAAGTACATTCATAATGAAAAAATTAATTAAAAGTGGTTTTAAACAAACAGGCAAAACCATAGATTAGATTGTCTGCATTACATTTTAGGGTTTAGTTTACACGGTATGGTCTGTTTCATTAGCAAAAGTTTTTCAAGTTCGACATCGGTTATCGGTTGGGTGTCAGGTATGTCGCGTTGTGTCGGGTTCTATCCCATGATACCTCCGAGACAGAACATGGGCAGGTACATGGCGACGAGTATGACGGCCACGAGCAGGCCGACCAGCAGGATCAGCACGGGTTCGAGCAAGTTCCCCAGCGAGCGGAGGCGGTGCTCGAGCTCTCCGGTCAGTACGTCGCCTTCTCGGACGAGCATTTCGGGCAGCCGGCCGGTCTGCTCTCCCACCCTCAGCAGCGTGACGAGCCGCCGGTCGTAGAGCTCCGCGAAGCGCTCCAGCGCCTCCGACAGGCAAGCTCCCCGTTCCAGTTCGCGGGCGATCCGTGCAAAGGAGACGCGGTAAGGATAAAACACAATGATCCCCTCGAGCATCCCGATGCCCTGCAACAGCGGGACTCCAGAAGAAGCAAGCAGGCCGAGCAGGCGGCAGAAACGGGCCTGCACGCTCTTTTTCAACGTGTCGCCCATTATAGGAATCTTCAGCAGCCATCCGCAGGCAAACCGCTGTACGCAAGGGCGGCCGCCATAGGCCTTCCACCACAACAGGCTTCCCGCACCCGCGAGCGCCGCGACGGTCAGATAGGTCGGGAAAGCTCTCGACAGCGAGATGATCCACCGGGTCATCGCCGGCAGTTCGCCTCCCATGCGCGAGTAGACCTGCTCGAACATCGGCACGATCACCAGCACCATGAAAATCACGACGACGATTGCCGTAAAGAGGATAATCAGCGGATAGCTCACCGCGCCGCTGACCATACGCCGTTGCGCAATGCGCTTGCGGTAGTAATCGGCCAGAAAAGCCAACGCCTCGTCGAGCCGCCCGGTCTGCTCGCCGAGGCGCAGCACTCCGCAGTCGAGCGGAGCGAAGCGTCCGCTCCGCTCGAAGGCGCGGGCCAATGCCTCGCCGCGTACGACCGAGCGGTAGAGACTGCTGAGCAGCGTTTTTGTTTGTACATCCCGCTCTCCCTCGATCAGCAATGAAAACGAGCGGCTGAAATCGAGTCCGGAGCCGAGCAGCGAGTGCAGCTCGGCGAATATGGCCTCCTTGCGGGCGTCTTTGAGCGGATGGCCTCCGTGCTTGGGTAAAGCAAAAGAATCGTTCGGGTTCATGGCAGTTCGATCGTTCGGTTTAGGATATTCTCGTCTTTGTTACAGTACGGGATCCCGTATTCGCTTGCGTTCCGGTGCAGAACCGGGTATCGGAACGTGCACGATGCCGCAGTCGACACGGAACGCTCTCGGCGGCAATCCGGATACCGATAGGCGATTCGGTCGTTTTCCGGCAGGGGCCGATAATGTCTCGTGCAGTGTTGCGGATCGAAGGTCGTTGGCGGCATAAGATTTTCGGATTCTTCATTTTCGGGAACGTGTTCGCTTTATTTCGATTCCTCGTTCGATTCGTTTTCGTTTTCTTCGTATCTGTACTTCGCTTCCTGCTCGCTCAGCTTCTTGAGCAGCGGATCGGGCGGACGGCGGGACACGAATCCGATGCTCAGTACGGAATCCTGTTCGGTCCGCAGCTCGACGATCATCGTATCGATCCGCGCTCCGAGGACGGATTCGGGAACGGTCCGCAGTCGGACGACATTCCGCCACAGCGTATCGGAGCGTTCGTCTTGCCGGACGATCAGCGCCGAGTCGGCCAGTGAGAGCCGGGCATGGATCCCTCCTTTGCGATAGAGCGCCAACGTTCTTTCGCCTTCCGAGATCAGGCTGTCCGAGTCTCCCGCCAGATCGGCCGTGTGGAAATAGCCGGCATACTGCTCCGTGCGCTCTGCTATCCGCTGCGAGGTCCGGTCGAGAAAGCGGCGTAGCAGCCCGAATCCCTCCATGACCGACAGAAAGACGATGCCGCTGAGGATCATTAGGATCAGCACTTCGATCAGCGTCGAGGCAGACAGTCCGCTCCCCGCGATCCGAAGCCGAGGCCGGTTTCCCGGCCCGGTTCGAGCTGCCCGCTTACGAGCACAGCGAGCGTCCGGCTGCCACTGCCGGTAAGCCTCCTGCCTATCCGAAGCAGGACGTTGCTCGCTGTGCCCAGCACATGGCAATCGTCGCCCCGTAATCCGTTCCGGGCGGATAGCGCCCTGCGTGGAACGACCGGGACAACGGGTCCGAGCCCGTTCCGCAGAGCGCGCGGCCGGCCATAGTTGGCTCGGGCAGCCAGCGCGTCCTTCCGTCAGTCGCTTTCGTGCGGTTTTGCAGTCATTCATTATCGATGATCGTGTTTCGGTCGAAACCGTCCGGATCGACCAGATACCGGTATTCCATTCTTTTGCGTCCTCCCGTCAGTCGCTTTCGTGCGGTTTTGCAGTCATTCATTGTCGATGATCGTGTTTCGGTCGAAACCGTCCGGATCGACCAGATACCGGTATTCCATTCTTTTGCGTCCGCCCGCGATTTTCACCGTCAGCGTCGCCTGCCATAGGGCTGGACAGGAAGCGTAGGGCTCGATGAGAACCGTGAGCGTTCCCCATCCGTAGGAGAGTTCGGTCTTGCCCTCGGAGAAAGCCCCCTGCCGGATTTCGCTCGCCGTGCAGGCGGCCCGGTAATCGGCTTCGGCGCAGACGATTCCGTCGGAGGGGCCCGCCGTTAGCCGGACGACGGTCTCCAGACTCGCGGCGAAGACGATCAGCAGCACGACCGAGGCGACGACCGCCTCCAGCAGCGAGGCGGCGGGAAGACGTTTTATCGCACCCATCCCGCCTCCTTTCTCCGGTAGGCCGTCGCCGCCCACAGCGGGTAGGCCGTCGCCAGGTTTTCGAGCAGCGTCAGATCGTAGAGCATGTCCTCGTAGTACCCTTCGGGAGAGTAGTAGACCAGGCGGTTCGCCGCCATGCAGCCCGATACGATACCTTGCACCTGCGCCGCGCCGTCCGTCCACAGCAGTCCCCGCAGTACGGCCGTGCGGTCCTGTCGGTAGTTCGCGCGTTTTACATCGGGTCGACCTTCCCCGTCGACGATCGCATAGCCCTCGACGCGGCTGTGCGGGCCGATTTCGATATAACGGTCGGGGTTCTCCCGCGCGACGAACATTCCCGACGGGTAATCGAGCGTCACCCGCTGCCCTATCAGAACGGTGTCCGATGCGAATAGTTGAGCTCTTCCCCGAAATCCGTCTCCCACGCGGATCGTGCGCCCCACGACCAGCACATCGCGCAGACGGCAGGTGCTGTCGATGGACACCTCCTCTCCCAGCAGCACGGCCATGCCTTCGATCAGAGCTCCCGGTCCGAAGCTCCCGGCATCCAGCAGCCGGGGCTCCGTCTCGCCGAATCCGACGCTCAGACTGTCCGGCGTAGGCATCCATGCCCCGGGAGCTTCGAGCAGGCGCAACAGACTGTCGGTCATTCGGCGGGCATCGGTTCGGACCGGCGGAAGCTCCTTGCCGGCATAAGCGGTACGGGCTCCTTCGATCCGTTCGCCGCAGAAAAAGATCGAACGGATTTGTCCGTACTGCACGCCGTGGCGGGGAAGCCTCAAGCATCCGTGCAGCGAGGTGCGTCCCGCAAGCGACAACGAAGCGGCATCGGTCGCATACCAGAGACCGCTTTCTTCGCCCGGCGAACATGCGAAGGGGGCGGCCGACCCGAACAGCCGGGTCGGGGCGATCCGGGGATCGGCCGCCTCGATGCGCACGGCCTCGTACAGTCCCCACGGCCGGACGGCGATCCGCACCCGACTGTCGGGCTGGCCGTCGTAAAGCCGCAGGCCGCCCTGCTCGTCAAGCCTTGCTGTCAGCGTGCTGTCGGCGGCGTACAGAACGAAGGCCGACTCGACGTTCGCCCGTTGCCGCGAGAGGTAGCCCGCGCGGGAGAAGAACAGAAAATCGGACTCCCACAACGCGAGTACGCCCAGCACCGAAAGCAGCATCAATGCCGAGACGACCAGCACCGTAGCCAGTACGCCGGCGGGAAGGCAGGCCGAATGGAAAGCAGACCGTCCGGCCGGTCGACTCGGCCTCGGGACGACCGCCTTGCGACCGTGATCCGGCTCCGGGTTCTCCGCCGGAGGGAAAACATGCGGAACCCCTCGGCACAGCGGACGGTCGATTCTTACTGAGTATGGTCCGATTCCTTTCATCGTATTTTTCATCGTACTATTTACCTTAGCAGCTATAAAACAGAACAGTCGAGATATCGGAGTTCGGAGTACGGAACGAGTCCGAGTATTCATCGGTCTGCGAAACCGGGAGCCGTATTCCGGCTCCATATTCTTTGTATCGGAATCCGGGCAGTTCACAGCTCAGGGAATTTTCAATCCGTATTTCCGACCGTCCGCCGCGAGCCATAGCGAATCGGCTCCGACCGCATGCAGTCTGAAGCCTCCGGCCGACTCGCCCTGCCGCAGCAGATGGTTCCGACCATCGATCGAGATCAGATAACGGTCGGTTCCTTCCTTACGGATACGGCCCGTACAGGCGAGCTTGGCGGCAGGACGTTCGTTCTTCGCTTTCGACCGCACGGGCGCTTTGGCCGACGTGGATGCCGGGACGGAAGGTCTCGTCGCAACCGCACGCAGGAACGGATCGGGATAGTCGAGTCGCAGCGTATCGATGTCCGCACGGGGATTGTTCCGGGCAACGGGCACGGCAGCCGGATCGGAAGCCGCAGGTTTCGGCCCGGAGAAAAAGAGCTTCCACGCCACGACGCCCCAGATACCGAGCGCTACGACGAGTAACAGGTATGTCAGCGGACGGGATTTCATGGCTCGGAAAGAGTTTCGTGACCTGAAAAGCGTTTTTTCGCCGATAGCATATCGGAGCGGAGTGCCCATGTCGGACCGGCAGGCCGCAACCCGCCGTCGCTCTCCGTCGGCAATCGTCTTTCGGCCGGCCCGAACGCGATACCTGAAATAGTCTGCCGTGGCGCGCGATACGTGATCGAAAGCATCCCATTCCTGCCACGGCAGGACTCGAATCGGTTCTCCGGACCGTTCGGACGCTCAGGTCCGACGCCCCCCGCAGATTCAGTCGAGGGATTCGGCATGGCGAGCCCATCGCTGCCGGAAAGACCTTCCCTGCCCGGGACTGCGAACGCCTCATGCATATCGTCCCCTTCCTCTGCGGGTTCTTGCGGATCGGAAAGCGATTGCGACTCGTCCGCCGCAGCGGGATCGACCCTCAGCGAATAGACGCTCTCCTCGCTTCGGTAAACGCCGTTGAAAGCCTGCAGGCTCCACTGATAGTCCCCTTCGTCGAGCGTCAGCGAGAAGCGGTCGGCCGCATGGAGGGAATCGGCGCGCAATGTCGTGTCGGCCCATACGCGCGAAGCACGGGCGAAGCTCGGCGAGACGACCGTGAGCCGGTAGTTACGGGCTCCCGAGAGGGGCCGCCAGAGAAAAGTCACCTCGCCGGCTTCGATATGCGCGTCGTGCTTCGGTGCGACCACTTCGATCCGGGCCCGGTCGATATCCTGCTCGAAAATGTCGTCGCAGCCCGAAAGCAACGGCAGCAAAAACAAAAGCGCGCAGGCCGTCCGGAACAGGTCGGCGGAGCCCGTTCGACGGATCGGGATCGTCCCGGACGTCGAACGGGATTCGGACTCGCACGTATCGGCCCCGCCTGCCGGAAAGTCTGCGGAGAGCCTTTCTGTCCGGATCGGCGTTTTGCGGTCGGACCGACGGGCGTCGGGCCGAAACGGCCGGAGGGAACGGTTTGTCGGATCGGATTTCATATCACAAGGGTTTACGGTTTATCGGTCAGTTGCTGGACAACGAGGGTCAACAGCAGCGAGGTCTGCCGTCCCCGGCGGATCGTTTTGAACTCCGAAGAAAGCAAACGGCAGCCGGAGAGTTCCCGCTCCGTCGCGTCGAGGGTCCGCAGTAGCGGAGCGAAGCCTCCCGAAAGCACGATCTCGGCCGTGCACAGCGTGAAGTCGTCACCCTTGCGGGTCAGATAAGGCGTGTAGCTGACGATTCGGACGGAGCTATCCGGGTCAAGGCGCTCCAACAGCTCGAGCAGGCCGCCCCCGGCGATCAGTTCCACCGTATCGAGCATGACGACAGACGCATCCGGTTGTACAGGTGCGGCCTCCGCCTCCGCGAGCATTCGTTCCGTCCTGCGCACTTCACCCCACAGCGCGACCGTACGCCCCAACGATAACCGGTACACGGCCGCAGGCAGCACGACCAGCAGCAGGACCAGACGCACGACTCCTTCGTATTTGCCGATCCGGTTCATAAGGCGACGGTTATCTTGAATTCAGTCGCACCGCTTTCGCGGTTTTGCTCCAAGCCTTCGAGCCGAGCTTCGTGCAGCGGCGGTTCGGAGCGTAATCCGGTCATCAGTTCCGATACGGTCGACGCATCGTTCGTTACGCCCCGGATCGAAAGTGTCTCGATAAGGAATACCGGGTCACGGCCATCCTCCAATGCTTTGCTTATAGGTTGTACAGCCAAAACGCTCAACGTTACGGCGGGCGGTACGTGAGAGGCTACCCGGTCCAGCAACAGGGCATGACGGTACGGCAGCCTGCGCGAAAACTCCGCTACGGCCGCTCGCCGCTGCTCGGAGCGGGCCTGCGATGTGTCCTGCCTCTTTTCCCGGGCGGAAAGCACGCTCCGCTGCTGTGCGCGACGCTCTTGAAGCGAACCGGAAGCAAACGTATTGACTACGAGCAGAAGCAGCATCAGGCCCAGCACGGGCAGCCGCAGGCGGCGTTCCGCCGCTTTAGCGACCATGCGGCCTTCGGGTGTAGGGCGCAGAAGCGTGCGCCATTTCAACGTATCGCGATAAAAACGTTCCGCTTGCCGCAGGGCCTCTTGCTCGGGATCTGCCGCCACCCGCTCGTAGCGAATATTTATGGAAGGAATGCCGTTCGCCGCGAGCCGTTGCCCGAGCGGTTCGACTTGCTCGCGGCGAACGAAGCTGATACTCCCTGAATCCTCCTTTTCGTCCGAAAAGCTCCATGCGAACGTTTCGGGATCCGAGGTCACCTTTTCGACGATCGCCGTATCTTCGGTCGGCTTCGTGACGATTCCGTACCCGGAGACCGAAATCAGGACGGGACGGCCCGAGCACTCCTTTTTCAGCGCATCGGCGTCGGGATCGGCGCACTCCCGCAGGATTCGGAGACCGCTTCGATCGAGACCGAGTACGAACAGGCGCATCGCGTAGCGGTCCGCCTCCCCGAAGCGGATGCAGAGCACGGTCGAAGGACCGACGAGTCGTTGCAAAAGTTTTCTTTTCATGATTCAGTATGCTTTCCCAAGGCGTTCGTTCCGGTCGGGGTTTCCGGGACAGAGACCTGCGGTCGGGCGATTTGACGAGGGGTTGTTTTTCATTTCTATTCGACCACGGTCGGTTTGATGAATACGTTCAGCCGGCGTTCCTGTTTGTTGTTCTTGTGCGTGCCGAAGATCCATTTGAGCACCGGCACGCGGGCGATGAAAGGCAGTCCCTGCGAGCTTTTCTCGCGCGACTGCCGGTCGATGCCGCCCAGCAGCACCGTCTCCTCGTTTTTCACGCGCACCATCGAACGGAAACTGCGCGTGGTAGTCCCCGGCGGAGCCTCCTTTTCGGTACGGTCGGTGAACTCGCTTTGCGACAGGTCGATCGTCATCGTGATATGGCCGTCCTCGCTCACATAGGGCGTGATCGAAAGGGTCATGTTCGCCTCGACGCTTTTCCAGACGTAAGAGGTCGACTGCACGGGGTTCTGCGTACCCATGTAAGTATTGTTCGTCTCCTTGTAATACTGCATCTCCCCGCTGGTGAGCACCGCCTCGCGGCCGTTGAGCGTCGAGAGCCGGGGCGTCGAGCGCAGCTCGATCGTGCCGTCCTGCTCCATCGCCTTCAGGCTGGCATAAAAGTTCGGCGTCACCTTTCCGAGCTTTACAAGACCTATCTTATTTGCCAGACTGTTGACGGCTCCCGCCCCGAGCGTCATGTCGAGACCCGGGGAGAGCGTACCGCTCGTCTGCGTCGGCTCCGTACCCAATCCGAGGCCGAGACCCGCTTCCAGCAGCACGTCCTTCGAGGCGTCGACGATCATCACCTCGATCGTGATGAGCGGCACGGTGCGGTCGATCGAGCGCAGGAACTGCTCGATGCGGGCTACCTGTCGCTGATCGCCGCTCAGGATCATGCTGTTCAGATCGCCGAAAGCGGCCGTTTGCACCCCCTTTTTCAGGTTGTCGGGGATCGCTTCCGCGAGCTTGTCCACCGTGCGGTAATGCATCGGGACGATGCGCGTCGAGAACAGGCCCTCGCGTTTCGCCTCGCCGAACATATAGACGCCTCCCTCCTCGTAGTAGGTGTAGGCCGTGCCCGTGAGCAGCAGGTCGAACAGCGTTTTCGCGTCGGTGTTTTTCAGGTAGATGCTCGTCTGCGCATTGACGGGCGTGATAAAGAAATAGTCGAGTTTCAACTGCTCGCAGACATCGAGTATGATGTCGTATATGTTGCCCCGGTCGATCATCGCCGTGATTCGCCCCGTACTGTCCACCGAAAGCTGAGAGGCTGCGAACTGCCGGCGACGGACATAGTTCGAGGCGGGAGCGGGCGAGCCTCCGGTCTCGGAAGGCGGCTCGGAGAATGCCCATGCTCCGCTGCCCTTGACGGGGGTAACCTCCAGCTTGTTGATCTCGGCCAGCGAGCCGAGCGCTTCGGCGAAAGGCATCGCCGCGATGTAGCCCGATACGGGCCGTTCGTACAGCGTCTGCGGAACGATCAGGTTCACGCCCGTGCTGTCGGTAATGCGCCGGGCTACCTCGCGCAGCGGCACGGCGATCAGGTCGTAGCTGAGCGTCGAGTCGGAGCGGTCGAACCGCACCGACGGTTCGGGCGGCGGAGCGACAGGCGCTTTGTACGGGAATACGGAGACGATATTCCCGATGACCTGCACGTCCAGTCCGTACTGCTCGCACAGAAACAGCAACAGCTCGTCGATGCGGGCCCGCGTGAAGTTGCAGCTCACCGTCAGGTTCGCCCCGTCGCGCACGCTCAGGTTCACACCGCCCACTTGGGCCACCGAGCGCAGCAGCTCGGAGAGCGGAGCCTCGCCCACCGACAGATCCACCTCGCCGAGGTAGGCTTCGTCGCGCCGGGTCAGCGTGTCGAGCCGGGCGCGGATCGCGGCGATACGCTCCGTGCCGTCGGACTGCGCCGACACGGCGGCAGGAAGACACAGCGTCCAGACCAGCAGAATCGAAAAGAGGTATAGGTTCTTCATAGGTTGCGGGTTATTGGGCAGGTCGTATCGAATAAAATAGGTAGTGTCGGGTCGTTCGTTTAGGCGATTCGGAGTATGAGCGGCGTATGGATTATCGATGCGTGATCCGTATTCACTCCCTGAGCAGCGGCAGTACCTCCTCGAGTGACGTCTGCCCGGAAAGGAACAGATCGAGGGCCGAGTCTTTCAGCGTGGTGATGCCACGTTTCTTGAGCAGCGGGGCGATATCGGGACGGCTCTCGCGAACGGCCTCGGCGAGCTCGTCGTCGATCGGGATCACCTCGTAGATCGCCCGGCGGCCCCGGTAGCCCGTGTAGTAACATCGCTCGCAGCCGACGGGACGGAAGTGCGTCCGGGCAGGCGCATCCCCCGTTCCGCATGATGCGGAGCCGGTCGGGGGCGACGGATGGCCGGAGTCGTTGCGGGCCGCTTTCCCGGCCGGCTGCGGTCCGGTTCTCCCCGAAGCGGGTATACGGCCTGCGCCGTCGCGCGGGCCAGCCGGCGGGAAAGGCTCCGTCCGGTTCGCGTCCGCATCGTCGCCCGGGGCTGCGGCTTCCGAGATCCGTTCTCCCGTGCCCTTTCTATCGGAGTACCTCGGCTGACCGTATATTTGTTCGTATTCCGGCTCGGTCAGCATCGCCTCCTTTTTACAGTCGGGACACAGCAGGCGGACGAGCCGCTGCGCGGCGCAAAGGATCAGCGTGCCGGAGAGCAGGTACGGATGCACGCCCATGTCCCGCAGCCGCGAGACGCTGCCCCATGCGCTGTTCGTATGGATCGTCGAGAACACGAGATGGCCCGTCAGCGAGCTGCGGATCGCCATCGCCGCCGTATCGGCGTCGCGGATCTCGCCGAGCATGATGATGTCCGGGTCCTGACGCAGAAAGGTGCGCAGCGCAGCGCCGAAGGTCAGGCCGATCTCCTCTTTGAGCTGTACCTGGTTCACTCCCTCGAGCGTGTATTCGACCGGGTCCTCGATCGTAAGGATGTTGCCCGACTCGCGGTTCAGCCGCCGGAGCGTCGCATAGAGCGTCGTGCTCTTGCCCGAACCGGTAGGTCCGGTGATTAGCGCCATGCCGTGCGGGCGCGCGATGGCCGACTCGTAGTCGGCGAGCTGCCGCTCCGAGAAACCGAGGTTCGAGAGCTCCAGCAACTCGGCATGGCGCGTCAGCAGGCGCAGCACGACTTTCTCTCCGTAAATCGTCGGAAGCGACGAGACGCGCAGGTCGAACTTGCGATCGCCCCGGTGGTAGAGGATGCGCCCGTCCTGCGGCAGGCGGCGCTCCGAAATATCCATGTTCGCCATGATCTTGATTTGGTTGACGATCGAGGCGTAACCGCTCCGGTCGAGCACGTACTTCTCGACGAGCTTGCCGTCGATGCGCAGGCGGATGCGACAGCGCTCCTCGTAGGGCTCGAAATGGATGTCGCTCGCATATTCGTCGAATGCTTCGCCGATCAGGTCCGTAAGAAAGCCCTGTCCGCTGCCGATGCGGCTCAAGTCGGCCGTCCGCCCCGATATCGGGCGAGTCTCCTCCCGGCGGTAGTAGCGATTCAGCAGCAGGGAGAGCTCGTCCGGCCCGACCGGCTCGATCTGTACCCGGAATCCGGACAGCACCTCGATCTCCTGTGACACGGAAGCGTAGTCGCGTCCCCGTTCCCCTGCGCACAATACGGCCCCATCCTTACGCGCGTAAGGCACGAGCCGGTAATTCCACGCCTCGACGGAAGCGAACAACTGCACGATTTCGGTCGGTATGCGCTCGGGAAGGGTCATGGCAGCGAAAGGTAAAAGCGGTACGACATATAAGCGGTCAGCGGCAGGCTTAGAAACGTAACCAGCGGAATCGTCGTCTCTTTCCGGAAAAAGATCCGCACGAAGGTCCCGTAGAGCAATCCGCAGGCGAAGCCGCACAGAAGCAGCACGACATAGACCGGCAAAGCGAAAAGAGGGGTCAGCAGCAAGAGGAACCACACGTCTCCCGAACCGATGTATTGTCGAAAGAGATTTGCTTGTCGCTGGTAACGTAAGCGGAGATATACCCACACGCCGCCGAACATCCATCCCAGCAGCAATACGTTCGTCAGCATATTGTACAGTATCGTCCGTGCCGGCAACATGAGTACAGCGGTAGACAATACGCATGAAGCGAATGCGGCAAGCCCGTAAGCCTGAATACTCCGATGCCGGAAATCCGACACGGCCAGCGAGAGGGCCGGAACGACCGGGAGCAGATATAGAGCTTGTGGCCACATCGTTCGTTAAAATGTAATGGGATTCGATCGGGACCGGGATCGGGACCGGCTGCTCCGATCTCCGATTATAAAAAGGTTTGCGTGTTCGGTTTGCCGGTCAGTCTTTGACGGTCTCTTTCAGGTTTTTGTCCTGATCGATCTCCCAGACATTGTACTCGCCGTCGCCGTCGAAATCCACCACGGCCGTCGCCGTAGCCCGGAATCCCCGCTCCGAAGCCTCGACGATCTCGATGCGGTAGTTGGCATGACCGCCCTCGGTGACCAGAGGCTGCTGCTCGAAGCCCAGCTCCTCGAGCGAGGCGGAATACTTCGAGTAGGTGTAGAAGTTGTTCTTCTCGAGCGTGTGCAGAAAAACGAGCTGCTGCTGGGCTTCGGTGCTCTTGGCCCGCGAGATGAGCGGCATCAGGTTCGGCAGCGCGATCAGTACCAGAATCCCGATAATGACCAAAACAACGAGTAACTCCGGCAGAGAAAAAGCGGGAAGACGTCGGGAAACGATTCGTGTCATAATCCTAAGTTTGAATCAGTAGAATAATAGTTGTCGGGCGATTGCTGTACGAAGGTCGGAAACGAAAACGAATCGATTTGATAAGTATATGGTAACTACCCTGTTTTTTATGACGAAATATTCGATAAAAATCTAATCGTGAATACAATAAAAATTGCAAAGCCCATAGAGGAACTTCATATTTTATCTCACCGCACACGGTTCTAAAGCTTTTTCAAGCGGTTTGCATTCGTTTTGCGGAAAAATCGGACCGAAAAATGAAAAATCGGGCCGTTCTTTAATCAAAGCTACAATCAGATCCATCATTCCAAAACGAACACGAAAGAACAAATCGCCGAGAAAACCCGAGTAACATTGAAAAATTTAAATATCAGAATATTCAAACGGAAGGCGTTAACTGCCTCCGGTCCGTTGGTACTTCAATCTTTACCTATGAGGGGAGCGGACAAAAGCAAGCTCGCGGTACGAACGGCTTTTCCTGCAGTCGCTCCCAGTGGGTCCGAATTCAACGGACTCTCTCTTTCCTGCGAATTCGTTTGCACGATGACCTTGCTGCAAAACGAAGGACAAGGGGCCTAGGATGGGCCTCCTGTCCTCTGTTTGGCGATTACGGGTCACTTACTTATTCGTCTTTCTGGTCGGCATCCCGCTCGATCTGCTCGCTGAGCCATTTCAAAAACGGGGTCCGTCCGTTTTTACGGTTTCGGATAGCCAACAGTCGGTTGTAGATATGCGGCAATCTGACACCGAACAATCGCTCGAAAACGGCTGCAATCTCCTGAATGCCGCATCGTCCTCCGTTGATACACCGGCCGACATAAAGACCGTAGACGATCTCGACCAAATCGATCTGTTTGCCCGACCAGTTCAGACGTAAAGCTCTGTTTTCGGTCGGCGAAAGATCCGAATCTTTCGCCTGGGATGCGAACATCAAAACAATCTCCTCTTCGTTTTTCAACAAGCGGATAATATACTCGCTCTCTTTACCGGCCACCTCGTAAACCTTTTTAGCCGACGCAAGTCTGATCCGTATTTGGCGCAAAGTGCGGAACCGCTGAACGGGATTCTTTTCCTTCGCATAATAGTCTTTTGTCAAGCGGTTGAACTCAGCCGTAATTCGTTCGTAATCCTGCATACCGGTCAGGTCGACCATTTTGTTGGAAAAAGTTTGGGTGTTTTTCATAAGATTGGGATTTATGGTTAGACTTACGGGTGAGCGTTATAAGGATTCGTATATCGAATCTACTGAATAATATACTACACATATAAAAAGAAAGCCAATCTTCCGATCGGCCATTTTACGGAACTTTCATATCGTAGCGCATTGCATATTTTAAGCCGACCGTTACGCCCAAACGTACCAAACGGCCCCAAGCCTTCTTTGGAGGAACAGATTGCCGGCAGTACACGGACGAAAGAAGCCGAACTGCTGGCTCTGTAAAAAAACCGGAAAAATCGACCGGAAAACCGCCTCGGAACTGATGCCAAAAGATGATGCGGCACAAAAAGGCGCAAGACATAATAATTTATTAATAAGAAACTTACCACTCCGACAAACCGGAAATTTTCAGTCTGTTCCGAGTCGAAGCCAAAACCGAACGGCCGGTCCCCGCGCCCCCGGACAACGAAAGCCTTAACGTATGAAAGGGGAAAAGCACAGACTGCACGAGAACCGCTTTTATAAACGAAGTCTGCGTAACCCGGTTTCGATCCGTTTTTATCCGAGGTCGGCTCAATTCATAACGGACAAACGTGCGTATACGAACTTATACGTCTCCTCGCAGGCGTGTTTCCACGCTACCGGCTCATAAATGACCTCCGTCATATACGAGGGCATCAGCGAAACGACACAGTGCTCGCCATTTTCCCATGTCATCATCCCGCGCCGAGAATCGAAACGATAACAGCCGCGAATCGTCGTGAACTCAACCTCGTACTCTTCGGCCGTGCCGTCCGTATGGAAACGGATGCGGACCCGGTAGGAGGCGAGAAAGACCGGATCCTTCCACATTTCCCGGTCCGGGTCGTACCAGCAAGAACGGGCAGCCGCTACAGACCCTCGGTCTGCGAAAAATCGATCTCGTTGCTCCGGCAAAACAAAAATCGGGCTACCGGCGTATTACGATAAAAGAAAGTAGATCGGATTCGCTAAAGCCGAACGTTACTGGAGAAAATCATAAACCCGGACCGAAAGTAAAACGCGGATTCGGCCTGTAACATAAATCAGGGGATAGAGTTTGCAATTCTATCCCCTGATTTATATCTCCTCCCGAGAGAAAGGATTTATATTTTGTGTATCGTTACTTTTTAGACCGAAGATGTTTCAATCCCGATACACCCCCCATACGGCCATGACGAACGGTGCCGTCAGCGTGATGATACCGGTTAAAACGGCATATTTCCGGCCTTTTTAACGACGCGCCGTTCCCATTCGTCGGTCAGTTCCTTGCGAATCTCGATAGATTGCAGTCGTTGATTGATCCAACTGTCGGAATAGCCCTTACGATGATAATATTCCAACATACGTTCGATATCCTATTCCGGATCGTTCTATCTAATGGAAAGAAGACCGGTTTATTTGTCCATACAAAAAGGGAATTATAATGTTTACAAAATTACTGACCCCGTTTTTCGTCTCGACAGATCCTCTTAGCCATATTCGACTGCAAATAAGACAATTCCGGACAAATCGTTACCTGATCGGGTGTAAGGTCTTCAGGTAACGATTTGGATACTCTGCTACCTGTTTCAGAGCCTTTTTCGCGCTGGTTTTGACGATACCCCAAAAAAGAAAAAATCCTGCAAGTATTTGATCCTGCAGGATTTGACCTATCGTTGTCGCCTCTTGGCTTTCAACGTGGCGGAGAGGACGGGATTCGAACCCGTGGAGCCAGTTGCCCAGCTCGGCAGTTTAGCAAACTACTGGTTTCAGCCACTCACCCACCTCTCCGGGCTTCGGCTTTCTTCCGAAATAACCGAACGCAAAAGTAGGTCAAAGTTTGTAAACGACCAAATTTCCGGGCTAAAAATCAATGAAAATAATGCCTTGGAGCAACATGTCACAGCTTTCCCGCAAGAGATTCGCACCGGAAAACATAATAAAGAACGGCTCTTGCCGAATATACCGTACGCGAACAGCCCCGTCAATCGTTCCAAAAACACTCCGTCCACAAATACGGAAACGGTCGCAGCGCCACCTCCCGGAAATATCGGCGGCATAGCACGCGGTGCGGCTCAGCCGGATCATACGCCCGGACAGGGGAAGCGCACCAAATTTCATCCGAAATCGAATACGGCAGCTCACGCAAACGGGAAACGGGTCGAAATGAAATCCGGGCAACAGCCCCACCCTCCCCGCCGCGCACATCCGACAAAGGCAATTATCCGAGCAAAGAGAATTCCCGACGCTCTCTGAAGCCGGGAGTCCCATCGCCATATTCGGAGAGGGGAACCGGGCATTCTTGCGTACGAACGGTCATATTAAGCAAAAAAGCGCTTTCGGCGCCTTTTTGCTTGAATTTCATACCGGTTTGTCAAACTCGTGCCGAAAGCTCGTCTCAGAAGATGAATTTCGAGCTGATCTCCTTGTAATCGTGCACGCGCTCGATCACATCGGCAAACAAGTCGGCTACCGAAAGTACGGTGAATTTCGACAGGTCCTCGCTTTGCTTCAGCGGTATGGTATCGGTCACGATCACTTCCGACAGCGCGCTCTTGTTGATCCGGTCGTAAGCCGGACCCGAAAGCACGGGATGAGTCACGGCAGCGCGGACGCTTCGCGCGCCCATCTCCATGAACATATCGGCGGCCTTGGTGATCGTGCCCGCCGTGTCGATCATGTCGTCCATGATGATGATATTGCGGTCCTCCACATCGCCGATCGCCGTGATCTTGCCCACGACGTTGGCTTTCTCTCGCTGCTTGTGGCTGATAATCATCGGAGCGTTCAGGTGCTGCGAATAGGCATGGGCACGCTTGGCTCCGCCCATGTCGGGCGCGGCGATCGACAGATTCTCCATCTGCAGATTCTTCATATAGGGAACGAAAATGCCGCTCGCATACAAATGATCGACCGGAATGTCGAAAAACCCTTGAATCTGATCGGCGTGCAAATCCATCGTCATGATCCGGTCGACGCCCGCCGCTCGCAGCAGATTGGCCACCAGCTTGGCTCCTATCGAGACGCGGGGCCGGTCCTTACGGTCCTGACGGGCCCATCCGAAATAGGGCATGACGGCAATCACCCGGTGAGCCGACGCACGGTGGGCCGCATCGATCATCAACAGCAGCTCCATCAGATTGTCCGCAGGCGGGAAAGTCGACTGTACGATAAAGACGGTGCACCCGCGGATACTTTCGTCGTAGGCAGGCTGAAACTCTCCGTCGCTGAACTCCAAGACCTGTGAGTTACCGAGATTTACGCCGAAATTGGCTGCGATCTTCTCGGCCAGATAGCGCGAGCTCCGGCAGGAGAAGATCTTGAGTTTGTGAATGGCCATGATCAGAAGGGTTGATTCATTTGGATGCAAATGTACTTCAAATTTAGCGAAAATAAGGGACGAATCGTCATTTTATTCACAAAAATGCGGCAAGGACACGGACCGCAGCAGCGCTTTCTCCGGCACTCCGACGCCTACCGGTCCGAGGCCGGCCGCAGGCAGCGGTCGATAAAATCGAGAATTTCCGCACGGCCCCTTTTTTTCTCGGACGACGTCAGAAAAACCGGAGGCAGTTCCTCCCAAGACTCGAGCAGCACCCGTCGGTAGCGCGCCACGTTCGACGCGAGCCGGTCGGCAGAAAGCTTGTCGGTCTTGGTGAAAACCAGTCCGAACGGAACGCCCGCGCGGCCGAGCATCTCGATGAAACGCAGGTCGATCTTCTGCGGCTCGTGACGCGAGTCGAGCAGCACGAACAGGAAAACCATTTGCTCGCGCCGGAGCACGTAGTCGGTAATCAGCTTCGAGAATTCGCCCCGCTGGCTTTTCGATACGCGGGCATAGCCGTATCCCGGCAGATCGACCAGATACCAGCTTCCGTTGACCAAAAAATGGTTGACGAGCCGCGTCTTCCCCGGTGTCGACGACACCTTGGCCAGCGAGGGGGAGTCGGTCAGCATGTTGATGAGCGACGACTTGCCGACGTTCGAGCGCCCGATGAAGGCGAATTCGGGCAGTCCGTCCGAGGGACACTGGCCGAGCGAGCTGCTGCTGACGGTAAAAATCGCGGAAGTGACGTTCATCGGAAAGGTTTTCGGCAAAGGTCGCAAATTTTCGGCGAAAACCGAAACGCGGACCGGGAACGCGCCGCCGCCTCCCCCGACCGGAAAGCGCCGGTTCAACGGCTCAACAGATTCAGATATTCCGCCTCGGCCCAATCGTCCGTCTTGGCGTCGCGGAGCATCCGCATGCACAGATCGGAAAGCGCGAGCGTCTCGCCCTGCGGCACATCGCGGAAAAAGAGAGTCCAAACCTCGTTTCCGACTACGCAACGGAACGTGACCGAATAGGCCGCATAGCGCCCTTCGTACCGACTGTCGAAATGCTCGATCATGTCGGTTATCCGATTGTACAGCGCGTCGGCCAGTTGCTGACCGATGCGGAAAGATTTCGTCTCGACCCGGTAACGCTTCATTCTTTCCTGCCGCCGCTTCGTATCCATGCTGTCGTTGTGCTCTATATGGCGACGTATCTCGCTGTAAGGCAGCTCTGGAGTTACATCCTCGGCTCTGAAACAGACATAGGGATACTCTTTGTCCAACTCGTCGTCTACTTCCTTAAGATTCGCGATTCGCTTGACTTCGAGCCGATACGAGTTGTCCGCCGTATCTTTCAAGATTCGCAGACCGGCTACATCTCGGGGATCGTTCATGCCGGGATTCGGCCTGAAGAAAAATTCCACCGGCGCATTGAAACGGTCGAAAAACAATCGTTCCAGATCCGACTTGCTTCCCAGATTGTACAGCACCTCGACGGACCCGTCCGGCAGGATATTCTCCAAATTGCACCGATCGATATTGTTTTCCACCCTTTTTACGAACATGAAAGGTTCGCCGGCGGAAAGGAATTGCAACGCGAACGACGACAGGAAAAGCACAAAAGTTTTTTTCTGCATGGCGACCGTTTTTTAGTTTTTCGGAACCGTTCCGCGACAGGACGTGCCGCCTCGGAGAGAAAAGCCGCCGGACCGTTCGCCGAGCGCCGCAAAACGAACGATCCCGGACCGGCGGACCTCGTCTTCGTTTCGGAAACCGCTCCGCACCCGACGGTAAGGTCACGAAAATCAAACGAATATCCAAATCCGATCACGGCCGAAGCAGCGCCGTTTCCGGACGCACGATCCGGATCGGCCCGCCGGAAGATTCCGCGACCCGCGTTCTCCGGCTCCGGCAAGCGGGCCGGCACGGGGCCGAGGCAAAATCGACCGACCGATTTTTTTGCATGCGCATGCAATTTAAAGGCCGGTTCATGACACGAAAAAAGCAAAGTTGCGCTATCTTTGTCATCGGGAGCACGCGTAATCCGGAAATCGAGCGTTCCGGCGCAAAGCATTTCCGCCCGGAACCGCAGTCTCGGAGAAACCGGCATCCCCAAGAAAAAACGGAACAAGCATGGCAACCGTAGAAACCATCTATCTGGGCGAGCTTCGCACCGAAGCGACCCATGTGCAGTCGGGCAGCAAGATTCTGACCGACGCGCCGACCGACAATCACGGAAAGGGCGAGGCTTTCTCGCCGACCGATCTGGTAGCCGCAGCATTGGGCAGCTGCATGATGACGCTGATGGGCATCGCGGCCCGGACGCAAGGCGTCGACATAGTCGGGACCCGCCTGAGCATCACCAAGGTAATGAGCGCCGATCCGCGCCGTATCGGCGAGATAATAATCGACATACGTTTTCCGGGAGAGATGGCTCCGAAAGCGCGCACCGTACTGGAACGGGCGGCGGCTACCTGCCCGGTAGCCCGCTCGCTGCACCCCGACTGCAAGCAAACGGTCCGCTTTCACTACGGAGAATAAGCCTGTGCCGGCAGCGCCGGCACGTCGCTGAAAATCACCGAACCGCACGGCACCGGGCCATGCGGGTTATTGTCGTCAGCCTATGATTACTTTCACCGTCGCACTGGCCGCGCTCATAGCCGGCTACTTCATCTACGGGAAATTCGTTTCCCGCGTCTTCGGCGTCGATCCGAAACGCGCGACTCCGGCCTACACCAAACAGGACGGAGTCGACTACATTCCGATGCCGGCGTGGAAAATCTTCATGATCCAGTTCCTGAATATCGCGGGCCTCGGTCCCATATTCGGAGCGATCATGGGAGCCAAGTTCGGCACGGCTTCCTACTTGTGGATCGTACTGGGCAGTATCTTCGCCGGAGCCGTGCACGATTTTCTCTCGGGCATGATCTCGCTCCGCAACGACGGAGAAAGCCTGCCCGAGACGATCGGCCGATACCTCGGAAGCCGGTTCAAGCAGTTCATGCGGGTCTTCTCGGTGCTGCTGATGGTACTGGTCGGCGCCGTATTCGTGGCCGGACCGGCCGGCCTGCTCGCCAAGCTGACGCCGGACAGCCTCGATCTGGCGTTCTGGGCGACCGTCGTATTCGTCTATTACGTACTGGCCACGCTGTTGCCGATCGACAAGATCATCGGCAAGATCTATCCGCTGTTCGCCATCGCACTGATATTCATGGCTGTCGGAATACTCGCCATGCTTTTCTGGCATCATCCTTCCCTGCCCGAACTGACCGACGGCGCGGCCAATACGCACCCCGACGGTCTGCCGATCTTCCCCATGATGTTCGTATCGATCGCCTGCGGGGCGATCTCGGGATTCCATGCGACGCAGTCGCCGATGATGGCCCGCTGCATGACCAGCGAGAAATACGGACGTCCGGTTTTCTACGGAGCCATGATCACGGAAGGGATCGTCGCGCTCATCTGGGCGGCCGCGGCTACCTACTTTTTCCATACCGACGAAGGAACCGCGCTGTTCGCCGCCTCGTCGGGCAACGACAACGCCGCGATCATCGTCAATTCGATCACGCGGGATTGGCTCGGCACGCTGGGCGGTCTGCTCGCCGTGCTGGGCGTGATCGCCGCGCCGATCACTTCGGGCGACACGGCCTTCCGGTCGGCCCGGCTGATCGTAGCCGATTTCATGCGCCTCGACCAGCGGCCGATCCTCAAGCGACTGGCCATCTCCGTTCCGCTGTTCGTCGCGGGTTTCGTCATCCTGCAGATCGACTTCGCCGTCCTGTGGCGCTACTTCGCATGGTGCAATCAGACGCTGGCCGTGTTCACGCTCTGGGCTCTGACGGTCTATCTGGTCCGCGAGCGCAAGCTCTATGCGATCACGCTGATTCCGGCGCTGTTCATGACGGCCGTCTGCTCGACTTATATCTTTATCGCCGGCGAGGGACTGGCTCTGTCCCGGAATCTCTCCTACGCGCTGGGAGGAGCGGCGACACTCGCCGTGCTCGGTTTGTTCCTGAGATGGAAAAGACGATACGAGCGACGAAACGCCGTTCCGTACAGGAAACCCGGATCGCCGGAGAAGTGCCCGGGAAACGATTGACGGAACCCGAAAGAACGCCGCGCCTTGGCATCGCCGCACGCAAAAAACCACCGCAGATGCCGGACGAAGACAACCGGAATATAAATAGATATGGCAACCGGAATGAAGCATGCGAGTTTTCGTCCGTACGGCGAGGCGCTTTCGAAGCCGATCGGCCGGATCGGGCTTCTGTTCATGCTCGCATGTTGTTCCGCATGGACCGGGTGCCGCCGGCCCGATCGTCCGAGCTCTGTTTCGGAGCGTCTGCAGGAAAGAAAGTGGATCGTACAATTCCCGGGCCCCAAGGACTACTCCTGCGAAATGCGGTTCACGGCGACGGAACGGATCGTCACGCTCGTCTACATGGGAAGGCACGAAAGCCGCTCGGACTACCGTCTTTTCGACGAACCGGCCTGCCGTTTCGACCCGGCGGAGACGGCCGGGAACGAAAACGGACGCTACATCGTGACGCGGACCCTCGTCCGCGGCGGAGCGGACGAACCGTATCGCGAAGAATTCCGAACTTTCGCCATCTCGGAACTGTCCGATTCCCTGCTGATTCTGCAGGATACGAAAACCCATGCCGCGACCGTCTTCCGGGGAGAACGGGCGTCCTCTCAAAAGGCTGCGACCGGTCCCGACACGGCTGCGAACAGGCGAACCCGATAACAGAGCCGGTCCCGTCGGCTACGGACCATGCCTGAAAAGAATCTTTATTACCTGCCCGACTACCGGCAAACCGGAAACTTGCCCCGAGCGGATAACCGAGAACGGCCAAACGGCCGTCGCCGGACCGCATCGGGCCTCAACTCGGCTCTTACCGGACTTCGCTGTCGTCTTTCGGCCGGAAACGGCCGAAACTTCCCCGACGGATCGGTTGGCCCCCGGCGCGGCTCCGAACCGGCTACTTCGGGGCTTTCTTGTAAAGATAGTAAGCGATGAACGCGTAGATGAAATTCGGAATCCAGACCGAAACGTACGGGGGCAGCAGACCGCCCTTGGCGAATTCCTCGGCAAACTTGCTGAACAGAATGAACGAGAAAGCCAGCACGATGCCGATACCGATGTGCAGCCCCGTTCCTCCCCGCACCTTCCGCGACGAAAGCGACACGCCGATGATCGTCAGAATGAACGTCGAGACGGGATAGGCGAAACGGTTGTGCCGCTCGACCTCGAAACGCGAAATCATGTCCGAGCCCTTGATCTTCTGCTGAGCGATGAACCGGCCCAGCTGGTGTATGTTCATCGTCTTGACGAGCTCCTCGACGCGGCCGAGCTCGGTCGTGCTCAGGTTGACGACCGTGTCCAAAGGTTGGGTATTGTCGAACGTCTCCTTCTCGCCTTCGAACGTCCGGCGAATGCTGCGCGGCGCCGTCCAGCGGCCCGTCTCGGGATCGAGCTTCACGTTGGCGGCCTCCAGCGACGAGACCATCGCGTTGTCCTCGTAAGACTCGAGCGCGAAATACGATGCGCCCTGCTTGTCGTCGGAGTAGCTGCGGATATAGATGAACGTGCCGGGCTCGATCTGGCGATAGATATGCTGGTCGTACTTGATGCCCTTGATGCGCTTGATGTAATTCATCTCGAACTTGAGCCGTTCGCCGTTGGCTGCGGGAATCACGTACAGGTTCAGCCCCAGACTCAGCAGCGTGATCGCCGCAGCGCTCAGGAAATAGGGCCACATCAGCCGCTTGAAGCTGACGCCGGCCGACAGAATCGCGATGATCTCGGTCTGATAGGCCATCTTCGAGGTGAAGAAGATCACGGCGATGAACGTGAACAGCCCGCTGAACTGATTGATAAAGAACGGGATGAAATTGAAATAATATTGCAGGATGATTTTCGACAGCGGAGCCTTGAGCTCGATGAAGTCGTCGATCTTCTCGGCGGCGTCGAAAATCACGACGACGACGATGATCAGCGCGATGGCGAACACGTATGTTCCCAAAAACTTGCGGATTATGTAGCGATCGATGATCTTGACACCGGGAAACTTCATGCTCTTTTCTGTAAATCCGGGAAAACGACCCGCGCCCTGCCGCGAATCCGGACGACGGCCAAAGTTAATAAAATTTTCCGCTCATAGACACAACGGCTTCCGAGCCGAAAAATTACAGCCGGCGCGAAAACCGCTCGACGGCTCCGGGCTTCCAGCTCGAGAACGTTCCGTCGAGAATATGCCTGCGCGCCTCGCGCACGAGCCACAGATAGAACGAAAGGTTGTGCAGGCTGGCGATCTGAGCGGCCATCATCTCGCCGGCTACGGTCAGATGCCGCAGATAAGCCTTCGTGTAGGCCGTGTCGACGAAACAGGTCGCGCCCGGGTCGATCGGCGAAAAGTCGTCCCTCCACTTCACGTTGCGGATATTGACGATGCCCTCCGTAGTGAACAGCATGCCGTTGCGCCCGTTGCGCGTCGGCATCACGCAGTCGAACATGTCGACTCCCCGCTCGATGCCCTCCAGCAGATTGGCCGGCGTGCCCACGCCCATCAGGTAGCGGGGTTTGTCGCGGGGCAGCAAGCCGTCGAGCAACCCGATCATCTCGTACATCACCGGAGCCGGTTCGCCCACGGCCAGTCCCCCGATCGCATAGCCGTCGGCGTCGAACTGCCGGACGAACTCGGCCGAGCGGGTCCGCAGATCGGGATAAGTGCACCCCTGCACGATCGGGAACAGCGACTGATAATGACCGTATTTCGGCTCCGTTTGCCGATAGCGGTCGAAGCACCGCTCGAGCCAGCGACAGGTCAGATCGAGCGAGCGGGCCGCATAGTCGTACGGCGCGTCGCCCGGCGGACACTCGTCGAACGCCATCATGATGTCGGCCCCGATCGAACGCTGGATATCGATCACTCCCTCGGGCGTGAACAGATGCTTCGACCCGTCGATATGCGAGCTGAAGCGGCAGCCTTCCTCCGAGAGTTTCCGGCAACCGGCCAGCGAGAAGACCTGAAACCCGCCGCTGTCGGTCAGAATCGGACGGTCCCACGAGCAGAAACGATGCAGGCCGCCGGCTCTCTCCAGAATATCGGTCCCCGGACGCAGGTACAAATGGTAGGTATTGCCCAGAATGATCTGTGCGCCCGCCTCGTCCGCCAGGTCGCGGTGAAACACGCCCTTGACGCTGCCTACGGTACCCACGGGCATGAAAATGGGCGTTTCGATCGTCCCGTGGTTGGTCGAAATCAGTCCGGCGCGGGCCGAGCTGCCGGGATCGGTATGAAGCAGTTCGAAGTTCATCGCCGGCAAAGGTAAATATTTTCCTGCGGATCGGGAAACGTTTGCGGATTCCCCGAAAATCCGGTACCTTTGCGGTAAACTCCAACTTCGGCGGTGGACTATCTCGACCTGCTATACGACGACCTTCTATCCCAAGGCATTGCGCATCCGGACTGGATGCTGGGCGCCATGGCCGGAGCCTTGACCGCATTTTTCGTCCAGCTGTACTACTGGCTCGGCCGGTACGGCGGCCTCCCCCGCTTCCGCAACAACCGAGGCATCCGGCCGCAAATCCCGTCGCCGCCCGTTTCCGTCGTCGTCGTAATCCGCGAGAACGGCTATTATTTCATCGAGAACTACCTGCCTCTGCTGCTCGGCCAGCGATACGACGAGTTCGAAGTCGTCGCCGTCGACTGCAGCTACGACGAGGAGATCGGCGAGCTGCTGCACGAGAAAAGCCTCGCCTGTTCCCGGCTCCATGTGACGGCGATCAAGCAGCAGCGCAGCGCGGGTCACGGCACGAAACTGGCGCTGACCGTCGGTATCAAAGCCTGTGCCTACGAACATATCGTGTTCACGACGACCGACTGCTACCCGTCGTCGGACAAATGGCTGTCGCTGATGGCCAAAGGCTTTATCAACGGCGACATCGTGATCGGCTACTGCGGCATCGAACCGGGAAAGGGGCTCGCCAACCGGCTGATGCGGTGCAGCCGGCTCGCCGGATCGGTGCGCTGGCTGTCCGCCGCGACCCGGGGCCGAGCCTACCGGGGCATCGCGGGCAACATCGGCTACACCAAAAGCCTCTACTTCGAAAGCCGGGGTTTCAACTATCTGAACATGGAGATCGGCGACGACGACCTGTTCATCCAGAAGATCGCGACGTCCGACAACGTAAGCGTCGTCATGAATCCGGCCGCGACGATGCGTCAGGTTCCTTTCGGCGGACTGGGCTGGTGGCGCGCGGTGCGGCGGTTCTACGCCTATTCGTTCCGGTACTATCCCGCCCGCGTCAAGCGGTCGGTACGTACGGAGCTCTCGAGCCGCCTGCTGTTCTTCGCGCTGTCGGCAACGGCCGCTCTGCTGCTTCCCCCGCCTCTGATCGCCGTTCCGCTCTCGCTGGTGCTCATACGGCTGCTGCTGCTGGAGCTGAAGATCCGCCGTATCGGCCGCAGGGTCGGCGAGCGGGGACTGGCATGGGCCTACATTCTGCACGATTTTTGGGCGCCCATCGGAGAATTCGCTCTGGCGCTGGGCAACCGCATCCGGCCCAACAGGAAAATATGGAGATAGAACAATACATCGTATCGACCGACCAACAGCTCGTCGAGCGGGCGCTGGACGGAGACACCGTAGCGTTCGAGCACCTGTTCAACCGCTACCGCGACTCGATCTACCAGCTATACGTCCAGCGGACGAGCGGACGGACCGACGACGCGAGCGACCTGTTGCAGGAGACTTTCGTCAAGGTTTACCTGAACATGCAGCGATACGACAGCCGCTACACCTTCGGCCAATGGGTCTATACGATCGCGCGCAACACGTTCATCGACTACATGCGCCGCAAGCGCGACGACACCGTTCCGATCGACCGGATCGGCGAGCGCGTCTCCTCGTCCTGGGGAGGTCCCACGCCCGAAGAGCGGATGATCACCGACCAGAGCCGCGCCCGGCTCGAATCGCTTCTCGAAAGAATGTCGCCCCGCTACCGGAAACTGATCGAGCTGCGCTTTTTCAAGGAATACTCCTACGAGGAGATCGCTGCCGAGCTGCAGCTGCCGATGGGCACGGTCAAAACGCAGATACACCGCGCGCGCGAACAACTCTGCCGTTATATTACGGAAAGCGGATCGCGCTGAAGCCGCATCCCGTTCGGTCGCAACCCTTCTCATACCCGCTTATTCCCAGATCCCGAACCTTCTGGACCGGAAGTCTCCCCACAAAGCAGACGATCCTGCGGATACCGCAAGCGTCCGAGTCGCAAGCCCGAGACCGGCATGAACGAACCGTTGCGGAAGCACGTCAGCGTTCGCCACGGGTCACTTGCCGCAGGTCGTACCGTCGTCATACGCGGAAGAGCCTTTCCCGGGGAAGACCTTGTTAACTTTCCATACAAAGAATGAACACAAGGGCAGGAAGAGCAGAGACCGTCCGACAAAGACAAAACGTACCTGCCCCGGATGTCTCTCCCGATCCTTATACGCTACGGCAGAGGGCATCGCGGGCAAGCACCGGCACCGAAAACACTTCGGGAACATAGGGTACAACTCCCCGTACGGCTTTCTATACATAGCAGGCGCGGCTATGATGGTCCAACAGTTATCAGCCCCGTTGTCATAATAGGCAAAGAGAATACGGGTCGCCGGTCGCCATCGTGCGAAAGGAACGATATCTTCGCTACGGACCTCACGGCAAAGACAAGCCGGTTTCCGAGCCCGCCGGGCCTTACGGAAGCATAACCGGAAAGCCGGCCGAAAATACCGATACGGAAGCGCCATGTCCGAATCCGGGAGCAAAACCGTTCCCGAAAACCGCAGAGCCAAAGGCTCGGGCTACTCGTGACAGGAATAATATTTCATGAACTGCGTGCGCTCGTAAAGTTCCGGATCGGGAATGTTACGGGCGTTCATCCGTCCGACGAAGTCGCGCGCGGCAAGAAAGGCATGACGCTCCATCCATGACCCGACGAACCGGTTCATTTCGGCGATCACGCCGAGACCCCGCTCGTACACGGCGCTGGCTATCTCGACGGCGGAAGCTCCGGCCAGCATGGCCTTCACGACGTCCTCGCCCTGATGAACGCCGGTCGAAACGGCCACATCGATTCCGGGCTCCGATCCGCTGACGAGCGCAGCCCAGCGCAGCGCGCCCGACAGCTCGGACCGGTGGCTGTACAGGTTGCCCGCGCGCACGGTCAGACGATCGATATCTATATCGGCAGGATAAAAGCGGTTGAACAGCACGACACCCTGAATTCCCCGGGCATAAAGCCCGCGCACGATTCGCAGCGGATTGGTAAAGCCGGCGCCCAGCTTGACCGCGAGCGGCACGGACACGACCTCGCGCACCTGAGCCGCTATATCGAAGTACGCACGCTCTATCTGCTCCGAGGGAAGGCCCGCATCCGTAGGCAGGACGAATATGTTCAGCTCGATTGCCGAAGCCCCTGCCTGCTCGATCGACCGTGCAAAGGAGACCCATTCGCCCGGATGAACGCAATGGATACTGGCGATCACGGGTATCGCGCAGCGGTCCCGCGCCTCTCGAATCAGATCGAGATACTGCGCGAGCGCATGCTCCGACACGTACCGGCGCACGTAGTCGCCGGCTTCCGGATAATCGCTGTAACGGTCCAGCCGGGAAGCCTCGTGCAGAATCTGCTCTTCGAAAACGGACTTGAGCACGACGGCGCCCGCTCCGGCCTCTTCGGCTTCGACGATGTGACGCAGCGTCGAAGTGAGACCCGAGCTGCCCATAATGACCGGGCCGGAAAGTTCCAGACCGAGATATTGCGTTGCGATGCTATTCATGTCCGATCGTTTTATCCTGCGTTTTGCGGCGGTTCCGAACATAAGACCGCCCTTCTTTATTCATCTCGAAAGCGTATACGCTCGTCTGAGTATAAGTCTCGCCGGGACGCAGCACGGTCGACGGGAAATTGTCGTGGTTCGGCGCGTCGGGAAAATTCTGCGTCTCAAGCGCAATGCCCGTCCGGAAGTCATGCCGGTCGCCGCGCTTGCCGACGTCGCTGCCATCCATGAAATTGCCGCTGTAGAACTGCAGGCCGGGCCGGTCGGTCCAGACTTTCATCAGTATCCCCGTATACGGCTCGTACACTTCGGCGGCCAGCTCGAGCGAATCGCCCGTGCGATCGAGCACCCAGTTGTGATCGTAGCCTCCGGCAGACCGCATCGCCGGAAAATCGGACTCGACGCGCCACCCGATCGGCGTTGCGGTCCGAAAATCGAGCGGCGTACCCTCGACGCTCGCCAGCTCGCCGGTCGGAATCAACCCTCCGTCGGTCGGCGTATAGCGACCGGCGTGAATCGTCAGCACATGCGATCCGATTCCCCGGGCCGACGTACCGTTCAGATTGAAATAGACGTGGCTCGTCGGGTTCAGCACGGTCGGGGCGTCGGTCGTCGCCCGGTAGTCGATGCGCAGCGCGTTGTCGGCCGTCAGCGTATAGGTCACCGAGATCGAAAGCGTTCCCGGATATCCCTCCTCGCCGTCCGGCGAGAGGTAGCCCATCTCGACGGCCTGTTCTCCGGCTTCGTTCACGAAAGGCCGCGCATCCCACACCTTGTCCGCGAACCCGCCGCTGCCGCCGTGCAGATGATTCGCCCCGTCGTTGACCGTCAGGCGGTACTCGCGGCCGTCGAGCTCGAAGCGCGCGCCGCCGATCCGGTTTCCGTAGCGTCCCACGATCGGGCCGCTGAACCGATCGCCCGCAGCCAGGTAGTCGTCGATCGTCTCGTATCCCCACACCACGTCGCGATGCACGCTGTCCGCACCGGGAGCCCAAAGCGCCACGACGCGGGCTCCGTAATTGGTGATCTGGACGAGCATTCCCCTCTCGTTGCGCAGCGTGTACAGCGAGACGGGCTTGCCCTGCACGGTTTTCTCGAAAGCGCTCTCGGGGATCGGGATCGCCTCCCCGTGCCGGTGTCCGCCCTGCCCGCATCCGGCCCAGATGCCCAGCAAGCCGAGCAATATAACGGTCCGTAACAATCTGTTTTTCATCGTCAGTCCGAATTTCGGGAACGGATCGTCCGGACTCTCTGCATTCCGACGGACAAAAACCGCTCTGATATGCAAAAATAAAAAACTATTGCGAAAAACAACCGACCGGACGGGCGAATCGCTCCGTGTCGCCGGCAAATCCGCCGCGAACGCCCCTCGTCCGGCCCGTTCCGCGACGCCGCTCGGCACGGAAAGCTCACGTTTCCCCGGCAACGGCGGCCCGCTCGTCCGGAAAACCGCGGCACTCGGGCCGGATGCCCGGTCCGACCCGTCCGAAGCCTCCGCCGGTAAAAGCCGCTCTGCTCGGAATCCCGAAAAACGTTATCTTTGCCCGCGTAATCCTTTAACGCACGAACACGATGTGGCTGACTCTGTCGCTGCTCTCGGCCCTTTTTCTCGGGCTGAACGAGGTGGCCAAGAAAAGCGCGCTGAACTCGAACGCCGTGATTCCGGTGCTGGCCGTCAGCATCTGGATCAGCGCATTGCTGTTCCTTCCCTTGCAGATATCGAGCATGGCAGCTCCGGCATGGATTCGGGAGTCGGCATTCTACATTCCGCCCGTATCGGCAGAAGCTCACTGGGGTATCGTGCTCAAGGCGGTCATCGTACTCGGGTCGTGGATTTTCGGCTTCTTCGCCACAAAACATCTTCCGCTGACGATCTCCGCATCCATCAAGGCGACGCGGCCGGCTTTCGTCGTGCTCGGAGCCGTGCTGATTTTCGGCGAGCGGCTCGACGCGACGCGCTGGACGGGCGTGGCAGTCGTGCTCGGAGCCCTGGCCGCACTGTCGCGGCTCGACAAGCGCGACGGACGGGACGACAGGGAATCGCCCCGCCGCAAGACGCTGTGGCTCTGGTTCCTGATCGCCTCGACGCTGCTCGGCGCAGCCAGCGCGCTATGGGATAAGTTCCTGATCGCCCGCTACGACCGACTCGCCGTTCAGGCATACACGTGCTACTACCAGTCGCTGATGATGATCGCCATCGTCATGACCATGTGGTACCCCTCGCGCAAGCGCTCGACCCCTTTCCGCTGGCGATGGTCGATCTTTCTGACCGCCGTGCTGCTGACAGCAGCCGATTTTCTCTACTTTTACGCGCTGAGCGATCCGCAGGCCCTGCTGTCGGTCGTTTCGACGATCCGGCGCTCGGGCGTCGTCGTCACGTTCGTCGCGGGCGCGCTGATGTTCCGCGAGCGGCAGATCGGCACGAAGGCCGCGCTGCTCGCTGTCGTGCTGGGCGGAGTCGCGCTGCTCTATTTCGGATAACGTACCGGAAATTCCGTAAAGCATCCCGACAAGGGAAGCAAACCGCCGGAGCCCTTCGGCCGAAACCCGCACGGACAAGACCTCCGAGACTGTCGGCAAGCTTTTCAGTCTCCCGAAAATGACATACCACCGAAAGTCAGACAAAAAACTTTCGGGGTTTTGATAACGTTAAACCGTCCGTTTTTTTTTGGGGGGGGGAAAGGCACATCGGAATCACATATTCCAAAATGCCCGATCATATACCCTTACCGCACCGGCCTTCGAGTTTTCGATGCCTCCGGCTTCCTCGTATGACGTTCCCTCCGAGGAAATTTCACGGCAGGGCCTAATCGGATGCGCGGCCTGCGGCCGCAAACCGCAACTGACAGATACGGAAATCCGGGTGCGAACGCGCATGGCACACCGAAGCATACGATCGCCTCGGAATATTTCCAAAGCAGTGAATACAAAAGAGGCTGCCACGATTCGGACAGCCTCTTATATTTTCCGTCGCAGGAAAGACGGCACGGAACGCCCGAAGGCTAACGGCCGAAAATCGAGTTCAGCACATGAGCCAGGCGGAAGCCTCCTTTCTGCAGTTGCTGCTCGGCCAGCAGATTGCCCCGATACCGGTCCGGATCGGATACATTCTCATCGGGACGGACGATGTCGTAAGCGACGATGCAGTTGCGGGCGTTATCGGCGACCCACTCCCTCGGCGTGCCTTCGACCATCTCGGCCCGCTCCTCCTTGGTGCAGTGTCCCAAATACCGGCACCACTCCGAAACGCTCCACGCATGAGGGCCGTAAGAAGGCATGTTGTCCCATACGCTATGGAAAAGTTCCTTGCGGCCGTTGATCTCCACCCAGTAATTCGAGGGTCGGTAATTGTAGATCACATGCGCCGGACAGTGCATGTCGGGCAGGAAATGGACCAGATGCTTGATCAGAAGCAGCACGGTCGAGTCGTCGAGGTTGCGGTACTTCCCGTCGCCCAGACGCTCGATGGCTTTCTCGATAGCCATCAGCGCATCGCCGGGGAAATCGCCCTCGGCATACTCGAAATCCTTGTTGACGGGTACGCAGTGGTCGAACCACTCGTTCGAGTAGCCGCTCTTGGTCACATAGCCCATGTAATCCATCCACGAGGCGTAGTAGACGATGTCGTCGTGTCCCTCGAGGTACTTGGAAATGTTCTTCTTCGCCTTGGAAGTCATATTCTCCCAAGCGATCATCGCCGAAACGTCGTGTCCCAGCTTGTCCCACGCAGAGGAGGAAAAGGGAACGACAAGCAGCACGAGCGCCGCCGCAAAAATCTTCTTCATGTGAGTTTTCGTTTAAATTCGACGCAGTAGGTCCTAACAAAGATAGGTATAATCCGCGTTCCGATCAACCCGCCGACGCTCTTCCCCCGAGAAAACGCGCTTCCGGCTCCACTTCCCCGAAAGAGCGAGCCGACGCAAACGGCCGGACGGCACTGCGACGAAACGCCCGGCCCGTCGGAAAACCGCCCCCGTCGGACCGGCAGCCATGCGCCCCCACAGGACATAGCTTACGAACAACCCGGAACCGGCGACACCGCAAACGCGCGGACGATTTTTTTATAAGGAATGAAAAAGAGGCTTCCGACAAGTCCCCTAAAACGGAAATCGCCCCTGTCAGAAATCGTTCCGACAAGGGCGAAACCGTAAAATGCAAATTCGCCCCGGGCTCCAACCGCCCGGCGAACTGCCGAAACGGTCCTCGCCCCGTTTTCCCGCGTCGTTACGGCGGACCGGGGAAACCCGCTATTTCGCCTGACGCTTGCGCATCGTCTCGTCGAGAATGATCTTGCGCAGGCGGATCGACTTGGGCGTCACCTCGACATACTCGTCCTCCTTGATATACTCGAGCGCTTCCTCTAGCGAGAAAATGACCGGCGGCGCGATCGACACCTTGTCGTCCGACCCGCTCGCACGCATATTGGTCAGCTTCTTGGACTTGGTCAGGTTGATGACGATATCCTCGGAGCGAGTGCTCTCGCCCACGACCTGACCGGCATAAATCTCGTCCTGAGGCGAAACGAAGAACGTGCCGCGATCCTGCAGCTTGTTGATCGCGTAGGCATAGGCCGTACCGGTCTCCATCGCGATCAGCGAGCCGTTCTGACGCATCTCCATGTCGCCCTTATAAGGCTCGAAGCCTTTCAGCCGGTGCGACATGACGGCCTCGCCGGCCGTAGCCGTCAGCAGGTTGCTGCGCAGTCCGATGATGCCGCGCGACGGAATGTCGAACACGATGCGCTGACGGTCGTGCACGGTCGCCATGTCGGTCATCGTACCCTTGCGCTTGGTAACCAACTCGATCGCACGGCCCGAGTATTCCTCGGGAATGTCGATCGTCAGCTCCTCGACCGGCTCGCACTTCTGCCCGTCGATCTGCTTGATGATGACTTTCGGCTGCCCTACCTGAAGCTCGTACCCTTCGCGGCGCATCGTCTCGATCAGCACCGACAGATGCAGCACGCCTCGTCCGTACACGACGAAACTGTCGGACGACGCCCCGGGCTCGACCCGCAGCGCGAGATTCTTCTCCAACTCGCGGTCGAGCCGCTCCTTGATATGACGCGAGGTGACATACTTGCCCTCGCGGCCGAAAAAGGGAGAGTCGTTGATCGTGAACAGCATGCTCATCGTCGGCTCGTCGATCGCGATCGGCTCGAGCGGCTCGGGATTTTCGTAATCGCAGACCGTGTCGCCGATCTCGAAGCCCTCGATGCCGACCAACGCGCAGATTTCGCCGCAACCGACGCTCTCGACCTTCGTCTTGCCGAGCCCGTCGAACACCATCAGATCCTTGATGCGCGTCTTGACCATCGTCTTGCCGTCCCGCTTGGCGAGCGTGATCGGCATGCCCGAGCGGAGCGTGCCACGCGTCAGCTTGCCGACGGCGATGCGGCCCACGTAGGGCGAATATTCGAGCGAAGTAATCAGCAACTGAGGCGTCCCCTCCTTCATCTCCGGAGCGGGTATGTTGTCGATGATCGCGTCCAGCAGCGGCGTGATGTCCTGCGTGCGCTCCTTCCACACATGCGACATCCAGCCCTGCTTGGCGCTGCCGTAAATGGTCACGAAGTCGAGCTGCTCCTCGGTCGCGTTCAGCGTGAACATCAGGTCGAACACCTGCTCGTAGACTTCCTCGGGACGGCAGTTCGGCTTGTCTACCTTATTGACGACGACGATCGGCTTCTTACCCAGCGACAGCGCTTTCTGAAGCACGAACCGCGTCTGCGGCATCGTGCCTTCGAACGCGTCCACGAGCAGCAGCACGCCGTCGGCCATGTTCAGCACGCGCTCCACCTCGCCGCCGAAGTCGGAGTGGCCCGGCGTATCGATGATATTGATCTTGTATCCGTTATAGTTGACCGACACGTTCTTCGACAGGATCGTGATCCCGCGCTCGCGCTCCAGATCGTTGTTGTCCATGATCAGCTCGCCGGTCTTCTCGTTGTCCCGGAAAAGATGCCCCTGCATAATCATCTTGTCGACCAGCGTAGTCTTTCCGTGATCGACGTGGGCGATGATCGCTATGTTGCGTATTTTTTGCATACCGTGTCTTTAAGTCGCGGCAAAGGTACGAAATTAATTTATCTTTGTCATCAATAAACTGTCTGCCATGAAGCAAGTCATCGAGGTCGGGCGCGGAGCGGACGCGCCCTCGCGAGTGGTGATCGGAGACGCGATCAACTCGCTGGAGAACTATCTGCCGTCGGGCCGCAAGGTCGTGATCGTGACGGACCCGAACGTCCACCGCCTGTACAAGGAAATCATCAACCGCTACGACTACTGCCTGATCGGTCTGGGCGAGCCCAACAAGACGCTCGGGACGGCAGGCAAGCTCTACGGCGAGCTGCTCGCCCGAGGAGCCGACCGCTCGACGTTCCTCGTCGGCTTCGGCGGCGGCATCGTGACCGACGTGACGGGTTTCGTCGCCTCGACCTACATGCGGGGCCTGCGTTTCGGCTTCGTCGCGACGACGCTGCTCGCGCAGGTCGACGCGAGCGTCGGCGGCAAGAACGGCGTCAACTACGAGGGATACAAGAACATGGTCGGGACCTTCAACCAGCCCGACTTCGTGCTCTGCGACCCGGCCATGCTCGACACGCTGCCCGAGCGGGAGTTCCGGGCCGGGCTGGCCGAAATCGTCAAGGCGGGCCTGATCGCCGACAGAGAACTGTTCGGACTGTTCGAGAGCCATTCGCTCGAGGAGTTCCGACGCGACCGGGCGCTGCTGGGAGAGGCGGTCATGCGGGCCGTGAAGGTCAAGGCGCATATCGTCGAGCGGGACGAACGGGAGAGCGACGAGCGGCGCAAGCTCAATCTGGGACATACGTTCGCGCATGCGATCGAAAAATGCAGCCGCGACTTCTTGCACGGCGAGGCCGTCGCGATCGGCACGGTCATGATCGCGCGCCTGTCCGAAAGGCTCGGAACCGTCACGGCGGAAGAGGCTGCCCGCGTGCGGAGCGTATTCGAGGGGATGGGGCTGCCCGTCGCGACCGGCATCGAACTGCCCCGCCTGATCGCCGCGCTGAAGCACGACAAGAAAAAAGAGGCCCGCTCGGTCGCCTTCGTGCTGATGCGAGGCATCGGCGACTGCGAGATACGCCCGATGACGTTCGACGAGATCGACCGGACGGCGGACTTGCTGAAGTAGTACGGAGACACCCCTGTATGCTCCGGTACCCGCCTCTCGTTCAAACCTCGAAAGGCTGCGTTTTTCCGCCGGAAAAACCGTGCGCAAGCGTCTCTGGCATCCAGAGAGCAACAATTCGCCCCCACCGGCATACGGCACGGAACGCCTCGTCCGGACCGTCTCGACGACCCGGGCAAGGGTAAAGATCGACGACACCCTGAAACCGATCGGGCGGGCCGGCGCGAAACGACCCGTCGCACGATGGGGTACCGACAGGACAGTCCGCCCGCGGCGGGTCCAGTTTCCGGAGTTTTTTGCAAAAAGCCCGATACCCGTTCTTCCCATGCAAGACATGGGCGGCATGCGTCCGCCTTCTCGTATTGTCCGGAATACCGAACCGAGGACGGATTGCCCGAAGCGAACCGCCCGGACAGGATCGGCATGCGTTCCGGAGCCGTCCGGCGACATCCGACGGCCCTCGGACCCTTCGTTTTCGGACAAACGGCGCGCATTCCGAAAAGAGCTGCGTCCTCGCGCCCGCAGGCAGCATAAAAAAACGAGGCCGGAAAAACCGGCCCCGTCGTATCGCTAAGATTTCCGCGAGCACTATACGCAACCCTGTGCCAGCATCGCGTTGGCCACCTTCATGAAACCGGCGATGTTCGCGCCCTTCACGTAGTTCACGTAGCCGTCCGGCTCGGTGCCGTACTTGACGCAGGCGGCATGGATGTTCTTCATGATCGAGTGCAGCTTCGCATCGACCTCCTCGGGCGACCACACGAGACGCATCGAGTTTTGCGACATCTCCAGCCCCGACGTGGCTACGCCGCCGGCGTTCGACGCCTTGCCCGGAGAGTAGAGCAGCTTATGATCCTGAAACGCCTTGATCGCTTCGGGCGTCGAAGGCATGTTGGCGCCTTCGGCCACGCAGATGCAACCGTTGGCGATCAGCGTCTGCGCCTCGTCGCCGTCGAGCTCGTTCTGAGTGGCGCACGGCATCGCGATGTCGCACTTCACGCTCCACGGGCGCTGTCCCTCGTAATAGGTAGCCTGCGGATATTTCTCGGCATATTCCTTGATCCGGCCCCGGAAGATGTTTTTCAGTTCCATCACATAAGCCAGCTTGTCGGCGTCGATGCCCTCCGGATCGTAGACGTAACCCGACGAGTCGGACAGCGTCACGACCTTCGCGCCGAGCTGGGTCGCTTTCTCGCAGGCATACTGGGCCACGTTGCCCGATCCGGAGATCGCGACCGTCTTGCCCTTGAAGCTCTCGCCGCGCGTAGCGAGCATCTCCTGAGCGAAGTAGCAGGTACCGTAGCCGGTGGCTTCCGGACGCAGCGGACTGCCGCCCCAGTCGAGTCCCTTGCCCGTCAGCGTACCGGTGAATTCGTTGCGCAGCCGCTTGTACTGGCCGAACATGAAGCCGATCTCCCGGCCGCCCACGCCGATATCGCCGGCCGGGACGTCGGTGTTCGCACCGATATGCCGCTGCAATTCGGTCATGAACGACTGGCAGAAACGCATCACTTCGTTGTCGGACTTGCCCTTGGGATTGAAGTCCGAACCGCCCTTGCCGCCGCCCATCGGCAGCGTGGTCAGGCTGTTCTTGAACGTCTGCTCGAAAGCGAGAAATTTCAGAATGCTCAGATTCACCGACGAATGGAATCGGATGCCGCCCTTGTAGGGCCCGATCGCGCTGTTCATTTCGATGCGGTATCCCTTGTTGATCTCTATTTCACCCTTGTCGTTGAGCCATGGAACACGGAACATGACGACCCGCTCGGGCTCGGCGATACGCTCGAGCACCTTCATTTTCTGAAGCACGGGATTCTGCAGGATATACTCCGCCAGCGACTCCACGACCTCGTGCACCGCCTGGTGAAACTCTTTCTCTCCGGGATTCTTGGCTACGATCTGAGCCATGAAGTCATCCACATACTGTTGAACGTGTTTTTCCATTGGACTTGGGGTTTACGTGTATTTTACTCTGTTTCGGACGGTAAAAATAGTGCAATGAAACCTAAAAAACAAACAGAACGAGCGCCAATTGCCCGTTTCATCACATTTAGTTAAAAAACAAACACGGAAATTCGTTACTAAATCGCGGCCCGGCGAGGCGTTTGCTTTCAAATGGTAAGCTGCGGGCAGCCGGCGACCTGAAATCGTTAGCGGCGAAAAAAAAGCGAAAAAATTCGTTTTATTTTCATCGTCTGTCCGCGCCGCCGATCTGCCCGAGCGGCCCTGCCGTATCGTCCGCCGGAACCGTCGAAGACACACGCCGAAAAGGCGGGGAAGCGGAAAAGTTTCGGGAAAACCGCGCGGCCGCGCCCCTTACGGATCGGTTCTCCGGCCGAGCTATCGTCCGTTCTGCTGCAGAAACCGCTGCCGGATCACCTCGGCCACCGGTACCCCCTTGAGCTTGCTCTCGAGCCACGAAAGAATGTCGAGATAGTAGAACGTCCGACGCTCGTAGGGATGATGCTCGAGCGGCTTGAGCCGGCGGAAGAGCTGCCTCAGTTCGTCCTTGAGCGTCGTCTCGTACATCGAGTTGAGCCGCTTGAGGAAGGCCATGATCGCACGCTGCACCTGCTGCATGTCGTTCATCTTGATCAGGAACAGGTAGACCGAGCGCACCTGATAGTCCAGGTTATAGTCGATGCCCGCTTCGTAGGAGGCGATCAGGTTCAGAATCCGCGCATAGCATTGCAAATCGCGGCGTATCTGCGGGTCGCGCGTACCGATGATCCGGCCCAGATACTCCATGCACTTGCGGTGATCGCCGTTCCCGAAATAGAGACATGCTATCTTATAGCAGAGCACCATACGGTGATGAATGTTCAGCTGGGACTCGCAGTCGCGGAGGAACCGCTCGACTTCGGGAATCATCTCCACGCCCTCGGCGAAGGTCCCTTCCCAGAAATGCCGGTTCATCCGGTTGGCATAGAGAATATGTCTCGATATGAGCTTGGCATTGCCGTTCAGACTGCCGATCGTCTCGTACTCGTCCTCGAACGCCGCCAGCGTCTGGACGAAACGCCGGTAACTGCGCATCAGAAAAAGGCCGTCGAGCAGACGCGAATAGCCCCTGAGGTAGGTATCGTACATCTGCTGCTTCATCTGGGGCTCGCGGTCGAAGAGCGCGATCCAGCGACAGACATACTTGTAGCACGTCAGCATATCGTGCCGGATATAGTGATACCATACCTGCGCCTGATACAGGTAGAGCCGCTCGAGAAACGACAGCTTCGAGGGATCGCCGTACTTGTCGAGTCTCGGGCCGAAGAACTGCTCGATCATGTCCAGGTCCTTCTGCGTCCGGGCATAACCCAGCTGAAGGTACAGGGCGTAAAGCTGCACCCCGGCGTTCGACAGCTCGTTGACGTTCTCGATCCGGCCGCACAATTCGATGGCCTGCCGGCTCGCCGCCTCGCTCTTGGACATGACTCCCCGGGCGACACTCAGCGTGTCCATCTTCTTGCGGAAATCGATGATGTCGATCGCGGCGGTATACTGCTCGTTGGCAAGCGCCGTCTCCTTGGCCTTGTCGAGCATCTTGGAACTCTGCCGGAAAAGGCCCTTATCGTAGAGTATGCGGGCGAAGTCGATCTGCTCGCGGAGCTGCATCGGAACCGTCCGCTGCACGTCCAGCAGACGGATGCTGACCAGTATCTGCTTATACAGATGGGCCTTCATGTTGGGCAGCTGTTCCTTCTTGATCGGACAGCGCTGCAAAATCTTCGCCTCGTCGTATTCGTCGAGCGAGTCCATGCAGTCGAACAGCGTGACGAACTTCGCCTCCTGATTGCCCGAAAGGCGCGTCGCGTAGAGCTTGAAGTTCCGCTTCTCGGCTTTACTCATGCTTCGTATCAGGTCGAATACGGGCTCCTGTTTTCCGCTGGCTGCATTCATCGTAGAGCTTGTTTTTGCCGTCAGCAAATTTACCAAATAATTATCCGCAAACGAAATTAATGGCTATATTTGTGGAAATTTACCATATATTTTCGCCAATATGTCCACCACTATTTCACGCTACGCCGGACGGGGAGTATCCTCCTCGAAAGAGGACGTGCACGCGGCCATCCGCCATATCGATAAGGGCCTTTATCCGAAAGCCTTCTGCAAAATCATCCCGGACACGCTCTCGGGCGATCCGGAGGCATGCCTCGTCATGCACGCCGACGGAGCGGGAACCAAGTCGGCGCTCGCCTACGCCTACTGGCGCGAGACGGGCGACGCATCGGTATGGAAAGGCATCGCTCAGGACGCGATCGTGATGAACACCGACGACCTGCTGTGCGTCGGCGTGACCGGAAACGTACTGCTGTCGTCGACGATCGGGCGCAACAAGCACCTGATCCCCGGCGAGGTCGTCTCGGCCGTCATCAACGGCACGGAAGAGTTCCTTCAGAAGATGCGCGATCAGGGTTTCGAGATACGCTCGACGGGCGGCGAGACGGCCGACGTGGGCGATCTGGTGCGCACGATCATCGTCGACAGCACCGTCACGGCCCGATTGCGCCGAAGCGACGTGATCGATAACGCGCATATCGGACCCGGCTGCGCGATCGTAGGTCTCGCCTCGTTCGGACAGGCTTCCTACGAAGACGAGTACAACGGCGGCATGGGCAGCAACGGTCTGACCTCGGCCCGGCACGACGTGTTCGCCCGGATACTGGCGGAGAAATATCCGGAAACCTACGATCCCGAAACGCCCTCCGATCTGGTATACAGCGGCAAGTACCGGCTGACCGACACGGTGCCCGGCTGCCCGCTGACGGTAGGCAAGCTCGTGCTTTCGCCCACGCGCACCTACGCTCCCGTCGTCCGCGCGATTCTCGACGAGCACCGGGGCGATATCCGGGGCATGGTCCATTGCAGCGGCGGAGGACAGACCAAAATCTTGCACTTCGTCGACCGGCTCCACATAATCAAGGACAATCTGTTCGATACCCCGCTGCTGTTCCGGCTGATCCAGCAGGAGTCGCAGACCCCTTGGCGCGAGATGTACAGCGTATTCAACATGGGGCACCGCATGGAGATCTACGCGGATCCGGCGGCGGCCGACGACATCGTCCGCATCTCGAAAGGTTTCGGTATCGACGCCCGGGTGATCGGACGGGTCGAGGAAGCCGACCGTGCATCGGTCACGATCCGCCACGAAGGCCGGGAACTGAACTACGCCAAGTAGCGATCGGCCCGCAAAACGAAGAAAGCGAAGAGGCTGCCCGACACGAATAAGTCGGGCAGCCTCTTTTGACGTTCCGCACGGTTCCACTCTTAGGCGCGGGCCCCGGCGTACCGCCGCAGGTCCGGCTTCCGTCCGACCGCAACATTCCACTTACCCTCCCGTATCGCTCCGGATAGCGACGACACGGCAAAGGCCGGCGACCATCGCTTACGGCATTCCCAGCGCCGGACACCCTCCGCATCCTCCCGCAGGAACAAAAAAATAAAGGGTCCCCGCTCGGCGGAAGATCCTTTATTCAGCGAACGATGCTTCGCGAGCCGGTCGCCCGAACTTATTCCGCAACAGCGGCAGAGTCGGCAGCGAGCGAGTCTGCGGCAGCGGCGGCGGCGGCAGCGGCGGCAGCCTCTTCGGCAGCGGCGATCGAGTCGGCCTTGGCAGCGGCAGCGATCGAATCGGCCTTAGCCTTGTCCGCAGCCGAGGTACCGCAAGAAGCGAAAGATACGGAGGCAGCAACTACTGCGAGCATCATGACAGATTTTGCCAAAGTTTTCATAATAACAAGAATTAAATTGGTTGAATTATTCAGCCGCAAATGTATAAAATGATTTGCTATTAATGCAACTTTCAGGCGGGAAGTTTCGCTTCTTTCCGGAAAAAGATTTGTTTTTTCGGAAAATTTTTCTATAATCCGCTACCGCTCGGCGCCTCCGGCCCGTCCGTCCGTGCGACCGGCTGTTGGCCGAAAAGCTCGAGAGGCATGCTCTCGGGCACGATGAATGCCCGGTCGAAAGCATCCCTGATCCTGCCCCACAGGATAATGGCCTCCTCCATCGTCAGACAGTTGCCCACCGTCACCTTAAAATAGGGAATGTTGTCGTAGTCCATGTAGGCCGGGATGTCGGGGTAAATCTCCCGAAAACGCGCCATCACGCTCTCGGCCTGCGAGCGGGCATGCTGCACGTTGTCGAAATAGATGCGTACCCGATACCCGCGTACTTTTTCCGGCGCGCGGCGGCCCTCCATCGAGCGGACGGCAGACGCGGCCCCGTCGTGCTCCTCGACCTCGACCCGGCTGCCGTACGACGGATCGGGCGTACTCAGTTCGCTTTTCAGAGCGCTCAGGCTCTGCGCCCCGGCTTCCACGCAGAAACAGCCGCAGAGCGGCAGCAGGGCGATCCAAAATTTCCGTTTCATAATCCGAACTCCTCCATCATTTCGGACAAATCGATGCCGAACTGCCTCAGAAAGGCATCGGTATCCATCCGCTCGACTTTGTATTTTTTACGCATCATGCCGGCTTTCAGCACGACTTCGCCCGACACGGTCGTTCCTCGGGCACCCGAAGAAAGGGTCCCCATGGCACCTAAAGCGCCCAGCAATCCTCCTTCAAAACGTATTTCCACCGGAATGCGGACCGTCGCTTCCTCCGACCGACGGGGCAACCGGACTTTCTCGTCGACCGAAGCCCTCAGCAGGGTAGTTTCGCCCCGATCGAGCGTCAGATCGGCCCGGACGATCGAAACCGCCGCGCCCGAAGCGTTCGACGCGCGCAAGGATACCTCTACGAGCGAGCGGGACGCCCCCAGCGAGCGCACCTCGACCGATTCGACTCCGTCACAGGAGATATCCTCCATGCGGACGCACGACACGGCGGCCAACGCGAACACCGCCACGATCCATACTTTTTTCATGCTCATCGTCTTTTTTCAGTTTTTTCACACGCGTCCGGCCGGCGGGCCGTATAAATCTGCGCCACGCCTCCGAAAAGATTCCGGCAGTCGCAATCCTCGAAGCCCGCTTCCGCCAGCAACCGGACGAAAGCCTCTCCGTAAGGGAACTCGTCCACCGAGCGGGGCAGATAGCTGTACGCCTTCCCGTCGCGCGACACCCATCCCCCCAACCGGGGCAGAACCCGGTGGAAGTAGAAACGGTAAACGGTCCCGAAAATTCTGCCGCGCGGCATGCCGAACTCGAGCACGAACAGTTTTCCTCCCGGTCTGAGGGCGGAAAACAACCCTGTCAAACCGCCGGGAATATCCTCGAAATTGCGCACGCCGAAAGCCACCGTCGCCGCATCGAACGCTTCGCGGCCGTAAGCGGCCGACTCGGCGTCGCCCTGCACGAGCTCTATACGCTCCGACAAAGACTCCCGTTCCACTTTCGCCCGTCCTACGGCCAGCATCCGTTCCGACAGATCGACGCCGACGACTCTCGCCCCGGGGCAGGACTTGGCCAGCATGATCGCCAGATCGGCCGTGCCGGTGGCCATGTCCAGCACCGAACGGGGACGCTCCGCCCGGACCGCCCGCACGACCCGGCGGCGCCAGCCCCGGTCGACACCCAGCGAAAGCAGGTGATTCAGCAGGTCGTAGCGACGGGCTATCCCGTCGAACATCGCCCGCACCTGCTCTTTCTTCCCGTCCGTATCGTTATAAGGCTTCATCGCATCGCATTTATTCGAACCGGATGCTTCTCTCCGGCAGGATGAACGAAATAAGCATCGTGGGCAGCGAAAGCAGCACGACGATCAGGACGAAAGTTCCGGCATTGAGCATCAGCACCCACCCCCAGCGGATACTGACCGGAAGCGTCGTCAGAAAATACCCTTGCTCGTCGAGCGTGATCCAGCCCGTAAAATATTGCAGCAGGCACAGCCCGATGCCGATCAGGTTTCCCCAGACCATGCCCCTCAGGATAATGAACGACGAGCGGATCACGAACATCTTCTGCAACGCCCCGTTCCCCATGCCCAGCGTCTTCAGCACGCCGATCATCCGCGTCCGTTCGAGCAGAATGATCAGCAGCGCGGCGATCATGTTGAACAGCGCGACCAGCAGCATCACGGTAATGATCACGGCCGCGTTGACGTTGTGCGCGTCGAGCCAGTCGAAAATCATCGGATACTGCATCCGAACGTTCGTCACCCGCAACGGCTCGTCGCGGTCGGTCCGCTGATGCTCGACCACCGCGCGATACACGTCGTCGGTAAAGCGGTCGAGATGCGAAAAATCCGTCGTGCGCAGCTCGAAGCCGCTCACCTGAGTCGAATCCCAACCGTTGAGCCGCTGGACGTTGCGCAGGTCGGTCAGCGCCAGCACCCGGTCCAATTCGCCGAAACCCGTGTCGTAGATTCCGCTGACGCGGAATCGGTCGCGGCGCGGGGGATTCTGCACGAAAAGCATCTCGATCGGATCGCCCACGTCCGCCTCCATCCGGTCGGCCACCGCACGCGAGAGCAGCACTTCCTTATGGCGGACCGTGTCGCTCACGTCGGGCAGCCTGCCGGCGACGAGGCTCCTCCGCATCGGCGTCCAATCGTAGGTCGAATCGACCCCTTTGAGCACGATCCCCTGCATCGCCTCTTCGCCACGCAGGATGCCGCCTTTCACGGCATAGGGGTTGAGACTCTCGAAGCGGGGGATTCCGCGCAAATAGTCCGCGAACGGCTGATCGCGGCTGACGGGCTCCGTCTCATAGGACGACGCGTTGCCGTCCAGACTGGCGATCTGCACATGGGCCCCGAAACCCGACAGCTTGGCGGTTATCTCGCGCTTGAATCCGAATATGACGGCCAGCGAGACGATCATCACCGCGACGCCTATGGCGACGCTCAGCGTGGCGACCCGCACCATCACGTTGTTTCGGCGGCCGGACGAAACGGAAGCTATCCGCTTCGCCAGAAAGTATTCGAGATTCAGTCTGCCCATCGGGCCGTCGGTTTTAAAGTATTCGGCATGCAAAATGCAAAGTAACGCAAAATTTCCTATTTTTGCACTCGAACCGTCGAGGTTTCCCCCGCATCGGCGGCTCGGGGCGCCGATGCCCCCGGACGGAGAACGAAACGCACAGGCACATGAGCAAAACGGCATTTATCACGGGAGCTTCCTCGGGCATAGGAGCCGCCACCGCACGGGCGCTGGCCGAACTGGGTTACGATCTGGTCATCACCGGTCGTCGGACGGACCGGCTGCAAGCCCTCAACGACCGCTTGGAAAAGGAATTCGGCGTCAAGGCGCTGGTCCTCGGATTCGACGTGCGCGACCGTTTCCAGACCGAGAGCGCGATCGACGCGCTGCCCGGCCATTTCCGCACGATCGACGTACTGGTCAACAATGCCGGACTGGCTTCCGGGTTCGAGCACATCGACGAGGGCGACCCGATGGACTGGGACAAGATGATCGACACGAACGTCAAGGGTCTGCTCTACGTCACGCGCGCCGTCTCGCGGATGATGATCGAGAACGGGCAAGGGGGCCATATCGTCAACATCGGCTCGATCGCCGGCACGCAGCCCTATGAGAACGGAGCCGTCTACTGCGCGTCGAAACATGCCGTGCATGCGCTCTCTCAAGGCATGCGGATGGACCTGCTGAGCCACGGGATCAAAGTGACCGAGATACGGCCCGGCATGGTCGACACCGAGTTCTCGACCGTCCGATTCCACGGCGACCGCGAGCGGGCCCGCGAAGTCTATCGGGGCATCGAACCGCTCACGGGCGACGACATCGCGCGGATCGTCGCGTGGATCGTCTCGCTCCCGGCCCATGTCAACATCAACGACATCGAAGTCATGCCGGCCCGGCAGGCCAACGCTTACCTGACCTGCCGCAAACCCGTCGCGGCAAAGCAATAAGAGACGGCCTCGCAGCGTTTATAAAAAAACTGAATAAATGAAACGGAACGACGAGCGGTTTCGTCTTTCCCAAAAAACATCGAAAAACCATGATCGGACCCATGAATGCGGAGTTTCTGCTGATTATCGCCATCGGCATCGTCGGCTTTATCGTGCAAGCCAAACTCCAGTCTGTTTTTAAGAAATACTCGAAAGTCATGTTCTCCGGCGGCCTGACCGGACGCGACGTAGCCGAACGCATGCTGCACGACAACGGCATCTACGACGTGAAGGTCGTCTCGACGCCCGGCCATCTGACCGACCACTACAATCCGGCCACGAAAACGGTCAACCTGAGCGAGTCGGTCTACGCGAGCAACAGCGTAGCCGCGGCGGCCGTAGCGGCTCACGAGTGCGGGCATGCGGTACAGCACGCCAAGGAATACGCCCCGCTGAAACTCCGCTCGGCGCTCGTGCCGGTCGTCAGCTTCTCGTCTCAATGGGCCGTATGGGTCGTAATAGCCGGAATCCTGATGATGAAGACGTTTCCCGCGCTGTTTTGGGTCGGTATCGCAATGATCGCCGCCTCGGCCCTGTTCAGCATCGTGACGTTGCCGGTCGAGTACAACGCCTCGGCGCGCGCGATGCAGTGGCTCACGGGCAGTTATACGCTGCGCGGAGAGCAGGCCGCTCAGGCCGAGGAAGCGCTCTCATGGGCGGCCCGGACCTATCTGGTCGCCGCGCTGTCGGCTATCGCCACGCTGATCTACTACCTCGGATTCGCGCGGAGGGATTAGCGCACAGACGAAAAGAGACAACCTGTTCGGATACGGCGCCGTCTCCTTTTCGCATACCGGTTTCGCCGAAAGGCTAAAATTCAGAGCGCCGGTCTGCCAACATGGGCAGACCGGCGCTCTGTTTCGTCCGGCCCGGACGAACTTCCGAGCCGTCTGTTTTACTGGGGACGCCGATCTTCCCTGATCTCAAAAATAGTGCTTTCATCGTGATCCGGCAAGACAGACTCGATGACCGACTCGTCCGGAAACGCATAACTCCACGGAATACCCTCGGAATCTTCCGTCCAGAACGAGCCTTTCTCTATATGAAGAGCATACTTGTAACGTTTCATATAATATGTGAAATAAAAGTCTACTGTCAGTCTGCTCGTCGCAGGCCACGCCCCCGAACAAGCAATCAGGCGGTCTCCTTTTTTTCCTATATAAACCCGCGTCGTCCGACGCTTGCACCATGCCTGAGTTACATCGATCCGCCGAACGATCTCCTCACCGGAAGAGGTCGTTCCCGAAATCGTGACCACGCCGCTGCGCTGTTGCTCGAAATTCTCCATGATACTCAGCTCGGTGGTCCCGTCGCCTGTCCCGCCCATAGTCAAAGGAAAAATCCACGACACCGACGACGTAACGCTCCATCGAATGTTCGACTGAATATTCACCGTGCACCTGTCGTATCCGCATGAGACACCTATACTTGTCGGAGTGATTCGAGATACTCGCCGTTCCGGCTTTCGACACGACATGCCGGTATTGTTCCTCGGCAACCCGGTCGCACGCCGTCAGCAAAGCGACCGGAAATAAATACATCATTTTCTCATGGCATTTTTCAAAATCACAATGAAAACCAAATACAAATGTCTGTTATCTCCACACGGCAAACTAAATTCCGATAGCATATAAAACAGATAACCGGACTTCATTCCCTCGGCTATTGCAATACCGCACAGGTTGATCGCACGGTCGCAGGAGAATCTGAAACGACACGGGTCATTGCCCAGACGATCCGGTTTCCAAGACACCGGTTTCCGAACATGTCCGCCGCAAAGATACTTCATACGGGATCGGCCATAGATTTCTAAAAATCGACGTCAATCCGGTTCGGCCGAACAATGAGTCCGTCGACGTATGCAGGTAATATCCCGAATATTCGTCTGCGTCCCTCGTGAATTTTCGGGCAAAAAGTCATTTATGTTTCCTGTTATCTTCTCCTGCGACATTGCACGCATCTGCTTCTCTTGCCAGACAAGCGGCTCCGTGTTCCGTCCCAACTTCTTAGCCTTTCTGTCTCCGACAGCGCCCATCGATACCGAGATTTGCTTTCGCCGGGCATCCGCCGGGGCGAGAATACCGGATATTTTCAGTTCAACGCTGTAAAAACACGACGGATTCAGGCGTATTACAACGATTTACTTTTGTGCGTTTTCAAGAATATCCAGATGCAAAATTGGGTATCTTTGCACCGTCAAAAACGAATTCAATGGACCCGTTAGAGATCAACAAAGTAGAGATACGCAACCTGCAACGTGAAGATTACGACCAGCTGGCCGCCTCGTTCACCCGAGTCTATGCCGACGGAAGCGACGTCTTTTGGACGCCGGAGCAGATCGACAAACTGATACGCATTTTCCCCGAGGGGCAGATCGTCGTAGTCATAGACGATAAGATCGTAGGCTGTGCTCTTTCGATCATCGTGCACTACGATGATGTGAAGAACGACCACACCTACGCTCAAGTCACGGGAAACGAAACCTTCGACACCCACACCCGCAAAGGCAATATCCTCTACGGTATCGAGGTCTTCATCCATCCCGACTACCGGGGACTGCGGCTGGCGCGGCGCATGTATGAGTACCGCAAGGAACTATGCGAAAAACTCAACCTGAAAGCCATCATGTTCGGAGGCCGCCTGCCCAACTATCACAAGTATGCCGACCAAATGCGTCCCAAGGAGTATATCGACAAGGTACGCCAGCGGGAAATCGTCGATCCCGTACTGCTGTTCCAGCTCTCGAACGACTTCCATGTCCGCAAGGTAATGCGCAACTATCTGCCCAATGACGAGGAGTCGCTCCACTACGCCTGTCTGCTCCAGTGGGACAACATCTATTACCAAGCTCCGACCGAAGAGTACATCCTGCCCAAAACTACGGTACGCGTAGGCATCGTACAGTGGCAAATGCGCAGTTACAAAACCCTCGACGACCTGTTCGAACAGGTGGAGTTTTTCGTCGATTCCGTAAGCGGCTATCAGAGCGATTTCGTCCTCTTTCCCGAATATTTCAATGCCCCGCTCATGGCACGGTTCAACGATGTGAGCGAATCGGAGGCCATCCGCGGACTGGCGCAATATACGGATGAGATCCGGGAACGGTTCATTGCATTGGCCATCAAGTACAACATCAATATCATCACGGGCAGCATGCCTCAGATCAAGGAAGACGGACAGCTTTACAACGTAGGCTTCCTCTGCCGCCGCGACGGGACCTACGAAATGTACGAGAAATTACACGTCACGCCCGACGAGATGAAATGTTGGGGACTGAGCGGCGGCAAGACGATTCGCACATTCGAGACGGATTGCGCGAAGGTCGGCGTATTGATCTGCTACGACGTAGAGTTTCCGGAACTCTCGCGCATTATGGCCTCCGAAGGAATGCAGATTCTTTTCGTACCGTTCCTCACGGATACGCAGAACGCCTATTCGCGCGTACAAGTCTGTGCCCACGCCCGCGCCATTGAAAACGAATGCTTCGTAGTGATCGCCGGCAGTGTGGGCAACCTGCCCAAAGTGCATAACATGGACATTCAGTACGCACGTTCCGGGGTCTTCACCCCTTGCGACTTCGCTTTTCCTACGGACGGACGGCGCGCCGAAGCGACGCCCAATACGGAGATGATCCTTATTTCGGATGTCAACCTGAACCTGTTGAACGAACTGCACACTTACGGCAGCGTCCGCAATCTCAAAGACCGTCGCAACGACTTATACGAAGTGCGGATGAAAAAATAGACGGTCCGCGACACTTGCTTGACGAGAATCATGTCGATCGGCCGACACCAAGATGCGAAATTGAAATTTTCTGCATCCCCCCGATACGGCTTTCGTTTCAGATCGTAGCGCGGAGTCGTACGCAGCTGCAACGTAAGCGCATACTCCCTCCCGTTCGATAACAATCTGTTACGAAAGTTTTATGATCGGAAGGCAGGTTAGCGGCAGAATACAGATGTGTAATATCAACGACCGTGGCACCCTTTATCCGGCTCTCCGGAGTACCACCATCCCTTACCCCGATCCGTATAAACGATTTTTTCTTGCCCCGTGACAGCATCTTTTTCCACACTGTATTCGTATCGAATATCATGTTCGAAAAGCGTCAATCGATCGAACGACTCCGGTATCTCCGACAAAATCAGGTTATCGGTACAGATCAATTCGGTCAGATACGGGCAAGCTGAAATATCGATATTCTCCAGCAAGTTGCCCGAACAATCCAATTGTCCGAGCATTTCACAACCGAAAAGGGTTATCGAGCGCAATGCGTTTCGCGCACACCCCGCGATGCGCAACGATTTACAGCCCGTCAAGTCGAGGCGTTGCAGATTGTTGTAGGAGCATTCGAATTGCGAAAGCCGATCGGTCCCGGACAGATCCAATTCGGTCAGCCGATTCCCATAACAGTATAATTCACTGAGTAGCGGCGCAAAATCAGACAAGTTCAAAGTTTCGAGCCGATTGTCGTAACAATAGAGCCGGCCGAGTTTTTCGCAGCCGGAGAGATCGAGCCGGGTCATTCCGTTCGCCCCGCAGTTCACAAGCGTCAGCGAGGAGCATTTCGACAAATCCAGTACGGAGAGCCGGTTGCCATAACAGAAAAGCATCCGAAGGTCTTCCCGTCCTGCCATGTCCAACTTTTCCAACCGGTTTTCGGCACAGTTCAAGTCCGTCAGAGCCGGACATGACGAAATGTCCAATGCCCCCAACCCGTTATAAGGAACATTCAGTTCCGTCAGGTAAGGACAGGACGACAGACCGAGTTCCGTGAGACCATTGTAACCGCAGAGCAGCCGCCGGAGAGAATAACAGCCGGAAACGTCCAGACCGGAAATTCCGCAGTTCGTACAGTCCAGTTCCTCCAACAGCGGACAACCGGAAACGTCAATCTCCGTCAGCGAATTTTTCGCGCAGCGAAGCGACACCAATGCCGTACATCCCGACAAGTCGATTTTTCCGTGCAGGTTGTTTTCGCCGAGAATCAGCGAGAGTTTCCCGTCTTCGTATTTGACAGACGATCCCCATTCGGACAAAGGTTTGTCCGTGCACCAGTTTTCCGGGAAGCGCCAATTGTCACCGCCGGTATCCTGATAAAGCTTTTCGAGGAAACGGCGCACCTCTTCTTCACCGCACGGCTCCATATCCGAAGCTTGCTGCGCAAAAGACAATCTTTGCTCCGCCCGCCCCGAGCGGATGATTATTTCTGCGCTTCGTTTTTCCGTGGTAATATTCGGCAATACGGTTACCTTTACCGTCCCATTACCGTTGTCTCCCTCCGCCGGTTCGATCCGATACCATTCCGCATGGACCGGATCGGCCGGCACAACACTCCATGCTTTTGTCGCGGAGAATCGCAACTCCCACAAACCGCCCATTGCCGGAAATTCCTTAACGGACGGCGTACCGGGTGCAAGGGTTATGGCATCCGGTTCCGATGGCGACGGAACATGTTCTCCTTCCGGACTGCATGCCGTCACCATGAAGACGAAAAGGAGGAGTATCGGAAACCTATTCATGGCAATTCAATGCTATTCGACCGCTATTTCTGTTCCTGTTGCGGGACGTAATGTTCCGCAACGAAAGCAAACAGCGCCGCAACCCCGCCTCCTTTGCCGAGCCAACGTTGCTGACGAATTTGCTCCAACATGGCAGGATCATCCTCAAAATAGCGTTCTACCAGCGCAATCATTTTCCTGTTCGAATTCTGAAAGAAAAGATACTGGCCGAGGAATACGGGACTCTTTTCGCCCGATTTCCAAAAATAGGCACTCGGTTCGGTTACGTTCAATTTATGGTTTACAATCCCGACCAGCCCTTTATTAGACATTTTGTAAGTCTGATAACGGGTAAAGAAGGCGACATGCTTGCCCGAAGATTCCGGGACCAGCCATCGGGCTGCCGGGATCTTCTTTTTCCCTTTTTCCTTGATGAACGGGACGCAATAAAGTTCGTTTTTGGCTTCGGGATTCTTTTCCGGCCAAAGTTCAAGATAAGCGATTTCCGCGGCCGCCAACGTCCTGTGTTGATTCTTTCCGTCGGAAAATACCTCGACAGACACTTCGGCGTCGATCCATCCGGGGATCGTAATGCTGGTACATTCCAGCGTTCGGCCGTCCAGAAAATGGACGGTTCCGGGACACTTCTTATCTGCGGCATTCGCGGAAACGGCTGCCAGTAAAAGCGCCCAAACTACCAGTAATTTTTTCATGTTTTCAGCATATTTGAATATCGGTCATCATTCATTGGGCCGGCTTGCCAGATACGCATCGTACATATCGAGTATCCATGCGTCGTTCTCTTCGGCCTCTTTTTTACGTATTTTGCCTTCGGCACCTTTAAACCATTTCTTATAAAATGCCTTCAGCCCGGGATGCAGTTTGTCCATCAACATCGTACCGACATACATATACGGATAGACGATTCGGCCGGGATCATTGTGGAAACGTATGCCGTATATGGTTGTCAGCACCCTGCGGTCTCTGTTACCCACTCGTTCCGTCGTCCACGTCTTCCACCAATAGGTTGTCGCATGTTCTCCGGCCTTGTTCACACAAACCAGTCTGTGATAAGTGCGGTGCCAATTCGTGAGTCCTGGAGCAGCAATATCGAGGGCCTCCCAGCGAATGCCGTCCGGATTTTCCTCCGTCGTCTCGGTATATTCGACACTCTCTACGTCATCGGCCGTATATTTGACGGGCTCTTTGTCATCGGGCGTCTTGGTGATTTTGAACGAATAGTTCTCCTGTTTCAGCAGAGCACCCTCCGCATGCCATCCCCGATGGAGATAGCCTTCGACTTTTTCCCCGGACTTGAGAGTTACGACTACGTGCCGGAATTCCTGATCTTCCGGATCTTTGGCGTCAGCATGGGAAATGCTGCCGAACATGGCCAACACAGTTGCAGTACAAAGTAAAAACCGTTTCATAATGTTTAAATTTATAAGTTGGATCAATATTTCGTCGGATCGTAATCCGGCAGCAGCAATTGTAAATTTCTGTTACGGAAGTTCTCTCCCAAACAGGGAATTTGTCAACGTAAATTGCCCCCGAGATGAAAGATTGCGTTGATAAAGGAATTCGCACCACCACCCAAACGTAATCTTACACGGCATTTTCTCTTGGGCCGAAACCGTCTCGAATGCTGCCAAGCAACAGACCTGAACCAACAAAATCTTTTTCATAAACAATTCATACGAACAACGATCCCCCGGCGATAATCACCCGAAATTCAATCGTCGTCGTCATCGTCGTCGTCGTCGTCGTGATACCTTCCGTATTTTCGATATCCGTGTTTGGGATACTTCTTATATTTATGCGGATGTCTGTGCGGATGATATTTTCCATGCCGCTGGCAATAGGAATTATAATGCTCGTACCAATAATCACTATGACTATGTACCCGATCATAGAAAGGGGTTCGGTACGACGATTCCGGACCGATTCCCAATTCGATCAGGATACGGCTCCACCCCTCGCTCCTATAACGTCTGTAATGATCGCAGACATCGCGCATACTTCTTCCGGATGTCCGGGCAATCTCCAAAGCAAGACCCACATGCCCCCAGTCTCTACCGCAGCGTCGATAATAATCATTGAGCGATTCCGCCGAAATATCGTATTCCACGCAGAGACGCCGACAAAAATCCGACAAGTCGACCGAAGCATACCGATTGGCATTTCCGATAAAAACAGAAAGCCTGTTTTGTGCAGACAAGGAACAAGCAAAGACTGCAAAAAATATCAACAAACCGATTTTTCTCATGAGTAAATAGCCGAGTTAAAATATATGCCATAACAAACATGCCGGCAAACGGATATCTCGTTCGTCTGTCGGTATGCTTATGCGCACGAATCTATTGCAATAAAGTTCCGTCTTCCCGAATCTTGAGAATCAAATCTTTGGCTTGCTCTGCTTCCAACTCGATTCGATAATAATTTCCGTCCGGCGTTTCCACCTGTTCGGGCTCATCATCGGCTTCATAACCGACATAATTATTGCTAATTTCCCGTTGAATAGCAATCTTGACAACTTCCGGAAGACTATTCCAACCGATCTCCCGAGATGTAGAAAGCCAATTTCCACTGTCGTCGAAAACGACCTCTTTGACAACTCCATGGTGAATGATATCCACTTCAAGTCGTCCGTGCTCTCGGTCCGTTTCTACGATTTTGGATTCCGCATATTTTTCCTGCAAGAAATTTTTCACCCCTTCGGGAAGTTCAATCGGCAGGTAACTCTCGGAATCGTTCTCGTAATCTTCCATCGCCTTGATCAAAATCCCCTCCGCATTGTAATAAAGATCCATTTCCCGAGAGCCCTGCTCCACCTCCAAAACATAGACAGGTTCCAAGCCTTTGCGTTCTAACATATCTGCATCATCCCGGTTCCATGTTGCGTACTCGCTGTTCTGAAGAGCGTTTTTCACGGCTTCGGGCAAAGCCGCATAAGGAATATCCGTTTCGGTCATCAACCAAATAGCATCGGAAGTAAACCAAGCTTCGGCTTCGTAACTTTGGTCCCGGAAATCAGCAATATAATAATTACTCCGGGTTTTCCATTCCGGAACGGATCCCGGATATTTTTGAGAAAACGCAGACCGCAACTCTTCGGGAACGTTCAAATTGTCATCATCGTCATCGCAACTTTGCATGACTGCTCCACATATTCCTAATGCAAGCATCATGAAATACGTTTTTAATTGCATAATAAAAACAATTTAAAGTTAAGGTAAAACGAAGGTACGGGAAACGATCCAGATAAACAAATGCCCCGTGGCTATAGGTTGAAATCGACCAACATAACTTATTTTCTGCGATCGGAATCCTGAAAATTCAGTACATCGGGACAACAAACCGGATGTTTATGCTTAAGTGTAGTCTATATGTATCACGGGCAAAAGTTTACCTAAACCTCGTCAAACTGATATTTCTTATTTTTCACGTATACCGAGTTCTCGAAGGATATCATCGCCCCGCCGTACAATCACGGAACCGGGAAAAACGAAGACTACCACCGTAAAGCTGTCGAAGTCATCATAAAACGGAAGGAGCGAAGAGAGAAGCCTCGCCGCCGATGACGCCGCCGAAATCACATTCTCCGGAGAGAAGGTTGTCCTCGTAACCGGAAATGGCCTGTACAAAAAAGAGGCGTGACACTGTTTTCACGCCCCTCATATTTTGATCCGATATCGGCTTCTCCCTTATAATAATAACCCCGGTAGCAATATCACGCCTGCCCATGTGTGGATCGTCCCCCAGTCATGCCGCCCATGCCGAAAAGTCGCGATGCATAAGCATGAACTCCGGAATGACGGATGGCATGACGCGAAGGAACGATAACGTTCATCACGAAACCGCTGAAACTGACCGTTGTCATGGCAAGCAACAGGCCGATGTCGATCAGGATATTCGTTTTCAGCCGGTTTTTCATGGTCTCCAGAATCAGTGTCCGGCCTCGTGCACATGCTCATGGCCATGATTTCCACATTGATGCGCCCCGTCGTGTCCTGCACACCCCTTTCCCGAATCGAGAATGAACCCTGCCAAATAGTTCTTGACCACCGTTTCTATGTCACCGCTGCATCCTCGCACTACTGCGATGCCATGGGCTTCGAGTTTGTTTTTGGCCCCTTCGCCCATATTCCCTGCCAGCATCACCGTTACACCGAGGCGTTGCAGGTCGGCGGCAATGCCCGACTTGCATCCGCAACCCTGCGGCGAAGGCAGTTCTTCGCGGGAAATGACGGTTTTATTTTCGATCGTGTAAATCGTATAATGGTCGCAATGACCGAAATGGTCGTCGATGCGGCCGTCTCTCGTAGGAATTGCAATTTTCATGATTTTTGAATATTCGGTTGATTATTTGTCGATTTCGTTTTCGGTTCGTGCCTGCATGTTTCGTCATAACGTTCCGTCGCGAGGATAAAATCCGTGATATCGAAGTCAAGGGCCTTCCAACGTCAGCGAAACAAAAACTCCGTCTCAGAATGAGGGCCGCTTGCTTCGGCACGGCTTACCGACGGCAGCAGGTCCACAAGGTACGCCGCCGCTGCAGGGAGGGACCATTCGTTTTTTGACGATGGCCGCAAATCCGGTTATTTTGCATCCGTCTCCTAACAGCCTGCATGAACGTTTGGGCAGATTTGAACGCCGGGATGGAGTGCGCAGGAATGACCACCGTCGTATTCTTCGAGATATTGCGGGCTACTTTCTCCGCTCTCTGTTTGATGACAAAACTGCCGAAACCGCGCAGATAAACATTCTCTCCGCCGGTCATCGACTCCTTCACACATTCCATGAACGTTTCCACGACGTCGAGAACAACCGCTTTTCCCAATCCCCGCTTTTCGGCAATTTGGGCAACGATATCAGCTTTTGTCATAGCCTGATTTTATTTCAGAAATTCCATTCCGCCGTTAAAGATAGGCAAAAACGGATAATAACCTTCTTTCGACAAGTTTTTTCAGCATTTCCGCTTACCGGGAAATACGGACTCGGGCGACACGACCATTTTCAAAATCCACTGAAAAAACAACCCGTTGCAAACCCCGACAGTGGCATTTGCAGGGGAACCTTTTCATGTAAGCCACGGGTTGTACCAAGGATCATATCCGCACCGAAAAGCACCTATGTGCCAGCGAATCACCAATAAACGCCCTCGGTCGTGCGACGCGGAATCCGGCGATCGAATTTAAGGTGCGGATGCGCTCCGTCGTGATGCGGTAAAGTCCGGCGGATCCGTGCGGACACAGAGTTTTTCGCAGCGGCGGCAAGACCGTCCGACGACGGCGTCGGGACGCGAAGCCGGCAGCGGACATACAACGTTTCCGAGGGCGCGACAGGAAAAATGTCTGTTGGCACGAAGGCCGCCGACGGTGAAGTCTCCGCTCTGTCTTCGCCTCCGAATAACAATTGTGCGCCTCGACGCAGGAATTGCTTCAAAAACAGCATTGCGAAAGGAAGAAATCGGACAACGCCCTGCAAACGAAAGACAATCAGACTAATTAGCCTGCAGATTATATGTTCATTCAAACGGGTGAGCAGAAGAAATCCTCCCATAAATCTGAATAACAGACACTTACATAGATCATAAAAAACTGACACATAAAATATTAACGATTTCATTGGAAATAATATCTATATTTTCGTATCTTTACCTTTGAAAACCAACGTTTTAATCAACGATTAAACAGACGAAGTATAAAATTCAGTCTGTTTTTGACGGTAATACATAGCAACGAATGACTTGTTTTGACGAAAGTATTTCTGTCCGCGGACGTTGTTCGAGATCGCTCCGCGCGGTCTTTTTGCTCGGCTTCCTGCTGTATGGCCTGACCGTTACGGCACAGGAGACGGGCCGCGACGTATCCGCCGGCACCAGCGAGAGTCTTCGGCAGAAGACAAGCTCGCTCTCGGAGGGGAAGCAGGATACGGTTGTTTTCCGATTCGCCCCGCAACGACGTATGTTCTGGGCTGATTACAAGGGAAACGCAGCCGCTATCAAGTCGCTTACCCGATCCATCCGACAACACAGATTGTCGATCGAATCGGGCGACATGAAAGTGCGCGTACTGGGTTTCTGCTCCTCGTACGACTCTTTCAAGGAGAACCTGGCGGCCGCAAAGAATCGAAGCAACCAGGTCAAATCCTATTTTATCGTTCACGAGGGATTGAAAGAAGATCATTTCAGGACGACGAATTCCACGCAACGGTGGCGCGGAATGACCGATGTGATCGCCGTAGCCTATATGTTTCCGAATGCGAAAGCGGATACGACTCCCGACATCCTGCCCGAGAGAGACGTCGTGCCGTCCGATTCGCCGTCCGGGAACGAAAAACCCGAAAGTCGGCCGGAATCGGAGACTCCGGAATCCTCTGCCGAACCCGATACGCCTGACACGGAGACACCTGTCGAGCCGGAACCGCAACCGGCGCAGCCGGTCGCCGAGGCTCTGGCAGGAATGCTGTCCGATCCCGTACGTCCCTCTTACCGCTGGGCGGTCAAGACCAACGTTGCCTATCTGGCTGCCACGGTTGCCAACCTCGGCGTGGAGTACAGCTTCGGCGACCGCTACTCGGTCGATCTGCCGATCATTTACAGTCCTTACACCGTAGCACGCGATTACCGTCTGTGTTTTCTGGCCGTTCAACCGGAATTCCGTTACTGGCTGAAAAAACCGATGGAAGGCCACTTTTTCGGCGTGCATCTCCATGTCGGCGCCTTCAATATCGCCGTGGACGACAGGAACCGCTACCAGTCGCCCGACGGCTTCTACGGCGCGGGTCTGAGCTACGGCTACGTGCTGCCCTTCGCCCGCCATTGGGCGGCGGAGTTCACCGTCGGCGCGGGATACGTCCACACGAAATACGACACTTATTATAATATACCGAACGGCGCCCGCTTCGAGAAGGGGCGGTCCTACAACTACTGGGGCCTGACGAAGGTGGGCATCAACCTGGTGTACCGGTTCGGAAAATAAGGGAGGAGCAGAAGATGAAAAGAGTAACGATATATATCGCCTGTTTGCTCGTCCTCGTATCGACGGGCTGCGACAAGACCGTACTGGAATTTCCGGAAAACGGAGGCGTCGATCCCACGCTGGTCAACGCGAATCTGACCCTCGCGATCGACCCGAAAATAGAGCCATACGAGCCGACGGGACGTTCCAAAGCATCGGAGGCCGACCTGCACGACGTACGCTGGATCGTCGAAGTGTTCCGCGACGAGATCGGCGGCGAACCCGTGGAGCGGCGGGTGCTCGGCTGCGAGCAGGCGGCGGACGGACACCATACGATCCGCACCTCGCTGGCGCTGCATGCCGCCCGATACCACGTCGTAGCATGGATGGACTATGTGGACGACGGCTCCGTGGCCGACAAATACTATACGGTTCCTTCGCTCTCGGCCATCAGCGTGCCCGAGGCCGGAAGCTACATCGGCGACGAAGACCACAAGGATACCTACGTCGCGCAGCAGGAGATCGATCTCAGAGCCTACCGAGACCGCTGGAACGAAACCGTGGATGCGACCGTGACGCTCCAGCGCCCGATGGCCAAGATCGAGTTCATCACCACCGACATCGATAAGTTCCTCGACGAGCTGGCCGCACGGCGGACGAAAGCAGGCAACATAGCCGAGAATCTGCTTACCAAGAATCCCGACCTTTCGACGATACGGGTGCAGGTGGACTACGCGGGGTACTTCCCGTCGGGCTTCAACGCCTACACGAACAAACCCAACGACGCCCGAACGGGCATGTCGTTCGGTTGTTCCATGAGACCGCTTTCGGATAAGGAGGCGCATCTGGCCAGCGACTACATCTTCGTCAACGGCTCCGAATCGGCCGTGAAGGTCAATCTGACGATCCGTGACGGCGAGGGCAACCTGCTCAACGAGATCGGAGACATCGATGTTCCGATCGTGCGGGGCAAGCTGACGACGATCCGCGACGAATTCCTCACGCGCGATTATGCCCCCGGCATCGGTATCAATCCCGGGTTCGACGGAGAAATCGACATTGTGATCCCTGACTAATACGACATTCAAATGAAAAAGATATTTCCCCTGTTCCTCGCACTGACCGTCCTTACCGGCTGCAGCGAAGAGACGGAACCCACGCCCGGGTTAGCGCCCGTAGGCGGTGTGATTTCCCTGCGCTCCGAGAGCGTACTGAAAAACGAACCTGCGGCCAAAGCGGCGACTCACAGCGAGACGGCTGCAGGACAACGGCTGACCTACACCTTCGAGGCATGGACAAAGGACGCCAATCCCCGATGCGTACTGCATAAGACAGCAAACGGAACGTTTGACGAAGCCGCCATCGAGATCGCGCTGGTGCCCGGAACGTATGACTTCCTCTTCTGGGCCGACTACGGCACGGGAGCCTATGCGACCGCCGATCTGCGGCAGATAAAGATTGCCATGACCTCCGGCAGCACGCCCGCGACCTATGCCCCGGGCAGCGAACGCGACGCTTTCGCCTGCGTCCTGCCCGACGTGCAGTGGAACGGCGGCAACGGCGTATCGGCCACGCTGAAACGTCCGTTGGCCAAACTGACGATGCGGAACAAGGAGGCGTTCAACACGGGCGATAAAGCGGTTTCGGTTACCTACCGGAACGTTCCGACGCGGTACGACGTACTGACCGAAAAGACGTCCGGGCCGCAGACCGTAACGGTCGCATTCCCGAATACGACCGTAAACTCGGCAACAGTCGGCGAAGACTTCCTCTTCGTTCCCTCCAACGCGGGACAGTCCGTCGGCCTCTCGATCACGGTGGGCGACGTAACCAAGGGTATCGACGTGCTGCAGCTGCAGCGGAACTACGCGACCAGCGTAACGGCCACGTTCGAGGAAGCCACAGGGAATTAAGACGATATAAGACACGATGAACGGAAAACCGATATATAAACAATAATACAAACCGTTGAGTTACTGCCTCCCTTCCGGAAAACCCGAACGGGGGGGGGGGTAATTCGCTAACACTCAACATTTTATGAATAAAGTTCTACTATTAGCGGGAATGCTGGCAGCATTTACCGCGTGTCAGAAGGACGAGGGGCTCGTATCCGATACGACAGCTGCATCCTCGTTTACGGTGACCATTCCGCAGAGCGGAGTGCAAAGCCGTGCCGTGACCGATGCCTTCGGCACCGGTACCTCGGCCAACCGCTGTATTCTGGAAATCTACCACGGCGACCAGCTTTACAACCGTATCGTAAAACCGGTAAGCAACAAGCAGGTTACGTTCGACAATCTGCGGCTGGTATCCTCGCAGGAGTATGACTTCGTGTTCTGGGCCGACTGCGCTACGGCAAATTCAAGCAGTGAGGAAGGTTTCGACGATAAAGTATACAACACTGTAACGGGCGGTCTGAAAGCCATCACGGAGAAAGGCGAGTTCGTGGGCAACAGCGACGAGCGCGACGCGTTCTTCTACCACGAGACTATTTCCGTCAATGGTTCCTTCACGAGAGACAACATCACCCTGAAGCGTCCTTTCGGCCTGCTGGTGGTAAAGACCAACGACCTGAACGAAATCAAGGACGAGGCGCTGAAGCCCACGGGATACGAGGTCGCTTTCAAGGGACTGCCCACGACGTTCAACGCCCTGACGGGCGAAGTGAGCGGATCGGCCGACGTGACCTATACGTCGGAAGAACTGGCCAAAAACGACGGCACGATCTCGATGGACTTCCTCTGGGCCACGGAATCCGAGGCCGCGCTCTCCGATTTCTCGATGACGTTCCTCAACAACGGCACGGAGATCTGCACCAACGACGCCTTCACCAATATTCCGATCCGCCGCAACTACCGCACCAATGTGTCGGGCAACCTGCTGACCAAGAAAGGCACGATCAGCGTGACGATCGATCCGACTTTCGATCCGGAAGGCCCCATTGAGAAAGTGATTGCGGAAGTAGAAAGCGCGGCTGATGTCAAGGCGGCCCTCGAAAGCGGTGCGACCGATATCATCGTCAAGAATCTGGCGAATACAGCGGGCAACGAGATCGTGATACCGCAGATCTATGCTACGGACAATGACGTGAAAATTTCGCTTACGCTGCCCGAAACGAGCAACCCCGTTACCGTAAAATACGACGATCAGGCCAGTGGAACGGAAGGTAACACGGAAGCTCCCGCCAATATTACCATCACGGCCAATACCACCGGAAAACTGACCATCGACACCCCGGAATCGACGGTTATCCTGAACGGCTCCTTCGGGGAAATAGACGCCACGACGGCCGACAATACGCTGATCGTGCCCGAAGGCGTTGAAGTAGCGAAACTGAATGTCGTAAAAGGCAACGTAGAGATCTACGGTACGGTTGCGGAAATTACATTCGAGAAAGGAGCCGGAACTGTTACGACTTATGCTGCAGGCGATGTCGCTACGCTGAAAAAAGCGATCGACCTGATTGCCCAAAGCAAGTGTGCCCGAATCGTGCTGACGGCCGATATCGACCTTAAAGGCACTGCCGATAGCCCTTGGACTCCGATCGATACGGAAGGCAAAGGCTTCGTGGAATTCGACGGCGCCGGCCATACGATCAAGAACCTCTACGTTGACAACGCCACAGGTCAACCTAATGGTAAAGGCACTTACTACGGCGGTTTCTTCTATGTGCTTCAGGGCAACGTGAAAGACCTCACGATCGACGGCGCCGAAGTGACCTGCTATCGCGGCGGTACATTGGTCGGCCGCATGGACTACGGTACGGTGGAAAACTGTCATATGAAGAATACAGCCATTAAGAGCGTTCAGAAAATCGGCGGCCTGATCGGTTTCGTCAGCACAAGCTCGAAAGATGTCACGGTCCGCAACTGCTCGGTAACCGCTTGCTCTATCGACGTATTTAATCCCGAAACGTTCACCTGCTGTTCGCAAGCTGCCGGCCTTATCGGTTATTTCCAGACTTTCGAGCGCAACGTGCTTATTGAGGGCTGCTCGGTCAGCGGCATTACTCTCAACAATACTTATAAAGGTGAGGATGCGGATTCCTATAGCGACGGCGATTTGTTCTATGCTATGGAGCAAAGTTTCTCCCACGCATTTATCGGCAATATGGTAAATGTGTCGAAAAAAGCCGACACTTACGACAAGTACACCGTGGAACTCCGCAACAACAAGGTGGATAAACAGGCAGACGAAGTAGCAACCGGCTATTTCACCGATGAATATATGGGCTGGTGGGCTTCCAATTTCACTGCAGGATACATAAGCACGGCCAAATTGATCGTGGATGGCGTTGTTAAGGATCGCTGGACCGAACTGAAACGCTTCGTTGCCCTCTTGAAAGACGGTGGCAACGTCAATGTATGGTATCATTATGATTTGACGAAAATTCCGGAAACGAGCGGCGAGATTGCGATCGAGAAACCTACCGTCATCGACTTTAAGAAAGCTGTTACGCTGACTGTCGGCAAATCGCAGATCATCAACAAGAGCCAGCTGACCATCCGGGGCGAGGGCACGATGACGGCAACCGCCAATATCATCACCAACGAGGGCAAAGTCACCATCGACGGCGGCAACTTCCAGGCGACCGGCACGGGCGACGCCGCGATCGTATTCAACACGGGCGACGTGGTAATCAACGGAGGTGCACTGGAATCCAACGGCCATTACGCCATCCAGAACAATTACGGAAAAAGCGTTACGATCAACGGAGGCTCCATTACATCGAAAGGCGGCAACGATTATTGCCTGCTGATGCATGGTTCCGGCGTTCTGACCGTTACGAGCGGTACACTTACCGGCAACTTCGGCTGCGTGCGCCTGCATGAGGGGACATCCGCAACGATTTCGGGCGGAGAGTTCATCTGCAATGGACAATACTATGCGCTCTTTGTCGGGGCATACGGGACCGGCGTCACCGCCCATGTCTCAGGCGGCAAATTCCGCAGCACGAGCACCTCGGCACCGAACAAATGCGTGTATGTGGGCAAAAACAATACGCTGGACCTTACGGGCGGCGAATTCCAGAACAAGGGATACGACGCCAATATAAGCGGAGATATAGCACCCGCAGCCGGTTATGTCTTTGCCGGTAACGACGACCCGAATTATCCGTTCAAGGTCGTGGCTCAATAACACTTTCAATCCGCAGGAGCCTGACCGCTCCTGCGGGTACAAGAGAAAAAAGAAAACAAGTTCTTAAAAATCAATTGTAAACCGTTGAGTTACTGCCTCCCTTCCGGAAAACCCGAACGGGGGGGGTAATTCACTAACACTCAACATTTTATGAATAAAGTTCTACTATTGGCGGGAATGCTGGCAGCATTTACCGCGTGTCAGAAGGACGAGGGGCTCGTATCCGACGGAGCGACCTCCCAGACCATTACCGTTACCATCCCGCAAGGGATGCAGACCCGTGCCACGGCGGCGGATTTCGGCAACGGGGCGAAAGTCGACCGTTGCCTGCTTCAGATCTACCGCTCGGGTACGACTCCGGCGAAGTATGGCGAACAACAGTCAGCCACCGTGCAGAAAGGCACCGATGGTAAGCTGACCGCAACATTCAACCTGCGTCTGGTGGCTTCGCAGACCTACGATTTTGTCTTCTGGGCCGACTGCTCGACCGGAGATCATTATAATACGGACGATTTGACCAATATCACGGTGAAAGGCGACTATGCGGGTAACAATGACGAATTCGACGCCTTTACCGGCGCATTGCTCGACTACCAGGTAACGGGAGCTTTTTCGGAAAACATTACCTTGCGTCGTCCTTTCGGCCAGTTGAACGTCAAGACGCTCGACCTCGCGGCAATTCCCGATCCCGCGTTGAAGCCGACGAAAGTGAAAGTGGCTTTCACGGCCGTTCCGACTTCGTTCGATGCCAGGAAAAGCGAGGTAGGTACGACGACGGCAGCGGCAGAATATACGGCCGACGTGCTCAACGCCACCGGCGAGCTGACGGTGGACTACATCTGGGCGCCCGTCGAGGAGGCTACGCTGGCCGATTTTTCGATGACGTTCCTCAACGGCACGACCGAAATTTCGACCAACGGCGACTTCAAGAATATTCCGATCCGCCGCAACTACCGCACCAATGTATCCGGCAACCTGCTGACCAAACAGGGTACGTTCAACGTGACGATCAATCCGGAGTTCTACAAGCCCGACATCAACGACTATCCCGAACTGCGTGCCGCACTGGCCAACGGCGGCAGCGTCACCCTGTCGGAAGACGTGACGATCGAAGCCCCGCTGGTCGTGGAAACCGGCAAGACGGTCGAGATCGACCTGAACGGGCATACGATTATGAACGAAACAGATGTGTGGGCCGGAAACGACTGGTCGCTGTTCTCCGTCCGTGGAGGATCGCTTACCGTCAAGAACGGTACGGTAAAGGGTAAGGATAACGATTGTTACGCGTGCGACGTGCAGTACGGAGGAACCCTGATTATCGAAGACGGTATTTTCGTCGGAAATATTTCGGCGGTTTATGTTCATGAAGGCAAGGCCGAAATCAAGGGCGGTACGTTCAGCATTGTCCAGACTTCAGACGGCGGAGACCCCTACCGCTTCCTGCTCAATTGTTATGACCCCAACCGTCAGGCTGGCAAGGCTTCCATCGTGGTGACGGGCGGTACCTTCGAGAATTTCAATCCTGCCGACAATGCGGCCGAAGGAGCCGGTACAAACTTTGTGGACGAGGGTTACAAAGCAGTCAAAATTGCAGAGACCCCGGCGCCGAACGGCACGTTCCAGGTTGTTAAAAATGCAAAAGTGGAGAATGCGGATGAACTGATCGGAGCTTTGGCCGATCCCGAAATAGCCAACATCGAGGTTACTGCCGACATCGACCTTTCGGACAAGAATTCCGATGAACTTACTTTCACCGAGCACAAAACCATCGACATCGAGGAAGGGGCGACCATCCAACTCAGCAGCGCGAATTTTCTGACGGCCGAAAAGGGTCTCACGCTGACCGGCAAAGGTACGATCGACAACAGTGCGGCTGCCTCTACGGCCGTAGCTGCCGCCGCTTCCGATGTACACGAACACAAATCGTTGATTCATGTTACGGGAGGCGATCTGCTGATCGAAGGCGTCACGCTGATCAACGACCCCGAACACCATTGGCACGGAAGTTCCTACAACACTGCAGCGATCGCCTATTGGAACGACGCGAACATAACTATCCGGAATGCCCGGATCATCTCGGGCGAGTTCACCCTCTGCGGTATGGGGCGTAACAGTGCGAACACCGCAACTGTTACCTTGATTGACAGCTATTTCGAGTCCACTTCTTCGAATCTGGATAATGGCCAGCACTGGGCTTACGCGATGCGTCTGTTCGGCTCCGAGGTATTGATCGAGAATTGCGAGGTCAAGGGTATTCAGGGCGCTGTTTCCATCGAAGAGAATGCCAAGGCCGAGATTCGCAGCGGTAAGTTCTATACGGTCAATACCTCTGGACAGCAGGATGCCTTTTACGCGCTATATGTAAGCAGCAACGCCGAAGTCACGATCACGGGCGGAGAGTTTTTCGCTCCCAACGTCAGGACGGGATTGCAGATCGAAGGCACCAGTGCGGTCGTATCGGGCGACAACGACGCCGGACGGCCAAGCGGAAGCGTAATCCTCAAAGGCGGCAAATTCAGCGGCAAGGCTTACAATCACGTAACCAATACCGTTTATGATCCGGCTGCCGGATATCAATGGCAAGCAATAACAGACGGCGACAATTTGAAATGGGCCGTTGTCCCTGCCTCCCGATAGCTGATCTCAGATATAAAACGAACGAAAGGTGTCGGAACGCCTTTCGATAAAACATAAACAATCCGCAGGAGCCTAACCGCTCCTGCGGGTACAAAGGAACACGAAACGAGTTCTATTAATAACATTTTTTACAAACCGCTGAGTTACAACTTCTTCGGGGCTTCTTCGGGGGGGGTAATTCTCTAAAAACCAATCAGTTATGAGAAAATTATTCCTATTGGCGGCGGGCCTTGCGATGACCCTGACCGCATGTCAGAAGGACGAGGTCTCTCCATCCGCAGGAGCGACCTCTCAGACGATTACCGTCTCTATTCCGCAAGGAGTACAGACCCGTGCCGCAGCGGCGGATTTCGGCGACGGCTCGCAGATCGACCGCTGCCTGCTCCAAATCTACCGAAACGGCCAGCCCTACGGGGAGCAGCAGACCGCAACGGTAACGGGCAACACCGCAACGTTCAACCTGCGGCTGGTGGCCCAGCAGAAGTATGACTTCGTATTCTGGGCCGACTGCTCGGAGGCCGGTTACGAGACCGATGACCTGAGCACAATCAAGCTGGGATCGGATGCAGACTACACCGGCAACGACGACAAGTTCGACGCCTTCTTCCTCTGCAAGAAAGACTACACGGTTACCGAGTCCTTCTCGGAGACGTTCACGCTCCGCCGTCCCTTCGGCCAGCTGAACGTGAAGACGCTCGACCTCGCGGCGATTCCCGACAATGCGGCCGACCTGAAACCCGCGAAGGTGAAAGTGAATTTCACGTCTCTTCCGAACACGTTCAACGCACTGACGGGCGAAGAAAGCGGCGAGGCTGCCGTGGAATACACGGCCGACGTGCTCAACGCCACCGGCGAGCTGACGGTGGACTACATCTGGGCGCCTGTCGAACAGGCTACGCTGGCCGACTTCACGATGACGTTCCTCGATGCAGCAGGCAACGAGATCTCGGCCAACAGCGATTTCAAGAGCATTCCTATCCGCCGCAACTACCGCACCATGGTATCGGGTAACCTGCTGACCAAGCAGGGCGATATCACCGTCGAGATCGATCCGGAGTTCTACAAGCCCGACATCTCTGTTGTCACTACGGCGGAGGAACTGCACGCAGCGTTCGCCAACGGCGGCAGTGTCACCCTGTCGGAAGACGTGACGGTCGAAGCCCCGCTGGTCGTGGAAACCGGCAAGACGGTCGAGATCGACCTGAACGGTAAGGACATCATCAACACGACCTCGCTTCCTGATACAGATCCACGCTATGGCAACACCACCGTATTCGAAGTGAAAGGCGGCGCTACCCTGAATATCAAAGGCGACGGCGACATTAAGGCTATCGGAACCAAGCCCAACGAAGACGGCTACCGCATGGCCGTATATGCTTACGGCGATGCGAAGGTGAACATCTACGGCGGTAATTTTGTCAACGATCAGGACTATAATGACCATAACGCACAGCTCGACCTTATCTACGCGGATCAGCAGGCCGTTATCAACATCTACGGCGGTACGTTCGAGTCGAAGAGCGCCAACAACCGCGGTTATTGGGTGCTGAACCTGAAAGACGGCTCGGGTGCCGCCATCAACGTATACGGCGGTACGTTCATCAATTACGATCCGTCGAGCTCGATGACGGAAAATCCGGTGAAAAACTTCGTTGCGGAGGGCTACACGGCGATCAAGACCTCTGCCGAGCCGGCTCCTAACGGAACTTACACGGTGGTGAAGGGTACGGAGGTAACAGCGCCTGCGGATCTGGAATCAGCCTTGAAAAGCGGCGATATCGTCATCGTTTCGAGCAGTATGACTATCGATGATTCTCCCTATATCTCCTCGGTAGCTTCCGCCACCTTGTCTCTGAAAGAGGGTGCGGTATTGGCAGCGCAGGAAGGCTCCGCATTGCAACAGTGCATCCAAGTGAGCAAATCGTGCAAAAAGATGGTTATTAGCGGAAAAGGCTCCATCGTCGGACCGAAAAACAGTACAGCCACAAACGTTGCGGGCATCTACAGCGGTTGCCCCGATCTGGTTATCGACGGCGCCATTACCGTTGACGGCGGCAGCGGCAGCAAAGGGACCAATGCGGCGATCCGTATTGCGGAGGGCACTACGACGATCAAGGACGGATACTTCACCGTCGGTACGGATGCTTCCGGAATTGCCAACTCGTGTATTTTGGTAGCAACGGCACGCCCCACTCAAAAGGCTCACCTGAAGATTTATGGCGGTGTATTCGAAACGCAAGGCAATCCCATCAACGGTTGGTATCCGGTCATCAACATTCAGGATGCCGACCGGAAAGCCGGTCGTGCCACGGTTGAAATTTACGGAGGTATTTTCGTTAACTACAACCCCGCAACGGGCGACAACACGGGCGAAGCGGACGATACGTTTGTCGCTCCGGGCTACAAGTCGGTACAGACCACCTACAACGGACAGCAGGCTTGGCAAGTAATACCCGAATAGTCTTAACCGGGACATAGCGTCGGAATATTTTCCGCGCAGAATAAGTAAAGGGACTGTATAACGAGTTTATACGGTCCCTTTTGTCAATGGTTTGAAGTCGGTCCGGAATCCGGAAACTCGGCCGACTCCGTAGCGACGTACCGGCACGGACCGACGGTCTTGAGGAACCATAGGGAATCCGACTCTCTCAACGGATCCGACCGTCTTGTAAGCGGTTATTTGAAACGATGAATCCAAACGCAAAATACGGGAAACGGAACCGTTGCCTTTTCGTTGTCTCATCTTATTATAAAAAATGTAACAGCCCAATTCCTTAGGCTGTTACATCGATCTAAAGGCGTTCTTTTCCCCGAGAATCGCCCGTTTTACGAACCGGTCGAGATTACAGCTTCGGACCGGCGGCTACCAGCTTCTTGCCGGCCTCGTTGCCCTCGAACTTCTTGAAGTTCTTGATGAAGCGCTCGGCCAGATCCTTGGCTTTCTCGTCCCACTGCTTCGCATCGGCGTAAGTATCGCGCGGATCGAGAATATTCGGATCGACGCCCGGCAGCGCGGTCGGAACCTCGAAATCGAAATAAGGGATCTTCTTGGTCGGAGCCTTGTCGATCGAGCCGTCGAGGATCGCGTCGATGATACCCCTCGTGTCCTTGATCGAAATACGCTTGCCCGTACCGTTCCACCCGGTGTTCACCAGATAGGCCTTGGCACCCGACTTCTGCATCTTCTTGACGAGTTCCTCGCCGTACTTGGTCGGATGCAGCGACAGGAAAGCCGCGCCGAAGCAAGCCGAGAAGGTCGGGGTCGGCTCGGTGATGCCGCGCTCGGTACCGGCCAGCTTGGCCGTAAAGCCCGACAGGAAGTAATACTTGGTCTGCTCGGGAGTCAGAATCGAAACCGGAGGCAGCACGCCGAACGCGTCGGCCGACAGGAAAATCACCTTCTCGGCGGCCGGGCCCTTAGAAACCGGTTTCACGATGTTCTTGATATGATAGATCGGGTACGACACGCGGGTGTTCTCGGTCACCGACTTGTCGGCGAAATCGATCGAGCCGTCCGCGCGGACCGTTACGTTCTCGAGCAGCGCGTCGCGCTTGATCGCATTCCAGATATCGGGCTCGCTGTTCTTATCCAGATTGATTACCTTGGCATAGCAGCCGCCCTCGAAGTTGAAGACGCCCTCGTCGTCCCAGCCGTGCTCGTCGTCGCCGATAAGCAGACGCTTCGGATCGGTCGACAGCGTCGTCTTGCCCGTTCCCGAGAGACCGAAGAAAATAGCCGTGTTCTTACCTTCGAGGTTGGTGTTGGCCGAGCAGTGCATCGACGCCATGCCCTTGAGCGGCAGCAAGTAGTTCATATAAGAGAACATGCCCTTCTTCATCTCGCCGCCGTACCAGGTGTTGATGATCACCTGCATCTTCTCGGTCAGGTTGAAGACGACGGCCGTCTCCGAGTTAAGTCCCAGCTCCTTGTAATTTTCGACCTTGGCTTTCGACGCGTTCAGCACGACGAAGTCGGGCTCGCCGTAAGCCGCCAGCTCCTCGGCCGTCGGGCGGATGAACATATTGGTCACGAAATGGGCCTGCCATGCCACTTCCATGATGAAGCGGATCTTCAGGCGGCTGTTCTCGTTAGCGCCGCAGAACGTGTCGACGACGAACAGACGCTTGTCAGACAGCTGCTTGTCGGCGATTTCCTTCAGCACTTTCCAGCTCTGCTGCGACAGAGGCTTGTTGTCGTTCTTGTACTCGTCGGACGTCCACCAGATCGTGTCCTTGGTCGTATCGTCCATCACGAAGAACTTGTCTTTGGGCGAACGGCCGGTGTAAACGCCGGTCATCACATTCACCGCTCCCATATCGGTCAGCTGACCTTTTTCGAAACCCTGAAGTCCCGGTTTGGTCTCCTCCTCGAACAACCGCTCGTAAGAAGGATTGTGTACGATCTCGGTCACGCCCGTGATGCCGTACTTGCTCAAATCGATCTTTGACATAACTTTCTCTATTTTAGTGAATACTACTCCTAATCCGTCTTTTTGAATTATTTGTCTTACTCCCGTAACGGGCCCTGAGACGCCGCAAAGTTAAAAATTATTTGCGTATTGTTACATGAATAACAGTTAAAATATTAAAAAAAATTATTATTGCCCCGATTCACCATATTACACAGTGCAGCAATGACTTACCGCAAACACGGCATCACTTGCGGGAAGCCCGCGTACCTTGGTCGATCCGCCTCCCGAACCAAAGGGCCGCCGGAACGCCTGCCATCGCGCCGAGCGCGTTGGCAGCCCAATCGAGCCAGTCCGCGCTGCGGCCGCAAACGCTTTGGACAAGTTCGATCACGCCGGAAAACGCGACGACTCCCGCTACGATCCAAAACTTTCCCCGCGGCGAAGGACGGAACCACAGGACGAGCAAGCCCGTCTCGATCAGATAAAAGCCGCAATGGACGATCTTGTCGAAATGCGGTATCCGGGCGAGCCAGCCCGCCGGAGGCAGCTCGTCGCCCGGAACGAGCGACAGAAGCAAAATCACCGCCGTCCAGACCACAAAAAGTCCTCCGACAACGAAACCGTATCTGTTTTTATTCATATTTTTGCATGGGTCCGGGACCGTCCTCCGGCAAGGACTTTCCCGCAAAAGTACGCTTTCCCGGCGATACGGCCAATATTCAATACGAAACTATGGCAGGCATCTACGTTCACATACCGTTCTGCAAAAGCAAATGCTGCTACTGCGACTTCTACAGCTGCACAACGCTTGCCAAAAAAGACGCCGTGCTGGCCGCCGTGTCGCACGAACTGGTTTCGCGGGCGCACGAGCTGCAAGGGGAGACGGTGCGAACGCTCTACATCGGAGGAGGGACACCGACGATCTGCACGCCCCGCGAACTGGAGGGGCTGATACGCACGGTCCGCGACACGTTCGACACGCAGATCGAAGAGATCACCGTCGAAGCGAATCCGGACGACCTGACCCCCGGTTATCTGGAAGCGCTGCGCGGAACCGGGACCAACCGGCTGAGCATCGGAGTACAGTCGCTGTTGGACCGCGACCTGAGATGGATGAACCGCCGGCACGACGCGCGGCAAGCGCTCCGAGCGGTGCGCGACGCGCAGGCGGCCGGTTTCGCCAATCTGTCGCTCGACCTGATCTACGGTCTGCCGCAACTGTCCGTCGAGCAATGGAGGCGGACGCTGGACGACTTTCTGTCGCTCGACGTGCCGCACCTGTCGGCCTACCACCTCTCCGTCGAGCCCCGCACGGCACTCGGGAAACGCTTCGAGCGCGGCGCGTTCCACCCGGCCGGCGAGCGCCTGAGCGAAGCGCACTACGCGCTGCTGCACGCCGTGCTGACCGGCGCAGGATACCGGCACTACGAAATATCGAGCTTCGCCCGCCCCGGCTTCGAGTCGCGCCACAACAGCAGCTATTGGAAAGGCGTCCGCTACCTGGGCGTCGGTCCGGCGGCCCATTCGTTCGACGGCGACAGACGGCGCTGGAACGTTTCCGACGTGCGGGAATATTTGCGCAAGGAACCCGAGGGAACGCAGTACGAAACCGAGGAGATCACCCCGAAGGACGCATACAACGAGTTCGTTATGACCGGTTTGCGGACCGACGAAGGAATCGATTCGCGGGAACTGTCGGCGCGATTCGGGGCACGCAAATTGCAATATTTTGTCGCCCAAGCCGAAAAATTCGTCGCACAGGGAAATATCGTGCAGAGAAAGTCCGTATATTACATTCCTGCCGAACGCTACCTGATTTCGGACAGCATCATTTCCGATCTGTTCGACGTGGAATGACGCCGGCCGGAGTCCTGTGCCCGCAACGCTATGCACAAGATACATTACGAAGAAATACTAAAATGCCGTAAGATGCAAAAAAGAAGTAACGAAGTCAAAATGACGCCGGACTACCTGTTCGAGGTCAGCTGGGAAGTGTGCAACAAAGTCGGCGGAATACACACCGTCATCGCAACCAAGGCGCTCACGATCACCGAGCAGTTGGGCGACCGCTACATACTGATCGGTCCCGATGTCCACCGCGAGGACGTCAATCTGGAATTCGAAGAAGATTCTGAGCTGCTGAAAGACTGGAGGCAGGCGCTTTTCACGAACGACAATATCCGCGTAAAGATCGGACACTGGAAAGTCAAGGGAAGCCCGATCGCGATTCTGGTCGATTTCAGCCAGTTTTTCTCGAGCAAGGACGACGTGCTGAAGTTTCTGTGGGAATCGTACCGGGTCGACTCGATCAGCGGGCAATGGGACTACATCGAGCCCGTGCTGTTCGGCTCGGCGGCGGGCAAGGTAATCGAAAGCTATGTCAACTTCTTCTGTAAGGCGACCGACCGGGTGACCGCCCACTTCCACGAGTGGATGACTTCGAGCGGAGGTCTGTACCTGCAGAAGCATTCGCCTTATGTCGCGTCGGTCTTCACGACGCACGCGACGGTCATGGGTCGCAGCATAGCCGGCAACGGCATGCCCCTGTACGGCGACATGCCCCGACTGAATGCCGACGACCTGGCCCGCCGGTTCGGCGTAGTCGCGAAGCACTCGCTCGAAAAGACGGCCGCAGCGAACTACGACTGCTTCACGACGGTCAGCAATCTGACGGCCAAAGAGTGCAAGTACCTGCTCGGCAAGGAGGTCGATCTGGTCACGCCGAACGGTTTCGAGGACGATTTCGTCTGGCCTCAGCCCGAGCTCGACGCCAAGCGGGCCGCCTCGCGCAAACAAATGATCGAAATAGCCGAAATCTGTCTCGGCATCCATTACGACACGGAGCCTCTGATCGTCGGCACCAGCGGCCGGTACGAATTCAAGAACAAGGGACTCGACGTGTTCGTCGACTCGCTGCTGAAACTCTCCGAATCGGCCTCGCTGCCGAGGCCCGTACTGGCCTACGTGACCGTTCCGGCCGGCAACCTCGGCCCGCGCAAGGACCTTCAGGCGCATCTGAAAGACCCCGGCTCGCCGATCGATCCGACGGTAATCCGCAACCTGACGCACTATCTGTCGGCTCCCGAGTGGGACCCGATCATCGGCCGGATCAAGAACTCCCGGCTGCAGGACCCCTCCTGTCCCGTGCAGCTGATCTTCGTCCCGTCGTACCTGAACGGCAACGACGGCATTTTCGACAAGCATTACTACGAGCTGCTGTGCGGCATGGACGTGACGGTGTTCGCATCGTATTACGAACCTTGGGGCTATACGCCGCTGGAGAGCATCGCATTCTCCGTGCCGACGATCACCACGTCGCTGACGGGATTCGGACAGTGGGTGGCCGAGAAACTCGACGAACACAAAGGGGTCGACGTCATCTCGCGCAACGATACGAACGACTCGGAGGTAGTCGAGAAAATCTCGGCCGTGCTGGCGCGTTTCAGCATGATGAACGCGGCGGAATACGACACCTACCGCGCCTCGGCGCTCGAAATATCGAAAATCGCGCTGTGGGAAAATCTGATCGAGTTCTACTACCGGGCCTACGATCGGGCGCTCGACCGGATGAACACGCGGACACACCGCGCCGTATACGACGGAGGCGGCGCTTTCAACGAACAGATCAACTTCGTCAAGCAGCAACTGGTTCCCAACACGCCGACCTGGCGCCGGCTGATGGTCGAGCGCAAGCTGCCCGAGCGGCTGCATCCGCTCGAGGAGCTCTCCAAGAACCTTTGGTGGTCGTGGACGATGGGCGCCCACGAGCTGTTCGAGTATATCGACAACGATCTGTGGATCCGGTGCGAGAAAAACCCGATCAACTTCCTCGACAAACTGAAATACCCCCGGCTTCTGGCGCTCGAGAAAGACGAGATTTTCCTCGGGAAAATGGACGCCGTGCATGCGCAGTTCAAGGATTACATGAAGGAAAAGTCTCATGCGAAAGGACCCCGGATCGCCTATTTCAGCATGGAATACGGACTGCACAGTTCGCTGAAGATATACTCCGGCGGGCTGGGCATCCTGGCCGGCGACTACCTCAAGGAGGCCAGCGACAAGAACGTGCCGATGGTCGCCGTCGGACTGCTGTACCGATACGGCTATTTCACGCAGAAGCTGTCGGCCTCCGGCGAGCAGGAGGTCAGCTACGAGGCCCAGAACTTCGCGAAACTGCCGATCAGTCCGGTCCGCGACGCGCAGGGCAACTGGCAGAGCATACAGATCGCCTTCCCGGGCCGGGTCGTCACGGCGCGCATCTGGCGCTGCGACGTGGGACGCACGGAGCTCTACCTGCTCGATACGGATCACGACCTGAACCAGAGCGAGGACCGCTCGATCACGTACCACCTCTACGGAGGCGACTGGGAGAACCGGCTCAAGCAGGAGATGCTGCTCGGCATCGGCGGCATCCGGGCGCTCAACGCGATGGGTATCCGGCAGGACGTCTACCACTGCAACGAAGGGCATGCGGCCTTTACCGGCATCGAGCGGATCCGCAACCTGATCCACAACGACAAGCTCTCGTTCAGCGAAGCGCTCGAGGTCGTGCGCTCGTCGTCGCTGTTCACGACGCATACGCCCGTGCCCGCAGGGCACGACGCCTTCCCCGAATCGATGATCCGCCAGTACATGTCGCACTACCCCGACCGGCTCGAAATCACATGGGACCAGTTCATCAACCTGGGCAAAACGAATCCGAACGACCCGAACGAGAAGTTCTCGATGAGTTTTCTGGCATGCAACCTGTCGCAGGAGGTCAACGGCGTCAGCTGGCTGCACGGCGAGGTGAGCAAGGAAATACTCGGCGGCATGTGGCCCGGCTATTTCAAGGACGAGCTCCATATCGGCTACGTGACCAACGGCGTGCATTTCCCGACTTGGTGCGCGGCGAATCTCAAGCGACTGTACGCTAAATACTTCGGCGAAGGATTCCGCAATAAGGACTACCGGATCGCGGCATGGCAGAAGGTGCACGACATCACCGATCGCGAACTGTGGGACGCCCGGCTCGTGCTGAAGAACAAGCTGATCGACCATATCCGCAAGCGCGTGAGCGATCCCAAGCAGTTCCGCTTCGACTCGCCCCGGCAGATGATCCGGATTCAGGAGTCGCTGCGGCCCGACGTGCTGACGATCGGCTTCGCTCGCCGCTTCGCGACCTACAAGCGGGCCAACCTGCTGTTCACGAACCTCGACCGGCTCGACAGCATCGTGAACAATCCCGAGCGGCCCGTGCAGTTCATTTTCGCCGGCAAGGCTCACCCGAACGACAAGCCGGGTCAGGACCTCATCAAGCGGATCGTCGAGGTGGCCGCCATGCCTCAGTTTACGGGCAAGATCATCTTCCTGCAGAACTACGACATGGAACTGGCCCGACGCATGGTGCAGGGCGTCGACGTATGGCTCAACACGCCCACGCGCCCGCTCGAAGCCTCCGGAACCAGCGGCGAAAAGGCCGTGATGAACGGCGTACTGCAATTCAGCGTGCTCGACGGCTGGTGGGTCGAAGGTTACAAGAAAGGCGGCGGATGGATGCTTCCGATGGAGCGCACGTTCGAGAATCAGGATTTCCAGAACGAAATGGACGCCGAACTGATTTACAATACGATCGAGGAGGAGATCGCCCCCCTGTACTACCGGCGCGACGAGAACAACGTTCCGCACGACTGGGTCGAATCGATCAAGGTCTGCGTGGCCGATATCGCGGCCAACTTCACGACGAACCGGATGCTCAACGACTATGAGGAGCGGTTCTACCGCAAGCTGCACGAACGTCACGAACGGATGGTCGCCGAGGATTTCCGGATGGCGCGCGAGATCGCGGCATGGAAGCGCCGCGTCAGCAGCGCATGGGACAAGGTGCACGTCGTGAACACCGAGCAGTTCAACATGGACAAGGAAGCCATCCTGATCGGCCACGGGTACGACGTCGAGGTCGTCGTCGACATCGACGGGCTGCGGCCCGAGGATATCGGCGTCGAGATGATCCTCGCCGACCAGATCACCGACAACAAGAACGTGCGCGTCATCGCCAAACGGGAGCTGACTTTCGTCCGTCAGGACGGGTCGCGCGCCTTCTACTCGGTCCGCTCGACCCCCGAGTCGACCGGATCGTTCGACATGGCGATCCGCGTGTTTCCGAAAAACGACAAGCTGCCGCACCGGATGGACTTCGCGCTCGTAAAATGGGCCTGACATCCGGGATAATACGGTAACAGCCAAGCAGGAAACCGGCCGTCGGCCACGTCTATTCCTTCCTCTCGGAAATTCCCGGTCCGGCGGATAATAGACGGGCGAATAAAGACGTTTTTTACTTGAAAATGGCACAAAATTTTATTAGATTTACGGGTAGCAAACAAGAAAGGAACGGAAGTATGGCTGTCTTACATTTCGACAAGAACGAACTGGGCAATCTGGAGTATTCGCTCCAGCGCGAGATGCTCAGTACGAACCGGGCCGGCGGGTACATGAGCACGACGATCGTCTGCTGCAATACGCGCAAGTACCACGGACTGATGGTCTGCCCGAAGGACGACCGGGACGAGAACAACTACGTCCTTCTGTCGTCGGTCGACGAAACCGTCGTCCAGCACGAGCAGTCGTTCAATCTGGCGATTCACCGGTTTCCCGGAGTCTACGATCCCCGGGGGCACAAATACATCACCGATTTCACCTACACGCCCGCGCCGGCCATCACCTACCGGGTCGGCGGCGTAATTCTCAAGAAGGAGCTGCTGTGGATCCACTCGCGGACGCAACTGCTGATCCGCTACACGCTGCTCGACGCCCGCTCGCAGACCCAGCTCCGGCTCCGACCGTTTCTGGCGTTCCGCGACCGGCATACGGTCGGCCGCGCCAACATGGAGGCCGACGGCCGGAGCTATCCGATCGAGGGAGGAGTCCGCAACCGGCTTTACGAAGGCTTTCCGTGGCTGCACATGCAGATCGACGCGCCCAGCGAGTTCGTCGCGGCGCCGGACTGGTACTACAACTTCGAGTACGGCGAGGAGATCGCCCGGGGCTATCCGGGCCACGAGGACCTGCTCACGACCGGCTATTTCGAGCTCGACATCGCCAAGGGGCAGAGCGTCATCTTCTCGTGCTCGACCGAGCCGGTCGATCCGTCGACGCTCGACCAGGTCTTCGAGGAAGAGCTCTCGCGACGCTCCAATAAAATCGACTTTCTGTCGTGCCTGCGCCACTCGGCCCGCCAGTTCATCGTCCGCAACGGCGACCGGACCGAGGTCGTGGCCGGCTACCCGTGGTTCGGGCGCTGGGGCCGCGACACGTTCATCGCGCTGCCCGGCATCACGCTGACCCAAGGCGACGACCGCTCGTGCCGCGAGGTGCTCGACACGATGGTCTCGCAAATGCAGGGGGGCCTGTTCCCGAACATGGGCAACGCGTACAACTCGGTCGACGCGCCGCTGTGGTTCTTCTGGACGCTGCAGGCTTACGAGCCTTTCGCGGGCGGACCGAGAAAGCTGTGGAAGAAATACGGCAGCCCCATGAAGGCGATTCTCGAGGCCTACCGCGACGGCGCGAACCCCTACGTGCGCGTCGACGACAACGCGTTGGTATGGGCCGCCCATCCCCGGTACGCGATGACGTGGATGGACGCCGTCGTAGACGGGAAGCCCGTCACCGGACGGGAAGGCTATCAGGTAGAAGTCAATGCGCTATGGTATAACGCCGTGCGTTATGCGCTCGAGCTGGCACGGAAAAGCAAGGACACGGCGTTCGTCGAACGGTGGGAACCGATGCCCGAACGAATCAGGAAGTCGTTCCTCGAACTGTTCTGGTACGAGCGCGAAGAGTTTTTGGCCGACTATGTCGACGAACACGGACAAAACACGTTCATCCGTCCCAACCAGATCATCGCCTGCTCGCTGCCCTACGGCATGCTCGGCGAGGGCATGAAGCGCAGCGTGATCGACACGGTCCGCCGCCACCTGCTGACCCCCAAGGGGCTCCGCACGCTCTCGCCCCGCAATCCGCTCTACGAAGGACGCTGCGTAGGCGACCAGCCGACCCGCGACCGGGCCTACCATCAGGGAACCGTATGGCCGTGGCTGCTGGAACATTACGTGAAAGCCTGCTTCGACATGCACGGGAAGGCGTTTCTCCCCGAAGCAAGGGACATGCTGAAGAATTTCGAGGAGGATATCAGCGTGAGCGGTATCGCGTCGATCAACGAGATCTACGACGGAGATCCTCCGCATAATCCTCGAGGGGCCGTCTCCCAAGCGTGGAGCGTGGGTGCTATTCTGCGCATAGCGCAGATGATCGAAGCTTACGAAATAAAAAAATGACGGGGACGCCCCTCTTTGGAATGAAGCGTGCAGGCATACCGGTTATGCGCCGGGACGGATTTCCGGCTGCCGGGCTCCGGCAGCCTTTGGCTCCGTCTCCCCGGAGCTCGGCCACGGAGCCGACGGACAAGGAGACGGGCCGTCGCTTTGCGGAAGCCTCCGAAGCGAAAGTCCATGCGACCTGAAACGGTCGCGAGCAAACAACGAAACGAAAGAAAAAAGACAATAACCATGAGAGTACTGATGTTCGGTTGGGAGTTCCCGCCCCATATAGCAGGAGGACTGGGAACCGCTTCCTACGGGCTGACTCGCGGGCTCGCCAAGCACGGCATCGAAGTGATTTTCGTCGTTCCGAAAGCCTACGGAGACGAAGATCAGCGTTTCGTGCGGGTCGTGAACGCCAGCGAGATCGAGACGCCTTTCGGCGACACGAGGGAGCAAGACGTGTGGGAGAAACTGACCTTTATCCATATCGATTCGAACATGGTGCCGTACGTCGCTCCCGAGGAGTTCGACTCCTATGCCGAGGAGTACCGCCGTACCGGCAGAACGATCCTCGATAAGGAGGGATGGACCGAACGGTACAGTTTCTCGGGCAAATACGGGGCCAATCTGATGGAGGAAGTCGCCCGCTACGCGATGGTCGCGGCCCAAGTAGCCCGCGATCTGGCCGGGCAGTTCGATCTGATCCATGCCCACGACTGGCTGACCTACTACGCCGGCATCGCGGCCAAGCGCGTATCGGGCAAGCCGCTGGTCGTACACATGCACGCGACCGAATTCGACCGCAGCGGCGAACACGTCAACCCTCAGGTTTACGACATCGAGCGGGCAGGCATGACCGAAGCCGACCGGGTGATCGCGGTGAGCAACCTTACGCGCAACATCGTGATCGAGAAATACGGAATCCCCGCCTCGAAGGTCGTCACGGTGCACAACGCCGTCCGCTTTTCGGCCAAGCAAGCGCAATCTCAGGAGCGAGGCGTAAACGACAAGATCGTCACCTTCCTCGGCAGGATCACCTACCAGAAGGGACCGGACTACTTCGTCGAGGCGGCGGCCAAGGTACTCCGAAAGACCCGCAACGTCCGCTTCGTGATGGCCGGCAGCGGCGACATGCTCAAGCACATCGTCCGCCGCGTGGCCAAGCTCGGCATCGCCGACCGGTTCCATTTCACCGGATTTCTCAAGGGAGACGAGGTGCAGCGAATGTTCGCGCTCAGCGACGTATACGTCATGCCGTCGGTATCCGAGCCGTTCGGCATCTCGCCGCTCGAGGCGATGCGGTCGAACGTGCCGGTCATCATCTCCAAGCAGTCGGGTGTAGCCGAAGTGCTCGACTACGCGATCAAGGTCGATTACTGGGATGTCGACGCGCTGGCCGACGCCATCTACGGTCTGGTGGAATATCCCGCTCTGGCGGAAATGGCAACGGAGAAAGGCTTGGGAGAGGTGACCAATCTCAAGTGGGAAAACGCCGCCGGCGAAGTCGCCAACGTCTACCGCAGCCTGCTGTAAAACGGATCGGAAATACAAAAAAGGAATACGCCATATGAAAACCATCTGCTTCTATTTTCAGGTCCACCAGCCGCTGCGACTGAAGAAATACCGCTTCTTCAACATGGGCAAGGACCATCTCTACCTGGACGACTACGCGAACCGGACGATCATGCAGAAAGTGGCCCGTCGGTGCTATCTGCCGATGAACGAGCTGCTGCTGAAGCTGATCCGCGAAAACGGCAAGAAATTCAAAGTCGCTTTCTCGATCTCGGGCATTGCGATCGAGCAGTTCCGGATGTATGCGCCCGAAGTGCTCGACAGCTTTCAGGCGCTGGCCCGCACCGGATGCGTCGAGTTTTTGGCCGAAACGTACGCCCACTCGCTGGCCTCGCTGGTCAGCGAGGAGGAATTCGTCGACCAGATTCGCCAACACTGCCGGACAATCGAACAGGAGTTCGGCGTCAAGCCGAAGGCTTTCCGCAACACCGAGCTGATCTATTCGGACCGTATCGGGGAGATCGTCGCCTCGCTGGGCTTCCGCACGATGCTCACCGAGGGGGCGAAGCACATTCTGGGTTGGAAAAGTCCGAACTTCGTCTATGCCAACGCGATCAACCCGAAGCTGCACTTGCTGCTGCGCAACTTCAAGCTCAGCGACGACATCGCGTTCCGTTTCTCGGACCGCAACTGGAGCGAGTGGCCGCTGACGGCCGACAAATACGTCGGCTGGCTCGCCAGCCCCGACATGCCGGGCGAGACCGTCAATCTGTTCATGGACTACGAGACCTTCGGCGAGCACCAGTGGGCCGAGACGGGCATTTTCGACTTCATGGCCGCCCTGCCCGCCAAGGTGCTGGCGACCAAATCGCTGAAATTCGCCACGCCGAGCGAAGTGTCGAAAAAATTCCAGCCCGTCGGAGTGCTGCACTCGCCTTACCCGATCTCGTGGGCCGACGAAGAGCGCGACGTGACGGCATGGATCGGCAACGAGCTTCAGAACGAGGCGTTCGACAAGCTGTACAGGCTCCGCGACAAGATCCGCGCGATCGACCATCCGGATTTCACCTATGTCTGGAATTTCCTGCAGGGTTCGGATCATTTCTATTACATGGCCACCAAATGGTTTTCCGACGGCGACGTGCACAGCTATTTCAATCCGTACGACTCGCCTTACGAGGCGTTCATCAACTATATGAACGTTCTGAGCGACTTCGAGATCGAGGTAGACAAGAAATACGGCGAAGCGATCCGGGCCGTTCCGGCCTGAGGCGCCGGCGCGCGGGCGAACGGGCGGGGCGGCTTCGGGCCGCTCCGCCCGTTCGGCGTATACGATAAATGGCCGTCGGGACGTTTTATATATCGGAAAATTGTTATATTTTTGTTGCTCAAAGCGAAACCGGCGCGGCCCGCCACTCGGCAAACAGCCGTCCGGGAAATCCGGCGCCCGCCGCACGCATTCAAACACATGGCTCAAGGAATGAAAAAAATTCTTTTGCTCCTCTCCGCCTCCGCGCTTCTCTGGTCGTGCGATCAGGGCAAGAAAGCCCGGATCGACGGCACGTTCTCCGGTTTGTCCCACGACACGGTTCTGCTGGAAATGGTGACTACGCAGCAACGGACCGTAGTCGATTCGACCGTCACGTCGCGCCAAGGGGATTTCAGTTTCCGGGTCGAACTGCCCGTCGCCGCGCCCACGTTCTTCAACCTGCTGTGCAACGGCAGCGTGATCCCGCTGATCGTCTCGCCCGGGGAGAAAATCGCCGTCAACTCGCTCTGCGACCTGTCGCACAACTATACGATCGAAGGCTCGCCCGACTCGGAAATCCTCATGGAATTCAACCGGTTCTACGACCGGAGCGTCGCCACGCTCGACTCGCTGTCGAGACTGTACGCCGCCACGCCGGCCGATGCGGCGCACGAAGTGCGCCGGAAGGAGATTCTCGATCGGTATACGCAGGATTATCTCCGGATCAAGCGCGAGCACATCAATTTCATCGTCTCGAACGCCTCCTCGATGGCCTCCATCTACGCGCTTTATCAAAGATTGCCGAACGACCCCTCGCTGTTCAACCCGCAGAGCGACATCGTCTACTACCGTATCGTCGCCGACTCGCTCGGACGGCGCTATCCCGATTCCCCGCACGTAGCGGCGCTGAACAAAGACATCGAGCGGCAGCAGACGGCGCTGAACATGGTCGAGGAAATCAACCGCAAGGCCGAGAGCCCGCAGAGCTATCCCGAAATCGAGCTGGAAGACCTGTTCGGCAAAACGCAGAAGCTGACCGAGAAGAACGGCCGCGTGATCCTCGTCGACTTCTGGTCGAGCCGGGACCCGCAAAGCGCCATACGCAACGCCGAGCTCAAAGAGCTTTACGAACGGTTCGGCAAGCAAACTCTGGCCATCTATCAGGTATCGCTCGACGAGGTAAAGGCCGAATGGATCGACGCGGTGCAGAAGCAGCAGCTTCCGTGGACCTGCGTATTCGACCCGCGCGGAACGGCCGGAATCGCCGCGATGAGCTACAACGTGCAATCAGTCCCCACCAACGTGCTGATCGACCGCTCGGGACGGATCGCCGGCAAGAACCTGTACGGAGAGCGGTTGAGCTCCAAAATCTCGGAACTCGCCAAGTAATGTACTATTTCGCGTCGGACACCCATCTCGGACTTCGCGTCGGCCGCACGGCCGACGACAGGGAGCGGCTGTTCGTCCGCTGGTTAGACGAAGTGTCGGCCGACGCCGAGGGAATTTTTCTGGTCGGCGACATCTTCGATTTCTGGTACGAGTACAAGCGGGTCGTTCCGCGCGGATTCACGCGCCTGCTGGGCAGACTGTCGGGACTGACCGACCGGGGTATTCCCGTCCATTTTTTCGCCGGCAATCACGATCTGTGGGCATACGACTACCTCCGTTCCGAATGCGGCGTCACGCTGCACAGAGGCCCTTTCGAGCTGTTCGACCTGTACGGACAGAAAGTGCTCGTAGGACACGGCGACGTGCTCGGTCCGCGCGGACGGGGCGGGCGCTTGCTGAGCGCGCTGTTCCGTTGTCGAACGCTGCAAAGGCTGTTCTCGGTCTGGCTGCACCCGAACTTCGCTATGCGCTTCGGGCAATGGTGGAGCGGCTCGAACCGTCTCTCCAAGCCGATCGCCCACACGTTCCGGGGCGAGCAGGAGCCGATCGTCCGCTTCGCAGCCGACTATTCGGCCGCCCATCCGGAGGTCGACCTGTTCGTCTGCGGGCACATTCACTGCGCGGAAATCTTTCCGCTCGGCGACGGCCGCCGGATCGCTTTCCTCGGCGAATGGATCGATTCGCCGACCTACGGCACGCTCGGTCCCGAAGGATTTGCGCTGCACTCTTATCCGGATAAAATCTGACACTTATGAAAGCATACCTCGACCTGCTCCGACATATCCAAGCGCACGGTACGGTGAAAAACGACCGGACCGGCACGGGCACGATCAGCACGTTCGGCTACCAGATGCGCTTCGACCTGAGCGAGGGCTTCCCCGTGCTGACGACCAAGCGGCTGCACCTGCGGTCGATCATCCACGAGCTGCTGTGGTTCCTGCGCGGCGATACGAACATCGCCTACCTGCGCGAGAACGGCGTGACGATCTGGGACGAATGGGCCGATGCCGACGGCAATCTGGGCCCCGTATACGGAAGCCAGTGGCGCAGCTGGCCGGCGCCCGACGGCAGGCATATCGACCAGATCGCGCAGGTCGTGGACCAGATCGAGCGCAATCCGGACTCGCGCCGGCTGATCGTCAGCGCATGGAACGTCGCCGAGATCGACCGCATGGCGCTTCCGCCGTGCCACGCGCTGTTCCAGTTCTACGTCGCCGACGGACGGTTGTCGTGCCAGCTCTACCAGCGCAGCGCCGACGTCTTTCTGGGCGTTCCTTTCAACATCGCATCCTATGCGCTGCTCACGATGATGATCGCGCAGGTGACGGGACTCGTTCCCGGCGAGTTCGTCCACACGCTCGGCGATGCGCACATCTATCTGAATCACCGCGAGCAGGTCGCCCTGCAACTGACCCGAACGCCCCGCCCGCTGCCCGTCATGCGGATCAATCCCGACGTACGGTCGATCTTCGGTTTCCGCTACGAGGACTTCTCGCTGGACGGATACGATCCCTACCCTTCCATCAAAGCGCCGGTAGCCGTATGATCTCGATTATCGTAGCCATAGCCCGCAACGGCGTGATCGGCAACGGCAACGCGCTGATCTGGCGCATCGCCGAAGACCTGCGCCGGTTCAAGGCGCTGACGACCGGCCATCCCGTCATCATGGGCCGCAAGACTTACGAGTCGATCGGACGCCCGCTCCCGAACCGGACCAACGTCGTCGTCACGCGTCGCAAGGACTATCGTCCCGAAGGCTGCCTCGTCGCGGGATCGCTCGAACAGGCTGTCGGCCTGTTCGACCAGTCCGAGGAAATCTTCATCATCGGAGGAGCGCAAATCTACGCGCAGGCGATGCCGATGGCCGACCGCCTCTACCTGACCGAGATCGACTCCGACTACGAGGGCGATACCCGTTTCCCGGAATGGAAGCGGGAAGAATGGACCTTGCTGTCCGAAGAGCGACACGAACGGGGAGAGAGGTACGACCGGCCGTTCGCATTCAGAAACTACATCCGCACGAAAGAATAGCTCGCCCGGCAGGATAGGATACGGATGCAGACCGGCCGTTGGTCCCTTCCCATGTTTCGGAGCCGTCGTTTCTCAGCGACGGCAGAGAACGCACCGGGACTCGGTCTCTCTTTCCGTCCACTCCCTTATTATTCCTTCCGTTTCCCGTCCGCGAGGTTTTCCTCCTTACCGAAACGTCCCCCGCGATCTTGTCCGCCGCCAGCCGTTCGGATCGCATGGCACAGTTTATGACGCTTCCCACAGATATCCCGCCCGAGAGTGCGGAATACCGCCACAAACGCCATAAACTTTGCGACTATGAATAAGGACGTACAACAGGCGCCGGATTTCACCGAAGACCGGCACCTCGACCCGCTGGTCAAAGAATTTTTAAAAGGAATCAATGCCGGGAAGCCGGTCGAATCGCTTTCCAAGGAGGCCGCACGGCAAGTGCTCTCCGATGCCCAATCGTCCGTACAAGTAGATTTGTCGGGTATCGTGGAGTCGGAACAGACGATCACCGAAAACGGACTTTCCGTTCCGCTCACGGTCGTGCGCCCTCAAGGCTCGGCCGGCTCGCCTCCGTGCTTCGTCTTCATTCACGGCGGAGGATGGATTCTGGGCGACTACCCGACCCACCGGAGACTCGTGCGCGATCTGGTCGTCGCATCGGGATTCCCGGCCGTTTTCATCCGCTACACGCCCTCGCCCGAGGCGAAATACCCGCAGGCGCTGGACGAAATATACGCGGCCGTACGTTGGATCGCGCGCAACGGCGCCCGAATCGGAGTCGACGGTTCGCGCATGGCGCTGGCAGGAAACAGCGTCGGCGGCAACATGGCGATCGCTACGGCTCTTCGCGCCAAACGGGAACAGGGACCGCAGATCAAGCTGCTGCTTCCGATGTGGCCCGTCGCCAACTCGTCGTTCGACACGGCCTCCTACGTCCGGTATGCCAAGCAGCGATTCCTGACCGATTCGCTGATGAAATGGATGTTCGACCAATACACGACCGACCCGCAGCAACGGCGCGAGGTCTATGTCTCCCCGTTGCGAGCCACGGACGACGAGCTTCGCGGCCTGCCGCCGACTTACATTCAGGTAGCCGAAAACGACATCTTGCGCGACGAGGGCGAGGCGCTCGGACGCAGACTGTCCGAGGCGGGCGTCGATGCGACGACGGTCCGATACAACGGAGTGATCCACGACTGGGGCATGCTCAATGGACTGGCCGCCCTGCATCAAACCCGCGCGCTCGTACTCAGCTCGGCCGCCATGATGCAGTACTATTTGGGAACGGACTATATCGGCGCGGACCGCTCGTGCGAGGAGATCGACTTCATCTCGGAGCAGATCGGCTGACGCGATCTGCTCTCGCTAAACATGTCGGACAGGTTTTATCAAGCAGAAAACACATGGATCGTTCCGGCACGAAAAAAGAAAGGCTTTCTGAATCTCGATTCAGAAAGCCTTTCTTTTCATGGCCTACACAAACGTCCCTTTGGAATGGGATTTTCCTGTGCCAGACCGTTATATCAAATCGCGGACCGTTAGAAACGGTAGCCGACACCGATCTGGATCACGCCGTTCTTAGGCGTATTGTCCTGGGTATCCCAAATTTTCGTCAGGCCGATGTTGTAGCGGAACGTCACGTCCAGCGGATCGAAAATGCGGTACGACACGCCCACGCCCCACGATACGTCGAAATTTTTCGCGCCGTCGATATCGGCTTTGACGGTAGTGCCTTCGGCTTTAACTTTTTCCCGTGCGTTGAGAAGGAAACCGAACTGCGGACCGGTCTCGAAATTCAGATTGTCGAGCACATAGAACTTACCCATGATCGGAATGTTCAGATAGTTCAGACGAGCACGGGCGTAATCGACACTGTTATCATCAACAGCGAATCCCTGACGGGAATAGATCACCTCCGGCTGAATGCCGAGCCAGTCGTTCACGTGGAATTCGGCGAATGCGCCGACGTAGATGCTGGCTTTCATTTTAGAATCGTCGATGTTGGAGACTCCCGAAACGTTCAGACCGGCCTTGACACCCCATTCGAAGCTGGGCATCTGAGCCGATGCGCCCGCAGCCATCATCAGGGCCGCAGCAGCCAAAATCATTTTCTTCATTTGCGGTAATTTTTAAAGTTTGAAATAGCGTTTGTCGATATTTCGACACAAAGCTATAATAAAAAATTGTAACTGTCAACGATTTTCGCGCCTGGGCAGAATAATTCCGGCCTCCGTAACGCAATTCTCACCTGCGAATCGAGAGGCGAAAAGCCCTGCCGCCAAGGAAACGGACTAATGCGCCTCGACCCAATTCGCTCCGACGCCGCACTCGGCGATCAGCCGCACGCGCAGCTCGGCCGCGTCTTCCATACAGCGCACGACCAGCTCGCGCACCTGTTCCTCCTCGCTGCGCAGCATGTCGATCACCAACTCGTCGTGCACCTGCAGGATGATCTTGGACTTCAGGCCCCGCCGGCCGAGCTCGCGGTGGACGGCGATCATCGCCAGCTTCATGATGTCGGCCGCCCCGCCCTGTATCGGCGCGTTCACCGCATTCCGCTCGGCCAGCGCGCGCACGACCGCATTGCCCGAGCGGATGTCGGGCAGCATCCGCTTGCGGCCGAACAGAGTCGCCACGTAACCCTTCTCGCGGGCATCGGCGATCACCCGGTCGATGTAGCGGCGTACGCCCGGATAGGTTGCGAAATAGCCGTCGATGATCTCCTTGGCCTCGGCCCGCGGAATGTTCAGCCGCTGGGCGAGCCCGAAGGCCGATATGCCGTAGATGATGCCGAAATTGGCCGTCTTGGCCCGGCGTCTCTGCTCGCGCGTGACCTGCTCGGGCGGTACGCCGAACAGCTTGGCGGCCGTCGCCGTATGAATGTCCTCGCCGTGCGAAAAAGCCGCGATCATGTCTTCGTCGCCGCTCAGATGGGCCATCAGGCGCAGCTCGACCTGAGAGTAGTCGGCCGACAGCAGCAGACGGTCGCCGTCCGAGGGGACGAACGCCTTGCGAATCTCGCGGCCCCGCTCGTCGCGGACCGGAATGTTCTGCAGATTCGGATTCGTCGAACTGAGCCGCCCCGTGGCCGTGACGGCCTGATTGAACGAGGTGTGGATACGCCCCGTGCGAGGATTGACCAACTGCGGCAGCGCCTCGACGTAGGTCGAAAGCAACTTGCGCAGCCCCCGGTACTCGAGGATCAGCCCGATGACGGGATGCCGGTCGGCAAGCATCTGCAGGTACTCCTCGTCCGTGCGATATTGCTTCGTTTTGGTCATGCGCGGCTTCGGATCGATCTTCATGCGGCCGAACAGCGCGTCGCCGAGCTGCTTGGCCGAATTGACGTTCAGCGACGGGTCTCCGGTCATTTCGCGGATACGGTCCTCCAGACCGGCCAGCTCGGAGGTCAGCTCGCGCCCCGAGGCGGCCAGCGCCTCGGAATCGATCTTCACGCCGGTCATCTCGATGTCGGCCAGCACGCGGATCAGCGGTTCCTCGATGCGGAGATAAAGCTCCGTCAGTCCCGCTTCCTCGAGCCTCGGCCACAAGTGCCGCTTCAGCCGCAGCGTCACGTCGGCGTCCTCGGCCGCGTACCGGGCGCAACGCTCGACCGGAACGCGGTCCATCGTGATCTGGCGCGCCCCCTTGCCGATCAGCTCCTCGATCGGCACGGGCGAATAGTTCAGACAGATGCGCGCCAGATGATCCATGCCGTGACGCGATTCGGGATCGAGCAGATAGTGGACGATCATCGTATCGTAGAGCGTACCCCGCACGTCGATTCCGGCGCTGCGGAGCATCATCAGATCGAACTTGACGTTCTGGCCGATCTTGGCGATCCGCTCGTTCTCGAACACGGGGCGCAGGATCGACAACACCTGTCCGAGGTTCGCCGGATCGCACGGGACGTACCACGCCTCGAACGGCTCCACGGCGAACGACAGGCCCACGAGCCGGTCGCCGAACACGTCGAATCCGGTCGTCTCCGTGTCGAAGCAGAATTCGGACGAAGCCTCCAGCCTGCCGGCCAGCTCGCGCAGAGCCTTCTCGTCCGTGACCGTATGGTAGACATGCGGCACGGTGTCGATCGTCTGATAGGCCGGCGCATCGAAAAGCGATCCCTCCGCCGGCGCGGCCGGAGTCTCCAGTGCCGAGAACAGGTCGCGGGCCGGAACGGCAGTCTTCGATTTGCTTTGCTGCGGGGAAGCCGGCTCGGACTTCTCCGCGGTCTCCGCGGCGCCCGGCCGCAGCTCGGCGAGGAAAGAGCGGAAGCCCAGCTCGCGGTACGCCTCGGCCAGTCGCTCCGTATCGGGAGCCTCCAGCCTCAGCTTCTCGGGCTCGAACTCGACGGGCACGTCGAGCCGGATCGTAGCCAGCCGCTTGGCCAGCATGATCTGGTCGCGGGCGGCCTCGATGTTGACCCGCTGCTTGCCCGAGAGAAGCTCCGTATGGGCCAGCAGGTTCTCGACGGTGCCGAACTGGCAGACGAGCTTGATCGCGCTCTTCTCGCCGATGCCCTGTACACCCGGAATATTGTCCGACGCGTCGCCCCACAGCGCAAGCACGTCGATCACGCGACACGGATCGTCGATGCCGTAATGCTCGCGTATCTGCTCGCAGCCGATGATCTCGATGCCGTCGGCCCCGCCCTTGCGCTGTTTGTAAATCCGGACCGCGGGCCGGATCAGTTGCCCGTAGTCCTTGTCGGGCGTTACCATGAACACCTCGTAACCTGCGGCGGCCGCTTTCTGCGACAGCGTGCCGATCACGTCGTCGGCTTCGTAGCCGGGAATCTCGAGCACCGGAATGCGCATCGCCTCGAGCACCTGCTTGATATACGGAACCGACGCGACGATGTCTTCGGGCGTCTCGCTGCGGTTGGCCTTGTAGTCGGCGTAGAGCTCGTGACGGAAATTGCCTCCCGGCGGATCGAACGCCACGCCGAGGTAATGCGGCCGCTCGCGCAGGATCAGGTCCTTGAGGAACTTGACGAACCCGAACACGGCCGACGTATTCACGCCGGCCGCATTGCGCATCGGCCGTCCGATAAAAGCATAGTAGAAACGAAAAATCAATGCGTAGGCATCGACCAGAAAAACTTTCTCCATAAACCCTCCGGTATGAACGCGGCGAGAACGTATCTGCCACTCGATTATGCGTTCGGTGAGCGCTGTTTTCGCGGAGATTTCCCCGCCGGGAGGACGTCCCCCGCTCCGATCCGTGCCGAGCACTCATGCCGCGCGGCGCCCGCATAAGACCGCTGCGCGAATGTCTCCGCCAGAACTCGGTCCTCTTTCAAAAAACTCAGTCAGAACGGGCCCGTCCTCCTACCGGAGAGCCCGTCAATATTCCGCACGGGAAATTTCATCTCCGCTTCTCACGGATTATCGCCCGCGAACCACTCGGCGAACGACGTGGCCGTCTCGTGCAGCCGGACGCTGTGCAGCGTCACGCCCTCGGGCAGACGCGCCGCGATCCGGGCAGCGAAGTCGGCCACCATATTCTCGCAGGTAGGCTGGTAATCGGTTACCTCCAGTTTCGAGTAGCGGGAGCGGAGAGCCTCGACGAGCCCGGCGTTCGACTCGGTGCGCCGCATGACCAGCGCGTGATCGTAACGTCCGACGATCTGCTCCGCGACGATCCGCTTCAAGTCGCCGAAATCGATTACCATGCCGCACTTCGGATCCGACGGATCGTCTTTCGGACGGCCTTTGACCGTCACGAACAGGCGGTACGAGTGACCGTGTATCTCGCGGCACGGACCGTCGTAACCGTCGAGCGTGTGCGCCATCTCGAACGAAAATTCCTTTGTCAGCCGGATGATCACCATGACTTACTCGTCTCCCAAGTTAGGTATCTCGACCTGACGACCGAACGACTCGCTGAGCGAGATGAACGTCTCGGTCTGCGACACCTCGGGCAGTTGCAGGATATGGTCGAATATCGTGTGCATCAGGTGCTCGTTGTCCGTGCAGTAGAGCTTGACCAGAATGTTGTACTTGCCGGTAATGAAGTGGCATTCGGTAATCTCGGGCACCTGACGCAGCTTCTCGACCGTCAGCATGTTCTTGGTCGGGTCCGAAACCCGGATGCCGATAATGGCGCAGACATCGTAGCCGAGCGCTTTCGGATTGACCTCGAGTCTCGAACCCCGGATCACGCCGGCATCCTCGAGCTTCTTGACGCGCTGGTGGATCGCCGCGCCCGAAATACCGCACTCGCGCGCGATTTCCAGAAACGGCATCCGCGCGTTCTTGATCAGATACCCCAGTATTTTGCGATCGATCGCATCCAATGAAATCTTTGCCATAAATATTCCGTTCGTTAAGTTTAGTATACTCCCCGACCGCCGAGCCGGGACTTCCGCCCGCTTCCGCTCCGCGGAGCTAACGCAGTACGCCCAGCTCGCGTCCTACTTTCACGAAAGCGTCGACGCAGCGGTCCAGCTCCTGCTCGGTATGCCCGGCCGACACCTGCACGCGAATCCGCGCCTGATCCTTCGGAACGACCGGGTAGTAGAAACCCGTCACGTAAATGCCCTCGTCCAACAGGCGTGCCGCAAAGTCCTGCGACAGCTTCGCGTCGTAGAGCATTACGGCGCAGATCGCCGACTGCGTCGGCTTGATGTCGAACCCGGCCGCGAGCATCCGCCCCCGGAAGCGCTCGACGTTGGCCGTCAAGCGGTCGTGCAGCGCGTCGCTCTCGGAGAGCATCCGGAACACCTCGATCCCCGCCCCGACGACAGCCGGCGGCAACGAGTTCGAGAAAAGGTACGGCCGCGAACGCTGGCGCAGCATCTCGACGATCTCCCGGCGACCGGTCGTGAATCCGCCGATCGCGCCTCCGAACGCCTTGCCGAGCGTGCCGGTAATGATATCGACCCGGCCCCGGAGACCGAACAACTCGGTTACTCCCCGGCCCGTAGGCCCTACGACACCCGCCGAGTGGCACTCGTCGACCATGACCAGCGCGTCGTAGCGCTCGGCCAGCGCGCAGATGCGGTCCATCGGAGCGACATTGCCGTCCATCGAGAAGACTCCGTCGGTAACGATTACCCGGAACCGCTGGGCCTGAGCCAGCTTCAGGCAATGCTCCAACTCGTCCATGTCGGCGTTCGCATAGCGGTAGCGCACGGCCTTGCACAGCCGGACTCCGTCGATGATCGACGCATGGTTCAGCGCATCGGAGATGATCGCGTCCCTCTCGTCGAGCAGCGGCTCGAACACGCCGCCGTTCGCGTCGAAACACGCGGCATAGAGAATCGTGTCTTCCGTGCCGAAATAGTCGGCGATCGCGCCCTCCAATTGCTTATGGATATCCTGCGTGCCGCAGATGAAACGCACCGACGACATGCCGTAGCCCCTGCTGTCCATGGCCCGCTTGGCCGCCTCGATCAGACGGGGATGGTCCGAAAGCCCCAAATAGTTGTTGGCGCAGAAATTGATCACCTCTTTTCCTCCGGCCACCCCGATCGCCGCGCGCTGGGGCGAGACGATCACCCGCTCGCGCTTGTACAGCCCGGCCTCGCCGAGCGAGTCGAGCTCGGCGCGCAGATGCTGTTTCATTTTCCCGTACATGCCTCCAAGAAGTTAAATTATAAGCAAAGTTACATTTTTCCGGCAAAATCTTATAGCGGAATGCGAAAAATATGAATAGATTGCGTAACTTTGGAGAGTTCTTAAATATATTTAAAAAGTTTAACCCGTAAATACAGACCGATTATGCAATCAATCGACACGTACGATTTCAAGGGCAAGCGCGCGATTATCCGCGTCGACTTCAACGTGCCCCTGAACGAGAAGCTGGAAATTACCGACGACACGCGCATCCGCGCCGCCATCCCGACGATCAAGAAAGTGCTCGAAAAGGGCGGCTCCGTCGTTCTGATGTCGCATCTGGGACGTCCGAAAAAGGGCCCCGAGGCCAAGTTCTCGCTGAGGAACATCATTCCCGGCATCGAGGCCCGTCTGGGCGTGAAAGTCGACTTCGCCGACGACTGCATGGGCGACGAGGCCGCGAAAAAGGCCGCTGCGCTGAAGCCCGGACAGGTGCTGCTGCTCGAGAACCTGCGCTTCTACGCCGAGGAGGAGGGCAAGCCCCGCGGACTGGCCGACGACGCCAGCGACGAGGAGAAAGCCGCCGCGAAGAAGGCTGTGAAAGCCAGCCAGAAGGAGTTCGTCAAGAGGCTGGCTTCATATGCCGACTGCTATATTAACGACGCGTTCGGCACGGCTCACCGCGCGCATGCGTCGACGGCGCTGATCGCCGAGTATTTCCCCAATGACAAGATGTTCGGCTACGTGATGGAAGGCGAGCTGAAAGCGATCGACAAGGTGCTCGACAATCCGGCCCGCCCGTTCACGGCCATTCTGGGCGGTTCGAAGGTCTCGACGAAGATCAGCGTGATCGAGAACCTGATGAAGCGCGTGGACAACCTGATTCTGGGCGGCGGCATGACCTATACGTTCAAGGCCGCTCAGGGCGGCAAGGTCGGCACGAGTATCTGCGAACCCGACCAGTTCCAGACGGCCCTCGACATCCTGAAGAAAGCCGAGGAGCTGAACGTGAAGATCTATCTGGCCGAGGACGCCGTTTGCGGCAAAGAGTTCAAGAACGACACCGAGACAAAGATCTGCCCGTCGAACGACATTCCCGACGGCTGGGAAGGTCTCGACATCGGCCCGAAAGCGACCGAAGCGTTCACGAAAGTGATCGCCGAGTCGAAAACCATTCTGTGGAACGGCCCGGTAGGCGTGTTCGAGATGGACAATTTCGCCAAAGGCTCGCGCGCGCTGGCCGAGGCGATCGTCGAAGCCACGAAGAAGGGCGCCTTCTCGCTGATCGGCGGCGGCGACTCGGTGGCGGCCATCAACAAGTTCGGTCTGGCCGGCGACGTCAGCTACGTCTCGACGGGCGGCGGTGCGCTGCTCGAATACATGGAAGGCATCGAACTCCCGGGCGTGGCGGCTATCCGCAAGTAGCACCCGTTCCGGTTTCCTTATCTGCGGCGGTTCTCGATCGAGAACCGCCGCTTTTTCTTACTCTGCGACCGAGTTCGCCGCAAACCCGGGACCGAGGAAAGGTCCGGACGGAAAATATCATCCGGATCAGTTGTACGCAATAATGCGACTACACATAAAAGCATATCGGGACTCCTTGGGAGCGTACGAACGGGAAACCGGACACAAAAAGACAACCCAACCGACCGGATTCTATTCTCTCGACAAAGTCGGATCGATGCCGCCGTCGGCAGGAACGAACCCGCAGCGACGAATAACCGCCGCAGGAGATCGGCCCATGCGCCGCCCAGAATCCGGCATGGCCCGCTGCATCCGGTTCCGGACGAAAAAAACGGATTCGGTCCGGCGGGCCCGCGGAAGCGATTTTTCACGGGAAACGACCGCCGGCAAAAGATCGGGCCGCTGGGTGCTTCCCTGCGGCCCGACAAACGTTGCATCGCCGCAACCGGCCCTACTTGCTCAGATTAATGATCGAAGCGACCATGGCAGCCAGCGAAGCGGTCGAAGACATCATGCCTATCGTGTTCGCCAGTCCGTTGCCTTTAGGCTCCTGCTTCATCGGAACGACGATCTGGCACCCGGGCTCCACCGCAGGATACCGTTTCCAGAGAAATCCTCCGCGCGTCGAGGCCACTTTCCCGTTCATGTACACGATGAACGGACGACGACGGGCCCTCTGCTTGAAACCGCCGGCCTGAGCCACATAGTTTTTCAGTTTTTTCCCTTCGTACGCGACCGAGTTCTGATACAGCACGGCGCCCGATATGCGCACGGTCCCGTTATATTTCGGCACGAACAGACGGTCGCCTTCCTGCAGGACGATGTCCTCGCTGCTTCCGGGCTTCTTCACGGCCTGCTCCACGTCGACTCCGACCGAATAATATTCGGGAATCTCGACGGTTTGCTCCGCGACCGAATCACGCCCTTTGTTCGTCTGCGCAATTTCGAGCGTAGCCTTCACTTTCGCCATCTCGTCGGGCGTGAGCTTGCGCTGCACGCTGGCTCCGCGCACATAAGCCTCCTCGGTGAATCCGCCGGCCTGACGCACCAGATCGGACAACCGCTGCGATGCCTCGGCCAGCACGTACTGTCCGGGGAAAAGCACCTCTCCGTCGGCTTCCGCGTTCTTCTGCTCGGAATAGCCGGGCGAGCGCCGGACATACACCTCGTCGAACGGCTGCAACACGAACCTCTTGTCGGCCGGAGCGATCGCCAGATCCTCCGAAATGTCGAACAGGAAAGTTTCGGCCCGCCGGGGCGAATAGGACGTGGAAGTCGGGTCCTTGATCCGCCGCGCCACCTCGACTCTCGCCCGGGAAGCTGACTCGCGCAGCCCGCCGCACAGCACGATCACGTCCTCGACGGTCATGCCGTCGCGGTAATCGAGCGTCTGAGGCGCGTTCACCTCGCCCCGGACCGTCACGGAATAATCCTCCCTCAGGTCGAAAACGTTCGGAATGTATACTTCATCGCGGTTGCGCAGCTCCACGTCGGTCCGACCCGACGCCACGTCGCTCACGACGAACGGAATAACGGTATAGATACTGGTCGTGCTGTCGAACCGCGAAATCTGTCCCCGCGAGGCGAACTCGCTTCCGCGCAATCCCTCGGCCTTGGCGATCAGCTGCGAGAGCGTCCGAACGTCCGGCCCGAGCTCATAGTCCCCCGGACGCCATACGGCTCCCCGGATGGTCAGCATATTGGAATAGGTCGGCAACACGACGTCCACATGAAGCGAGTCACCGTCCATCATCGGGAAAGCGTCCAGATCGGCCTTCTCCACCGTGACCAGACTGCGTTGGCGGCCGCTCTTGCGGTAGACCGTCAGCCGCTCGGCATAGGCGTCCCCGGTAAACCCTCCGGCATACTCGATCAGCTTGCCCAGCGTCTCGCCCTTCTTCAGCTCATAGATACGCTCGCGCTTCACCTTTCCCCCTATGGCGACGTAGCTGTCGTACGGAGGAACGATAATCATGTCGTTGTCCTCGAGCAGGATATTGGTTTCGTACTTTCCGTCGATCAGGTAGTCGTACACGTCCAGATCGGCGACCTTCCGGCTGTTGCGATAAACCTGAATGCGACGCAGCGATCCGATGTCGTTGACACCTCCGGCCGAATAGATTGCATTGAACACCGTAGCCAGCGACGGCAGCGTATAGGTCCCCGGCACGGCGACCTCGCCCGAAATATTCACCTTGATGCTCCGTATCTCGCCCAGCGAAACCCGGACCTGTCCGCTCATGATCCGGTCGACTTTCGACTGGATGCGCTGCTGAGCCTGCTCGATCGTCAGACCGGCCACGGAGACCGGACCGACGCCGGAAATGCTGATGCTGCCCTCGGGCGAAACCCGGTGCTTCATCGTCGACTCGGCGTCTCCCCATACCTCGACGACCACTTCGTCGCCGGCGCCCAGCACGTAGTTGGGCGGCGTCGGAATATTATAGCTCGGGGCGAACGTCAGGTTCCGGGCGGAGAAAATCTCCCGGCCGAACACCGACGCGCGCGGGTCGACGGACATGATTCCGAGGCGCGTCACCGAATCGGTGTCCGAGCGCATCGCGTATCTCCCCTGCCCCTGCTCCGAAAAGCCGGGACGGCCCGCAGCATAACCGCCACGCTCCATTCCGCCATAGGGACGGCCGTCAGGATCGCCGCCTTGCCTCGTATCCTTCGTCTGCCGGTCCGGGTCCGAACGGACCACCTCGCCGCCCTGCCCCTGCGCCTTCGTCGACGAAGGCCGGCCGCTTCGTTCGTTCCGTTCGGCCAGCGCGGCATCGATCTGCTCTTGGGTGGCCCCCATGGCTTTGGCCCGCTGGATCATGGCAGGCGTGACCTGCTGCGCCGACAGGCTGCCCGCGTACAGCGCCGCCGCGAAAACGACGCATCGCATGAGTTTGACTATCCGGTTCATAAGCATATTATTCTCATTTTTTTGAAAAAAGGCAAGCGGCGGACCGCTACGCCTTTCCTTTACGCTCGCGCCGATCGCCCATCCGGTCGAGCTGCCAGACCAGCAGCACCCCCAACAGCAGGTCGATCCCGAAAAGCAAGTTGATATTGACGTTCTTCATCAGCACGTTCATCAGGATGAAGCAAGTCTGCATCACGATGATCAGCATGGCGCTTTGGAAATGGGTGAGGCCGAGACGGAGCATCTTGTGATGGATGTGCCTTTTGTCGGGATAGAACGGCGAAAGGCCGGACGCGATCCGGACACAGAACACGCGTAGCGTATCGAAAGCCGGAATGAAGACGATACCCAAAAAAACAGCCGGCGTCGCCTGTATGCCGAACATATCCGTATTGATATTCAGATTGTAGAATTTCAGACCGAAAAAGGCTATCAGAAAGCCGAGCGTCAGCGAGCCGGTATCTCCCATGAAGATTTTCATTCGGCGTCCCAGCACGTTGTAAAAGAAAAAAACGCTCACCACGCCCGCGATGCCCATCGCCATCATCCCGTACACATACAGATGATTCCAGCAGAACCAGCCGCCGAAAGCCCCCAACGCCAGCAGGGCCAGCCCCGAGCAGAGCCCGTCGATGCCGTCGATCAGGTTATAAGCGTTGACCAGCAGGACGGTCACCAGCACGGTCAGCACCCACCCGACGGACGACGGAATGTGGTACAGACCGAACAGTCCGCCCAGATTCTCGATTCCCACGCCGCCGTAAATCAGCAGCACGCCGACCAGTATCTGCGCCACGAACTTCGGCTTGTAGGAGAGGCCGCTCAGATCGTCGGCCAGACCGACGAAGAAAAGCAGCGTCCCGCCCGCTATGACGAAAAACAGTTCTTTGAACGCCGCCGCCTCGACAGGCGATGCGGCTACGGTCAGCCCCTGATAGTAGCACATGCCCAGCAACAGAGTTACCGAAAAAAGAAACGACGGGAAGAACGAGACTCCTCCCAAACGGGGAACGTTTCCATGATGGGACTTGCGCGCGGAAAGCTCGTCGAAAAGCTTTTTCTTTTTCGAGATCAGGATAATCTTGGGTATGGTCAGCCACCCGGCCAAGGCCGAAATGACGAAAGTCAGGATGACGAAAATTTTCAGTTCCATTGACCGGTTTGTAATACGCCTTGCAAAAATATAAAAATAGTTTCAGAATACCGCCTTGCGCCGGGCGATAAATTTCACGCCCCGCCCCTCACGCACCGCGCCGTCCGAACCCGGGAAATACCCCGACGCACGACACGGCCGATTCGGAACATTTGACTATATTTGTTCACCGTTCGCGGCCGACGGATACCCCAAAGAGAGCCCGGCCGAGAACAAGAACATCAAAAACCGTTCAGAAAATGAGAATAGCAGTGGTAGGAAGCGGGTATGTCGGACTCGTCTCGGGCGCCTGTTTTTCGGAAATGGGCGCCGAGGTGGTCTGCATCGACACGGACGCCTCGAAAATCGAGCAGCTCAAGAACGGGCGGATTCCGATCTACGAGCCCGGACTCGACGCGATCGTGCAGAAGAACATGCAGTCGGGACGGCTGAGCTTCGAGACCGATCTGGCCTCCTGCATGGACGGCATCGAGATCGTATTCATCGCCGTAGGAACCCCTCCGGACGAGAACGGCGACGCCGACCTGCGCTACGTGTTCGAAGTGGCGCGGACGTTCGGCTCGGCAGTCAAGGAATATGCGCTGCTGGTCACCAAGAGCACCGTTCCGGTAGGCACGTCGCGCCGGATTCAGCAGGTCGTGCGGCAGGAGCTCGCCCGCCGGGGAGCCGAAGTCGAATTCGACGTGGCTTCCAATCCCGAGTTTCTGAAAGAAGGCAGCGCCATCAAAGACTTCATGAGCCCCGACCGCGTAGTGGTCGGAGTCGAGAGCGCGCGCGCGAAAGAGCTGATGAGTCGGCTGTACCGCCCCTTCCTGCTGAACAATTTCCGGGTAATCTTCATGGACGTCACCTCGGCCGAGATGACCAAATACGCCGCGAACAGCATGCTCGCCACCCGCATCAGCTTCATGAACGACATCGCCAACCTGTGCGAAATCGTCGGAGCGGACGTGAACATGGTCCGCAAGGGAATCGGCAGCGACGCACGCATCGGAAGCAAGTTTCTTTACCCGGGCTGCGGCTACGGCGGTTCCTGCTTCCCGAAAGACGTCAAGGCGCTGATCCGAACGGCCGAGAAGCACGGCTATCCGATGGAGGTCCTCTCGGCGGTCGAGCGGGTTAACGAGCGGCAGAAACGGGTGCTTTTCGACAAGCTGACCAAGCGTTTCGGCAGCGATCTGACGGGGCGGAAGATCGCCTTGTGGGGGCTGGCTTTCAAACCCGAAACGGACGATATGCGGGAAGCCACGTCGCTCGTGCTGATCGACCGAATTCTCTCGGCGGGAGGAACCGTAACCGCCTACGATCCGGTGGCTATGGAGACATGCCGGACGCGCATCGGCGACCGTATCCGCTATGCCAAGGAGATGTACGAAGCCGCCGTAGACGCCGATGCGCTGATTCTGGTGACCGAATGGAAGGAATTCCGGCTTCCGGCATGGCAGGTCGTCGAGCGCGTCATGCGCACCCCGGTGCTTTTCGACGGACGCAACATTTACGACAAGAAAGAATTCGCCGGCACGCGGATCGAATACCACTGCATCGGAGGATAGCCTTTCCGGCAGGAAGGCGGACGGAAACGAGCGGAACAAAAAAATTCCCGGAGACTCTCTCTCCGGGAATTTTTCGTGAAGAATATGCGGTAAGTGTCAGAATGACAAACCCACCCGGAGACCGAAATTACTCAGTTGGTCCATTTTGAAATTGAGCGTCGTGCACTTGTTGGTCGCATAACTGTAATACGCGGCCACATGGACTCCGATCCGGTTCTGGTTGAACGGGCAGACGTTCAGGCCCAACTCCGGGGAAACAAAGAATCCCCAAGTCTTCTCATAGGCCTCGAGCACGTAAAAATAGGAAGAGACCCGGGCATAGTTGGCCCCCACCTTCACCGCCACGTAGGGTTCCAGCACGCGCCCCTGCGTAAAGCGATAGCGGCCCGTAACGCCGAACGGCAACTGGAACACCGAATGCTGCTGGTCGGTCGTGATAGCTCCGGTTCCGCCGATGGGAAAAGTCTGGCGGGGAATGTACTTGTTATTGGTATGGAACGCGATGAAAGCGCCCAGACCGACGTTCGACGGGAAGTAATAGCCGCCCTCGAAATTCATGCCCCAGCCGCTCGACTTGTCGGCATAGCTGTCGCCCAGCGGCCAGTTGTACTGCCAGTCGATATTGAAATAGCCGTTGTAAAGTATCTGCGAATGCCCCGTGGCAGGCAGAGAAAGCGCCACGACGACAGCGGCGACGAACCCGAACAGTTTGCTTTTTATGTTTTTCATGATAATATTGCGTTTTATCGTCTGTTAATGAATTGGCTTATTGGGCTAAAGCGGTAATATTCAGATAGGGCGACTGCACGAACGACTGGTCGATCGCCTGAACGGCCAGCGCCGTGTTGATCGTGTTCGAGCCGGTCAGCAGTCCGCTCATGAAGGAGTTCCACACGACAGTAAGTTTCTTTTCCTGTCCCTGAGGAACGCGCAGGTCGACCATTTCGGTCAGCAGCGATCCGACGTGGTAGCTGTACACGATATTATAGGGGTAATACCAGTAGCCCCAGTTGCCCCAATAACCCGGGCCCCAGTAGCCGGGATAGCTGTCCCACCAGTAGGGATAGCTGTACCCCACGAAATACTGCGTGCTCTGAACATAGCTGATCTGCAGTCCGAGAGCCGCCTCCGCCTTGGTAGCGACACGGGTATAGCCGAAACTCTGCATGTTCTCCTCATAGGCTTCCAGATAGGGAGCGGCTTGATCCCCCGTCCAGTATTCAGCCTTGTCCTCGTTGCCGATCACCAACACGCTGTCGGGCATGTAATAGTTTTTCATGTTGCTGAACTCCGTGCTCTTGTCGTAGTTGGTAAATACGAGAAAATCGCTGCTCAGCTCCGACAGATCGGGCTCTTCCCTGCAGGAGGTCAGAGCGAAAACGGCCAATAGAATGTAGACTAATTTTTTCATACTCTTTTTATTAAAAGTTTTTAAATAGGTATTTCGCGGTACGTTACGGACTACCTTTCAAAATCCGTTCCACAATTCGCCGGGCTGTCGTTTCACAATGAGCCCGTTAGCACGGCCCTGATCCGACACCTATCCGAGGCGGCAAACGGCCGGGCGAACCGCATGCGAGCCTTTCGTTCCCTGCTCTCGAACTCCGACGGCCGGACTTTCGCCCGGCCGCACGGCAACTTGCAGGAAAAGGCTTTCCGGGTGCCCCGTCGCAAGCGACGGCCTTCTCCGTTCTGGCCGATCCTTCCTTTTTATAATCCGAAAAGACTTTTCGCGCGAGCCGCTTTGCACGCAAACGTAAAATGAAGTATATTTGGTACGGCTCGCCCCGGACGCATATCCGGAAACCGGAGCCGTTCGTCCCATTCATCCCGTAGCCTTATGGTGCTGAACGCCGGAAATATCTTATTGGTCGGAGCGGTCTTGCTGTTCGTGAGCATTCTCGCGGGGAAAGCGGGCTCCAAGTTCGGCGTTCCCGTCCTGCTGCTGTTTCTGGGCGTCGGCATGGTGTTCGGCAGCGACGGGCTGGGCATTCAGTTCAACAGCCCGACGATCGCCCAGTTCATCGGCATGATCGCACTGAGCGTCATCCTTTTTTCGGGCGGCATGAACACGAAGTTCAAGGAAATCCGCCCCGTGCTGGGTCCGGGCATCATACTGGCCACGCTGGGCGTGATGATCACCACGGCCATTACCGGAGGAATCATCTTTCTTGTCACGCGCTACTTTTTCGGATCGATCACGCTGACGCTTTACGAGTCGCTGCTGCTGGCAGCCGTCATTTCGTCGACGGACTCCGCCTCGGTCTTCTCGATTCTGAGAAGCAAGGGTCTGAGGCTGAAGGAGAATCTCCGTCCGATGCTCGAATTCGAGAGCGGAAGCAACGACCCGATGGCCAACATCCTGACGATCCTGTTCATTCAGGTCATTCAAGTCGGCCACATGAGTTTCGGACACTCGGCCGGCGTACTGCTGATGCAGATCGGCGTCGGCGCGGTCGCCGGCTACGTGCTCGGCCGCATATCGCTCTTCTTCGTCAACCGGCTCGACGTCGACAACCAGTCGCAATACCCGATTCTGCTGCTCGCGCTGGTATTCTTCATCTTTTCGTTCACCGACCTGATCGGCGGCAACGGCTATCTGGCCGTCTATCTCGCCGGTCTGGTGATCGGCAACAGCAAGATGCCGCATCACCGCAGCACGACGACCTTTTTCGACGGTATCGCCTGGCTCGCCCAGCTGGTCATGTTTCTGACGCTCGGCCTGCTCGTCAATCCGACCGAGCTGCTGCCCGTCGCAGGCATCGGACTGCTGATCGCCGTCGCGATGATCCTGATCGCCCGTCCGGCTACGGTCTACCTATGTCTGCTGCCTTTCCGCAAAATCTCCGGCCGGGCCAAAGCCTACGTGTCATGGGTCGGACTGCGGGGAGCCGTGCCGATCATCTTCGCCACCTATCCGCTCATCGCCGGAATCAACAATGCCAACCTGATCTTCAACATCGTGTTCTTCATCACGATCATGTCGCTCGTCATTCAGGGGACCACCGTAGGCTATATGGCCGGAAAGCTGAGAATGGTCGACGATTCGGAGCCTGCCGCCCTGAGCTTCAGTTTCGAGGAACTGCCCGACGAAATCAAGTCGACGCTGTCGGAAACGGAAGTGACCGCCGACATGCTGGCCTCGGGCGACCGGCTGATGGACCTTCCGCTTCCCGACGACGAACTGGTCGTCACGGTCAAGCGCGACGGCGCCTTTTTCATTCCGAACGGTCGCAGCAAGCTCTGTCTCGGCGACAAGCTGCTCGTAATCTCCCACAGCGAACGCGGCCAGATCCTGCAAACGAAATAGACGCCGCCAGCATGCGCTCTTGCAAGCGATCGCTAACGATTCTGCGCTTTTTCTCCCCGCGAAACGTGGAATTCCTCCACATCTTTCCACAAATCTCCCCAACCCGAGGCAAGCCTCCCTTCCGCCGCAACGTCAAACCAACTAACTATAAATCAACACAATAAAAACAAAATCGACAAAAATATCATGCTCCGGTACGGTTTTTCTTCCTTGTTTTTGTCGAAAGCAAAGAACAAGTAGAAAGAATTTTTCAAACGCCAAAGCCATGAAAAAGGTCGTATTCGCGGCTGCCGTACTCGCAGCCATCGTTTCAGCAACCGGAACCGCTTCAGCCGTTTCATCGTCCGTTTTTCCGATCACCGCACAAGAGGGCTTTATCCGCATCGCGCCGAGCGATCTGCCGCAGGCCGTCCGCGACGCGCTGGACAAAAAATATCCGGGCAGCTTCATCGAGGAAGCCTACAATGACGCAACCGCTTCCCTTTACAAAGTAATCGTAAAGAGAAGCGACGGCTGGTCGGCCACGATCATCCTCGACAAAGAGGGCTTCATACGGCAGGCATCCGAAACGCCGGCAGCCTAAGGAGCCGCGCTCCGAGCCGCCCCGCGCATAGAAAGCCGAAATACGCAGGATCTCATCCGTTCAACCCTTACGACAAGAACTCATGAACAAGCTATTGTTTACTGTGGCCGCACTGATTACCGCCGCATGGACGGCCGGTCCCGTCTCCGCATACGCCCTTGCAGGAAACGCATCGACGCAAGCAACGGCCGTCCGAACGGGATTCGTCGAGATCGACCCGAGCGAGCTGCCTCAGGCCGTGCGGTACGCAATCGCCTCGCGGTACGCAAGCTCGTCGATCGAGAAAGCCTACGCCAACGCCGGGATCAGGCTGTACAAAATTACCGTACCGAACCCGAAAGGGACCGAAATCACTCTCCTTCTCGACGCTCAGGGAACGGTTATGGACCTGGTCGAACGAAGTGCCGGCCCGTCCGTCCCATAAAAGAAAATCCCCGCCCCGACCGCAGGGGAAAGCCCGACGGTCGCCCGGCGAAACCGGACCGCCAGCCGAAGGCCTGTTTGCGAACAGGCCTTTTCTTTATACGATTATTGCTATCTTTGCAGGCGAAAAACATTACGAAAAGAATCCGATGACAAAGGTGCTGATTGTAGAGGATGACGTCGCCTTCGCCCTCATGCTGCGGACATGGTTGTCCAAGAACGGATACGAGGCGGAGAGCGTCGTCAGTGCGGAGCAGGCGGTCAAGCGGATGGGGGAGTGCGTGTTCGACGTCGTGCTGTCGGACCTGCGCCTGCCCGACCGCGACGGCATCACGCTGCTCGAATGGATACGGCACAAATCGCCTCACAGCGAAGTGATCATCATGACCGGCTACGCGAACGTCAGCACGGCGGTGGCGGCTATCAAACTGGGAGCTTTCGATTATCTCGAGAAACCGGTCAACCCCGAAATACTGCGCGAAAAAATGACCGCGGCGGTTACGCGGCACGAACAGCGCCGTTCACGGCCGGAAACGCAGTCCGCTTCGGAGCCCGGAACGGCTATCGTATGGGGACACAGCGAAGCGTCCGCCAAGCTCCGGGATCACCTGTTGCTCGTCGCGCCGACCAACATGTCGGTTCTGATCACGGGCGAAAGCGGCACGGGCAAGGAATACGCGGCCCGCTTCATCCACGCCAACAGCAAGCGGAAGGCCCGTCCGTTCGTCGCCGTCGACTGCGGCGTGCTCTCGCGCGAGCTGGCCGCCAGCGAGCTGTTCGGACATGCCAAAGGAGCCTTTACGTCGGCCGTTTCGGACAAAAAGGGCGTCTTCGAGACGGCGGAAGGCGGAACCGTTTTCCTCGACGAGATCGGCAACCTGCCTTACGACGTACAGGTACAACTGCTCCGCGCGATTCAGGAACGCGTGATCCGTCCCGTCGGCAGCGTGAGGGAAACGGCCGTCGACGTACGGATCATCGCCGCGACGAACGAGAACCTGCTCGAAGCGATCCGCGAGAACAAGTTTCGCGGGGACCTGTTCCACCGTCTCGACGAATTCACCGTGCAGATTCCCCCGCTCCGGGAACGGAAAGAGGACATACCCGCTTTCGCCGAGTCGTTCCTGCAGGACGCCAACCGCGAGCTGGAAAAGCAGGTCGAAGGATTCGACGCCGAGACCGCCGCATGGATGAACCGCTACAAATGGCCCGGCAACCTGCGCCAGATGCGCAATGCGATCAAGCGGGCCGTTCTCTTCTGCAAGGGGCGCATCGTCACGATAGCCGACCTGCCGGAAGAATTGACGGCCGACGCGGAGAGTATGCCGGAGCCGCCCGCTTCGCCCCTGTTGCGCAAGGTCAACGAGAAAGAGCAGATTCTGGATGCGCTGCGTCGCGCGAGGAACAACAAGAGCGAGGCGGCCCGTCTGCTGGAGATCGACCGGAAAACCCTGTACAACAAGCTCAAGCTGTACGGTATCGAGCTATAGCGAGCCGGACATTCTTCCGAGGATTCGCTTCGCCGAGCCGATCGCGCGTTCGACCAGAAAAGATATTCGCGCCGGTTCCGCCGAGGAACCGCTCTTTTCCAATTCTTCCAGATCGGCCGCCGTCCGGTCGGCATGCAGTTGACGGAACATCGGCAGCATCCGGTGAGCCAGCTTGGCGAGCGACGGCCAGTCGCGGGAGGCACTGTATTCCTCGAGCAGTTTCAGGCTGTCGCGCGTAGAAGACACGAAAGTCTCCACGACCGTCCGGACCGCTTCCTCATCGCCGTTCATCATCTCCCGGAGTTCGCCCAAATCGTATCCCGGATCGGGAGACGGCATACCGGCGATCGTTTTCAGCAGCTCGCTCTGCGTGAATGGTTTGCGCAACACGGCGTCGAACCCGTCGCTCTCTTTCTCCAGACGGTCGGAAGCCGAAACGGCAATCACGGGCAACCTCCGCGCCCAGCCCTCCGAAGCGGAACGGATCGCCGAGAGCAGCTGATAGCCGGAAAATCCGCCCAGCTGAATATCGGTCAGCACCATATCGACATCGGCCAGCTTATCCACGCACTGCTCCAACCGATCACAGCAGCAGACCCTGTGACCGGCCGATTTCAGTATTTCGCTCAACATGGCTCGTTGCGAGGGATCGTCCTCGACAACGAGTATCGAACGAGGAGTGACCCGAGGGGGAGCCTCGGCCGGGACAGGCTTCGGAATTTCGGAAACGGAGACGGACAGCACGGGTATCGAGACCCGGAAAACGCTCCCCTCGCCGATCCGACTGTCGAGCTCCAACGTTCCTCCCAGCAGCTCGACCAGACGCGACACGACGGCCAGCCCGAATCCGCTGCCCTCCTTGCCGGCCGTATCGGCCCTCGAAAACTCGTCGAATATCCTCTTCTGCTCTTCCGGCGCAATGCCGCACCCCGTGTCGCTCACGGCGAATTCCAACCGTAGCGGCGCACCGTTCCCGTCTCCGGACCGAACGACTGCCGAAAGCGTTACCGACCCCCGATCGGTGAACTTCACGGCGTTGGAGAGCAGATTGATCAGTACTTGCCTGATTCGGGCCGCATCGGCCTTGACGTACATGCCCTTCTCCGCGCGGTTGTCGCTTACGAGCGACACGCCCTTTCTCTCCGCCGAGGGCACGAACATGCCGAGGGTCTGATCGAATAGCGGGAATACCTCGAAAGGAGCCGCGTCGAGGGTCATTTTGCCCGTTTCGATCCGGGAATATTCGAGCAGATTGGTCAGCAGCTCCATCAGATGAGCCGAACTGTATCTCATGCTGGCCGTGTAACGCGCCACCTTATCGGGAGAAGGATTCGACGACAGCAGCTCGACGTAACCCATGATCGAATTGAGCGGGGAACGAATATCGTGGGAGATCGACAGCAGCAGCCGTTGCCGGTTCTCCATCAGGTCCTCCGCCTTGCGCCGGGCCTCCTCAAGGGCCTGTTTATAACGTTTGCTTTTATTTATATCGCTGAATATCAGAGCGACGAAAAGAAGCACTATGCACAACGCACCCAACGCGATCCCCAGCACGGACTCTCCCGCACGCTTGAGCGTCCGGTCGCGAGTACCGATCTCGTCGAGCGCTGCCCGGATGTTTTCGTCGTTCATCTTCTGCAAAAGCAGCGTAGCCCGATCGTTGATCGTCTGATCGATCAGCATCAGCGTATGCTGCTGCTGCCGGATAGCCTCCGCAGTCCGGTCGCGCCGTCTGGAAGGTAACGCCGGCTTCGCCTGCAATCGAGCGCCGCCTACATCTGACGGCATCTTTTGCGAAACAACGGGAGCGAGCGTATCGACAGGCATCTCGCTGCTCCTCGGCATCTCTTTGAGCGTGTCTCTCGCCGTCATGAGAGGCCCCGCGAAACGCCGCCAAAACCGGTCCCGCTCGGAAGGAACCAAACGAATCGTATCCTTATGAACGGGCTTCTCGATCACTACGACCACCGGCGAAAGCGTGTCCTTTCGTTCGAGCGCCCGCAACAGGCTGTCGTGACGAAGCACCTCTCTTTCCCGAAGACGGCTCATCGTGGCGGCCAGACCGATCAGGTTCGATTTTTTCCACTTCAGCAGCTCGGTAATCTCCTCCAGAATGCCGATCTGCTCGGGAGGTATCTGCAACCGGCAAAGCGAGTCGATGTGGCCGTAGACCGTGTCGATCGCCCGGTCGTAAGCTTCCAGATTGTCGACCGAAGGGTCCTGCAGATAGATATTCGCCCGGTAGCTCGCCTCGTACAGCGACGAGATCGTCGTGCCCGTAACCAGCACTTTCCGGTACGCCGCTCCCTGCGTAGCGTCCTCGCGAACAGCCAACGGCGCAATCCGCATGTAAATGTACCAAACGGCGAAAACCGCCGCCACGGCGACCAACAGATAGCCTACGGCCACCTTGATCCGCATGTTCGACTCGCTGCCGCCCGTATTTCCGAATTTTCTCATAGTCTCCCGTCGGTTACCCGGCTAAAAATAGCTGTTTTGCCCGAAACCTACAACCGGCCGGGACGGAATCGCCCATATGCCGGCTCGCACGAGCTGCCCGTCATCCGCAAAGACAGTACCCGGCAAGACATGCGAACAGCTCCGCCGGCAGGATGAAACGCGGTGCTCGTTCGCCGACAAAATCCGGATTATTTCTTGCCGGTCGTGATTCCCGGCCAGCGGTCGGTCCGGAACGGCGAGGCCGGCAGTCCGGAAGCATTGATCAGATTGCAGTCCGGATTGTCGTCCCAGCCGTAGCGAACGGCCAAAGGATACGGGACCTCGGGCGAGCCGACCACCACGTCGCATCCGTCGATCGCAGCCTCGGCCCAACGGAACCGGCGATCGGCCCCTGCGACAGCGAACCCGCGGAGGACACGGCCGTCCCGCACCGCCAGCCCTTCGGCCTCGTCGAACCGGATCCGGATCTTATCGCCTTCGATCCGATAGGTCCGGTACACGGGACCGCTGCATGCCACCGACTCGCCGTACACCCGGGCACGGGCAATCAGGGCCAAACGGCGGCCCAGCTCCTGCTTATTCTTCGGATGAATATTGTCGTCCTCGCCGATATCGATCGCCACGGCCATAGCGGTTCCGTCGAGATGCAGCGCCTCGGACTGAGCCTCTCTCAGCTCGGCCCACTGTGAAGCGGCAGGCTCGTCGTGCCGCGCTCCGAAATTAGCCAGCTGCACGAACAGAAACGGGAAATCGCGCCCCCAGCACGAGCGCCAGTCCTCGACGAGCAACGGGAAAAGCGTCCCGTACTGCTCGGCCCGCCATGCGTTCGACTCGCCCTGATACCATACTGCGCCCCGAAAGGCCAGCGGAACGAGCGGACGAAGCATCGAATGGTAAAGCGCCGTCGGCTGATGCGGATTGAAATCGGGCTGAACGGGCGGAACAGGCAAATCGGCCAACTTGCTTCCGACCCGGTATCTCCACGGGCCGGACAGCGGTATATACCGGTCGTCGGACAGACTCAGGCGAAGCGACGGGCCGTCGTAATTGAGCCCGCCGTCGCCTCCGGTGTCGAGCACACGGATCGCGATGACCGCCTCGCCCCCCTCGACCAGCCTGCCCGGCACCCGATAGACGCGCTCCTGCTCCAACGCATGGATCGCGCCGACCTGCACTCCGTTGAAATAAGTCACGTCCCTGTCGTCTACGTAGCTAAGGCGAAGGGTCAGGTCGCGCCCCCGCCAGCGGGCCGGTATCTCGATCCGCCGGCGCAGCCAGACGATCCCGTCGTGGCCCGGCAGACACTCCGCATCGAAATAGGCGGGCAGAGCGATCGTATCCCAGTCGCTGTCGTCGAAAGATCGCTCCTTCCACAGACACTTTCCGTCCCGATACGCCGGATCGCGCTGCGCGACAACCTGCTCCCAGCGAGCCGAGTCATCGCGGAATCCGGCCCATAACCGGCTCTCGTCGGCCCCGGCCGAGCGAACCTGCTCGACGCGCTCCGCAAAATCGGAATGCGTGGCCAGCGCCTCGGGACTCATCCACGACTCGGCCACCGTACCTCCCCACGAAGTATTGATCACTCCGACAGGGACTCCGAGCGCCTTATGCAACTCGCGGGCGAAAAAGTAACCGGCGGCGGAGAAGTCGGGAACCGTCCGCGGCGAGCAGGGCTGCCAGCCTCCGCCTACGACCTGTACATCTTCCCTCGGAGCCAAACTGGAAACCCGCTTGACGCCGAACAGACGTATCCGAGGCCAGTCGGCGCTTTCGATCTCGCGGGCATAATCGCGCACGCGGCCCCATCCTCCTACCGGCATCTCCATATTGGACTGCCCCGAGCAGATCCACACCTCGCCGATCAGCACGTTCTCCAACGTAACGGCCTCCCCGTCCGAAACGGTAACCGTATAAGGTCCTCCCGCGTCGGGAGTTTTCAGCTTCAGCATCCATTTTCCGTCCGCTCCGCAACGGGTTCGGACGGTCGATCCGTCCCACGACCCGGTCACCGCCACCTCGGCCCCCGGTTCGGCCCAGCCCCAAAGAGGCGCCTCGCACTGCCGCTGCAAAACCATGTCGCTGCCGAAAACGGAAGCCAAACGGACTTTGGCCTGCAGCAAACCGCCCGCCATCAGTCCCAAACAAAGAATACCTATTTTTTTCAGATTCATCTCGGATCGTTTTTATCGTCCGCCATAAAGTTAGCCATTCCTGCCCGAAATATTCTTCCCCCGGGAGAAAAATAAGCAGGATTCGGGAAACGGCCTCAGCTCCCCAAATGAAAACCGCAGAAATTCCTGCCGACATGAAAAGTCATATGCAAAAAACGATATTCGGCTTCGCTTCTAAAGAAGCGAAGCCGAATATCGCCTCGCCAAACACCGGCAACCAACATCCCTCAAAAAAAACAGAGAGAACGAAAATCAACCAAACTCCCCGAAATATCCTGTAATCGGGTACTTGCCATATTTTTTCTCGTGCCAGGCAACGATTCGGATACCGAGCGTGGCACAATAAAATTACGGGAAAGATATTTAATTGCGAATTCATGATCCGATTTCTAATTTTATGTTTCAGACAGGAACTAGATAGCAGAAGAACCGTGCAAAAAGAACACGGCTTAATTGCCCGTTAAAGTGCTACATCCCGTTATCGAGGTTACTCTTATCATACAACTGAATCTTGTTGTGCCGGTCTAAGCAGACGACAGAAAAATAAGCTTGGATCAATGCGCACATTGATCCAGAGGTCATCACGTTATTATCCAATTTATGAGAACTTCATAGCCGGAAGAATGCGGGCTAACGCGATGAACATAATACATCCGAAAGCCAAAACATCGGCATCTTATCAGGAAAATATGTTCGGTGAGTGATATTATAAATGGATATTTCTCTTTTTGTTTCCAAAAGAGACCGAATCTGAGACATAGTACTATCCCCATTCATCCGCTTTTGATAATATCCAAACGATGATTTCCAATCCAGTCTCCCGACTTTTTCCGATTCTGTTCATAATGACAGACAAATATTTACGACGATCATCAACGATTAATATTTCGCAACTTTTATATGTTCGAGTTCTTCGTCGCCCAAGCAATCGTCCGGGATGTTTATCATACACTGATGACAATATTTTTAGTTTCATTCCAGTTGGAATATCGAAATGAGGCGTAATGCATTATTTTGTCGCCAATATTAACTTCAGTGCCAGTGAAGCATTTATTAATTTGTCGGTCAAAACGTTCGTGGTCGATAATCATCTCCTCATCGACTACATTGCATTTCAATGAAAGACCGACCGCGCCCAAAGGTGTATTGGTCATCTCAGGTGAAGCCGCAAGATCGAAAAAAACTGCGGCATGACGGTGAGTTCACGACGTGAGCAGAGGTTCCCAATAGAGTTATTTATTGCGGTACAGACCAATACAAAAATACTGAAAAACAACACAATAATACGCTCCAGAACGAAGGTGACGATGAGGTAATTCCAATTCTTCCTAACCCAGCTTTTTATGCCGTTTTTCAGCATTTCAGACAAATGAAAATAGGCATAAGAGCTAATTAAGAACTATTTGCGGATCGTCCTTTCCCGCTTTGAAGCGTTAGATCGACATACCTTCGTCCGAAAGTTCCATAGCGCAGGGATCCGAGGCAGACCTCACTGCCAAACGGCACCTTACACCTCTATCGCACCGCATCACTCCCCAGCGGATCGGCCGCCAACACACAACAGGCGTGGACGTGAATACGGCCGGACACTCCGGATCGAAACCGTCGTATTCGATTGCTCACGGTCGATATCGACGTTGCAGAACCATGGCCGGAGCTTGACAGGACTGATTTCCGCCCCTATCTTGCCCGTGTTGATGCTGCTTCTCTTCAGCGAAATATGTATCTCATCAAGTCTGTAAGGGCTGTACCCTCTTTTTTCCTTTCATGTAGCAAACGTACGGCAGAACAGCCTCAGGAGAGTTATACCGTACTCGTACGATCAGTCCTTCTGCCGTTAAGCTAATAATCCCGTTCGACACGGGCGATTTTGGAATTGAGTTGCTCGATCCGCTCGTCGTGCAATACTTTTTTGTATTCGATCGGCATGACCTTGATGAACTGGTCCGCGTATATGCTCCAATTGTCGAGTATGCGCTGCGCCAACGGGCTTCCGGTATGGCGAAGATGTGCCGTGATGAGGCTGTGCAGTTCGTGTATGTCGGCCGCTTCTTCGCCCGCGAGTGTCAGTTCGACCATCTCCATGTTACAGAAAAAGTCGAAATTACCGTCGCGGTCCCACACATAAGCTATTCCTCCACTCATCCCGGCCGCGAAGTTGCGGCCTGTCGGCCCGAGGATTACAGCGCGGCCGCCGGTCATATACTCGCACCCGTGGTCACCGACCCCCTCGACGACAGCTACCGCACCGCTGTTACGGACACAAAACCGCTCGCCCACCTGACCGTTGATGTACACTTCGCCAGCCGTAGCCCCGTAAAGCAACGTATTGCCGGCGATGATGTTCTCTTCCGGGGCGAATGTGGAACCCTGCGGGGGGCGCACGACGATCTTTCCGCCCGAGAGCCCCTTGCCGAGGTAGTCGTTCGCATCGCCTTCGAGCGCGAAGGTTACGCCTTTTTCGAGGAAAGCACCGAAACTCTGTCCGGCCGAGCCGTGGAATGCGATCCGTATCGTCTCGTCAGAGAGCCCTGCGGCTCCGTAACGCCGGGCGATCTCGCCCGAAAGCATCGCTCCTACCGAACGGTCCGTGTTACGAATCGGCATGTCGAGATGTACCGGCATGGCTGCCGTAAGGGCCGGACGGGTCAGCGAGATCAGAGACAGGTCCTCGACTCTTTCGAGCCCATGGTCCTGTACGGCAGTACGGCGTAATGCCCGATCGTCATCTGTCCCCGGCGCAACCATCAGTCGTGCAAGATCTACCCGGACCGCTTTCGATCCCTCGGACCGGGAGCGTTCAACGAGCAGATCGGTACGCCCCACAATATCGTCGATCTTCTCGAAGCCCATCTCGGCCAAATATTCACGCACTTCGCGAGCAAGAAAGGTAAAGAAGTTGACCAGATAGTCCGCATGGCCGCGGAATCGCTCGCGCAGTTTCGCATCCTGCGTAGCCACACCCATCGGGCAGGTGTTGAGATGGCACTCGCGCTTCATCACACATCCCAGCACGATCATTACGCTGGTGGCAAAACCGAACTCCTCGGCTCCGAGCAACGCACTGAGGATCACGTCGCGTCCCGTTTTGAGCTGTCCGTCTACCTGCAGGGAAACAAGACCGCGCAGGTTGTTGAATACAAGCGTCTGCTGTACCTCGGCAAGCCCCAATTCGGGTGGCATCCCGGCATGGCGAATCGAACTGGCCGGACTGGCGCCCGTACCGCCTTCGCTACCGCTGATGAGGATCATGTCGGCCTTGGCCTTGGCCACGCCGGCGGCCACCGTCCCTACGCCCAATTCAGAAACGAGCTTGACGCTGATACGTGCCGAAGGATTGACGTTCTTCAGGTCGAAAATTAGCTGTGCGAGATCCTCGATCGAGTAAATGTCGTGATGTGGCGGTGGCGATATAAGCGAGATGCCGGGAATCGAATGACGAGTGCGGGCGATCATCTTGTCGACTTTGAAGCCGGGCAGCTGTCCGCCCTCGCCGGGTTTAGCCCCTTGCGCCACTTTGATCTGTATCTCGTCGGCGTTTACCAAATATTCCGCGTTGACTCCGAATCGTCCCGAGGCCACCTGCTTGATCGCACTGCGGGCCGAAGTCCCGTCGGGACGCGTCTTGTAACGTTCCGGGTCCTCCCCCCCTTCACCCGTATTGCTGCGTCCGCCGATGCGATTCATCGCTACGGCGATCGCCTCGTGTGCCTCGCGACTGATCGAGCCGTACGATATAGCCCCCGACACGAAACGTCGCATAATTGCCTCCTCCGGCTCGACCCGCTCTATGTCGATCGGATTACGTCTGAAATCGAGCATGTCGCGCAGAAAAACGGGCGGGTGCTCATTGTCGGCGATATGCGTGTACTCCTTGAACTTGGCGTAGTCTCCCGTACGGGTGGATTGTTGGAGCCGGGAGATGGTCTGGGGGAACCATGCATGGTATTCGCCTCCTTTGCGGTATTTGTAGATACCGGTGTTTTCAAGCGGCGCACCCTCCATCGTCTCTGCGCCGAAACCCCGCGCATGGGCGGCCAGCGCCTCGGCAGTGATGTCTTCGATGCCAATTCCCGCGATCGGAGACACTCCGCCCCCGAAATAGCGGTCAAGCACTTCCTGTGCCAGGCCCAATGTATTGAATAGTTTGGCCCCGCGATAGCTGCGGATCGTGGAGATACCCATCTTCGACATGATCTTGAGCATTCCCTTGTTGATCGCCTTGACATAATACTTCTCGGCCGTCGGGTAGTCGAGTTGTATCTCGCCCCGGCGTACCAAATCGTCCAACACACCGAAGGCCATGTAGGGGTTGACTGCACTCGCCCCGTAGCCGATGAGCAGGGCCACGTGCATTGTCTCGCATACCTCGCCGCTCTCGACGATCAGTGCGATCTGCGACCGTTTGCGTACTCCGATCAGGTAATGATGCACAGCCGAAAGAGCCAGCAGCGACGGGATCGGAGCCAGACGCTCGTTTACGCCCCGGTCGCTTATGATCACGTAGTTGTACCCCTCGTCCACGGCCCGCCCGGCCCGAAGACACAACTCATCCACGGCCTGCTCCATGCCGCGGCTGCCCGCGCCGGCCTCGAAAAGCATCGGTAGGGTTACGGTTCGGAACCGTTTATAGCGCAGGTTTCGTAGGATATCGAGCTCGGTGTTGGTGATGATGGGACTGGGCAGCTTGACCACTTTGCACATGCCGGGGCCTGGCTCGAGGATATTGCCGTTTACAGCTCCGATATAACTGGCCAATGACATGACCAATTCCTCGCGCAGCGGATCGATCGGAGGATTAGTCACCTGCGCGAACTGCTGGCGAAAGTAGTTGAACAATCGTTGGGGTTTCTCCGAGAGCACAGCGATTGGCGTATCGCTGCCCATCGAGGCCGTCGGTTCCGTGCCGTGCAAGCTCATCGGCTTAATGATCCGTTCGATATCCTCCGCGCTATATCCGAATACGCGTAGCATGCGATCGAATCCCTCCACGGCGTGCGTTACGTGCCGTCCCGAAGCGATCGTACCGAGGATTACCCGGTTCTTCTCGAGCCATTCCAAATAAGGGTGCTCCGCTGCGAGCGCCGCTTTGATTTCGGCATCCTGCAGAATACGTCCCTGCTCGGTATCCACCATCAGTATCTTGCCAGGGCGCAGACGTCCCTTCTCTCGAATCTGCGAGGCATCGAATCCCATTACGCCGGTCTCGGAGGCGATGACCATGGTCTCGCTTTTGGTGATCAGGTATCGTGCCGGACGCAGGCCGTTTCGATCGAGCATACCGCCCGCGTAGCGGCCGTCCGAAAAAATGACGGTCGCCGGGCCATCCCATGGCTCCATCCAAATACTGTGGTATTCATAAAAACTTTTCAACTCGGCGGGAAGCGGATTCTTGTCGTTGTAACTCTCAGGTACGAGCATGGCCAGCGCATGTGGCAACGACATGCCCGAACGGACGAAAAATTCCAGTACGTTATCGAACGACGCGCTGTCGCTCATTCCCTCTTCGACGATCGGACTGATCCCTTCTACGGTTCCCAGCACCTCGGAGCGCAGTAGTGGCTCGCGTGTCTGCATCCACGCCCGGTTACCCTGTATGGTATTGATCTCGCCGTTGTGACCAATCATCCGGAAAGGTTGGGCTAACTCCCATGTCGGAAAGGTGTTGGTGCTGAAACGTGAATGGACCAGCGCCATCCCGCTTGTGAAATAGGGGTTCACCAGATCGGGAAAGTAACAGCGCAACTGGTGCGAGGTGAGCAACCCCTTATAAACCATCGTGCGCGTGGAGAGGCTGGCGATGTAGCAAGCCATGCCTGCCTCGCGGGCCGCTCGGCCGATCTTCTTGCCCGCGATGTAGAGCTCGGTATCGAGCGCTGCCTGATCTTCGCTTCCCGTAATGAAAAGCTGTTTGATGGCCGGTTCACTACACCGCGCCTCGTCACTCAGAATCTCGCTGTTGACGGGTACATCGCGTACCGCCAGCAGGTCGAGCCCCTCGCGACCGATCACCGATGCGGCCAAATCGAGACAAGCGGCACAAGCCGCCTGGTCTTTGGGCAGAAAGAGGACCCCCACACCGTATTTGCCCTTCTCGGGTACCGGAATTCCCTGCAGGAGGATGAACTCGTGCGGGATCTGAACCATCATTCCGGCTCCATCGCCTGTTTTGCTATCGGCACCCTCGGCCCCGCGATGGGCCATGTGTTCCAAAACCTGCAGTCCGTTTTCGACGATCTCGTGCGACTTTCCTCCCCCCACGTTGACCACCAGTCCCACACCGCACGCGTCATGCTCATAGGCCGGCCGATACAATCCTTGCTTCGCCTGCCTCTGTCTATTTTGATTCATATCCATGCGTTTTTCGCGTTACGTTTGCCTTACCGGATGAAGAGCAGTTCCCGATATTTGGGAAGCGCCCACATCTCGTTGTCTACCATCAGTTCGAGCTTGTCGATATGGTAACGGATCGTGTCGAAATGCGGCAGTACCGTGTCGTGATAGGCTATGGCTTTCTCACGTTCGCTCTCGATACGGTTGGCCTCTTTGCGCGCTTCGGTCATTCTCCTCACGCTCTCCTGAATAACCAGAATGTGGTTCGATATCTTATCGATCACCTCCATATCGTTGGCCGCCAATGCTTTTGACACCGCCGGCAGGTCGAGCGAACCGATTTTGGCCGCCTTGTCGAGCAGCATGCTCTGGTAGCGCGCGGCCACCGGCACGATATGGTTGATGGCCAGATCGCCCAATACGCGCGCCTCGATCTGTATCTTTTTCGTATAAGTCTCCCAATAGACCTCGGCCCGCGCATGCAGTTCAACGGCGTCGAGCACGCCCGTGCGGGAGAACATCCACACCGTCTCGTCGTCCAACAGCCTGTCGAAGATCAGCGGTACGGAGGTTTCGCTGTCCAGTCCGCGGCTCGCCGCTTCGGCCTTCCACTCGTCGCTGTACCCATTACCGTCGAAGTGGATCGGACGGCTCTCGCGGATGTACTCTTTGATTACGGCGAAGACCGCCTGCTCTTTCGTTGCCCCTCCGGCCATCAGCTTGTCCACACTTCTACGAAATTCGGTGAGCTGGTCGGCAACCGCCGTGTTGAGCACGATCATCGCCCCGGCACAGTTGGCCGACGACCCCACGGCGCGGAACTCGAAGCGATTACCCGTAAAGGCGAACGGCGAGGTGCGGTTACGGTCCGTATTGTCGATGAACAACTCGGGAATATGATTGATACCGTTCATCTTGTAGCCGGTCTTACTGCCTACCTCTATCGCCTTTTCACAATCCGTCTGCTCGATCCGATCGAGTATCTCCGAGAGCTGGTTGCCCAAAAAGATCGAGATGATTGCGGGGGGCGCTTCGTTCGCGCCCAGCCGGTGGGCGTTCGTCGCGCTGGAAATCGCCGCTTTGAGCAGTCCGTTGTGTTTGTGAACGGCCATCATCACGTTGACCACGAATGCGATGAATTGCAGGTTTTCCCCGGCTGTCTTACCCGGAGCGAGCAGATTGATGCCCGTATCGGTCCCCAACGACCAGTTGTTATGCTTGCCGCTGCCATTGATTCCCTTGAAAGGCTTCTCGTGCAGCAACACGCGGAACGAGTGACGGCGCGCTACCTTACGCATCACGGACATCAGCAGCAGGTTGTGGTCATTGGCCAGATTGGTTTCTTCGAAAATCGGAGCCACCTCGAACTGGTTCGGAGCCACTTCGTTGTGTCGCGTCTTGACCGGAATGCCCAACTTGTAGCACTCGTATTCGAGATCCTTCATAAAGGCCATCACCCGCGTGGGGATCGTCCCGAAGTAATGGTCTTCGAGCTGCTGGTTCTTGGCGCTCTCGTGGCCCATCAGCGTACGTCCGGTCAGCATCAGGTCGGGACGTGCGGCCCACAGTCCTTCGTCCACGAGAAAATACTCCTGTTCCCAACCCAGATAGGAGTGCACTTTGTTCACTTTCGGATCGAACAGGCGGCAAACCTCCACCGCGGCTTTGTTCACGGCCTCCAGAGCCTTGAGCAGCGGAACCTTGTAGTCGAGCGACTCTCCTGTATAGGAGATGAAAATGGTCGGTATGCAGAGCGTCGTGTCGACGACGAAAGCCGGCGAAGTAGCGTCCCACGCACTGTACCCGCGCGCTTCGAACGTGTTGCGGATACCGCCGCTCGGAAACGACGAGGCATCGGGTTCCTGCTGGATCAGCAGCTTACCGCTGAATTCCTCGATCATGCCTCCCCTGCCGTCGTACTCGACAAAGGCATCGTGTTTCTCGGCCGTCCCGCCCGTGAGAGGCTGAAACCAATGCGTGTAGTGTGTGGCCCCCATGTCCATAGCCCACTGCTTCATGCCTGCTGCTACGCTGTCAGCTATCTCGCGGCTTAACGGCTTACCGTCCCGCATTGTCTCTTCCAGAGCTTCGCACACCTTGGACGAGAGGTATTTTCGCATCTTATCCCCGCTGAATACGTTTATGCCGTAGTATTCGGATACGTGGTTTGCGGGCGCTTTCACGTCGAGGGCTTTTCTGCGAATCGCCTCCCCCACCATTTGAAATCTCAATGTAGACATAGCTTATCTGTTTTTAGATTGATTTTTTGGTCATTTTATTTGAGGAAAATGCCGTATTTCATGCATTCGGTCTTCATCTGGTCGGGCCACAGGCTCGCCTGTACTTCCCCGATATGGGCACAGCGTAGCAGGAACATGCACAGACGCGACTGGCCTATGCCGCCACCCACAGAGAGCGGGATGCGCTCTTCGAGCAGCGCCCGGTGAAACTCCAGTCCGGCCCGCTCGGGGCACCCTTCCAGATCGAGCTGACGCAGCAGGGCTTCGCGATCCACTCGGATGCCCATACTCGAAATCTCGTAGGCCCGTTCGAGCACGGGATTCCACACCACGATATCGCCGTTCAACCCGCAATATCCGCCGGGTGTCGGGGTGGTCCAGTCGTCGTAGTCCGGGGCACGGCCGTCATGTTTCTTGCCGTCCGAGAGTCTGCCGCCGATCCCTATGACGAAAATGGCACCGTATCGTCGAGCCGCCTCGGTCTCGCGCTCGGCCGGTGTCCGATGCGGGAACTCCCGGAGCAGCTCTTCGGACTGGACGAAAACGATCTCCTCTGGCAGGACAGGCGTAATGTGGCGGTATGTTTCGTATACCCGCCGTTCCTGACTGCGGATCACACTGTAAATTCTGCGAACGATCCCCTTGAGGAATTCGAGATTGCGGTCTTCTGCGCGGATTGTCCGTTCCCAATCCCATTGATCGACATAAATCGAATGGATGTTGTCCAGCTCCTCGTCGGCCCGAACCGCATTCATGTCGGTGTAAAGGCCGAAGCCGGCCGGAATGCCGTAAGCCCCGAGCTGTATCCTTTTCCACTTGGCCAGCGAGTGTACGATCTCTACGTCGGCTCCGCCCAAGGCAGGCACCGCAAATCTTACGGCCCGTTCGGTCCCGTTCAGGTCGTCGTTGATGCCCGTCCCCGAGCGGACGAAAAGGGGTGCCGTCACCCGACGCAGGTCGAGCTCTTCGGCGAGCATCGTCTGGAACGAATCTTTGATCTGTTTGATGGCTTGTTCCATCATTTCGGGCATTAATGTAGCCCGATATTTTTTCGGAATATACAGTGACATGATTTTGACCTTCTTGTTTGAGATCTTCCGGCAGCGGGCGTCAGACTGCCCGCTGCCGGAGAATCCTCGTTTGAAAACCTAAACTAACTTGAAACCTTCCTCCCTGTACGACGCCGTTAATTATAAGCCGTCTCGCCGTGTTCGTATATGTCGAGCCCTTCTTCTTCGACGCGCTTGTCGACCCGGATGCCGATCAGCTTGTCTACCGCCTTGTAAAGCACATAGGTAACGACGGCACTGAACACGATAGATACCAGCGTCGTGAAGATCTGAACCCACAACTGGTGCCAGTCGCCGTACAGCGCGCCCTGCACGCCGTCCTCGCCCGTGATATAGCGCGTAGCGAAAATGCCGGTCAGAACAGAGCCGACGATACCGCCCATGCCGTGCACGCCGAATGCGTCCAGTGCGTCGTCATACTTGAACTTCGGTTTGATGACGGCCACCATGAAAAAGCAGACGACCGGCGTAATCAGCCCGATACAGAATGCGCCCAGCAGATCTACCGTGCCGGCGGCCGGAGTGATCGCCACCAGTCCGGCCACGGCTCCCGTGCACGCGCCTACGGTAGTCGGCTTCTTGTTGCATATCCAGTCCATCGCCATCCAAGTAACCGCCGCGACGGCCGTTGCAACATGAGTCACGAGGAAAGCGTTGGCAGCCAGACCGTCGGCGGCCAAGCCGCTGCCGGCATTGAAACCGAACCAGCCCAGCCACAGGAAAGAGGTTCCCATGAAAACGAACGCTACGTTATGCGGAATAACGGGATGTCCGATCCGGTAATCTTCCCTTTTTCCCAGCATGATCGCCATAACCAAGGCCGAGATACCGGCATTGATATGAACTACCGTTCCGCCGGCGAAATCGATCGCACCCATCCGCTGCAGGAAGCCGCCTCCCCACACCCAGTGCGCCATCGGGAAATAGGCCAGAATGACCCACAGCACGATAAACACCGTGTAGCCCGAAAACTTGATCCGCTCGGCGAACGCCCCCAGAATAAGAGCGGGAGTAATCAGAGCGAACATGCACTGGAACATGACGAACGTCAGTTCGGGAATGCCACTGGGCATCATCGTATCGATCGTGATACCGTACAGAAAGGCTTTGTCGAAACCGCCGATAACGGCTCCCAACGGATTGCCCGACTCCATGAATCCGGTGCCGAACGCCCAGCTATACCCGAAAGCTACCCACAGAATACTGACCACTCCGACGATGAACATCGTCTGCATGATGACGCTCAGTACGTTTTTCTGGCGCACCAGCCCGCCGTAGAACAACGCGATTCCGGGAATGCTCATCAGCAGCACGAGAACGGTGGCCACGATCAGCCATGCCGTGTTGCCCGAATCCAGCACGGGAGTTTCCCCGGCCAGCGCGAGTTCCGCTGCATCGGCCGCACCCGCGACATCCTGCGCGCTCAGGCTCGTGGGAAACAGGCTGGCCGCAACGACGGCTGCCATCATGCCGATCTTAGAAAAAACAGATACAATATAGCTTGTCATGATTTTTCATTTAAATTGCATGTGATTATCGAAATTATTTTTCCTTTTCCGCATTGTAAAGGGCTATGTCGCCCCTCTCTCCGGTACGGATACGGACCGCGTCCTCGATCGGTATGACGAAAATGCGCCCGTCCCCGATTTCGCCCGTATAGGCTGACTTCAGGATGGCCTGCACGGTTTTTTCCACATTCTTCTCACGCACAACGACGGAAATCAGCATGCGCTCGATCGAGCTGGTGTCATACATGACACCTCGGTATACGCGGGCTTCCCTCGACTTCCCGATTCCCCGCACACCATAGAAAGAGAACCATTCTATATCCGCTTCAAGGAGGGCCTCCTTCACATCCTCGAATTTGCTTTTGCGGATAATCGCTTCGATTTTTTTCATGACGAATAAATTTTTAGAAGTTCCGCACCGCTTTCTCCGGCCGCCGTGAGCTCTCCGGTCGCCGGTCCGTAAGCATTGTGCCCATAATGTTCGTTCGCATGCCTGTTACGGTCTTCAGAACGAGAGGCCGATGACAAGGTTCATGTAGTTGAGCTGCGGGTTGACCGCAAGCTGGACGAAAAGGGGAATTTCGTATTTTTCCGATACGGGGATCGCCCGAGAAGCCTTGAGCGACACATTCGATATCTGGAATCCGTCGTATCCACCCGGCAACCAGGCCGGAGCCGCCCATGGCGCTGCACCAGCCGCAGCAGTCAGTTCGACCGAACCCACAGAAAACGGATAGGCAAGCTCCACGTAAGACGACCAAGCCCGATCACCGTTTTCTTTTTTATCGGCCCCGGCGAACATCGTACTCCACGAAATGCCCAACGGAAACTTCTCCCCGAATTCATAAGCGAGCGTACCCTCGAAGTAGTGGGTGTCACCGTATTTGAAATAAGGCGCGAACCGTCCATCGCCGAGACGTTGCCCGCCCCACCAGTAATCGGTCACTCCGACCGAAAAACCCCCGACGGAATACCCCACCGAGAGGTCCACCTCCTTGAAGTTATCGAGATCGGTCGAACCCCAGACCCCGACCGTGAACCCTCCTACGGAAAGGCCGATTTCCGGCTGCAGACTGAATCCGCTCTGGTAAACTCCCCTCCAGACGTATGTACTGACGAGATCGCCACCTATCGAGATTTCGGTTTGGGGCTGCGCGTGAATCACTCCGGATGTCAGCTCCATAACGGAGACTGCAGGCAATAATAGTAGAACTTTTTTCATAACTCCCGATTTTAAAATGAAACAACCGTTGCGTATCCTCATACGATGAGACTGTTCCGGATCGTCCGATGATGCATTTCAGTTCATCCCCTAACGGGGATTCTGGATCAAGGAGTAATAAATCGTAATAGCAATGGGCTTCATACGAAATACGTTTACCACGTCATTCGGCACAAAACTATATATTTTGTTTTTACAATGCAATTTTTTAGGGGTATATTTTATAATATATGCATTTTTAACAACAGACACCCGCATAATAAAGGGCATTTGAATCAAACTATACATATTTTAATTTGAAACCACATTGTATTTCGAGCCCCTCATTGCCCGAATATTCCACTTTCAGATTGCCCGTCGGTTCCCGTTGCTCCACAAACATCAGCCGGACTCCAAACAGAACAGACAGAGGGGATCGTGTAACGATGATTGCCGGAGGAATTTTTTCCGGGGAATGAAGCCGCTGAAATACATTTTCCCAATGCAACTGTTATCTGAGTTCCCTCCGGACAGCAACAAACATCTTTAATCGGCTAACAATTTATTCTCTGTTCTTATACTTTTAAGACCTAAGCTGATAGCGCATGGAGAAATTTCAATGACAATGACGCGTTTAGCAACAACAAGCATAATATCAATCGTTATGACAGATCGCGCAATTTATTGTATGTGTGTTGTTCACGTCCTAAAAAGAGGCTAGCCCTCTATTCGATTACTCCAATGAGCACCGATGCTCAAAAGACAATAAGTAGTTGGTTCGGATCGGATAATGTGTATAAATAATGGAAATATAATTATACGCTTTTACCCCCAGAAATAAATCTTCAAGATTGCCGACAGAATGACTGCACTCCTGCTGAAGCAGATGGTTTTTCGTGCTAAACGTTTCAGATGAGTCCGAATCGTTAAATTATGTCGTTCGATATGATTGGTCCCGTATAATGATGTCCGATGGATCTTTGTCTCGATCAGAGAACGGTAATTTCTTAGCCTATCGGTATAAACTCGTTTGGCATCGGATAGACGGAGTGTTTCGAGAACTACGTTAAGGGTGGCGTTTGTCCGTGGACCGATATTGTAACTAACGACTTGTTTGGATTTTCTGTCTAGGGCATATGCTATCCAGATGTGTTCGGACTTTCTTCGTACAAAACTCTTTATTTCATCTACTTCATAGGTTCTTTGATTGATGACCGGAGGACGCGAGATCGTATGGGCAATCTGAACAATTCTGCTGAGTAGGGTTGTAGGAGAGATATTCAGTATTCGTGCTGTGCTTCGGATGCCGACTCCTTCTTTGGTTAATGTTACGATCTCGTTATTGATTCCTTTCTGGTAGGCGTTGTAACTATATAGTGCCTGCTGTTTCCGATGACACGATTTGCACTTATAGCGTTGCCTACCGTTGTTCTGCCTTCCGTCTTTTACGCGCATGTGCCTCCGCAATATTTGCATTCCATTTTTGCTATCCCCAAATTTGAAACACGAAGGTTGGATATCGTTTTGAAAACTCGTTTTCGAAGGATTTAAGGGTGCAAAATACAAAAAGCGACTGTAGTAGTCGCTTTTGCTTTACCTGCGAAAGGAAAATTTGCGCTGAAAAACAGCGTTTTAATTATTGAATTGAAGTCATCCCCTAATTTAAAACACTACCCATATGCATCATATGAATATTCCTTTCCGTGAGGGGTGATCGTTCCGGTTATTTTATTAGATAATATACCTCTATCAATACTAATCGTATTGAATAAATCAATCTCTCCTTTTTCATTTTCAGCATAAATGACATCGTAATTATCGTTTGTCTTTTTCATCAACTCGATCTCTCCATTTTTCTTCAAACGATAATCGTCCATTACCATCCCCGTCGGATCGACCAACGTGATGGGATTTCCCGCGCAATAGTTATAGGGTGAAAGCGAGAAGTATTTCTCCGCCAACGGGTCCTGCGTATTCCAGCGAGCGATCCTCGGGTCGTAGAATCTGGCTCCGAAGTCGAGCATATCGAGGCTGACCGGTTCGAGTGTTTCCTTGCCGCCGAACTTGTAGCGATTGACGCCTGTCAAGGGCAAAGAGGCATTTTCATGTCGTCCCCCCGAAAGGATAGTAGTCGTTCCGCTCGACGATCTTGCCCGTGTGGTCCACGACGGCACGGACGCTGCCCAAATGATCCCGGATAAAGTAATTCACTCCCGCCGACTGAATCGTTCCCTCGTCGGTCACCGCTTGCGCGAGGGAGAGAGTACCGCCGCGATAAGCATATATCAAAGAACCCATGTACTCGAATCCGCCGGTTCCGGCTTTCTCCGAGAGCTTCCTGCCGTCCGAGCCGTAGGTGAACTGAGCCTTGGACGCTCCGGCAGCTGTTTTGGCCGCCTGCATCAAATTTAAACAATTATAACTGAATTCCAAACGCTTCAGTCCGTCTTTCACCAAATTTCCGTTCGGATCATGGCAATTCTATCATGGATAAAGTTTCAAAGATTGTTCATTATTTATAAATAATATAATGTGGTCTCCTTATTTTACCAAGGAGACCACATTATAATCGATATTTTGCCTGGTGCTTGATACAATTAAGGTAACCTGAAATCTCAGCTTATCTATAATCAGCTATTGGTGTTGTCACCACCCGACAGATTTTTTCTAAATTTTGCGGTTTGATATTTATCAGATAAATTGTTAAACTGTCGTTTTGAATAATCATATTCCTTCGGTTCCTTTGCTTTTTAATGTAAGGGGGAGGAATACATCCGTCATTATTACAACACAATAAATATTCTGGAATACTGTTTTGAATTGAGTCATAAGAAACTATACGGCAAACCGTTTTAGTTGTATCAGTTATCCGCAATATGGTTGTTTTTCCATGATATGGAAGCATAGGAGTTTGAATAGCGATCGTTCCATAATCTGATAAAAGGAAAGTCCAATAATAATTCAAACTACTGTAACCATAAGGGCCATTCATATGAAATGACGGTACTAATATTTCATACCCTGCCGGTTTTTCTTTATAGCTAGGACTCCCGTATAATGTTTGAGGATCAAAACGTGACAATAATGAATATTCACCCTCTTGAGCATAACCCATTTCCCATGTTAGTAAAATTATCGCACTGTAAATAACCGCTTTCATCGCTGTTTATTTATTTTGAAAATAGAATTTCTAAATTTCGAAAATTCAATAGGAGAAAAAACTTGATCCCTATTAAAAAATCCAATATATCTAACTGTTTTTGTCTCAAACTGAGTAGGAAATGTATTGTGAACAGGGAATTGTTGTTGCTGATAACCTAACACTATATTGGGCTGACATCCTACGACATTCTCTTTATCAACAGGTGAAGGTTTGGGAGTTCCAACAGAAATAATATTTCCATTTTCATCCTTTTTTAAAGGATGTCCATGAGCATCGAGTACAACTCGATCGCCTTGATCGACTAAATCTTTCATTGCAGGCAGCCAATCATTGAAACTGAGTTCTCCGCTTTTCCCCTCCACAATCCGGGACAGAGTTCCCTTTTCACCTACCCGAAAACCGTATTCTAAACCTGTCTGTTCCATCCGGTCATAGATTTCACTCATAAGTGCAACCATATCGTTAGTCGGCACATCGATCATACCGCCCGCCTCTATGGTTTGATCGACTATCGATTCTTGACTGGATGTAGTAAGAACCAAGTAACGATCCGTTTTATTGTCATCGACATGCCTAACTTTTTTCCCATTCAGATTGAAATAATCGGTCATGAACATCCCCGTCGGATCGACCAACGTGATGGGATTTCCCGCGCAATAGTTATAGGGTGAAAGCGAGAAGTATTTTTCAGCCAGCGGGTCCTGCGTATTCCAGCGAGCGATCCTCGGGTCGTAGAATCTGGCTCCGAAGTCGAGCATATCGAGGCTGACCGGTTCGAGTGTTTCCTTGCCGCCGAACTTGTAGCGATTCGTCGCCGAAAGAGACAAGGCCGAGTTTTCATGCCGTCCCCCGAAAGGATAGTAGTCGTTCCGCTCGACGATCTTACCCGTGTGGTCCACGACGGCACGGACGCTGCCCAAATGATCCCGGATAAAGTAATTCACTCCCGCCGACTGAATCGTCCCCTCGTCGGTCACCGCTTGCGCGAGGGAGAGAGTACCGCCGCGATAAGCATATATCAAAGAACCCAGGTACTCGAACCCGCCGGTTCTGGCTTTCTCCGAGAGCTTCCTGCCGTCCGAGCCGTAGGTGAACTGAGCCTTGGACGCTCCGACGGTAGTCTGTACCGTCTGCATCAAATTTAAACAATTATAACTGAATTCCAAACGATTCAGCCCGTCTTTCACCAAATTTCCGCTCGGATCGTACTCGAACACGCCCGTCGAGGTCCCTGAGACGTCCAACAGCACGTCCCCGCCGAGGGTGAACCGCAGACTGTCGCTCACCGCTCCACCGGCCGTCCGCGAAATCGACAGCAGGTTCCCGTTCGCGTCGTAGCGGATTCCACGCTCCGTGTAACCGTCGGTTCTTGCTCCGTCCACGAAGTGCTTGGCTGCAACCAATCTTCCGACACCGTCGTAGGAGAACACATAATCGTTTTCGGGTTGCTGTCCGTGTTTCCATGTCCACTGCGAGACCATGCCCGAGTAGAGAGGAGCGCCTCCGTACCGAGGGTTCTCGTATCGGAGCTCGGAGACGAACGGAGCGCTCGCAATCTTGCCGATCCAGCCTCGGACGTTGTACGCATAGCTTACGGGAGTCGAGCCGAGTGTTTTTTCGCTCAGTCTTCCCGCCTCGTCGTAGGAGTAGTTTGTCGTCATCGGAATCGTCGCGGAAGAGAGTGCGAGCCGTTGCGACGAGAGACGTCCGTCATGATCGTATGCGAGGGTCGTCGTCAGTCCCCTTTGCGAGCCGCTGGCCGAAGAAGAATGCGACTCCCGGGTCTGGACCGGCCGCCCCGTGAAGTCGTACCGCGCAAGATACCGGTCCTTTCCTCCGAGGTGGTTGCGGCCGTTGCACTGAACGAGTCGTCCGTGCAGGTCGTAATAGTATGCCTCGGGCATCCGGACGGTCTGCTGGGGCGACAAGCTCGTGCGGATGCTTCCCGTATGGAGGCTCTTGTCTCCGCCGGTGTACCGTTTGCCGTAGTTCGGGTCGTTCTCGAATCCGAGTTCGGAGAACTCCGAGCGGGAAAGAAAGTCGTAGGAGTCGTAATACTGGGCCGAGAGGAAGCGTCCGCCGGCCAGTTCGACCGCCTGTCCGTCGAGCAGAACGGCGTACCCGGCATCGCCCGACGAGCCGTCGTATCGTGCGACGAGCGTTTTCCCGTCGAGCAGGCTTTGCGCAAGGTTCGCTCCGCCGAGCGTCTTGCAAGTTCCTCGAAGAACCTCGCGGCCCAGCGCGTCGGGAATCGAATAGGACCATTCTCCCGAGCGTCGCTGCACGCCGTCCTGTGAAAAAACGGAGCATGAGAAAGGGAGCAATCAAATCGATTGCTCCCTTTCTGCTATATCGTTATCATACTTTCTTCGTGTCCTCTATTATTACTTTGTATTCAAACTTTTTATATATTTTAATTTATCATTCTGGATATTATACATATAAAACCATTCTGGATTTTCAATATTGGCAATTATTTCGTTTGTTTTATTCAAAGTTATTGTATCTTGTATTGAGAACAAATCATACGGTATCAAAGCACTTTGTTCATAAAGTTTAATCCAGAACAACAAATCATATACTTTGATGCAACCGTAATAATCGGAAGATAAATTAGTGCGATTATCTAACCACGCAACTAATTGAAAACCCAATAAATTGTCCTTTTGTTGTTTCAGAATACTTACCACAACTGAACGCCATGGAGTTTCAGTATAGGGATGTCCCATTTCATTATAGATTGTTTTTCTCTGCCTATTCAATTGGACAACAGTATCTGCAATCTTCTTTATTAAAGAATCTAGTTTGGGTTCATTAATCTCCATCAAATAAGTTGTGACTTTTAATGTATCCTTACGGGAGGTGACATTATGTTGCATATTATTCCCTCCATGTTGACAACAGGTACACCGAGAAAATTGCAGAAAGAAAATAGATAAATACAAAAGACGTTTCATAATATTTTCATTTAGATTTAAATACAACTGTTTCCGGTATGTCGAATTTGATCGGAAGTATAGATTTTATTGGACGATATTTTGATGGAATGTAAATATTAAACACAGCGTTAGGAAACATTCGCCATATCATCATTGCAAATTGCAAGTCTGCATTTGAATAACAAGCTGTTCCATTTGGATGGTTGTGTTCATTTTTCTTGTAATCTAGTATATATTTCATTTGACGATTAGGAAATGTCGTTAGCATTTTGAATAATGCTGCTGCTCCATATTCTTGACTTTCTAAGTGAGAAGTTGACAGATAGTTTACGGATTGATACTGTTGATGATCAATAATATCCACAGAAGTCACCCCCCATTCTACCGTTGAATTTTCCCAGACGAATTCGGTCAATTTTTGTGCTTGATTATCATCGAAAATCTCGTAATAATCATAGGGCGTTTTCGATATTTCCGAATTATCACTTTTCTTGGACGGTAGAATGTTTTTATCTATTTGAATTGATTTGAACAAATCTACTTCTCCTTTTTCATTTTCAGCATAAATGACATCGTAATTATCGTTTGTCTTTTTCATCAACTCGATCTCTCCATTTTTCTTCAAACGATAATCGTCCATTACCATCCCCGTCGGATCGACCAACGTGATGGGATTTCCAGCACAATAATTATAGGGTGAAAGCGAGAAGTATTTCTCCGCCAACGGGTCCTGCGTATTCCAGCGAGCGATCCTCGGGTCGTAGAATCTGGCTCCGAAGTCGAGCATATCGAGGCTGACCGGTTCGAGCGTTTCCTTGCCGCCGAACTTGTAGCGATTGACGCTTGTCAAGGGCAAAGAGGCATTTTCATGCCGTCCCCCGAAAGGATAGTAGTCGTTCCGCTCGACGATCTTGCCCGTGTGGTCCACGACGGCACGGACGCTGCCCAGATGATCCCGGATAAAGTAATTCACTCCCGCCGACTGAATCGTCCCCTCGTCGGTCACCGCTTGCGCGAGGGAGAGAGTACCGCCGCGATAAGCATATATCAAAGAACCCAAGTACTCGAACCCGCCGGTTCTGGCTTTCTCCGAGAGCTTCCTGCCGTCCGATCCGTAGGTGAACTGAGCCTTGGACGCTCCGACGGTAGTCTGTACCGTCTGCATCAAATTTAAACAATTATAACTGAATTCCAAACGATTCAGCCCGTCTTTCACCAAATTCCCGCTCGGATCGTACTCGAACACGCCCGTCGAGGTCCCTGAGACGTCCAACAGCACGTCTCCGCCGAGGGTGAACCGCAGACTGTCGCTCACCGCTCCTCCGGCCGTCCTCGATATGGCCAGCAGGTTCCCGTTCGCGTCGTAGCGGATTCCGCGCTCCGTGTAACCGTCGGTTCTCGCTCCGTCCACGAAGTGCTTGGCTGCGACCATCCGTCCGACACCGTCGTAGGAGAACACATAATCGTTTTCGGGTTGCTGTCCGTGCTTCCATGTCCACTGCGAGACCATGCCCGAGTAGAGAGGAGCGCCTCCGTACCGAGGGTTCTCGTATCGGAGTTCGGAGACGAACGGAGCGCTCGCAATCTTGCCGATCCAGCCTCGGACGTTGTACGTATAGCTTACGGGAGTCGGGCCGAGTGTTTTTTCGCTCAGTCTTCCCGCCTCGTCGTAGGAGTATCTCGCCGTGAGAGGAGTCGTCACGGATGAGAGCGTCGTCCGCCGCTGCGAAAGACGTCCGTCATGATCGTATGCGAGGGTCGTCGTCAGTCCCCTTTGCGAGCCGCTGGCCGAAGAAGAATGCGACTCCCGGGTCTGGACCGGCCGCCCCGTGAAGTCGTACCGCGCAAGATACCGGTCCTTTCCTCCGAGGTGGTTGCGGCCGTTGGACTGAACGAGTCGTCCGTGCAGGTCGTAATAGTATGCCTCGGGCATCCGGACGGTCTGCTGGGGCGACAAGCTCGTGCGGATGCTTCCCGTATGGAGGCTCTTGTCTCCGCCGGTGTACCGTTTGCCGTAGTTCGGGTCGTTCTCGAATCCGAGTTCGGAGAACTCCGAGCGGGAAAGAAAGTCGTAGGAGTCGTAATACTGGGCCGAGAGGAAGCGTCCGCCGGCCAGTTCGACCGCCTGTCCGTCGAGCAGAACGGCGTACCCGGCATCGCCCGACGAGCCGTCGTATCGTGCGACGAGCGTTTTCCCGTCGAGCAGGCTTTGCGCAAGGTTCGCTCCGCCGAGCGTCTTGCAAGTTCCTCGAAGAACCTCGCGGCCCAGCGCGTCGGGAATCGAATAGGACCATTCTCCCGAGCGTCGCTGCACGCCGTCCTGTGAAAAAACGGGACGGTCCGTATCGTCGTACAGATAGCGTACTTCCTGAGCCCCGGGACGCCTGACTCCGACGGGACGGCCCCGGCGGTCGTAGCGGTAGAGGTAGGTCAGATCGGCGACGGTCGCCGAGGACATGTCGAGCGCTCCGGTCTGCGACTCGAGCATCGCCGAGGCTTTCGGAGGCAGCACGGCCCGCAGCAGGCCGCAAGCATCGTAGACGTAGTAGGTGTCGAGCGTCTCGGAGCCATTCATCCGCCGGATGAGAACGCTTTGTCCGCCCTTGTCTTGGAACGTGTACGACAGCCGTCCGTCCTCGTCCGTCGCGGCGGTCACGAGCAGCTCGCCCTCCGGATAGTCTCCCTGCCGGGAGAGCCGCACGGCGTCCCGGTCGCTGTCGGCCACGTAGCGTGCGCAGCGCAGCGAGTCAGCCGCGGAGTTCGTCAGATAGCGGTTCCGCACGGCGCGGCCGCTTTCGTGCCAAGCCTTGCCCGGACCGAAAACCGATGCCGTCCGGCCCAGAGGAGAAGCCTCGTAGAGGGTCCGCCCGTAGGGGGCTTCGTCGGCATAGAAACTCTCGGCCCGTGCGGCGAGGGTGGCCGGTGCGACATACTTGCCTCCGTTGTTCGGCACGGGTACGGGAAGCCACGACCGACTCTCGCGGCCGGCACTGTCGTAGTCGGTCCGCGTGACCAGGTCGGCTCCCGAGGGAGAGGCCCCGATACGAACGGTCTGCACGGGCCGTCCCAGTCCGTCCGCATAGGTCGCCGTGCGGCGGCACTGTCCGGCATCGAGCGTGCGCGGGTCGTCGGTTGCGGTCAACGGCTCGTACTCGAGCACGTAGTTCGCGTCACTCAGGGGCTGCACGACCCGGACGCAGACGACGTTCGAGTAGGCGTTTTGCCCGTCGGCCCGGTTCGCTCCCCGGCGAAAGTAGGTCGTAGCCGCGAGCGGCTGCGGCCGGTACGCGAGGGCGGTAGCTCCGGCGATATGGGTCCACGGACCCGAGGAGGTCGGGGCCGACTGCCAGAATACGACGTATGTGCCGCCCGGGTTTTGCGGCGAAACGACATTCGCGAGTTCGGCGGGCCGGACGCCGGCCTCTACCGTCTGATCGCCCGATATGCTGCCGGGAGTCAGCGGCTGAGTCGCCGGAGTGACCGTAACGAGCACCTCGTTCGTGTAGGCCCTTTTTTGGACTATGCCGTCCATATAGACGACCGCCCGACGGTAGCGGGTGCTCTTGCCGAGCGCTCCGGGCTGGTAGCTCTCGGACGTAGCGCCGAAGATAATCAGCCAGCCGAGCCCCAGATTCGCCTCCTCGGCGTATTCCCACTGGAAGGTGTAGGGTACCGCCGTCGAACCGTACGGCAACAGGTCGTTCCGGATCGGGGCGGGCACGGCTCCGGCCTCGATCCTCTGTTCGCCCCGGATTCTGCCGGGGTTTAGCTCGGCGCCACGGACTACCGAGAGGGAGATCAGCGTCAAGATGAGCAGCAGCATATGTCTTTTCATCGGGCGGTTGCCGGACGACGGGATGTCCGGTCCGGCCGGCCGGTTCGCGCACCACGCGCAACGGCGACTATCGGTTCTTATAGCGGTATTCATAGTATTTCAACGTTTTTTTCTGTGTACCTTCGTAGTAGTGAATCGAGCGGAGCCGGCCGAAGGGGTCGTACTCGTAGTATGTGGTGAAGCCTCGGGGATCGGTGGCCGAAAGCATGCCCACGAGCGGACGGTAGGTGTAGGTCGAGATGTGGGCCGAGCTCAGATAAGGGGACTTGCGCAGGGATGCCAGCACGTTCAGGAATCCCGAAGAAAGCGTATCCGATACGGTCATCGTGTGAATCGTAGGCAGGCTGACGACGGATGTCAGTTCGCCATACGAGCAGCCGACGAGTTCGGCCACCGGATGCAAACCGTTGTATCCCCACAGGTAGCAAACCGAGCGGGGAGCCGTGCGGCCGGTGATTTCGATCGGATTGCCGTAGTCGTCGAAGCGTGTCGAGAGAATTTCGGCGTAGCCCGCATCCGGCGAGAATGCGGCGCGGCCCGCTTCGGGAGCGAACGCTCCGGCCGAGGACTTGTTCGACAGGCGGAACAGGCTTTCGGAGAGATCGTCCTTCTCCAGCCGGCTCTGCGAGGTCGGATTGCCGCACTCGTCGTAACCGAACAGCTCGCCCGAGACGACCAGCCCGTCGCGCCGCCGGATGCGCTCGACGGGGACCGAGACGATGTTCCGCTCGACCAGCTCGGCGAGCGTTCCGCCGCCCGAGAGATCGTAGTCCTCGGGATAGAGCGTCTGCTCGACGAGCGTCGTGCCGTCGCTCATCGTACGCTCGACGCGCCCGACCGCATAGCGGTTCGGACTGTCGTAGCGGTAATGGGTCCGGTCCGTCGACACGCGCCCCTGCGCGTCGCGCGTCTGGACCTCTTTCGTAACGAGTTGCAGACAGCCCGTGTGCAGGCCGGAGTAGCGGTACAGCAGGTCACCGGCCGCTTTACGGTATCTCCACAGCTCCTCTGCGTCTGAACTCCTTATGACGTTTGTATACAGCCAGACGGGAACCCTTCTGGGGAATAGTCTGCATCGATAGATCAGCGTCGAGTCGAGGTGCTTGTTATAGACGTATTTCTCGCGCTGCACCCACTCGTAGCTTCCGTTCCTGTACTCGTAGCGGATCACCGAGTCGAGCGGAGTCAGGTACCATTGCTCGGGCTCCAGAGGATAAGGTTCATTAGGCGGGGATTTTATCGGGAACACCGTGTTGAACAGGGAGAAGTCGTATTTGTAAATCGTTTTGCCCGATTGGCGACCCGTATCCATCTCGTATTCGGCTACTTCGCTGTAAAGAACCGTGCTGCCGCTCTCGAACGAAAGGCTTTGGTTGCTACCCTTCAGATATGTGCGCTTGCGGAGAGAGAAAGCACAAAATTCGGGATGATTGCACTCATCCAGAATATTCGTGTTCTCATAATAATAATCCTCCCATTGCTCGACTACCCCGGTTCGGTTGAACACCCCCTCCACATCCTCGTCGAAGTACGGCTCGCTTTTAACGAAACCGCATCCGTCCTCGTCGGGTCCGTAACGATAAATCTTCTCGCGCAAAACTTTCGAATCGGCATCGCGGAACTGTATCTTTTCGACGCGGTATCCTCCGGCGCCTCGGGGTTCCCTTTTTCCGTACCGGCTGCGGAAACGGTGCTGCCCCATTATAAAGGAGACGTACCCTCCCGTCGGGTATCGGATAGTCAGAAAGGTTTTGGGCGTTTGGTCATAGGCGAAGACTTCCGACTGGTCGATGTGCCCGATGGTAAACGATGTATCGCCGGGCAGCGAGGGATCGTTGTCGTTGCTGTGCAAGGAACCTTGTATGACGCTTCCGTTCACGAAGCTGTAAACACCGCCTCCACGCTTGGCCTGGATTTTTTGCCTGACGACACTCGCTTCTCGACCGATGTTTTTATTCAACTGTTTATAACCCCAGTAGTCGGTCGTGTACAGGTCGCCGCCGCCGACAAAATACGGGTAGTCGAAAGAATAAAGCTCGTCTCCCGAGCGTACTGACAGCAGTTTGCGCCAGAAATCCTTGTCCAGATTCCGAGGATCGGTCTGATTGAACTCGAAAACAATCTTCTTGACCGTGTCGCCGCTGTTGTCGAGAACGGCGATCGATCCCAACATACCGGATTCCGGGTAATCGAAAACCATTCGACCTCCGCGAAAAGTAATCTCTTTTACATGGCGGTAAACGAGTTGCGTCGCCGATGATGCCGGAATATCCTCGGACGTATAGAGATCGTGGGCCTTATCGGTCAGGTCGGACAGATACGCCATCTGTCCTTTGTGATAAACCAGCCAGCTTCTGTAACCCGGCGTGCACTCTTTCCCTTTGATGCCGGCAACCTCCCAAAAATTACCCGGAAGATTTTCGACTCCGTTCCATACCTTCATTCGGTAATTGACTCTCGCACAGGGATTGTATTCAAGTTCTGAATAAGGTTCCGGGTGGGTGCCTCCCGCGTTGTCGTATATTTCGATTCGATCATCGTAGCGATGGGTAGATCTTGTGACGGGTCCTCCGTAAGTGAAAGACACCTCTTGTTGTTCCTGCGGACTGAATATTCGCTCGCACTTCCATGCCACGATAACCGTTTGGTTCGACGAGCTGCCGACAGGCGTAGTCGTTTCGGTCGCCGTGGACGAAAAGACGTATTTCGTGCCGTCGGTGTCCCAGATCGTGAAGCGCTTGTCGCTGCCGTACTCGATCTTCACGCCGTTGTAAGGTACCGGCACTGCCTCGACGCTTCCGTCCGGCCGATGCCGGAAGTAGAACGCGCCGCTTTTGTCGAGCAGACGATAATAGAAGCGGTCGGGTTCCTCGTCCCGCTTGCCGTGATAGAAGTTGCTCGCCTGCTGTTCGGTTCGAGCCACTGGAACGTCTGTGCAATAATCGCTCGGTATATCCGTATTGAAGTAGTATCCCAATGTATTTTCCATGTGGTTCAGGTCGTCCAGCCCGTTTACCTGCCGGGTGATCTGCAGTTCGGTGCTCAGTGACCATCCTTTGCCCACACTTCCGGCAAGCTGATTCGGCCGGGAGTAGTTGTCGGTGTGGAACATGAGCGTGAGAGGCAAGAATATCTTTCCGATCTGCACCGTATGTAGCGGGATCCGGATGTCGGGCACTCCGGTCAGATGGCTTACCGGGTAGTCGACGTAGCGCATTAGCGAGGCGGCTTCCGGCGGCAGGAACTCGATGCGGCCCGTCGGACTCGTCCGGTCGGTCTGGCCCCACAGCGTACAGGGAAGCAGCATACATAGAAAGGCGATTCGTTTATGGATCATATCGGTAGTAGGTTTAGGATTTCGTTTGTGTTCTTTTCTGTTCATGCCCTTCGAGGCTGATTTTACTTGCGGAGATTCACGTTTTCATAGGCCAAATAGTTTTTCAGGTTCGACATCGGTTATCGGTCGGGTGTCGGGTTCTATCCCATGATACCGCCGAGACGGAACATGGGCAGGTACATGGCGACGAGTATGACGGCCACGAGCAGGCCGACCAGCAGGATCAGCACGGGTTCGAGCAAGTTCCCCAGCGAGCGGAGGCGGTGCTCGAGCTCTGCGGTCAGTACGTCGCCTTCTCGGGCGAGCATTTCGGGCAGCCGGCCGGTCTGCTCTCCCACCCTCAGCAGCGTGACGAGCCGCCGGTCGTAGAGCTCCGCGAAGCGCTCCAGCGCCTCCGACAGGCAAGCTCCCCGTTCCAGTTCGCGGGCAATCCGTGCAAAGGAGACGCGGTAAGGATAAAACACAATGATCCCCTCGAGCATCCCGATGCCCTGCAACAGCGGGACTCCAGAAGAAGCAAGCAGGCCGAGCAGGCGGAAGAAACGGGCCTGCACGCTCTTTTTCAACGTGTCGCCCATTATAGGAATCTTCAGCAGCCATCCGCAGGCAAACCGCTGTACGCAAGGGCGGCCGCCATAGGCCTTCCACCACAACAGGCTTCCCGCACCCGCGAGCGCCGCGACGGTCAGATAGGTCGGGAAAGCTCTCGACAGCGAGATGATCCACCGGGTCATCGCCGGCAGTTCGCCTCCCATGCGCGAGTAGACCTGCTCGAACATCGGCACGATCACCAGCACCATGAAAATCACGACGACGATTGCCGTAAAGAGGATAATCAGCGGATAGCTCACCGCGCCGCTGACCATACGCCGTTGCGCAATGCGCTTGCGGTAGTAATCGGCCAGAAAAGCCAACGCCTCGTCGAGCCGCCCGGTCTGCTCGCCGAGGCGCAGCACTCCGCAGTCGAGCGGAGCGAAGCGTCCGCTCCGCTCGAAGGCGCGGGCCAATGCCTCGCCGCGTACGACCGAGCGGTAGAGACTGCTGAGCAGCGTTTTTGTTTGTACATCCCGCTCTCCCTCGATCAGCAATGAAAACGAGCGGCTGAAATCGAGTCCGGAGCCGAGCAGCGAGTGCAGCTCGGCGAATATGGCCTCCTTGCGGGCGTCTTTGAGCGGATGGCCTCCGTGCTTGGGTAAAGCAAAAGAATCGTTCGGGTTCATGGCAGTTCGATCGTTCGGTTTAGGATATTCTCGTCTTTGTTACAGTACGGGATCCCGTATTCGCTTGCGTTCCGGTGCAGAACCGGGTATCGGAACGTGCACGATGCCGCAGTCGACACGGAACGCTCTCGGCGGCAATCCGGATACCGATAGGCGATTCGGTCGTTTTCCGGCAGGGGCCGATAATGTCTCGTGCAGTGTTGCGGATCGAAGGTCGTTGGCGGCATAAGATTTTCGGATTCTTCATTTTCGGGAACGTGTTCGCTTTATTTCGATTCCTCGTTCGATTCGTTTTCGTTTTCTTCGTATCTGTACTTCGCTTCCTGCTCGCTCAGCTTCTTGAGCAGCGGATCGGGCGGACGGCGGGACACGAATCCGATGCTCAGTACGGAATCCTGTTCGGTCCGCAGCTCGACGATCATCGTATCGATCCGCGCTCCGAGGACGGATTCGGGAACGGTCCGCAGTCGGACGACATTCCGCCACAGCGTATCGGAGCGTTCGTCTTGCCGGACGATCAGCGCCGAGTCGGCCAGTGAGAGCCGGGCATGGATCCCTCCTTTGCGATAGAGCGCCAACGTTCTTTCGCCTTCCGAGATCAGGCTGTCCGAGTCTCCCGCCAGATCGGCCGTGTGGAAATAGCCGGCATACTGCTCCGTGCGCTCTGCTATCCGCTGCGAGGTCCGGTCGAGAAAGCGGCGTAGCAGCCCGAATCCCTCCATGACCGACAGAAAGACGATGCCGCTGAGGATCATTAGGATCAGCACTTCGATCAGCGTCGAGGCAGACAGTCCGCTCCCCGCGATCCGAAGCCGAGGCCGGTTTCCCGGCCCGGTTCGAGCTGCCCGCTTACGAGCACAGCGAGCGTCCGGCTGCCACTGCCGGTAAGCCTCCTGCCTATCCGAAGCAGGACGTTGCTCGCTGTGCCCAGCACATGGCAATCGTCGCCCCGTAATCCGTTCCGGGCGGATAGCGCCCTGCGTGGAACGACCGGGACAACGGGTCCGAGCCCGTTCCGCAGAGCGCGCGGCCGGCCATAGTTGGCTCGGGCAGCCAGCGCGTCCTTCCGTCAGTCGCTTTCGTGCGGTTTTGCAGTCATTCATTATCGATGATCGTGTTTCGGTCGAAACCGTCCGGATCGACCAGATACCGGTATTCCATTCTTTTGCGTCCTCCCGTCAGTCGCTTTCGTGCGGTTTTGCAGTCATTCATTGTCGATGATCGTGTTTCGGTCGAAACCGTCCGGATCGACCAGATACCGGTATTCCATTCTTTTGCGTCCGCCCGCGATTTTCACCGTCAGCGTCGCCTGCCATAGGGCTGGACAGGAAGCGTAGGGCTCGATGAGAACCGTGAGCGTTCCCCATCCGTAGGAGAGTTCGGTCTTGCCCTCGGAGAAAGCCCCCTGCCGGATTTCGCTCGCCGTGCAGGCGGCCCGGTAATCGGCTTCGGCGCAGACGATTCCGTCGGAGGGGCCCGCCGTTAGCCGGACGACGGTCTCCAGACTCGCGGCGAAGACGATCAGCAGCACGACCGAGGCGACGACCGCCTCCAGCAGCGAGGCGGCGGGAAGACGTTTTATCGCACCCATCCCGCCTCCTTTCTCCGGTAGGCCGTCGCCGCCCACAGCGGGTAGGCCGTCGCCAGGTTTTCGAGCAGCGTCAGATCGTAGAGCATGTCCTCGTAGTACCCTTCGGGAGAGTAGTAGACCAGGCGGTTCGCCGCCATGCAGCCCGATACGATACCTTGCACCTGCGCCGCGCCGTCCGTCCACAGCAGTCCCCGCAGTACGGCCGTGCGGTCCTGTCGGTAGTTCGCGCGTTTTACATCGGGTCGACCTTCCCCGTCGACGATCGCATAGCCCTCGACGCGGCTGTGCGGGCCGATTTCGATATAACGGTCGGGGTTCTCCCGCGCGACGAACATTCCCGACGGGTAATCGAGCGTCACCCGCTGCCCTATCAGAACGGTGTCCGATGCGAATAGTTGAGCTCTTCCCCGAAATCCGTCTCCCACGCGGATCGTGCGCCCCACGACCAGCACATCGCGCAGACGGCAGGTGCTGTCGATGGACACCTCCTCTCCCAGCAGCACGGCCATGCCTTCGATCAGAGCTCCCGGTCCGAAGCTCCCGGCATCCAGCAGCCGGGGCTCCGTCTCGCCGAATCCGACGCTCAGACTGTCCGGCGTAGGCATCCATGCCCCGGGAGCTTCGAGCAGGCGCAACAGACTGTCGGTCATTCGGCGGGCATCGGTTCGGACCGGCGGAAGCTCCTTGCCGGCATAAGCGGTACGGGCTCCTTCGATCCGTTCGCCGCAGAAAAAGATCGAACGGATTTGTCCGTACTGCACGCCGTGGCGGGGAAGCCTCAAGCATCCGTGCAGCGAGGTGCGTCCCGCAAGCGACAACGAAGCGGCATCGGTCGCATACCAGAGACCGCTTTCTTCGCCCGGCGAACATGCGAAGGGGGCGGCCGACCCGAACAGCCGGGTCGGGGCGATCCGGGGATCGGCCGCCTCGATGCGCACGGCCTCGTACAGTCCCCACGGCCGGACGGCGATCCGCACCCGACTGTCGGGCTGGCCGTCGTAAAGCCGCAGGCCGCCCTGCTCGTCAAGCCTTGCTGTCAGCGTGCTGTCGGCGGCGTACAGAACGAAGGCCGACTCGACGTTCGCCCGTTGCCGCGAGAGGTAGCCCGCGCGGGAGAAGAACAGAAAATCGGACTCCCACAACGCGAGTACGCCCAGCACCGAAAGCAGCATCAATGCCGAGACGACCAGCACCGTAGCCAGTACGCCGGCGGGAAGGCAGGCCGAATGGAAAGCAGACCGTCCGGCCGGTCGACTCGGCCTCGGGACGACCGCCTTGCGACCGTGATCCGGCTCCGGGTTCTCCGCCGGAGGGAAAACATGCGGAACCCCTCGGCACAGCGGACGGTCGATTCTTACTGAGTATGGTCCGATTCCTTTCATCGTATTTTTCATCGTACTATTTACCTTAGCAGCTATAAAACAGAACAGTCGAGATATCGGAGTTCGGAGTACGGAACGAGTCCGAGTATTCATCGGTCTGCGAAACCGGGAGCCGTATTCCGGCTCCATATTCTTTGTATCGGAATCCGGGCAGTTCACAGCTCAGGGAATTTTCAATCCGTATTTCCGACCGTCCGCCGCGAGCCATAGCGAATCGGCTCCGACCGCATGCAGTCTGAAGCCTCCGGCCGACTCGCCCTGCCGCAGCAGATGGTTCCGACCATCGATCGAGATCAGATAACGGTCGGTTCCTTCCTTACGGATACGGCCCGTACAGGCGAGCTTGGCGGCAGGACGTTCGTTCTTCGCTTTCGACCGCACGGGCGCTTTGGCCGACGTGGATGCCGGGACGGAAGGTCTCGTCGCAACCGCACGCAGGAACGGATCGGGATAGTCGAGTCGCAGCGTATCGATGTCCGCACGGGGATTGTTCCGGGCAACGGGCACGGCAGCCGGATCGGAAGCCGCAGGTTTCGGCCCGGAGAAAAAGAGCTTCCACGCCACGACGCCCCAGATACCGAGCGCTACGACGAGTAACAGGTATGTCAGCGGACGGGATTTCATGGCTCGGAAAGAGTTTCGTGACCTGAAAAGCGTTTTTTCGCCGATAGCATATCGGAGCGGAGTGCCCATGTCGGACCGGCAGGCCGCAACCCGCCGTCGCTCTCCGTCGGCAATCGTCTTTCGGCCGGCCCGAACGCGATACCTGAAATAGTCTGCCGTGGCGCGCGATACGTGATCGAAAGCATCCCATTCCTGCCACGGCAGGACTCGAATCGGTTCTCCGGACCGTTCGGACGCTCAGGTCCGACGCCCCCCGCAGATTCAGTCGAGGGATTCGGCATGGCGAGCCCATCGCTGCCGGAAAGACCTTCCCTGCCCGGGACTGCGAACGCCTCATGCATATCGTCCCCTTCCTCTGCGGGTTCTTGCGGATCGGAAAGCGATTGCGACTCGTCCGCCGCAGCGGGATCGACCCTCAGCGAATAGACGCTCTCCTCGCTTCGGTAAACGCCGTTGAAAGCCTGCAGGCTCCACTGATAGTCCCCTTCGTCGAGCGTCAGCGAGAAGCGGTCGGCCGCATGGAGGGAATCGGCGCGCAATGTCGTGTCGGCCCATACGCGCGAAGCACGGGCGAAGCTCGGCGAGACGACCGTGAGCCGGTAGTTACGGGCTCCCGAGAGGGGCCGCCAGAGAAAAGTCACCTCGCCGGCTTCGATATGCGCGTCGTGCTTCGGTGCGACCACTTCGATCCGGGCCCGGTCGATATCCTGCTCGAAAATGTCGTCGCAGCCCGAAAGCAACGGCAGCAAAAACAAAAGCGCGCAGGCCGTCCGGAACAGGTCGGCGGAGCCCGTTCGACGGATCGGGATCGTCCCGGACGTCGAACGGGATTCGGACTCGCACGTATCGGCCCCGCCTGCCGGAAAGTCTGCGGAGAGCCTTTCTGTCCGGATCGGCGTTTTGCGGTCGGACCGACGGGCGTCGGGCCGAAACGGCCGGAGGGAACGGTTTGTCGGATCGGATTTCATATCACAAGGGTTTACGGTTTATCGGTCAGTTGCTGGACAACGAGGGTCAACAGCAGCGAGGTCTGCCGTCCCCGGCGGATCGTTTTGAACTCCGAAGAAAGCAAACGGCAGCCGGAGAGTTCCCGCTCCGTCGCGTCGAGGGTCCGCAGTAGCGGAGCGAAGCCTCCCGAAAGCACGATCTCGGCCGTGCACAGCGTGAAGTCGTCACCCTTGCGGGTCAGATAAGGCGTGTAGCTGACGATTCGGACGGAGCTATCCGGGTCAAGGCGCTCCAACAGCTCGAGCAGGCCGCCCCCGGCGATCAGTTCCACCGTATCGAGCATGACGACAGACGCATCCGGTTGTACAGGTGCGGCCTCCGCCTCCGCGAGCATTCGTTCCGTCCTGCGCACTTCACCCCACAGCGCGACCGTACGCCCCAACGATAACCGGTACACGGCCGCAGGCAGCACGACCAGCAGCAGGACCAGACGCACGACTCCTTCGTATTTGCCGATCCGGTTCATAAGGCGACGGTTATCTTGAATTCAGTCGCACCGCTTTCGCGGTTTTGCTCCAAGCCTTCGAGCCGAGCTTCGTGCAGCGGCGGTTCGGAGCGTAATCCGGTCATCAGTTCCGATACGGTCGACGCATCGTTCGTTACGCCCCGGATCGAAAGTGTCTCGATAAGGAATACCGGGTCACGGCCATCCTCCAATGCTTTGCTTATAGGTTGTACAGCCAAAACGCTCAACGTTACGGCGGGCGGTACGTGAGAGGCTACCCGGTCCAGCAACAGGGCATGACGGTACGGCAGCCTGCGCGAAAACTCCGCTACGGCCGCTCGCCGCTGCTCGGAGCGGGCCTGCGATGTGTCCTGCCTCTTTTCCCGGGCGGAAAGCACGCTCCGCTGCTGTGCGCGACGCTCTTGAAGCGAACCGGAAGCAAACGTATTGACTACGAGCAGAAGCAGCATCAGGCCCAGCACGGGCAGCCGCAGGCGGCGTTCCGCCGCTTTAGCGACCATGCGGCCTTCGGGTGTAGGGCGCAGAAGCGTGCGCCATTTCAACGTATCGCGATAAAAACGTTCCGCTTGCCGCAGGGCCTCTTGCTCGGGATCTGCCGCCACCCGCTCGTAGCGAATATTTATGGAAGGAATGCCGTTCGCCGCGAGCCGTTGCCCGAGCGGTTCGACTTGCTCGCGGCGAACGAAGCTGATACTCCCTGAATCCTCCTTTTCGTCCGAAAAGCTCCATGCGAACGTTTCGGGATCCGAGGTCACCTTTTCGACGATCGCCGTATCTTCGGTCGGCTTCGTGACGATTCCGTACCCGGAGACCGAAATCAGGACGGGACGGCCCGAGCACTCCTTTTTCAGCGCATCGGCGTCGGGATCGGCGCACTCCCGCAGGATTCGGAGACCGCTTCGATCGAGACCGAGTACGAACAGGCGCATCGCGTAGCGGTCCGCCTCCCCGAAGCGGATGCAGAGCACGGTCGAAGGACCGACGAGTCGTTGCAAAAGTTTTCTTTTCATGATTCAGTATGCTTTCCCAAGGCGTTCGTTCCGGTCGGGGTTTCCGGGACAGAGACCTGCGGTCGGGCGATTTGACGAGGGGTTGTTTTTCATTTCTATTCGACCACGGTCGGTTTGATGAATACGTTCAGCCGGCGTTCCTGTTTGTTGTTCTTGTGCGTGCCGAAGATCCATTTGAGCACCGGCACGCGGGCGATGAAAGGCAGTCCCTGCGAGCTTTTCTCGCGCGACTGCCGGTCGATGCCGCCCAGCAGCACCGTCTCCTCGTTTTTCACGCGCACCATCGAACGGAAACTGCGCGTGGTAGTCCCCGGCGGAGCCTCCTTTTCGGTACGGTCGGTGAACTCGCTTTGCGACAGGTCGATCGTCATCGTGATATGGCCGTCCTCGCTCACATAGGGCGTGATCGAAAGGGTCATGTTCGCCTCGACGCTTTTCCAGACGTAAGAGGTCGACTGCACGGGGTTCTGCGTACCCATGTAAGTATTGTTCGTCTCCTTGTAATACTGCATCTCCCCGCTGGTGAGCACCGCCTCGCGGCCGTTGAGCGTCGAGAGCCGGGGCGTCGAGCGCAGCTCGATCGTGCCGTCCTGCTCCATCGCCTTCAGGCTGGCATAAAAGTTCGGCGTCACCTTTCCGAGCTTTACAAGACCTATCTTATTTGCCAGACTGTTGACGGCTCCCGCCCCGAGCGTCATGTCGAGACCCGGGGAGAGCGTACCGCTCGTCTGCGTCGGCTCCGTACCCAATCCGAGGCCGAGACCCGCTTCCAGCAGCACGTCCTTCGAGGCGTCGACGATCATCACCTCGATCGTGATGAGCGGCACGGTGCGGTCGATCGAGCGCAGGAACTGCTCGATGCGGGCTACCTGTCGCTGATCGCCGCTCAGGATCATGCTGTTCAGATCGCCGAAAGCGGCCGTTTGCACCCCCTTTTTCAGGTTGTCGGGGATCGCTTCCGCGAGCTTGTCCACCGTGCGGTAATGCATCGGGACGATGCGCGTCGAGAACAGGCCCTCGCGTTTCGCCTCGCCGAACATATAGACGCCTCCCTCCTCGTAGTAGGTGTAGGCCGTGCCCGTGAGCAGCAGGTCGAACAGCGTTTTCGCGTCGGTGTTTTTCAGGTAGATGCTCGTCTGCGCATTGACGGGCGTGATAAAGAAATAGTCGAGTTTCAACTGCTCGCAGACATCGAGTATGATGTCGTATATGTTGCCCCGGTCGATCATCGCCGTGATTCGCCCCGTACTGTCCACCGAAAGCTGAGAGGCTGCGAACTGCCGGCGACGGACATAGTTCGAGGCGGGAGCGGGCGAGCCTCCGGTCTCGGAAGGCGGCTCGGAGAATGCCCATGCTCCGCTGCCCTTGACGGGGGTAACCTCCAGCTTGTTGATCTCGGCCAGCGAGCCGAGCGCTTCGGCGAAAGGCATCGCCGCGATGTAGCCCGATACGGGCCGTTCGTACAGCGTCTGCGGAACGATCAGGTTCACGCCCGTGCTGTCGGTAATGCGCCGGGCTACCTCGCGCAGCGGCACGGCGATCAGGTCGTAGCTGAGCGTCGAGTCGGAGCGGTCGAACCGCACCGACGGTTCGGGCGGCGGAGCGACAGGCGCTTTGTACGGGAATACGGAGACGATATTCCCGATGACCTGCACGTCCAGTCCGTACTGCTCGCACAGAAACAGCAACAGCTCGTCGATGCGGGCCCGCGTGAAGTTGCAGCTCACCGTCAGGTTCGCCCCGTCGCGCACGCTCAGGTTCACACCGCCCACTTGGGCCACCGAGCGCAGCAGCTCGGAGAGCGGAGCCTCGCCCACCGACAGATCCACCTCGCCGAGGTAGGCTTCGTCGCGCCGGGTCAGCGTGTCGAGCCGGGCGCGGATCGCGGCGATACGCTCCGTGCCGTCGGACTGCGCCGACACGGCGGCAGGAAGACACAGCGTCCAGACCAGCAGAATCGAAAAGAGGTATAGGTTCTTCATAGGTTGCGGGTTATTGGGCAGGTCGTATCGAATAAAATAGGTAGTGTCGGGTCGTTCGTTTAGGCGATTCGGAGTATGAGCGGCGTATGGATTATCGATGCGTGATCCGTATTCACTCCCTGAGCAGCGGCAGTACCTCCTCGAGTGACGTCTGCCCGGAAAGGAACAGATCGAGGGCCGAGTCTTTCAGCGTGGTGATGCCACGTTTCTTGAGCAGCGGGGCGATATCGGGACGGCTCTCGCGAACGGCCTCGGCGAGCTCGTCGTCGATCGGGATCACCTCGTAGATCGCCCGGCGGCCCCGGTAGCCCGTGTAGTAACATCGCTCGCAGCCGACGGGACGGAAGTGCGTCCGGGCAGGCGCATCCCCCGTTCCGCATGATGCGGAGCCGGTCGGGGGCGACGGATGGCCGGAGTCGTTGCGGGCCGCTTTCCCGGCCGGCTGCGGTCCGGTTCTCCCCGAAGCGGGTATACGGCCTGCGCCGTCGCGCGGGCCAGCCGGCGGGAAAGGCTCCGTCCGGTTCGCGTCCGCATCGTCGCCCGGGGCTGCGGCTTCCGAGATCCGTTCTCCCGTGCCCTTTCTATCGGAGTACCTCGGCTGACCGTATATTTGTTCGTATTCCGGCTCGGTCAGCATCGCCTCCTTTTTACAGTCGGGACACAGCAGGCGGACGAGCCGCTGCGCGGCGCAAAGGATCAGCGTGCCGGAGAGCAGGTACGGATGCACGCCCATGTCCCGCAGCCGCGAGACGCTGCCCCATGCGCTGTTCGTATGGATCGTCGAGAACACGAGATGGCCCGTCAGCGAGCTGCGGATCGCCATCGCCGCCGTATCGGCGTCGCGGATCTCGCCGAGCATGATGATGTCCGGGTCCTGACGCAGAAAGGTGCGCAGCGCAGCGCCGAAGGTCAGGCCGATCTCCTCTTTGAGCTGTACCTGGTTCACTCCCTCGAGCGTGTATTCGACCGGGTCCTCGATCGTAAGGATGTTGCCCGACTCGCGGTTCAGCCGCCGGAGCGTCGCATAGAGCGTCGTGCTCTTGCCCGAACCGGTAGGTCCGGTGATTAGCGCCATGCCGTGCGGGCGCGCGATGGCCGACTCGTAGTCGGCGAGCTGCCGCTCCGAGAAACCGAGGTTCGAGAGCTCCAGCAACTCGGCATGGCGCGTCAGCAGGCGCAGCACGACTTTCTCTCCGTAAATCGTCGGAAGCGACGAGACGCGCAGGTCGAACTTGCGATCGCCCCGGTGGTAGAGGATGCGCCCGTCCTGCGGCAGGCGGCGCTCCGAAATATCCATGTTCGCCATGATCTTGATTTGGTTGACGATCGAGGCGTAACCGCTCCGGTCGAGCACGTACTTCTCGACGAGCTTGCCGTCGATGCGCAGGCGGATGCGACAGCGCTCCTCGTAGGGCTCGAAATGGATGTCGCTCGCATATTCGTCGAATGCTTCGCCGATCAGGTCCGTAAGAAAGCCCTGTCCGCTGCCGATGCGGCTCAAGTCGGCCGTCCGCCCCGATATCGGGCGAGTCTCCTCCCGGCGGTAGTAGCGATTCAGCAGCAGGGAGAGCTCGTCCGGCCCGACCGGCTCGATCTGTACCCGGAATCCGGACAGCACCTCGATCTCCTGTGACACGGAAGCGTAGTCGCGTCCCCGTTCCCCTGCGCACAATACGGCCCCATCCTTACGCGCGTAAGGCACGAGCCGGTAATTCCACGCCTCGACGGAAGCGAACAACTGCACGATTTCGGTCGGTATGCGCTCGGGAAGGGTCATGGCAGCGAAAGGTAAAAGCGGTACGACATATAAGCGGTCAGCGGCAGGCTTAGAAACGTAACCAGCGGAATCGTCGTCTCTTTCCGGAAAAAGATCCGCACGAAGGTCCCGTAGAGCAATCCGCAGGCGAAGCCGCACAGAAGCAGCACGACATAGACCGGCAAAGCGAAAAGAGGGGTCAGCAGCAAGAGGAACCACACGTCTCCCGAACCGATGTATTGTCGAAAGAGATTTGCTTGTCGCTGGTAACGTAAGCGGAGATATACCCACACGCCGCCGAACATCCATCCCAGCAGCAATACGTTCGTCAGCATATTGTACAGTATCGTCCGTGCCGGCAACATGAGTACAGCGGTAGACAATACGCATGAAGCGAATGCGGCAAGCCCGTAAGCCTGAATACTCCGATGCCGGAAATCCGACACGGCCAGCGAGAGGGCCGGAACGACCGGGAGCAGATATAGAGCTTGTGGCCACATCGTTCGTTAAAATGTAATGGGATTCGATCGGGACCGGGATCGGGACCGGCTGCTCCGATCTCCGATTATAAAAAGGTTTGCGTGTTCGGTTTGCCGGTCAGTCTTTGACGGTCTCTTTCAGGTTTTTGTCCTGATCGATCTCCCAGACATTGTACTCGCCGTCGCCGTCGAAATCCACCACGGCCGTCGCCGTAGCCCGGAATCCCCGCTCCGAAGCCTCGACGATCTCGATGCGGTAGTTGGCATGACCGCCCTCGGTGACCAGAGGCTGCTGCTCGAAGCCCAGCTCCTCGAGCGAGGCGGAATACTTCGAGTAGGTGTAGAAGTTGTTCTTCTCGAGCGTGTGCAGAAAAACGAGCTGCTGCTGGGCTTCGGTGCTCTTGGCCCGCGAGATGAGCGGCATCAGGTTCGGCAGCGCGATCAGTACCAGAATCCCGATAATGACCAAAACAACGAGTAACTCCGGCAGAGAAAAAGCGGGAAGACGTCGGGAAACGATTCGTGTCATAATCCTAAGTTTGAATCAGTAGAATAATAGTTGTCGGGCGATTGCTGTACGAAGGTCGGAAACGAAAACGAATCGATTTGATAAGTATATGGTAACTACCCTGTTTTTTATGACGAAATATTCGATAAAAATCTAATCGTGAATACAATAAAAATTGCAAAGCCCATAGAGGAACTTCATATTTTATCTCACCGCACACGGTTCTAAAGCTTTTTCAAGCGGTTTGCATTCGTTTTGCGGAAAAATCGGACCGAAAAATGAAAAATCGGGCCGTTCTTTAATCAAAGCTACAATCAGATCCATCATTCCAAAACGAACACGAAAGAACAAATCGCCGAGAAAACCCGAGTAACATTGAAAAATTTAAATATCAGAATATTCAAACGGAAGGCGTTAACTGCCTCCGGTCCGTTGGTACTTCAATCTTTACCTATGAGGGGAGCGGACAAAAGCAAGCTCGCGGTACGAACGGCTTTTCCTGCAGTCGCTCCCAGTGGGTCCGAATTCAACGGACTCTCTCTTTCCTGCGAATTCGTTTGCACGATGACCTTGCTGCAAAACGAAGGACAAGGGGCCTAGGATGGGCCTCCTGTCCTCTGTTTGGCGATTACGGGTCACTTACTTATTCGTCTTTCTGGTCGGCATCCCGCTCGATCTGCTCGCTGAGCCATTTCAAAAACGGGGTCCGTCCGTTTTTACGGTTTCGGATAGCCAACAGTCGGTTGTAGATATGCGGCAATCTGACACCGAACAATCGCTCGAAAACGGCTGCAATCTCCTGAATGCCGCATCGTCCTCCGTTGATACACCGGCCGACATAAAGACCGTAGACGATCTCGACCAAATCGATCTGTTTGCCCGACCAGTTCAGACGTAAAGCTCTGTTTTCGGTCGGCGAAAGATCCGAATCTTTCGCCTGGGATGCGAACATCAAAACAATCTCCTCTTCGTTTTTCAACAAGCGGATAATATACTCGCTCTCTTTACCGGCCACCTCGTAAACCTTTTTAGCCGACGCAAGTCTGATCCGTATTTGGCGCAAAGTGCGGAACCGCTGAACGGGATTCTTTTCCTTCGCATAATAGTCTTTTGTCAAGCGGTTGAACTCAGCCGTAATTCGTTCGTAATCCTGCATACCGGTCAGGTCGACCATTTTGTTGGAAAAAGTTTGGGTGTTTTTCATAAGATTGGGATTTATGGTTAGACTTACGGGTGAGCGTTATAAGGATTCGTATATCGAATCTACTGAATAATATACTACACATATAAAAAGAAAGCCAATCTTCCGATCGGCCATTTTACGGAACTTTCATATCGTAGCGCATTGCATATTTTAAGCCGACCGTTACGCCCAAACGTACCAAACGGCCCCAAGCCTTCTTTGGAGGAACAGATTGCCGGCAGTACACGGACGAAAGAAGCCGAACTGCTGGCTCTGTAAAAAAACCGGAAAAATCGACCGGAAAACCGCCTCGGAACTGATGCCAAAAGATGATGCGGCACAAAAAGGCGCAAGACATAATAATTTATTAATAAGAAACTTACCACTCCGACAAACCGGAAATTTTCAGTCTGTTCCGAGTCGAAGCCAAAACCGAACGGCCGGTCCCCGCGCCCCCGGACAACGAAAGCCTTAACGTATGAAAGGGGAAAAGCACAGACTGCACGAGAACCGCTTTTATAAACGAAGTCTGCGTAACCCGGTTTCGATCCGTTTTTATCCGAGGTCGGCTCAATTCATAACGGACAAACGTGCGTATACGAACTTATACGTCTCCTCGCAGGCGTGTTTCCACGCTACCGGCTCATAAATGACCTCCGTCATATACGAGGGCATCAGCGAAACGACACAGTGCTCGCCATTTTCCCATGTCATCATCCCGCGCCGAGAATCGAAACGATAACAGCCGCGAATCGTCGTGAACTCAACCTCGTACTCTTCGGCCGTGCCGTCCGTATGGAAACGGATGCGGACCCGGTAGGAGGCGAGAAAGACCGGATCCTTCCACATTTCCCGGTCCGGGTCGTACCAGCAAGAACGGGCAGCCGCTACAGACCCTCGGTCTGCGAAAAATCGATCTCGTTGCTCCGGCAAAACAAAAATCGGGCTACCGGCGTATTACGATAAAAGAAAGTAGATCGGATTCGCTAAAGCCGAACGTTACTGGAGAAAATCATAAACCCGGACCGAAAGTAAAACGCGGATTCGGCCTGTAACATAAATCAGGGGATAGAGTTTGCAATTCTATCCCCTGATTTATATCTCCTCCCGAGAGAAAGGATTTATATTTTGTGTATCGTTACTTTTTAGACCGAAGATGTTTCAATCCCGATACACCCCCCATACGGCCATGACGAACGGTGCCGTCAGCGTGATGATACCGGTTAAAACGGCATATTTCCGGCCTTTTTAACGACGCGCCGTTCCCATTCGTCGGTCAGTTCCTTGCGAATCTCGATAGATTGCAGTCGTTGATTGATCCAACTGTCGGAATAGCCCTTACGATGATAATATTCCAACATACGTTCGATATCCTATTCCGGATCGTTCTATCTAATGGAAAGAAGACCGGTTTATTTGTCCATACAAAAAGGGAATTATAATGTTTACAAAATTACTGACCCCGTTTTTCGTCTCGACAGATCCTCTTAGCCATATTCGACTGCAAATAAGACAATTCCGGACAAATCGTTACCTGATCGGGTGTAAGGTCTTCAGGTAACGATTTGGATACTCTGCTACCTGTTTCAGAGCCTTTTTCGCGCTGGTTTTGACGATACCCCAAAAAAGAAAAAATCCTGCAAGTATTTGATCCTGCAGGATTTGACCTATCGTTGTCGCCTCTTGGCTTTCAACGTGGCGGAGAGATAGGGATTCGAACCCTAGGAACCACATAAGCAGTTCAACAGATTTCGAGTCTGCCCCGTTCGACCACTCCGGCATCTCTCCATTTCCGGGTGCGAAGATATACAAATCCGCGATATTTTGAAAGTTCGCGCGAATTTTTCTTCAAATTTTGTGTGCATACGGCGAGAACGGATCGCGACGGCACGAAAATATCCGCGAAGGGAATCGGCCAGCAACACGAAACGAGTTAAGGAGCGACAACGGTACCCTATCGCCGCACAACAACGAAATAATGAAACGCGCGCTACCGATTCACAAGTCCGACGGCTCGCCTCGGAGGGGTTACGGGCGCCCGCTCGTCCCGGCGGTCGCCGCAGCGACTGCGTCGCACGTGCTCGGGCTTACCTGCATTCCGGGCACTCCTTCGCGCAATGTTCGCCGCAAAGCTCGAACTCAAGCGTCGCATGACCGATTCCTTCGTGCTCCAGCCGGTGCTTGATCTCATGCTTGAGCTCTTCGGCATCGTCCAGCGACCGGACTACGACATGCGCCGTCAGGGCGTTCTGCGTCGTACTGATCGCCCAGATGTGCACATGGTGCACATCCTCGATACGCGGGTCGGTCTCCGTAATGGAGCGCCGCACGCGTTCGCTGTCGATTCCGACGGGCACGCCGTCCAGCGACAGGCGCAGGCTGTCATGCAACAGCTTAGACGTGGAAAACAAGATTACCAAGGCGATCGCGATGCCGACAACCGGATCGATCGCATACCATCCCGTGAGCCGGATGACGATTCCCGACACGAGCACGCCCACCGACACGAGCGTGTCGGCCGCCATATGCAGATAAGCCCCCTTGACATTCAGGTCCTTCTCCTTATCGCGGATAAACAGCCAGGCCGTGAACGCATTGATCACGATGCCGATGCCGGCCACCCACGCGATACTGTCGCCGTCGACAGGCTGCGGATCATACAGTTTGCGGACGCTCTCGACCAGAATCACGCCGACGGCCACGAGCAGAATGCAGGCGTTGAGCAGCGAGACGAGCACGGTACTCTTCCGATAACCGTAGGTATAGCTCGCCGTAGGCTTCACGCGAGCCAGCCGGAAAGCGATCAGCGACAGCACCAGACTGACCACGTCGCTCAGGTTATGCCCGGCATCCGAGATCAGCGCGACCGAGTCGAGCCAGACCCCGGCCCCGAACTCGACGCAGACGAAAACCAAATTCAGCACGATGCCGACCACGAAAGCCCTGTTCAGATGGTCGACCGGCAGATGATGGTGATGATCGTGTCCCATAAAGCTTCTTTTTTCCTAATACCCTATTCTTACTTTGGAAACGACACGCCGGAACGAGAACGGCACGAGCCGGGCGGGAAAACGTTTCCGGCGGGCAAGTTACGAAAATTATCGGGAAAGAAGAGCCGGCCTCAAGGTTCTGTTCAGAAAGCGGCATGGCAACGCGGCCGGATCGGAACAAGGACTTTTCGGTTCCGGAACTCAAGTCCGGGTCCGTTCCGAACAACGGCCGGCACGCCGCATTCCCCGGCCGGGAGTACGGTCTCCGACCGCCGATAGCGGCAAGCACGCTCGAGTCCTATTTTTCAAGCCCCCCAAGAAGCGCCACTGCGCAGCCGAACCGGAAACACCAAAGCCCGAAACGCCGAACCGCTTGCAAACAAATATTTTAATTCTTATATTGGGGAACGAATACGAACATAAACCTTCAAAATCTCACCCGATGAACCGAACAACGCACATCCGCCGCTCCTTTTTTTGGAAATTCGCCCTCGTACTGGGCGCTTACCGGCTGCTCGTCCATCCCGGACCGAATGCGTCGCCGTCCTATCTGGCGCTGAACATGGCCGGCGTCATTCTTTTAAGCTGGATAATCAGCTATGTCTACGCGACCTGGATTCGGCAGAAAATAGCCCGCTACGACAGGATCCGGCCCGATATGGAGCCGGGAGAGGTCCTGCTGGCCGGTAGCGCGGCCACGTACGGTCTGCACGGAGGCCGGTTGGTACTGACGGACCGGCGGCTGATTTTCGTCGGATCGATTTTCGGGAAGAAGAAAACGGTCTTCGCGCTGCCTTCGGCATCGGTGGCCGCTCTCGATCCGTCGGGGCGATACGGCCTGCGTCTGACGACGACGGAAGGGCGGAAGCTGACTTTCCGGCTCGCGCAAGCCTCGTCAAGCCTCCGCCACGCTTTCGTCCGGACGGCGCACGAGAACTCGCTCTGAATCCGGAGAACAGTCCGTACCGTTTCCATGTTATGCCGGAACGCTCGCTGCCGCCGGAACATCCCAGCAGACGCGGCTGCAATCAGATTCCAATCAAGCAAGGGCAGCCGAAAGCCCCGCCGTCCGCCCGGACACGGGTCCGGGAATGCGTCCGGGAACGCGTCCGAACGGCCGCTCCGGCCGAAACGTTTCGCCGCACGCTCCTGTCGACGTCCCGGGCCGGAGGTTTCGGAAACCGTCCGCCGCCGGACGATCTACGTTCGGCCCCCAAGGGCCTCCTCCGGTTCCAGGTATCTCCGGCCGCTCGTTTCCCTATGTTTAGGTATTTCGCAACCGGTCGTGTCCCGTTATCTTTGCCGAAAACAAAAGAGACATATGGAACACAAGATCGGAATATTCTACGGGAGCTCGACCGGAACGACCCAATCCCTCGCGGAACAGATTGCCCTGAAAACGGGCGTTTCCAAAGCCGATACGCACGATGTAGCGGACGCGGCTCCCGATACTATCGACGGCTACGACTGTCTGCTGCTCGGATCGTCCACATGGGGCGACGGCGACCTGCAGGACGACTGGTACGGTTTTCTCGACAAGATCAAGACGCGGGACCTGTCCGGCAAGACGGTAGCGCTCTTCGGCTGCGGCGACAGCGAATCCTACCCCGACACGTTCTGCAACGCGCTCGGCACGATTTACGAAGAGCTTCAGCCTACCGGCTGCCGGTTCGTCGGCGCATACGAGCCGCAGGATTACGCGGTGACCGACTCGGGCGTATGCCGCGACGGAAAGTTCGTGGGACTGGCCGTCGACGAACTCAACGAGGACGACAAGACCGCCGCGCGGACCGACCGCTGGATCGAAGCGGTGAAAAGGGAACTGTCATGAGCGAGCAGGAATACGCCCGGTTCGGCGATATGAAGATGTTCATGCATCATATCTACGAATTCAAGAAAGGAGTCCGCAGCCTGGTCCTCTGCACGATGTGCCGTACGTGCGCCTCGATCGTGGCCGAAAGGCTGCGCGGGCAGCAAATCGGCTACATGATTCAGGAGGTCTCCGAAAAGAAGGTCAACCTGTACTTCGGCAAACAGGAATGCCTCGACGCCGTCAAGACATTCATACACAAGCCTCTGAACCGGCTGTCGCCCGAGGAGGACTTCATGCTGGGCGCGATGCTCGGCTACGACATATCGATGCAGTGCCGGAGGTACTGCGATCGGAAAAGCATGCGGAAAGCCACCGCATAGCTTCTCTCATCTTCATGCCATCTGTTTTAAGTTTCACGGAGTCCGGATCATCCCGCGAGGCGCGATCCGGACTCGCTCCATATGGTCGGACCCCGAGCCGGACTACCCAAAAATAGGTATTCGGACCACCCGAAATACCGATTTGCACGGATTGCCCGTCGCGGCGGAAAGCGCGAACTTTGAAGTCGCGTTCGGGGTGCGGAGCGCTGTCCGACGGTACGCTTCCGACGAGCGGCACCGGGAAACTACGGACCCGACCGAGGCGAGTCGCGCGAAATAGTTATCTTTGTCATAGCGAACAAGCCTCGAAAAACGAAAATGAAGATGTACAAACTCGGCCGATACAAGCAGACCGACAGAATGAGCGATCTGATCTGCGAAAATTATCCGATGCTTCTGGTAATCAGCCGGTTCGGCATATCGCTCGGATTCGGAGACAAAACGATCGGCGAAGTCTGCGAGGACAGCGGCGTCGATACGAAAACTTTCCTGACGATCGTCAACCTGCTGCTCGACGACCATACGACCGCCGAACAGATCGATCCGTCGCTTTCGGTCGAGGCTCTGGTAAGCTATCTGCAAAACTCGCACAGCTATTTCCTCGATTTCCGTCTGCCCCTGATCCGCCGCAAGCTGATCGAAGCGATCGACTGCGGGCACAGCGACGTTTCGTTCGCCATCATGCGCTATTTCGACCAGTACGTCGCCGAGGTGCGCAAGCACATGAACTACGAGGAAACCACCGTTTTCCCCTACGTCCGTTCGCTCGTACAGGGAAAATCCGGCAACGGAAAATATCACATCGGCATCTTCAGCAAGCAGCACGATCAGGTCGAGTCGCGGCTGGCCGAGCTCAAGAATATCATCATCAAATACTATCCGGCTACCGGAAGCAACGAGCTCAACAGCGTGCTGTTCGACATATTCTCCTGCGCAACGGATCTGGCTTCCCACAACCGCATCGAGGACAACCTGTTCGTGCCGCTGATCGCGGAGCTCGAGCGCAAAAACGGTTGTTCGCGATGAGCACGTCCATGAAAATAGCCGTCGCCGAGCCGTCGGTCATCATCCGCAGCGGGTTGCTGTCGGTGCTCGGACGGCTGACAACTCTGAATATCCAGATACTCGAGATAGCCGAGATAGCGCAGCTCGGCTCGGCGCTCTGCCGCCAAAAGCCCGACATGCTGATCGTCAATCCGGCGCTGCTGGGCATGTTCTCGCTCCAAAAGATCAAAAGCGAAGCAGGATGTCTCCCGATGAAGTGCATAGCGCTGCAATACTCGGTCACGGACTCCTCGACGCTGAAAGCATACGACCAGACGATCTCGATCTACGACACGGCCGAGCAGATCAAGGAGAAGCTTCTCCAACTGCACGGTTCCGAGGCAGGCGGCAAGGAGCACGACGCGCTGAGCGCGCGCGAACGCGAGATCGTCGTATGCGTCGTCAAAGGCATGACCAACAAGCAGATCGCAGAAAAGCTGTGCCTATCGCTGCATACGGTCATCACGCACCGCCGCAACATCGCGGGCAAGCTCCAGATCCACAGCCCGGCCGGACTTACGATCTATGCCATAGTCAACAAACTGGTCGAACTGAGCGAAATCAAGGAAACCATATCGGACTCCGACCAGTAGCGAACGCGTACGCTTTTATCCGGCCCGGCGAATCACCCGTCCTCAGACTAGAACATTTTACGTCTCAGCGCCGGAATCCGGACAATCCTGCCAGAAACGCGACCTTCCCGGTCTCCGGAAAGTCGTCCTACCTTTTCCCGCTCGCGTCGTACGACGCACCGGCCTCTCCCTCGCCCCGAAAAAAAGAACCGAAGGAAAGCACACTTAAGCCCGAAAATATTATTTTTGTTCTATATCCGTAACCCATACCGCGAGCGATCCACCCGACCAACCATGACGGAGTCACCGGCATACTCCACGGAAACAGAGCTTTCCGAACTGACGGCATTCAACCTGCTCTACCGGCTGCATGTCTCGGCCTTGGTCAATTATGCGGAACGTTTCGTCGACGACGGCACGGCACGCGACCTCGTACACGATGTCTTCGTCCGTATCTGGACCGCACGGCGGTTCCGGATGCCCGAAACGGAAATACGCCGCTATCTGTTCCGCTGCGTATTGAACGCCTGCCGCGATCACGTCCGGCATCAGCAGGTCGAAAACAACTTCCTGTCGAAAACCATCGCGCAACTGAAGCTGCACGAACTGGAATACCACGAAGCGCACTGGGAACATGCTCCCGACGAGCGGCAGCTACGGGCCGTCTATCTCGAAATCGACAAGTTGCCCGACCGCTGCCGCGAGATTTTCCGGAGAACATACCTCGACGGCTGCAAAAGCCGCGACATAGCGGCGGAACTCGGCATTTCGCAGCGCACGGTCGAGGCTCAGCTGTACAAGGCGCTGAAACTGCTCCGCCGCTCGCTGACGGGAATCCTGACGCTGGGCGGCTGGCTGGTTCTCGGCAGGCAAATTTTCTGATTTTTCTCGTTTCCATGCAAAATATCGGACCGATCCGGTAAGTAAAAAACCGTTCAGAATCGTTTGTAATATAAAAGGGCGGCCCAAAGACGCCAAACAGACAGGAAAATGAACGGAAACGACACGATAGAATCCCTGACCGCGGCATACCTCGAAGGACGACTGTCGCCCGAGGAGGCAGAGCGCCTGCTCGAAACGATCGAGCGGGACGAGCAGGCCCGCCGAACGCTGTTCGAGATGAAGAACCTGTACGACATGGGACGGATGAATCCGCTCGACCAGCGGCAAATCGAAGCCGGCTGGGAAAGGCTCGTCCGGCAAACGAGTATCCGGAGCGGCGAAAACCGAACCGCCGGCCGGACGTCGGACCGTACGCCTCTGCGCCGCATGGCCCGGACCGCGCTGCGCTATGCCGCCGTCGCGCTGATCGCCCTGTCGGCCGGCTTCGCAATGAGCCGTCATGTCGTCCTGCACCGAGCCGCCGGATACAACGAAGTGGCCGCCGAAGCGAAAAACCATTCGGAAGTCGTTCTTTCGGACGGGACCAGGGTCACGCTGAACGCATCGTCCCGACTGCGCTATCCGACCTCGTTCGACGGATCGGCCCGCGAGGTATGGCTCGACGGCGAAGCCTATTTCGACGTGTCGCGCGACCCGCGCAAACCGTTCGTCGTGCACACCGAGCGCCAGAGAATCCGCGTACTGGGAACCTCGTTCAACGTGATGGCCTACGACGGAGATACGTTCAATATCGTCACGCTGTTGAGCGGGGCGGTGCAGCTCGACGTGCTCGGAACGGAGGGCTCGCTGCTGGAGTCGGTGCGGATGAAACCTTTCGAGCAATGCCGCTTCGACACGCGCACCGGAGAGCTGACCGCAACCCTGCTCTCGGACGAAGACAGGAACCGCACGTGGACCGACGGCGTGTTCCGCTTCCGGGACGAGCCGCTGTCGATGATCGTCTCGCGGCTGGAAAAATACTACGGGATCGAAATCGCCGTCGACGATTCGCTGGGCTCTGTCCGCTACACGGGCGCCTTCCCTCTGGAACAGAAAATCACGGAAGTGCTCGAGACCCTCAACTTCGAGAAAAGATTCACGGTCGTACAGCACGGAAACGACTTCGCGCTGGAAAAAAAGTGAACCGTCATAATCCCGAAACCGAAAACCTAAAACCACTTCGAGCCATGAAAACCAGCTGATCCCCCCCTAAAAAAAGCCGGAACAGGTAAGACCCGATCCGACTCCGTTTGTTTTTAATCCATTCAATCCGATCCCCGTCCATTACCCCCTAAGTAGACGGAACGGGTATCGGCGACCTTTTAAAAACGTACAAATTTATGAAAAATTTTTCACTACATGCCATATTACCCTGCTTTTTATTATTGGCATTTAGCATTTTACAGGCATCGGCCCAGCAGGCCGTGCTGAACCGACCGGTCACGGTAGCCGTGCAGGACGGAACTTTCTCGGAAGCCGCCGGACAAATCGAACGGCAAACCGGACTGATGTTTCTCTACAAGAGCGATGACATCGACCGGAACCGCAAAATCAGCCTGAACGTCCGCAATCGCCCGCTCTCGGAAGCGCTCGACCTACTGCTCCGGGGAACCGGTCTGGGATACCAAATCTCCGACCGGCACATCACGATCGGCCATGTCCCCGCGCGGTCGTCCAAACCGGTCACCGTAACAGGAAAGATCACCGACGCGTTGGGCAACCCGATTATCGGCGCCAACGTATTCGTGCAGGGGACGACCAACGGCACCGCCACGGGAACGGACGGCAGCTTCCGGATCACGGCATCGCCGGAGGACATGCTGCAAGTCACCTATCTGGGCTATATTCCGCAACAGGTGGAAATCGGCAGCCGGACCCGGATCGACATCACGCTGGAAGAGGAATCCACCGAATTGCAGGAAATGGTCGTCATCGGCTACGGCACGGCCAAGCGGGAAAGCCTGACGGGAGCCGTTGCGACGGTCCGCTCGGAGGACCTGACCGTCGCACCGGTCGCCAGTACGACCAACGCGCTGGCCGGACGACTGCCGGGCCTGATTACCAAACAGCAAAGCGGCCTGCCCGGAGCGGACGCCGCGACGCTCAGCATCCGGGGCTTCGATCCCCCGCTGGTGATCGTCGACGGCGTGGAAGGCGACTTCAACAACATCGACGCGAACGAGATCGAGTCGATCTCGGTGCTCAAAGACGCCTCGGCAGCGGTATACGGAGCCCGGGCCGGCAACGGCGTGATTCTGGTCACGACCAAGCGAGGCAAGGAAGGCAAGCCGACGATCACGCTGAACAGCACGGTCACGTTCCAGAACCCGACGAACCTGATGCGAATGACCTCGGCCGGACAGTATACCGAACTCGTGCGCGAAGCGCATATCCAGTCGGGTCAGCCGGCCGAAACGGCCCGGTTCTCCGAAGAGCAGATACAAAAGTACTACGCCGGCACCGATCCCGACTACCCGAGCACGGACTGGGTAGACTACCTGATGCGCAAAATGACGCCCCAGCACCAGCACAACCTGTCGCTGCAGGGCGGAACCGAGCAGATCAAGTACTACGGATTCTTCGGCTATCTGGATCAGGAATCGATGATCCGGCGCGGAGGCGGCAACTACCAGCGCTACAATATCCGTTCGAACATCGACGCGAAAATACTCAAAAACCTGAGCATGTCGGTCGACTTCTCGACGATCATCGAGAACCGCCGCTTCCCTTGGCGCGACGACCAGGGCGAGAACTCGGTCTGGAACGATATCTGGAACACCGAGCCGATCTATCCGAGCTCGCTTCCGGACCCGACGAAGATTCCGTACGCCAGCACGAACGGCACCGGCGGCGCGCACATCTCGAGCAACCGTAATCTGAGCGGCACGCGCGACACGGACACGCAATCGATTCGCGCCTCGGGCTCGCTCAAGTACGACGTGACCGCCGTACCTGGCCTGTCGGCCAAGGCATTCGTAGCGCTGGACAAATGGTCCCAGGATTACAAATTCTTCCAATACCTGCCCGATACCTATCTGTACAACTACGCATCGGACACCTACACGCTCCAGTCTCTCTCCCTCGAGAAAAAGCTGACTCAGCAAGCCAGCAAGGGACAGCGGCTGACGGCCCAGTTCTCGCTGAACTACGAACGTACTTTCGCCGAGGACCACGACCTGAAGGCTCTGCTGCTGTACGAGCTGATCGACTACGACGACAGCTGGATCACGGCGCAACGGACCGGTTTCGCGACGACCTCCATCCCGTATCTGTTCGCCGGAGGACTCCAGAATCAGTTCGCCGACGGCCGCGCGTCGGAAATGGGCCGTTCGAGCCTTATCGGCCGGCTCAACTACGCCTATCGTTCGAAATACCTATTCGAAGCGACCGTCCGCTACGACGGTTCGGCCAAATTCGACAAACATTCGCGCTGGGGCGTATTCCCGAGCGTATCGGCCGGCTGGAGAATCTCCGAGGAGCCTTTCATCAAGGACAACACGAGCGTGATCGACAACCTGAAGCTGCGGGCCGGATTCAGCATGACCGGCTATGACGGCGTGGCCAATTTCGATTACCTGGCCGGCTATGTCTACGGAAGCTCGTATATCATCGGCTCGCAGGCCGTGCAGGGACTCACCGCGACGGGCCTCGCCAATCCGATGCTGTCGTGGGAACAGATGAAGATATGGAACGTCGGTCTCGACTTCGGGCTGTTCCACAGCAGGCTCTACGGCGAGGCCGACGTGTTCTACCGCGTGAGGGACGGCATCCCGGGCAGCCGCGCCG